>JAKFFJ010000081.1:0-3779 GCA_036675265.1 Luteimonas sp.
CCGAAGGAGATGATGCCGATCGTCGACAAGCCGCTGATCCAGTACGCGGTCGACGAGGCGATCGAGGCGGGCTGTGACACGCTGATCTTCGTCACCAACCGCTACAAGCATGCGGTGGCCGACTACTTCGACAAGGCCTACGAACTCGAGCAGAAGCTGGAGGCGTCGGGCAAGCACGAACAGCTCGCGCTGATCCGCAACATCCTGCCGCCGCACGTGCGCGCGGTGTTCGTCACCCAGACCGAAGCCCTGGGCCTGGGGCATGCCGTGCTGTGCGCGCAGGCCGTGGTCGGCGACGAGCCGTTTGCGGTGATGCTGCCCGACGACCTGATCTGGAACCGCCAAGGCGAGGGCGCGCTGAAGCAGATGGCCGACCTGGCGCAACTCAACGGCGCCAGCGTGGTGGCGGTGGAAGACGTGCCGCGCGCCATGACCGGCAGTTACGGCATCGTCGATGCCCCCCATTTCGACGGTCGTTCGGGCCAGGTGCGGGCGATGGTGGAGAAGCCCGCGCCGGAACAGGCACCGAGCACCCTCGCGGTGGTGGGCCGTTACGTGCTGGACAGCCGCATCTTCGACCTGCTGGCGCAGACGCCTCCGGGCAAGGGCGGCGAGATCCAGCTCACGGATGCGATCGCCGCGCTGTTGGAGGAACGCCCGGTACTCGCCTATCGCTTCCAGGGCATGCGCTTCGATTGCGGCAGCCACCTCGGGCTGATCGAAGCGACCATCCGCTTCGCGCTCGACCACGAGACCTTGAGTGCTGGTGCGCAGCAGGCGATGCAGGCGGCACTAGACGAACTGGGGATCGTGGAGCACTGACAGCAAGGGCAAGGGCGCACGCCTGCGCACCCAACCCGGCATCCGCACGCCGATAACCGGGCTAGGCGCGGGCTTCCGCCTTGTAGACCCGCAACTGCAGCCAATGCCGCGGATGCCCGGATTCGCGATGGAAGTAATAGTCGGCGCCGATGGCGTTGGCGCGGTCGCGGATGCCCTGCAGGCCGTGTCCCGGGCGCGCGGGGTCGATCTCGATTTCGCCAGCATCGTCTTCGATCTTCAGCACCAGCTCGTCGCAGTACTCGGACGGCGTCAGCGACAGACAGATCTCGACGCGGCCGCCGCAGCCGTGGCGCACGCAATTGGTGGCCGCTTCCTGGCAGATGCGGTACAGCGCGGTGGCGATCGGCGGCGGCAGTTTGTCGACGTCGCCGCGGATGTCGCAGTGGTAGTCGACGCCGGCGTCGCGGGCCATCGCCGCGAGCGGGCCTTCGGCCAGGGCGCGGGCGAGGCCGAAGCGATCGAGCGCGAGCGGATGCAGTTCGTGGATGACGTTGCGCAGGTGCGTATGTGCGTCATCGACGAGTCCCTGGATCGCCTGCAGGCCGCTGTCGACCAGCGCCGGGTTTTCGCGGGTACGCATCAGCACGCGCAGGCGGGTGGCGATCGCGGTCATGTCCTGGCCGAGCTGGTCATGCAGTTCCGCGCCGATGCGGCGGCGTTCGTCCTCCTGCTGCGAGGTCAGGCGTTCGGCGACGTGGGTGAGCGCCTTGCTGCGGATCGACAGCATTTCGACGGTGGCGGCGAGCGCGCGCGCCTGCGTGTTCAACGAGTCGCGCGCCAGGCCCAGCAGCAGCGCGCCGGTGCCGGCGCCCGCGACCATCAGCTGCAACTGCCCCGGGCGCCAGTTGCCGAGCAGCGACGGGTCGACGAGGTGGAAGCCCGCGGTCAGCCCGGCGAGGGCCACCGACGTCGGTCGCCAGCCCGAGCGGAACGCGAGCCAGAACAGCGGAAACATGGCGTAGACCAGCGGGTACTTGGTGCCTGGCGGCAACGGCAGGAAGTGGGTGGCGGCCGCGACGATGAGTGGCGCGAACACCCAGCCGTCGGCCAGCAGCGCGCGCCAGCTGTCGCTGCGGCGGAGGACGCGATCGCGCAAAGCCATCAGCAGCGGCGCGACGATGAGCACGCCGATGAAGTCGCCCACCGTGAATGCGAACAGCATGTGGCCCACGTTGCGGGGGACGCTGCCGCTGTCGAACCATTCGATCGCCGTCAAGGCGCCGGAATTCAGCAGCGCGGCCAGCACACCGCACAGCAGTACCCGCGGGATGGCTTTCAGGTCCGAAGCCGTCGGTGACTGACGGCCGACCAGGACGATCACGCCGGCGTAGATCCCCCACGGCAGCAGGGTCGAGCTGATCAGCGCCAGCGGCGTCTGGTAGGCATCGCGCGCCAGGCTCAGGGCGAGGATGGCGGCCCATTCGACCACCGCAAGCTTCCACCAGTGCCGTTGCGGCACCAGCCAGAGCGCGCCCATCCGCAAGCCCGCCGGCAGGAACCAGTACACCGTCGAGCCCGCGAACAGCGCCACCCACACGATCGGATAAGCGAGCAGCCAAGCAAATTCGGCTCGACGCCGGGCCGGGCGGTGCGTTTCAATGCGGGATCCCCGCTGTAGCCCAGGCCTGTCCATGCCGCCCCTCAAGATTGTGCTTGTCGACGATCATCCCATCGTCAGGGCCGGCTTCAAGCAACTGCTGGAGCTGGAACCGGGCTGGACCGTCACCGCCGAGGTCGGCAGCGCGCAGGAGCTGGCGGCGTGGTTGCTGACCTCGACCTGCGATGTGCTGGTGCTCGATTTGTCGCTGCCGGACGGCGATGGCCTGGTGATGATCCGCCACCTGCTGGCGCAACGCCCGGAACTGGCGATCGTTGTGCTGACGATGCATGAGGGCGCGTTGTACGTCCACGATGCGCTGTCCGCTGGCGCCCGCGGCTATGTCACAAAGCGCTCCGGCCCGGACGAACTGGTCGATGCGATCCGCGCGGTGGAGCGCGGCGAGCGCTACCTCGGGCATGACGTGCGCGGGCATGCCTCCAGCCAGTCGATCAGCGACGAGGAGCGCCTGCCGGAACTCACCAGCCGCGAGGCGCAGGTGTTCCTGTTGCTGGCGCGCGGGCATTCGGTGTCGCGCGTGGCCGTGACTGTCGGCATCAGCAACAAGACCGCATACGCGCATCGAAGCAACATCTACGCCAAGCTCAAGCTGCAATCGGACTACGACCTGCGCATGCTCGCGAAGCGACGCGGCGTGACCATGAGCCCCTGACGCGCACGCACCGCGTCGCCGTCAATCCGGTGCTGACAAACGGTATCGACCCGCGATGCCGACAATGCGTGCACGGGCGCCCTGTACCATCGGCGCATGGCCAAGACCCCCAGCAAGCGCGGCACGAGCCGCGGCGGAAAGACCCCGGGCACGCCCGGTCCCTCACGTGGCGACAGTGGTGCGCGCGGACGCGCGGCACCGAAGAAAGCCCCCAGCAAGTTGCCCGGATGGCTGCCTGATCCGGGCCTGGCGCGCGCCATGGGTGGCGGCGCCGGCAAAACCGCGGCGCCTGCGCCTGCGCGCGACGCTGCACCGCCCCGGTCACGCAAGTCGCCGGATGCGCCACGTTCCGGCGCGCGTCATCCCGCTTCGCCGCCTCCATCGAAGCGCGGCGCCGATCCGTTCGCGGCGCGCGAGGCTTCGCGCTACGAACAACCCATTGCCAGCCGCGAAATGATCCTGCAGGTCCTCGCGGCCAACGACGGCCCGATGGAAGCCGACGCGCTGGCGGAAAAACTCGCACTGACCGCGCCGGATCGTTTTGACGCGTTGAGCAAGCGCCTCGGCGCGATGGTGCGCGACGGCCAGCTGCTGCAGAACCGTCGCGGTGCGTTCGCACCGACGGCGCGGATGGACCTGATCCCGGGCGTGGTGATCGCCAATCCC
>JAKFFJ010000028.1:0-79703 GCA_036675265.1 Luteimonas sp.
GTACGGCACGCCCACCTGGCGGGCCAGCAGGATGTGCTCGCGCGTCTGCGGCATCGGGCCGTCCGCGGCCGAACACACCAGGATCGCGCCGTCCATCTGCGCCGCACCCGTGATCATGTTCTTGACGTAGTCGGCGTGGCCCGGGCAGTCCACGTGCGCGTAGTGGCGCGTGGGGCTCTCGTATTCCACGTGCGCCGTCGAGATCGTGATCCCGCGCGCCTTCTCCTCCGGCGCCGCGTCGATCGCGTCGTACGCCTTGAACTCGCCGCCGAAACGCTCCGCGCCGATCTTCGTCAGCGCCGCCGTCAGCGTCGTCTTGCCGTGGTCCACGTGGCCGATCGTGCCCACGTTCACGTGGGGCTTGGTGCGCTCGAACTTACCCTTTGCCATGGCTGCGTCTCACTAACGGTGTTTGGGATGTGGTGCTCACGAATGGAATCGAACCATCGACCTCCTCCTTACCAAGGAGGTGCTCTACCGACTGAGCTACGTGAGCGGATTTTGTCGTTGCGTATCGCGGGAACTTCAATGGAAGAGCAGCAGTGGAGCGGGAGACGGGAATCGAACCCGCACCATCAGCTTGGAAGGCTGAGGTTCTACCGTTGAACTACTCCCGCGACATGCGGAACCGGTTGGTGGAGGGAGGTGGATTCGAACCACCGAAGGCGTAAGCCAGCAGATTTACAGTCTGCCCCCGTTGGCCGCTTGGGTATCCCTCCGGTCTTGTGGCAACCGGCGGGAGACCCTGGTCAGGGGCGGTTCGTGCCGGAGTGAAACAGCCCGCGATTTTGGCGGGTTGCGCGATTCATGTCAACGCTCCGTTCGTCCCTGGCCGCTGTTCAGACGTTGAAGCGGAAGTGCAGGACATCGCCCTCCTGCACCCGGTATTCCTTGCCCTCCAGGCGCAGGCGGCCGGCGTCGCGGGCACCCGCCTCGCCCCGGTAACGGATGAAGTCCTCGTAACCGATGGTCTCGGCCCGGATGAAGCCCTTCTCGAAATCGGTGTGGATCACGGCAGCCGCCTGGGGGGCGGTCGATCCGCCCCGGACCGTCCAGGCCCGCACTTCCTTCACGCCGGCGGTGAAGTAGGTCTGCAGCCCCAGCAGCGAGTAGGCCGCCCGGATCACCCGGTTCAGGCCGGGCTCGTCCAGCCCCATCGAGGCCAGGAAGTCGTCGCGGTCGGCGTCCTCGAGCTGGCTCAGCTCCTCCTCGATCGCGGCGGAGACCGGGACCACCTCGGCCCCTTCGCCCCCGGCCCGGGCGCGCACCGCGTCCAGGTGCGGGTTGTCGCGGAAGCCGTCCTCCAGCACGTTGGCCACGTACATCACGGGCTTGAGGGTCAGCAGGAACAGGTCGCGCACCATGGCGCGGTCGTCCTCGGACAAGCCCAGGGCCCGCGCCGGCCGGCCGGCGTCCAGGCCGTCCCGGACCCGCGCCAGCACCTCGACCCGGGCCCTGGCGTCCTTGTCGCCGGTCTTGGCCGAGCGCTCGGCCCGCTGCAGCGCCTTGTCCACCGATTCCAGGTCCGCCAGTGCCAGTTCGGTGTCGATCGTCTCGATGTCCGCGATCGGGTCGACCCGGTTGGACACGTGGATCACGTCGTCGTTCTCGAAGCAGCGCACGACGTGGCAGATCGCGTCGACCTCGCGGATATGGGCCAGGAACTTGTTGCCAAGGCCTTCGCCCGACGCCGCGCCCGCGACCAGCCCGGCGATGTCCACGAACTCCACCGCGGTCGGGATGACCTTCTGCGGCTTGACGATCTCCGCCAGGGCGCCCAGGCGCGGATCCGGCACCGGGACCACGCCCACGTTGGGCTCGATCGTGCAGAAGGGGAAGTTGGCCGCGGCGATGCCCGCCTTGGTCAACGCGTTGAAGAGGGTCGACTTGCCGACGTTCGGCAGGCCGACGATGCCGCATCTGATGCCCATTATTTATCCGTGTGGAGGCGTTTCATCGCCTCGTTGAAGTCGCCGGCGACCGCCAGCGGCAGCACGCCGAGCGCATCGTCGATGGCGCGCAGGATCGCGGCCTCGTCGTCCGGCCCCGGCTTGCCCAGCACCCAGGGCGTCACCCGGTCCTTGTGCCCGGGGTGGCCGATGCCCACGCGCAATCGGTGGAACCGGCCGTGCCCCAGCAGGCGCATCGTGTCGCGCAGGCCGTTCTGGCCGCCATGGCCGCCGTCGAACTTCAGCCGCGCGGTGCCCGGTGGCAGGTCGAGCTCGTCGTGGGCCAGCAGCGCCTGCTCCGGTTCGATCTTCCAGTAACGCAGGGCCGCGGTGACCGACTTGCCCGAGAGGTTCATGAAGGTCGCCGGCTTGAGCAGCCACAGCGACCGGCCGCCGACGTCCACCTTGCAGGCTTCGCCGAACAGCTTCGATTCCAGGCTGAACCGCCCGCCCGCCGCCGCGGCCAGCGCGTCGGCGAACCAGAACCCGGCGTTGTGCCGGGTCCTGGCGTGCTCGGGGCCGGGATTGCCCAGCCCGACGATGAGGCGCAGGCCTTCCATCGAAACGGCCACGCACCGGCCGGGCCGCGGGTGCGGCCCGGCCGGCGGCGTCGCGGCCTGTTACTCCGCGCCGGCCTTGTCGGCGGCCGCGTCGTCGCCGTCGACCTTCGCGGCCGGGACGTCGGTGGCGGCTTCCACGGCCTCCGTGGTCTCCTCGAGTTCCACGCGGCCGGCCTTGGCGACCACCACGGCGACGTCGTGCTCCTTGCCCAGCTTCAGCTCGGGGATCTCCACGCCCGCCGGCAGCTTGAGCTCCGACAGGTGGACGATGCCGCCCAGCGCGAAGTCGGACAGGTCGACCTCGATGTACTCCGGCAGGTCCTTGGGCAGGCAGCTGACCACCACCTCGTTGAGCTCATGGGTGATGACCACGTCCGCGGCCTTGCCGGCCGGCGACTTTTCCTGGTTGAGGAAGTGCAGCGGCACCGCGGTGCGGATCGCCTCGTTCTCGCTCACGCGCTGGAAGTCCAGGTGCATGATCTGCTGGCGGTACGGATGGCGCTGCATGTCGCGCAGGAGGACCTTCTGCGCCTTGCCATCGACGTCCATGGTGAGGATCGAGGAATAGAACCACTCGTTCTGGCTGGCCAGCCAGGTCTTCTCGTGGTCCAGCTCGACGCTTGCGGGTTCGGCGTGACCGCCGTAGACGATGGCCGGGATGCGGCCCGCGCGGCGCAGGCGGCGGCTCGCACCCTTCCCTGCGTCCTCGCGGCCGAATGCCGTGATCTTGTGTTCGGTTGCCATTGGATTGCTCTCTCTTCTTTGCTTGCGTGGTGCCGCCTCGCGGCGGCGATTGCGCTCACCCGCGACCAGGTGAGCAATGGATGCCTTTCCGAACCGCGGGGCCGTCAGTCGACGTAGAGCGAACTGACCGACTCGCCGAATGCGATCCGGCGGATCGTCTCGGCCAGCAGCTCGGCGACGCTGAGCTGCCGGATCGTGCTGCAGGCGCGGGCTGCTTCCGACAGCGGGATGGTGTCGGTGACGACCAGCTCGTCCAGGCAGGACCCGGACAGGTTGTCGATCGCCGGCCCCGACAGCACCGGATGCGTGCAGTACGCGACCACCTTGGTCGCGCCCTGCTCCTTGAGCGCCGCCGCGGCGGCGCACAGCGTGCCGGCGGTGTCGACGATGTCGTCCACCAGCACGCAGGTCTTGCCGCGGACGTCGCCGATGATGTTCATCACCGTGGCCACGTTCGCCTTCGGGCGGCGCTTGTCGATGATCGCCAGGTCCGCGTCGTCCAGCCGCTTGGCGATCGCCCGGGCGCGCACTACCCCGCCGACGTCGGGTGAGACCACCACCATGTCGTCGGTGCCATGCGCGCGCCAGATGTCGGCCAGCAGCAGCGGGGAGGCGTAGACGTTGTCGACCGGGATGTCGAAGAAGCCCTGGATCTGGTCGGCGTGCAGGTCGACGGTCAGCACCCGGTCGGTGCCCACGGTCGAGAACATCTGCGCGGCGACCTTGGCGGTGATCGGCACGCGCGCCGACCGGGGCCGGCGATCCTGCCTGGCGTACCCGAAGTACGGCACCACCGCGGTCACGCTGGATACCGATGCGCGCTTGAGCGCGTCGATCAGCACCAGCAGTTCCACCAGGTTCTCCGCGCTCGGTGCGCAGGTGGGCTGGATGACGAACACTTCCTGCCGGCGGACGTTCTCCTCGATCTCGACCTGCACCTCGCCGTCGGAGAAGCGCCCGACCAGCGCCTTGCCCGGGCGGATGCCCAGCTCGCGGCACACCGACTCGGCCAGCGGCCGGTTGGCGTTGCCGGTGAAGACGAGCAGGTTGCGGTCTTCCTGGACAGACATGTGCAGCTCTTCTTGGCAGGGGCGGTAGGATTCGAACCTACGAATGCCAGGATCAAAACCTGGTGCCTTGGGCCTCTTGGCGACGCCCCTGTGACGCTAACCGTCGCCGTCCGCGTCCAGCGCGTCGAGCAGCCGGGAACGCGCGGCACCGGCGGCCACCCAGGCATGCAGGCCGCCGGGCCACCGGGCCAGCGCCTCGTCCGCGGCCTCGCGCTCGGCGAATTCCACGAAACAGGCGCTGCCCGTCCCCGTCAACCGCGGCGTGCCGAAGCGCGCCAGCGCGGCGAAGGCAGCCTCGACGGCTGGTTCGCGGCGGCGCAGCACCGGCTCGAACGCATTGCCGAGGCCAGGTCCGGAAACGAAGTCCGCTATTGTCGCGGGCGCTGCATCGCGCGTCAATTCAGGCGCCCGGAACAGGCCTGCGGTCGGCGCGTGGACGCCGGGGTCGACCAGCAGGTACCAGGCCGCCGGGAGGTGGATGGGCACGAGCCGCTCGCCCACGCCCTCGGCCCAGGCGTTGCGGCCGTGGACGAACACCGGGACGTCGGCGCCCAGTTGCAGGCCCAGGGTCGCCAGCCGTTCGCGGCGCCATCCGAGCCCCCAGAGCCGGTCCAGCGCCAGGAGCGTCGTGGCAGCGTCGGAGGACCCACCGCCCAGGCCCCGGCCGGCAGGAATCCGCTTTTCGACGACGATGTCGACACCTTGCGTGGTTTTAGCTTCTGCTTGCAGGAGCTTGGCCGCCCGGACCGTCAGGTCGTCCTCCGGTTCCAGCCCGGGAATCGGGGCGCCGACCCTGCGGACCACCCCATCATGGGTGGGACGCAGCCGAACGGTATCGCCCCAGTCGAGCAGGCGAAAGACGGTCTGCAGGGCGTGGTAGCCGTCCGGCTGGCGCCCGGTCACCCGCAGGAAGAGGTTCAGCTTCGCCGGCGCCGGCCATGCGGACCAGCCCTCGCCCTGCCCCGCGATACCCACGTCAGGAACCTTCCGCGACCGGATCCCAGGTGTCGACCACCAGGCGTACCCGCGCCTCGCCGCGCACCGCCTCGAGCCGATGCGGGAGCGCGATCCCGGCGCCTGCCTGCGCGGGCGTCGCGCCGGACAGGCCCCAGTTCGAATAGGTGATCGTCCATCCCCCCTGCTCCATCCTGGCCAGGCGACCGTCCGCGCCGAAGGCCAGCGTCGCGGGGCCCAGGCCCGGGGCCCGCGCGCCGCGCAGCCACGCCGGCAGTGCCTGGAGGGGAATCTCCCAGCCGGTGCTCCGGAGCAGCAGCGCCGCGGCGTCGGGTCCCTGTCGCGTCCCCCCCTCCATGCCTTCGAGCGTGGCGCCCTCGGGACCCGCGCGCAGCCGCCAGCTCTGCCGGGTGATCGGCGCGCTCAGCGACACCGTGTAGCGTTCGCCGGCCTGGCGCCAGTCCAGCCGTCCGCTGCCGCCGCGGTCCCCGTTGGCCAGCGCGACGCGCCCGGCCAGTGCCCAGTCGGCGTCCGCCTGCAGCGCGGCCTCGCGCGCCTGCTGGGTGGCCATCGCCGCGGAGGCCGCCACCGGCGGCGCTTCGCGTACCGGCCGCCCGGCACAGGCCGCCAGCACCAGGCAGGCCGCGACCGCCAGCGCGCCGCGCAACGCCCGTCCGGCGATCATCGGGTGCCTCCCTGCCGTGCACGGTCGATGGTCTGTTCGAGTGCCCGCTGCAAAGCGCGGCTGTCCGGGTCGAGCTCGCGCGCCCGGTCGAAGAATTCCCGCGCCTCGTCGCGACGCCCGAGGACCCACAGCACCTCGGCGATGTGCGAGGCGATCTCCGCGTCCTTCTGCAGGGCGAACGCGCGGCGCAGTTCGACGAGGGCCTCCTCGTGGCGACCGAGCCGGTAGAGGACCCAGCCGTAGCTGTCGACGATCGCGGCGTTGTCGGGTTCGGCCACGCGGGCGCGATCGATCAGTTCCAGTGCCTCGACATGGCGGTCGGTGCGGTCGGCGAGCGTGTAGCCGAGCGCGTTGAGCGCGGCCACGTTGTCGGGCTGCGCCACCAGGATCTGCCGGAAGTCGGCTTCCGCCCGCGCGATGTCGTCCCGACGCTCCCAGGCCAGCGCCCGGGCATACAGCAGGTCCGCATCGTCGGGATAGGCCGCGAGCCCGCGCGCGAATGCGTCGATCTCCGCGTCCGGATCGCCGGCATCGCGATGCAGCTCGGCCTCGAGCAGGTATGCGTCGCGCCGCGCGTCCTCGTGCGCATCGGCATCGGCCTGCAAGGCGTGCAGGGCCGCGAAGGCTTCTGCGTCGCGGTCCAGTGCATGCAGCACCGCGGCGATCCGCAGCCGCGCCTGCAACCGCGCCGTGCCGCCGGGCACGCTGCGGTACCAGCGGAGCGCTTCGTCGCGTCGCTCGAGGAATTCCGCGACCTGGCCGAGCAGCAACCGGCGCTGCGGATCGGGACGCGCGGAGTCCTCCTGCAGTTCCGCATAGAGCGTCGCGAGCGATGCCTTGTCGTCGGCCTCGGCCAGCAGCGCGGCGCGCAGGCGCAGGGTGTATTCGTCCTGCGGTCCGCGTGCCAGCACCAGCGCCGCCGCGGCCGGGTCGCCGAGCGCGTCGTACTCGGACGCGAGCGCGAGGCGCAGTTCCTCGTCACCGACGGCGAGTGCCTCGACCTGCGCCAGGGTGGCGCGCGCCGCGTCGCTGTCGCCGGCCTCGCGCAACTGGCTGGCGCGCAGCAGCGCGACGCGTGGCTCGTCCGGGAACCGCGCCACCACCTCGTCGACGATGCGCTTGGCCAACGCCGCCTGGTCGAGCCGTTGCGCCAGCCCGCCGAAGGCCAGCCACGGGTCGAGCCGCGCCGGGATCGCGTCGGCCTCGACCATTGCGCCGAGCACCCGGCCGGCCAGCGCCAGGTCCTTGCCGCCGCTGCCCAGTGCGTTGAGCGCGTGGCGCCAGCCGTCTTCGCCCATCGACGCGAGCGCGATCGCAAGCGACGTCGCCCGTGCTTCCTCGCCGCGGCGTAGCGCCAGGCTGGTCTCGATCGCGCGCATCGCCGGCGTCGCGGCTGCACGCTCCTGCCACAAGGCCAGTGCCGCGGCCGCCGTCGCGTCGTCACCGGCCAGCAACGCGATCCGCGCGGTGCGCTCGGCCAGCGCCGCATCGCCTGGCGCCGCGCGCGCGGCGCGCAGGTACCAGGTCGCCGCTTCCTGCAACCGCCCGCCCTGGAGTGCGTATTCCCCGGCCAGGGTGGCCTCCAGGGGACCGCCCGCCGGATCGACCGCCGGGCTGGCGGCGACGGCGGGGAGGCTCGCGGCCAGGCAGGCCGCGAAGGCGCCGGCGGCAATGCGCGTGAATGTCGGCATGGGCGGTGCGTGACCTCGCGTGGTGGGCCGGGAGGGGCCGGTAGAATGGCGCCTTTCGGGTGCAGTCGCCCAGCTTAGGACACGATGACCCCTCCCCGCGCGCGCCTGCATGTGCTCGGCATCAACCACCAGACCGCGCCGGTTCGCCTGCGCGAGCGGGTGGCGTTTGCCGCCGACACCGTGCCCGGGGCACTGGCCACGCTGCGTGAACTGCCGGGCGTGCACGAGGCGGCGTTGCTCTCCACCTGCAACCGCACCGAGTTGTATGCGATGGCGGACGACGACGGGCGGGCGGTCGCCGGCTGGCTCGCCTCGCACCCGGGCCCGCATCCCGGCGAGGCCGGTGACCTGCACGCCTACCTCTACCACCACAGCGATGCCGCGGCCGCGCGCCACCTGTTCCGGGTGGCCACCGGGCTGGATTCGCTGGTGCTGGGCGAACCGCAGATCCTGGGCCAGGTGAAGGAAGCCTGGTCGCTGGCACGCGGCGCGGGCGCGCTGGGCACCACGCTCGACCGGCTGTTCCAGTACGCCTTCGCGACCGCCAAGCGCGCGCGCACCCAGACCCGCATCGGCGCCAACCCGGTTTCGGTGGCCTCGGCGGCCGTTCGCCTCGCGCAGGAATCCTTCGCCCGGCTGGAGGACTCCACGGTGCTGCTGGTCGGCGCGGGGGAGACCATCGAACTCGCTGCGCGCCACCTGAGCGAAGGCGGCGTCCGGCGCCTGCTGGTGGCCAACCGCACGCTCGCGCACGCGCAGGAGCTCGCCAGCCGGCATGGCGGCGTTGCGCTGCCGCTGTCGGACCTGGACCGCCACCTGGCCGAGGCGGACGTGGTGCTGTCGGCGACCGCCAGCCGCGAACCGGTCATCCTCCGCGACCAGGTGGCCGCCGCGCTCGATCGCCGGCGCCATCGCCCCATGCTGCTGCTCGACCTCGCGGTGCCGCGGGACATCGACCCGGCGGTGGCCGGCCTCGCGGACGCGTTCCTGCACACCATCGACGACCTGGAGCGCGCGATCGAGGACAACCGGCGCAGCCGCCGCGAGGCCGCCGCCGAAGCCGAGGCGATCGTCGACCTGCAGGTGTCGCGCTTCGCCGAGGCACTGCAGGTGGCCAGCAACGACGCGCCGCTGCGGGCGCTCCGCGCGCATGGCGAAGCGGTGCGCGAAGCCGCGCTGGAACGCGCGCGCCGGCAGCTCGCCGCCGGGCACGCGCCAGGCCCCGTGCTCGAACAACTCGCGCATGCGCTGACCAACCGCCTGCTGCACGCCCCCACCGCCGCGCTGCGCGAGGCCGCCGCCGATGGCGACGCGGAACTGGCGCGCGCCGCGGAACGCCTGTTCCTGCAGCACGGCCTGCGCGACGACCCGCGGCAGGACCCGCGGTGAACCCGTCGCTGCGCCGCAAGCTCGAGGCGCTGGCCGAGCGCCGCGAGGAACTGGCGCGGCTGCTCGCGGACCCCGCCGCGGCCTCCGATGCGCAACGCTTCCGTGCGTTGTCGCGGGAGTTCGCGCAGCTCGAGCCGCTGGCCGATGCGCTGGCGGCCGAGTCGCGTACCCGCGCGGACCTGGTCGCGGCGCAAGCCCTGCGCGACGACCCCGAACTCGGTGCGCTCGCGGACGAGGAAGTCGCGGCGGCACGGGCCCGGCTGGAAGCGCTCGAAGCGGAGCTCATGTCGCACCTGGTCCCGAGGGACGCGCGCGACGAGGGCGGCCTGTACCTGGAGGTGCGCGCGGGCACGGGGGGCGACGAGGCGGCGATCTTCGCGGGTGACCTGTTCCGCATGTACAGCCGCTATGCCGAGCGCCAGGGCTGGAAGGTCGACGTGGAGTCCGCGAGCCCGGGCGAGCATGGCGGCTACAAGGAGATCGTGGCGCATGTCGAGGGGCGCGGCGCGTATTCGCGGCTGAAGTTCGAGTCCGGGACGCACCGCGTCCAGCGCGTCCCTGAGACCGAGTCGCAGGGACGCATCCATACGTCGGCGGCGACGGTGGCGATCATCGCCGAGGAGGCGGACATGGCCGAAGTGGAACTCAACCCCGCCGACCTGAAGGTCGACACCTTCCGTTCCTCCGGCGCCGGCGGACAGCACGTCAACAAGACCGACTCGGCGATCCGGATCACCCACGTGCCATCCGGCGTCGTGGTCGAATCCCAGACCGAGCGCAGCCAGCACGCCAACCGCGACAAGGCGATGAAACGGCTGAAGGCGATGCTGGTCGAGGCGGAGATCGAGAAGCGCGCCGCCGCGCAGGCCGCCGACCGCAAGCTGCAGGTCGGCAGCGGCGACCGCAGCCAGCGGATCCGCACCTACAACTTCCCCCAGGGCCGCATCACCGACCACCGCGTCGAGGGACTGACCCTGTACGACCTGCCGAACGTCCTCCAGGGCGACCTGGATGCGCTGGTCGACCGGCTCGCGCGCGAACACCAGGCCGACGAACTCGCGCGGCTCACGGAGGATCGATGAACGACGAAGGCGCCATCGCGTTGCGGCTGTGCGTGCTCACGGTCTCCGATTCGCGCACCGCGGCCAACGACACGTCCGGCGACTACCTTGCCGCGGCACTGGTCGCGGCCGGGCACCGGCTGGCCGATCGCGCCATCGTTCCCGACAACCGCTACCTGCTGCGCGCGCGCGTCTCGCAATGGATCGCGGACGAAGGGGTCGACGGGATCCTGGTCACCGGCGGCACCGGGTTCACCGGCCGCGACTCGACCCCGGAGGCGCTCGTGCCCCTGCTCGACAAGCAGATGCCGGGCTTCGGCGAACTGTTCCGCAGCCTGAGCTTCGACGAGATCGGGACCAGCACGCTGCAGTCGCGCGCCTTCGCCGGCCTGGCGAACGGCACGTTCCTGTTTGCGCTGCCAGGGTCGACCGGCGCATGCCGCACGGCCTGGGAGCACATCATCCGCGCCCAGCTCGATTCGCGCACGACGCCGTGCAACCTGGCGACGCTGCGGCCGCGGCTGCGGGAATCCTGATTCAGGCTTCGGGGCCGCCCGCCGCGGCGATGACCCGTTCGATGTCCGCGGCCGTGACCGGCCCGAGGAAGCGTTCCGCCACCGTCCCGTCGGGGGCGACCAGGTAGGTCATCGGCAATCCGCGCGGGGTCTCGAAATCCGCCGGCGGGTCGTACACGTCGACGATCGCGATCGGGTACACCACCGGATGCGACTCGAGGAACTCGCGCATGGCCGCGACGTCGATGTCCTCGTAGGCCAGGCCGACCACTTCGATGTGCTCGTGCATCGCGTCCAGGGCCGACAGTTCCGGCATCTCCTTCAGGCACGGCGCGCACCACGTCGCCCAGAAATTGACGACCACCCACTTGCCTCGCCGGTCGGCCAGGTCGTAGTCGCCGCCGCCGAGCGTGGCGACGCGCAGCGTGGGGTGTGACGGCAACGCGGGCGCAGGATCCGGCGTGTCCGCCGCGTCGGGCGATGCCGGTGCGTCCGCCGCGCGTCCCGCCGGTGCGGTGTCCGCCTTGTCGGCATCGGCATCGGCTTGCGGCTTGCAACCCGCCAGCGCGGCGAAGGCGAACATCGCGGCCAGGCCGAGGGCAAAAGGTCGTGGAAAGGTCATCGGCTGGCTCCGTCGGGATCCTGGTAGATGGAAGCGACCTTGCGCCTGAGCAGGTCGCGCAGCGGCAGGCGCAGCTCGTCCAGTGCCGCGACCACCGCCTGCCCGAGCGCGTCGTCGCGGCACGGCAGGTGCGCCTCGGCCACCGGGATCCGCAGCTGGCAGGACTCGTAGAGCTCGGCGAGGGTCAGGTCGTCCAGGTCGCGGGCGAGCAGCCACTCGCCGGTTTCGGCCCGGCTCACGAGATTGATCCCGTCGAACTCCGCCAGCAGCTGCTGGACCAGCGCGTCGGTCAGCATCGGCTCCATGCGCTCGATGTCGTCGCTGTGCAGGCCCTGGCCTTTTTCGCGGGCCTCGGCGAAGCGGCCGAGCATCCGCAGGATTCCGTAGAGCTCGTAACCCTCCGGCAGCCGCATCGAAACCGGCTGGTAACGGAACGCCGAGATCGACGAACCGAGCGAGGCACCGAGCAGCACCGACACCCAGCCCAGGAAGATCCACAGCAGGAAGATCGGGAGGAAGGCGACCGTGCCGTAGATGACCTCGTACGAGCGGAAGCTGCCGAAGAACAGGCCGAGCCCCCCCTTGACCAGCTCGAACAGCAGCACCGCGAGCAGCGCGCCGGCGAAGGCATGGCGCCAGTGCACGGTCCGGTGCGGCACCACGCGGTAAAGCATGGTGAATGCCGCCAGCTCGATCGCCACCGGCGTCAGGCGCACCATCAATTCCTCCACCGCGCGACCCGGTTGGGTCTGGAAGATCTCCAGCGCGAACAGGCGGGTCGACAATGCCAGCGACGCCGCCGCCACCATCGCGCCAAGGGTCAGCACCGTCCAGTACACCAGGAAGCGACTGAACTTGGGGCGTGGCGCCTTGACGCGCCAGATCCGGTTGAACGTGGTCTCGACGCTGGTCAGCGTGATCAGCAGCGACACGACCAGGGCGATGACACCAAGCGTCGTCAGCTTGTCCGCGTTGTCCGCGAACGTCTGCAGGGTGGCCTCCACCGCACGGGCCGAACTGGGCACGAAGTTGGCGAAGATGTAGCCACTGAGCTTCTGGCTCCATTCGCCGAACATCGTGAAGGCCGACAGCACGCCGAACACCACCATCGACAACGGCACGAGCGCGAACACGGTGGTGAACGACAGGGCGCCCGCCGCCTCGAACAGCCGGTCGTCAAGGAAATTCTTCCACAGGAAGCGGGCGAACGCGGTGGTCCGCGCGCGGTCCCGCGTGCGTTCGATCCAGCGGTCGAGGGTGTCCAGCGGCTCCATGCGCGGAGGGTAGCCTATCCTGTGTGCCCGCCCCGCCCGCGAGCGCGCCGCCATGCCGGAGATCCTGGTCCTCTACTACAGCCGCGGCGGTTCGGTCGCGCGCCTGGCACGGCACGTGGCGCGCGGCATCGGCGAGGTGCCCGGCATGGCGGCGCGCGTGCGCACGGTGCCCCCGGTCGCGCCGCTGACGGAAGTCGCCGCGCCGCCGGTGCCGGAAGAAGGTGCGCCCTACGTGCAGCGCCAGGACCTGTCCGATTGCGCCGGCCTGCTGCTCGGCAGTCCCACCCGCTTCGGCAACATGGCCGCGCCGCTGAAGCACTTCATCGACGGCCTCGGCGGCGAATGGACCAGCGGCACGCTGGTCGGCAAGCCCGCGGGCGTGTTCACCTCGACCGCGACCATGCACGGCGGCCAGGAGGCGACCCTGCTGTCGATGATGGTGCCGCTGTTGCACCATGGCTGCGTCATCGCCGGCATCCCCTATACCGAGCGTGCGCTGGGGGCGACGCGCGGCGGGGGCACCCCGTACGGCGCGAGCCACGTGTCGGGAGCGAACGACGACCCGCAACCGACCGACGATGAAGCCGAACTGGCGCGCGCGCTCGGCCGGCGCGTCGCGGCCCTCGCCGCGAAGCTGTCGTGATGGCTTCGGGCACCGACGCCCGCGTCCTGGTCGGTGCACTGCTCGTGCTCGGGGCGTTGTTCGTCGCCTGGTTCGCTGGCGATCCGCGCCCGCTGGCGGCCCTTTCGGTGTTCGCACTGCCACCGCTGCTGCTCGCCGTCGCGCGGTGGCGCGGGCATCGCAAGGCGGCATTCTGGGCGGGCGTGCTCGCGCTTGGCTGGTTCAGCCACGGAGTGATGGTGGCCTGGACGCGTCCCGCCGAACGCGGCTTCGCGCTCGCGGAGGTCGCCCTGGCGCTGGTCATCGTGGTGGCATCGAGCTGGCCCGGCCTGCGCGCGCGGTCCGCGCGCCTATAATCCGGCGCGTCTCCAGCCATGCCGGGCGCTCCCATGGACCACCTCTGCGTCGTCACCACCGGCGGCACCATCGACAAGATCTATTTCGACGACAAGTCGGATTTCCAGGTCGGCGACCCGCAGATCGGCCGCATCCTGGAGGAACTCGAGGTCGCCTTCCGGTTCGAGGTCATCCCGATCCTGCGCAAGGACTCGCTGCACCTGGACGACGCCGACCGCGAGCTGGTGCGCGAGACCATCGCCGCGCAGGACGCACGCCACGTGCTGGTGACGCACGGCACCGACAGCATGGTCGAGACCGCGCGCGTGCTTGCGGCCATCCGCGGCAAGGTCATCGTGCTGACCGGCGCGCTGAACCCGGCGCGCTTCCGGGGCTCCGACGCCGAGTTCAACATCGGCACCGCGGTCGGCGCAGTGCAGTCGTTGCCGCCGGGCGTGTACATCGCCATGAACGGCCGCATCTGGGACCCGGCGAAGGTCCGCAAGAACGTCGACGCGAACCGGTTCGAGCCGGCGTGAGTTCCCGGAAGGGATGAAAAAAAAGACCCCGGCGCAAGGCCGGGGTCGAAGTGCCGCGTCAGGTGCCGGGCCTCAGAACGTGAGGCTCCACGCATTGATGTAGCCGGTATCGCCGTTGTACCGGTCGTACACGCGCAGCTTCCAGGTGCCGTTGGACGCCTCGGAGGAGGCATTCACGGTATACGTCGCATTGATGTTGTTGGCCGAACCGCCCGAGCCGTTGTGCAGCAGGTACGTGCTGCCGTCCGGCGCCACCAGGTTGACGATCAGGTCGCCCTTGTAGGTATGGACGATGTCGACGTCGACCGACAGGTCGGACGGCGCGTTGCCGCTCCTGCCACTGACGGCGATCGGGCTTTCGACCGTCTGGCGGTCGCTGATGGTGTAGTTGGCGGTGTTCTCCCAGAACGCCTGCCCGCCACCGGTGCCGCCGGTGTCGAAGTTGCCGACCAGGCTCACGCCCGAGAACGTCGTGTAGCCACGCAGCATCACGTGGTACGTGCCCGCCTGCGGCGAAGCGAAGGTGCAGGTCTCGTTGTTGCCGTTGAGGTACGGACGACACTCCCAGGTGGCCGTGGTGGGCGCCGAGCCGAACCGCACGTACATGTCGGCATCGCCCGTCCCGCCGGACATCTGGAACACCAGGTTGCTGGCGCCGGCGGGCACGACCAGGGTGAAGAACTGCTCGCTGCCGCTGGCGCCGGACAGGCCGGTGACCGGAACGCCGTCGGCGAGCGCACCGCCGCCACCCGGCGGTGGCTCGACCACGCCACCGGCCGCCGCCGCGACCGCGGCCTGCGCGTCGACGATGCCGTTGCCGATGGGCTGGTCGATCGAGACCGGGAACGACCGCAACGTGCTCTTGAGCATCGACTCCACCGCCGCAGGCGTCAGCGGAGAGGGCGCGACCGACTGCATCATCGCGACCACGCCTGCCACGTGCGGCGCCGCCATCGAGGTGCCGGAGTAGATCGCGTAACCCTCGGTCGACGGCGTGGTGGTGCCGCTGTTGAGGGTGGAGGCGATGTCGCTGCCGGGCGCCGCGACGTCGATCCCGCTGCCGTAGTTGGAGAAGCTCGAACGCCCGCCCTGGCGCGTGGTGGATGCCACCGCGACCACGTTGGAGCAGTTGGCGGGCACGGAGTTGGACACGTTCTGGTTCTCGTTGCCCGCGGCCACGACCACCGTGGTGCCGCGGCCGACCGCGCCGTTGATCGCGTTCTGGTAGGTGGCCGAGCAGCTGCCGCCGCCGCCGAGGCTCATGTTGATCACTTCGGCCGGGTTGGCATTGGTCGGCACGCCGCTGACGGTGCCGCCGGACGACCAGATGATCGCGTCGGCGATGTCGGAGGTGTAGCCGCCGCACTTGCCCAGCACCCGGACCGGCACGACCTTGGCGCCGTACGCGACGCCCGCCACGCCCTTGGCGTTGTTGGCCAGGGCCGCCACCGTTCCCGCCACGTGCGTGCCGTGCCAGCTCGAATTCGCGGCGGGGACGCCCGCGCCGCACTCGCCGGCGGCGTACCAGTCGCCCTGGTCGGCCGGGTTGCTGTCACGGCCGTTGCCGTCGCGCGCCATGGCCGAGTCGCTGATGAAGTCGTAGCCGCCGACGATGTTGGCGCCCAGGTCGCTGTGGGTCGTGATGCCCGTGTCGATGACCGCGACGACCACGCCCGCGCCGCTGGTGGTGTTCCAGGCATCGTCGATGTTCATGCCGCCCGCGGCTTCGTGGAAGTCCCACTGGTATTGGCTGTAATAGGTGTCGTTCGGGGTCAGCACCGGCTTCATCAGCTGGTCGACCTCGACGTACTCGACGTCCGGGTTGGTGGCGATCTGGCGCATGAGCGCGGCCGCCTCGACACGGTCGAGCTTGCGGCTGGCCTTGACCACGTGGCCACCCACGGCCAGCTTGCGCAGCACGCCCAGCTGCACCGGCTTGCCGCTGGCTGCCAGCGCGTCCAGGCGCGACACGGCCGCCTCGGCCATGTGCGGGTTGGCGGCTTCTTCGCTGCCGTCCCGGTACTTGACGATGAAACGGTCGTAGCCTTCCGCGACCGGCGCGACGCCAAGCGTGGAGAGGTTCACCCGCTGCGCGGGCTCGACTGCGAACGCGGACCCGGCAAGCGCCGAGAGGGCGACCGCCGTGGCGGCCGCAAGGGTGTGCCTGCGCACCCGGTGCTGCGAGTTGCGCTTGTTCGATAGATCGGACATCGAAAAACCCCCGAACTTGAGAATGACCGCCAATCCCGGCGGCCTTGGGCAGCAAAAGCCCCCCTCATGCGGGCCTCCCGACAGGAAGGCGACGCATAACGCAAGAGGCCACGGTTGACGGACAGCCCCCTGTTGCCATCCGTTCATGCAAGCTACCCCGCGTCGCGGGGGCCGCTCAAGCTGCAGGTGCAGCAATCCGCGCCCGGAATTGGGCACTTGGTCACATTTCCGGCATGGAACCGCGCACGGTTCCGGGATTCAGGTCCCTAAAGGCACTTGACGACCGCCGTCGGACATGACCCGTCACGCGCCCGTCACGAAAACGAACACGGGACCGCGGCCGACGCCCCCGGTCAGAGCATGCCGGTCTCGAGGCGGGCGGCTTCGGACATCATGGTCCGGTTCCAGGGCGGGTCGAAGACCAGCTCGACATCCGCTTCCTCGACGGTCGGGATGAGCTCGACCTTGCTGCGCACGTCATCCACCAGGATGTCGCCCATGCCGCAGCCGGGCGCGGTGAGGGTCATGCGGATCTCGACCTTGCGGCCGCCCCCTTCCCGCGGCAGCACGCCCGCCTCGTACACCAGGCCAAGGTCGACGACGTTGATCGGGATTTCCGGGTCGAAACAGGTGCGCAACTGCTGCCAGACCAGCTGCTCGACCTCGGCGTCGGTCGCGCCTTCCGGAAGCTCGATGGGGTCCGTGGGCTCCTTGCCGATCGCATCCGCATCCTGCCCCGCGACCCGGAACAGGTTGCCTTCGACGAACACGGTGTAGCTGCCACCGAGCGCCTGGGTGATGTAGCCGATGCTGCCCGCGGGCAGGGTCACTGCATCGCCCTGTGGCACGAGGACTACCTCGCAATCGCGCTCGAAGCGCACCGGTTCGCTGCTGCGTGAGTACATGCCGCCATTTTACCGGCCTATGCTGTCCCGCCCGAAGATCGACGCTGAATGTCCGACGCCCTGTCCCTGCCATCGCGCCGCCGAGGGCGCCTGGCACCCCTCCTGCCACCGCTCCTGCTCGCGCTGGGCGTCGCGGTGTTCACCGCGGCATGGATCCTGCTGGCCGCGGCCACCGGCCGGCAGTCCAGCTGGATGGCCCTGCTCGCGGCAGCCGATGCCGCATTGCTGTTGCGGCTCGGGGGCGTGGCGCCCGGCTTCCGGCGGGCCGCCTGGGCGGTCGGCGCGACAGCGACGACCATCGTGCTGGCGAACTGGGGCATCGTCGCCGCGGGCATCGGCCGGCTGGTCGGGCTCGGCCCGCTGGATTCCGCCCTGAAGCTCGGGTCCGGCCTGGCCTGGACGGTCGCCCAGCTGGTCAACGGACCGGTCGACGTCGCACTGCTGCTGGCGTCGCTGGCGGTGGCTGCATTCGCGGGCCGCTGACCCGCGCCCGCTTCGCCGGCTTCAATGCCCGCCGTCCAGCGCCTTGAGTTCGGCCACCAGCGCGCCCGCCATCTCCGCCCCGTCCCCGTAGAGCATCCGCGTGTTGTCGGCATAGAACAGCGCGTTCTCGATGCCGGCGAAGCCGGTGCCCCTGCCGCGCTTGATGACGATCGTGTTGCGCGACCGGTCGACGTCGAGGATCGGCATGCCGTGGATCGGCGAGGCCGGATCGGTCCTGGCCACCGGGTTGACCACGTCGTTGGCGCCGATCACCAGCGAAACATCCGTGTTCGGGAACTCGGGGTTGACGTCGTCCATGTCCGCGATGAGGTCGTAGGGCACGCCTGCCTCGGCGAGCAGCACGTTCATGTGCCCCGGCATGCGCCCCGCGACGGGATGGATCGCGAACTTCACCTTGATCCCGCGCTCGATCAACTTCTGCGCGAGTTCCCAGACCTTGTGCTGTGCCTGCGCGACGGCCATGCCGTAGCCGGGCACGATCACCACGCGCTCGGCGTAGGCCATCATCGCCGCCACGTCGCCGGCCTCGATCGGCTTCTGGCTGCCGGCGATCTCCTGCGCCTGTCCGCCGCCGCCGAAGTTGGAAAACAGGACGTTGCGGATCGGGCGGTTCATCGCCCTGGCCATCAGCCGCGTCAGCAGCATGCCGGCTGCCCCGACCATGGTGCCGGCGATGATCAGCGCCTGGTTGCCCAGGACGTAACCCTCGAATGCCACGGCCAGCCCGGTCAGCGCGTTGTAGAGCGAAATCACCACCGGCATGTCGGCGCCGCCGATCGGCAGCGTCATCAGCACGCCCAGCGCGAGCGCCGCGAGGAAGAAGGCGACGATGGCCGGCACGCCCAGCGAATGGATCGCGATGCCCCCTAGCACGACGGTGAGGACGAACAGCGCGCCGTTGAACCATTGCTGGCCGGGGAACACGTAGCGCTTGTCCATCCGCCCGTCGAGCTTGGCCCAGGCGATCGCCGAGCCCGAGAGCGACACCGCGCCGATCAGCGCGCCCAGCACGGCCAGCACGACGACGACGAGGGGCGGCCGCTCGCCCGCGGCGGCGTAGCGCAGCAGTTCCACCGCGCCGATGGCGGCCGCCGATCCGCCGCCCATGCCGTTGTAGAGCGCCACCATCTGCGGCATGTCGGTGATCGCCACGCGCTTGCCCGATACCCAGGCAGGCACGGTGCCGATGACCAGCGCCAGCAGGATCAGTCCCAGGTTGCCCAGGCCGGGCAGCGCGAAGGTCGCCACGGTCGCCAGCACCATGCCCGCGCCCGCCCACCGGATGCCGCTGCGCGCGGTCTTCGGGGATGCCATGCGCTGCAGGCCCAGCAGGAACAGGGTGGCCGCGATGAAATAGCTGGCCTTGACCAGCAGAGGCAGCCATTCGGCCAGCTCGCCGCTCATGCGTCGCCTTCCTTCCGGCTGGGCTTGAACATCTCCAGCATGCGCTCGGTCACCACGTAGCCGCCGGCCGCGTTCCCCGCGCCGAGCAGCACGGCGACGAACCCGATCGCCTTGCCAAGCGTCGTGTCCGCGTGCCCCAGCACCACCATCGCGCCGATCAGCACGATGCCATGGATGAAGTTGGACCCCGACATCAGGGGGGTGTGCAGGATCACCGGCACGCGCGAGATGATCACGTGGCCGGCGATCGCCGCCAGCATGAAGATGTAGAGCGCCACGAATCCATCGTTCATGCCCGCGCTCCCCCGTTGTCGATCGTGGCAGGTGGCGGTCCCGGCCACGCGGTCTTCGCCAGCAGTTCGTCGTCCCAGTCCAGGCGCACAACGCCGCCGTCCAGCAGCAGCCGGATGAAGTTCGCCACGTTGCGCGCGTACATTTCGCTGGCGTGCAGCGCCCCGCTGCTGGCCAGCCCGAGCGGTCCCGCCACGGCGACCCCGCCGACCTCCACGGTCCTGCCCGGCTGCGTGGCCTCGCAGTTGCCGCCGGTTTCCGCTGCCAGGTCGACCACCACGCTGCCGGGCGCCATGCCTTCGACCATCGCGGCCGTGATGATGCGCGGCGCCGGGCGTCCCGGCACCGCCGCCGTGCAGACGACGACATCGATCTTGCGCAGGTGCTCGCCGAGGCGGCGTTGCTGTTCTGCGCGTTCCTCGTCGGTCAGCGGGCGCGCGTAGCCACCCTCGCCCACCGCGCTGACCCCCAGGTCGAGGAACTTCGCACCGAGCGACGCGATCTGTTCGCGCGTTTCGGGGCGCACGTCGAATCCCTCGACCTGCGCGCCGAGCCGGCGCGCGGTGGCGATCGCCTGCAGCCCCGCGACGCCGGCGCCGACGACGAGCACCTTCGAGGGCCGGATGGTGCCGGCCGCCGTGGTCAGCATCGGGAAGAACCGCGGCGCGAGCTGCGCGGCCAGCAGCACCGCCTTGTAGCCGGCCATGCCTGCCTGCGAGCTCAGCACGTCCATCGCCTGCGCCCGGGTGGTGCGCGGCAGGCGCTCGAGCGGGAAGGCGACGATGCCGCCGTCGCGCAAGGCCGCCGCCCGGTCGGGGTCTGCCTCGGGCGCGAGCAACCCGACCAGGATCGTGCCGGGGCGCAGCCGCGCGATCGCGTCGACGGGCGGGGGTTGCACGCACGGGACGATATCGGCGCTTGCGCGCGCGGCATCGGCATCGTCAACCAGCGTTGCGCCTGCGTCGGCGTACTGCGCGTCGGAAATGAAGGCGCCCTGGCCTGCGCCGCGTTCGACGCGGACCACGGCACCGGCCGCCACCAGCTTCCTGCATGTTTCAGGCGTGACGGCGACCCGCCGTTCCCCGGTCGCGCGTTCGCGCGCGACGCCAATCACCGCCGTGACCGTCATCCATCCGCTCCGCGGGGCCCGCCTGCATCGTAGCGGAACACCCGCCGGCCGGGATCAGTCCTGGCCCACGGCCCGGTCGAGCCGTTGGCGCATCTGCTGCATCGCCGCGTCGAACGGGGCCTGCTCGGTGCCCGGCTCCAGCCGGCCCTGCTTCACCAGCGCGGCCAGTTGCTCGGCGGACGCCACCAGGACCCGACCGCCACGGCGGTTGACCAGCAGGAAGCGCGCCGTCAGCGGACTGGCCCATGCGACCTTGGCCGCGACGGGCTCGCTGTCCGGGTCGACCAGCCGCATCCAGTCGCCCGGCTTGAGCCGGCGCATCTGCTCGGCGACCGCGGGATCGAAATCGAGCGCGTCGATGCCGCGGACCAGGTGGAGCGAAGACGCGTCCTCCTCCGCCTGCGGCGCCTCGGGCAGTTCGTGCAGCGACCGCGGCACGTCCGGCCGGGCCAGGGCACGCACCAGCCCCGCCATCCATTCGCGGGAGGCCGCGGCATCCAGGCCGGAACTGGACAGGCACTCCGCGATGTCCGGTTGCAGCGAAATCAGCAGGTCGGCCACGGCCGGGCCATGGCCCATCGAAGCGACGCGGTCGGCTTCGACCATGGCTTCGCCCAGCGCGAGCGCGTCCCGGTGGCGTTGCGATTCCAGTCCGTCGCGCAACAGCGTCTGCAGGACGTGGTGCTGCCAGTAGTCCACCAGGAAGTCGCCGACCACCGCGGTGACCGGGACCTGCGCCAGGCGGCGCGCCACGGCGGCGTTCGCCTGGAGGCGGGCCTGCAACAGGCGTTCGCGGCCGTGCACCGCCTCCGCGGCGCGGCGCTCGATGGCGTCCACGCGCTGGCGCTGCTGCTGGAGCAGTGCCTCGAGCTCGACCGAGGCCAGCTCGAACACCGCCAGGTCCTCGTTGAAGTCCGCCACGACGCGGTGCGCCGCGCTTGCCGCGTGCTTGAGCAGCTCGCGATCCTGCGGCGTCGTGCCGTCGTTGCCCTCGCACGCCTCGGTGATCGCATCGAGCAGCCGGCGCGCCGGGTGCTCGCGCTCGACGAAGAGCGCCTCGTCGAGCAATGCGACCTTGACGTAAGGCAGCACGAGGCGCGCGTACAGCCGGCGCGAACGCTGCAGCTGCGCATGGGTCTGGAACAGCGATTCGAACAGCAGGCCGACGAGGTCGATCGCCTCCTGGTCGGCCTCGCCGAGGCCGGTCCGCTTCGGATCCAGCCCCAGGCGGCGCGCGCCATCGGCCAGTTCCGAACGGATCGCGTCGGCAAGCCGGAGCTCGCCGGCCAGCGCCTTGGCGTAGGCTTCCGGCGGCTCGCTCTGCAGCAGCGAGGCGACACTGACGACTTCGGCGGTGCGCAACTCGCGGCGCGACACCGGACCGCCGCCGAGGCCCGGGATCCCGGACTCGCCGACGCCATCCATGCCGCCCGTGCCGTCGCCGCTGCCTCCCCCCATCCCGCCGCCCGCGCCCGCGCCCGCGGATCCGTCGCCTGCGCCGTCGGAACGGCGGCGCGATGCGCGCAACAGGCGGCGCAGTTCGGTGATCCTTGCGCGACCCCCGGACACCGGGTCGGCTGCAGGCATGTCGTTGGCGGCGACGGGGACGCTGGCGTCCTGCGCGGGCGCCTGGCTTTCTTCCTGCCGCGCGCGCTGGATCTCCGCCGGGCTGCCGTAGCCGGACGCGGCCAGCAGCGTGTTGATGCGCGCGTACAACTCGCCGAGCACCTCGCCCAGGCGCCGTTCGTACTGCGCGAACAGCAGCGGCCTCAGGGCATCGGGCAGGAAGGTGTCGCGGAAGGTCTGGCCGAACGCGCCTGCCAGCCGCACCGGGCCGATCGGGTTCGGCGCGGGGGCCTGGCCGAGCGCCTGGGACAGCGCCTCGAGCCGCCGGTCGAGCAACTGCAATGCAGGCGCATGGCGCAGGGCAATCGCGTCGGCCAGGCGCTGCCCGGCGACGTGGTATTGCAACTGGCTTTCCTCGACGAGGTCGAAGTGCGTCGCCGGCCGCCGGATGCCCGTGGGCAGCACGCGGAAACGATCGAACCCCTCGGCGACCAGTTCGCGGAAGCGCATGACGTAGGTGGCATTGCGCTGGCGCAACGCCATCAACGCATTGTCCTGGTCGCGCCGCTCCATGGGGGTGCCGGCGTGCGACGACGCGCGGACGGCCGCCTCGATCGCCAGGTGCAGCCCGTCGGGCACGCGGCCGAGGTGTTCCACCGCCGCGCGCTTCATGTCTTCCAGCACCTGGGCTGGATCCTGGCGCGTGGCATAGACGCCGAGCGGATGACCTGACACCCTAGCTGTCTCCCGAGCTGTCCCGCCGCGACATTGTGCGGCCATTGGCGACCCTTGCCGGAGCATAGTGCCGCCCCGCGTCAGGTCATCTCCCTGAACCCCGAAGTGTGAACCATGTCCCACTCCCTTGACGAGTTTCCGCCGGACGGCGCAAGGGCGGGTGAAACCCCGCTTGACGCCCGCCGGTCGGTGCCCGCCGGGCAGCTCGGCGAGCCGGGTCCCGACACCCGCATGCTGCTCCGGATGCTGCGTTCGGCGGTGCGCGTGCCCGACCATGGCAGGCGGGTGCCCTTCCGCTTCCTGCGCATCGACGGCGATGCGCGCGCGGCGCTCGGGGACCTGCTGGCGCGCCGCGCCCTGGCGCGCGATCCCGGCACTTCGGACGCGGTACTGGACAAGGAACGGGGACGCTTCACCCGCGCCCCGTTGGTCGTGGCCGTCGTGGCCGTGCTCGGGCCCGACGACGCGATCCCGGCATCGGAACGCGCCGCGAGTGCATCGTGCGTCTGCTTCGCGCTGCTCCAGGCGGCGCAGGCCCACGGGTTCGGCGCGCAGTGGCTGACCGGCTGGGCCGCGTACGACCGGGAGGTCCTGGCGGCGCTCGGGCTCGGCGAGCACGAACGCATCGCCGGGTTCGTGCACATCGGCACCCCGCTCCAGCCCGCGCCGGAACGCGACCGCCCCGATCCCCGGGACCTGCTCACCGACTGGCAGCCACCGGGATGACGGCAACGACGACCGTCTACCTGGTGGACGCGAGCCTCTACGTGTTCCGCGCATGGCATTCCATGCCGGCGGACCAGTTCCGGGACGCCGACGGCTGGCCGACGAACGCGGTCCATGGGTTCGCGCGCTTCCTGCTCGAACTGCTCGAGCGCGAGCGACCCCTGCACATCGCGATCGCGTTCGACGAGGCACTCGATTCCTGCTTCCGCAATGCGCTCTACCCGGCCTACAAGGCGAACCGCGAGCCGGCTCCGGACGAACTGCGGCGCCAGTTCGCGCACTGCAAGGCGCTGTGCCTGGCGCTCGGCCTGGTGGTGCTGGCGCACGCCGAGTACGAAGCCGACGACCTGATCGGCAGCGCCGCGCGCGCGGCGCGCGCGCACGGGCACCGCGCGGTGATCGTGTCGGCGGACAAGGACCTGTCGCAGCTGCTGGACGTGCACGACGAACAGTGGGACTTCGCCCGCGGGGTCCGGTGGGGCGCTGCAGGCGTGCGCGAGCGGCATGGCGTCGAGGCGCACCAGATCGCCGACTACCTGGCGCTGGCCGGCGATGCGGTCGACAACATCCCGGGGGTGCCGGGCATCGGCCGCAAGACCGCGGCGGTGCTGCTGTCCCACTTCGGTTCGCTCGATGCGCTGCTCGACCGGATCGACGAGGTCCCCTTCCTGCGCCTGCGCGGCGCGGCGCAGGCCGCGGCGAAATTGCGCCAGCACCGCGAGCAGGCGCTCTTGTGCCGGTTGCTGGCGACCATCGCGCTGGACGCACCGCTGTGCGCCGCCGCGCCGGCCTACGCGCGCCGCACCGCCGACGGCGACGGGCTGGTGGCCCTCTGCGACGCGCTGCGCTTCGGCCCGTTGACGCGCAGGCGGCTGCACGAGGCGAGCGGCCTGGCGTACGCGCCCGCGTGAGGCCACGGCCGGGTCCGGGGCCCACCGCCAGCGGTTACGATCCGGGCATGACCGACGAACACGACCTCACCGCGCCGCCCGAGGTGCTCTACGAAGGACGCTGGCTGCGCATGTGCCGCCGCGGCCGCTGGGAATTCGCCGAACGCACCCATGGCGAAGGCATGGCGGTGATCATCATTGCGCGCACGCCGGACGACCGCGTGCTGTTCGTGGAGCAGCCGCGCGTGCCGCTCGGGGCCCGCACCATCGAGATGCCCGCGGGCCTGGTCGGCGACCAGGCCGGGGAGGATTCGCTCGAGGATGCGGCCCGGCGCGAACTCGAGGAGGAGACCGGCTGGCGCCCCGGCCGGGTCGAGGTGCTGCTCGTCGGCCCCACGTCCTCCGGGATGAGCAGCGAACGGATCGCGTTCGTCCGTGCGCTCGACCTCGTCCGCACCGGGCCGGGCGGGGGCGACGACAGCGAGGACATCACGGTGCACGCGATCCCGCGGCCCGAAGCCCCGGCCTGGCTGGTCGCCAAGCAGCGCGAGGGTTACGAGGTCGACCTGAAGCTCTGGGCCGGCCTGTGGATGCTCGAGCGCAACCCCGACGGGACGCCCGTCGACGCCTAGCCGCCGGCGAACCGGTCGGTCGCTTCCAGCAGGGCGTGGGCATTCTCGGCCTCGAACGCGGAGTGCCCCGAAGCGGGATTGATCACCAGCGCCGCCTTCGGCCATGCCTTGTGCAGTTCCCAGGCGCTGCGGATCGGGCAGACGACGTCGTAGCGGCCGTGGACGATGACCCCCGGGATGTCGGCGATGCGGTGGACGTCCCGCAACAACTGGTCCTCGACCTCGAAGAAGCCGCCGTTGACGAAGTAATGGTTCTCGATCCGGGCGAATGCGAGCGCGAACTTCGCGTCCTCGTGGCCGGTGACGAAATCCGCGTCGACGTGCAGGAAGCTGGTGGCGCCTTCCCAGACGCTCCAGGCGCGCGCGGCCGCAAGGCGCGTGGCTTCGTCGTCCGAGGTCAGGCGCCGGTGGTACGCGCTGATCAGGTCGTGGCGCTCCACTTCGGGGATGGCGCCGAGGTAGTGTTCCCATGCGTCGGGGAACAGGTTCGATGCCCCTTCCTGGTAGAACCACTCCAGTTCCCAGCGACGCAGCATGAAGATGCCGCGCAGCACGAGTTCGGTGACCTGCCGCGGGTGCGCCTCGGCGTAGGCGAGCGCGAGGGTCGAGCCCCAGCTGCCGCCGAACACCTGCCAGCGGTCGATGCCCAGGTGCACGCGCAGCTTCTCGATGTCCTCCACCAGGTGCCACGTGGTGTTGTCCACCAGGTCCGCATGCGGTGTCGAACGTCCCGCGCCGCGCTGGTCGAACAGCACGATCCGGTACTTCGCCGGGTCGTGGAAGCGCCGCATCTTGGCACTGCAGCCGCCACCGGGGCCGCCATGCAGCATCACGACCGGCTTGCCGCCGGGATTGCCGCACTGCTCGTAGTACAGCGCGTGGCGCCCGTCGACCTGCAGGGTCCCGGTGTCGTAGGGCTCGATGTCTGGATAAAGCGTTCGCACGGTGGCTCCTCCGGATGGGGGGTCGAGGATGCGCGGCGCTAGCCGCACAGGCAACCCGCGGTGACGCGGTCGCGGCCTTCGAGGTCCCGCGCGGTGGCGACGCCGGCCAATCCGGCCTCGAGGAACAGCGCGCGGACCGCCGCGCCCTGTTCCCAACCGTGCTCGACCAGCAACCAGGCGCCCGGCAGCAGGTGGCGAGGTGCGCCGCCGGCGATCTCGCGGATGGCGTCCAGCCCGTCGTGTCCGGACACCAGTGCGGCGCGCGGTTCGTGCCGCAGGTCGCCTTCCGACAGGTGCGGGTCGCCCTCCGCGATGTAGGGCGGGTTGCTGGCGACCAGGTCGAAGCGCGTGTCGCCCACGGCGTGCCACCAGTGGCCGCGCGCGAACGCGACGTTGCCGAGGCCGAGCCGCGCCGCGTTGGCGCGCGCGACGTCCAGCGCATCCCCACTCGCATCCGTCGCCAGCACCGACGCCATCGGCCTTGCGCGCGCCAGCGCCAGCGCGACCGCACCGCTGCCGGTGCCCAGGTCCGCGGCGCGCGACGGCCGGTCCACCGGGAGCCGGTCCAGCGCCAGGTCCACCAGCAGTTCCGTTTCGGGCCGCGGGACCAGCGTGGCCGGCGACACGTCCAGGTCGAGGTCGTGGAAGCCGCGACGGCCGGTGAGGTAGGCGACGGGCACGCCCGCGCGCCGGCGCTCGACCAGGCCCGAGAACCGGGCGGCCAGGGCGGGCGCCAGGACGTCGTCGCCGTGCGCGTAGAGCCAGCCGCGCCCGCGTCCCAGGACATGCGCCAGCAGGACCTCCGCATCGCCCGGTTCCAGCTGTCCGCGCGCCTCGCGCAACGCTGCTTCCACGCTGGGTGGCATGCGACCTGGCTCTCCATTCAGCGCGGCTCCGCGACGGACGCGCATCGTACGCGACGCCTTCCGGCCAACGTCCGGCGCCCACGCCCCGCTGACGACGGCCTAACGGGTGACGCGATAGCCTGTAGCTATCGATGCAATGAAAACTATCGATTTTCATTTATCGATAGGCAGGCCTAACCTGTCCGGACTTTCCCCCCACCCCGACCACGAGGAACCCCCGCGATGTCCCTGATCAACACCGAAATCAAGCCGTTCAAGGCCCAGGCCTTCCAGGACGGCAAGTTCCGCGAAGTCACCGAGGCCGACCTGAAGGGCAAGTGGTCCGTGGTGTTCTTCTACCCGGCCGACTTCACCTTCGTCTGCCCGACCGAGCTCGAGGACCTGGCGGGCAAGTACGACGAGCTCAAGAAGATGGGCGTGGAGGTCTACAGCGTCTCGACCGACACCCATTTCTCGCACAAGGCCTGGCACGACACTTCCGAAGCCATCAAGAAGATCCGCTACACCATGATCGGCGACCCGACCGGCACGATCAGCACCAACTTCGAAGTGCTGCGCCCGGGCCAGGGCCTGGCCGACCGGGGCACCTTCGTCATCGACCCGGACGGCATCATCCAGGCGATGGAAGTCACCGCCGAGGGCATCGGCCGCGACGCCGACGACCTGGTGCGCAAGGTCAAGGCCGCGCAGTACGTCGCTTCGCATCCGGGCGAGGTCTGCCCCGCCAAGTGGAAGGAAGGCGAGAAGACCCTCAAGCCGTCGCTGGACCTGGTCGGCAAGATCTGACGCGACACCGCGACCGGGCGGCCCAGCGCCGCCCGGACCGCGTGCTCCCTCCCCCCTTTTTTCCACGGACCACGGCACCCCCATGCTCGACACCGACCTCCGCAACCAGTTGCAGGCCTACCTCGAAAAGCTCCGGCAGCCGATCGAGCTCGTCGCCTCGCTCGATGGTGGCGACAGCTCTCGCGAGCTCGAAGCCCTGCTCCAGGACATCGCGACGATGTCCGACAAGATCAGTTATCGCCGGGACGACGACGCGTCCGCGCGCAAGCCGTCGTTCGGCATCGTGCGCGCGGGCACCGACATCGACGTGCGCTTCGCCGGGATCCCGCTGGGCCACGAGTTCACCTCGCTGGTGCTTGCGCTGCTGTGGGTCGGCGGGCATCCGCCGAAGATCGACGACGCGACTGCAGACCAGGTCCGCGACCTCGAAAGCGGGTCGCCCGACGGCAAGTTCCGTTTCGAGACCTACATGTCGCTCTCGTGCCAGAGCTGCCCGGACACGGTGCAGGCGCTGAACCTGATGAGCGTCGTCAACCCGAACATCCAGCACGTCGCCATCGACGGCGCGCTGTACCAGGACGAGGTCGAGGCGCGCGAGGTCATGTCCGTGCCCACGATCTTCCTCAACGGAAAGCCCTTCGACCAGGGCCGCATGACCGTCGAACAGATCCTCGCGAAGCTCGACACGGGCGCCGCCGCGCGCGCGGCCGGCGAGATCGCGAAGAAGGACCCCTTCGACATGCTCGTCATCGGCGGCGGCCCCGCCGGTGCCGCCGCGGCGATCTACGCCGCGCGCAAGGGCATCCGCACGGGCATCGCGGCCGAGCGCTTCGGCGGCCAGGTGCTGGACACCCTGTCGATCGAGAACTTCGTGTCCGTGTCGTACACCGAGGGCCCGAAGCTCGCCACGGCGCTCGAGCAGCACGTGCACGACTACGAGGTCGACGTGATGAACCTCCAGCGCGCCACGGGCCTGGTGCCCGCGCGCGAGCCGGGCGGCCTGATCGAGGTGAAACTCGAGAACGGCGCGTCGCTCAGGTCGCGCTCGGTCGTGCTGTCCACCGGCGCGCGCTGGCGCCAGCTCGGCGTGCCCGGCGAGGACCAGTACCGCAACAAGGGCGTGGCCTATTGCCCGCACTGCGACGGCCCGCTGTACAAGGGCAAGCGCGTGGCGGTGGTCGGCGGCGGCAACTCGGGCGTGGAGGCGGCCATCGACCTGGCGGGCATCGTCGAGCACGTGACCCTGATCGAGTTCGACCACCAGCTGCGCGCCGACGACGTGTTGCAGCGCAAGCTGCGCAGCCTGTCGAACGTGGACGTGGTGGTGTCGGCGCGCACGACCGAGGTCACCGGCGACGGCCAGCGCGTGGACGGGCTCCTCTACGAAGACCGCAAGTCCGGGGACGTCCGGCGGATCGACCTGGCCGGCGTGTTCGTCCAGATCGGCCTGCTGCCCAACACCGAGTGGCTCAAGGGCGTGGTGGAACTGAGTCCGCGCGGGGAGATCGTAATCGACGAGCGCGGCGGCACTTCGCTGCCGGGCGTGTTCGCCGCAGGCGACGCGACGACCGTGCCCTACAAGCAGATCGTGATCGCGATGGGCGCGGGCTGCACCGCGTCGCTCAGCGCCTTCGACTACCTGATTCGCTCTCCGGACGCCAGCGCGCTCGATGTCAGCACCTCCGCGCCCGGCGAAGCACGGGCCGCGGCGGCCTGACCCCCGGCCCATGAACCTGCGCGACCTGAAATACCTGGTGGCGCTGGCCGACCACCGGCACTTCGGGCGCGCGGCGGAGGCGAGCTTCGTCAGCCAGCCAACCCTCTCCACGCAGATCCGCAAGCTGGAGGAGGAACTGGGCGTGCCGCTGGTGGAGCGCGCGCCGCGCCGGGTGATGCTGACGCCGGTCGGCGCCGACATCGCCGAGCGCGCGCGCAAGGTCATCGCCGATGTCGAGCAGATGGGCGAGATCGCGCGGCGCAGCATGGACCCCGAAGCGGGCACGGTGCGGCTGGGCCTGTTCCCGACACTCGCGCCCTACCTGCTGCCGCACGTGCTGCCGGGGATTCGGCGCAGGTTCCCGCGGCTGGAACTGCTGCTGGTGGAGGAGAAGACCGACCAGGTGCTCGCGCGCCTGCGCGACGGGCGCCTGGACGCAGGCATCCTCGCGCTGCCACTGCACGACGAGCAGTTGCACGTCGAGCCGCTGTTCGACGAACCGTTCGTGCTGGCGGTGCCGCGTGCGCACGAACTCGCCTCGCGCGCATCGGTCCCGGTGTCCGGTCTCGACGACCGCCACCTGCTGCTGCTGGAGGAAGGCCATTGCCTGCGCGACCAGGCGCTGGCGGTCTGCCGCCTGGCCGGTGCCGACGAACGCGACGGCTTTCGCGCCACGTCGCTGGAAACGCTGCGCCAGATGGTCGCCGCCGGTGTCGGCATCACGCTGCTGCCGGTGCTCGCCGTGCAGCCACCCGTGCCGCCCTCGCCCGACATCGCGCTCGTGCCGTTCCGCCGCCCCGCCCCGCACCGCCGGATCGCGATGGCGTGGCGTCGCAGTTCCGCGATGGACGGGTTCCTGCGCAAGCTCGCCACGGAATTCCGCCGGCTGCCGCCGGACCTGCTGAAACCCGCGCCGGGCCGGGGCGCCGCCCATTGACCCGGGCTCAGGCGCCGGTGCCCACCGGGCACGCCACGCCGGTGCCGCCGATGCCGCAGTAGCCCCCGGGATTCCGCGACAGGTACTGCTGGTGTGCCTGCTCCGCGTAGTGGAAGGGCGGTGCGGGATACACGATCTCCGTGGTGATCGCGCCGAAGCCCGCGCCGGTCAGCCGCGCCTGGTAGGCGTCCCGGCTGGCCAGCGCCGCCGCGTGCTGCGCGGGCGTCGTGCAATGGACCACGGAGCGGTATTGGCTGCCGACGTCGTTGCCCTGGCGCATGCCCTGCGTCGGATCGTGGCCCTCCCAGAACAGCTGCAGCAGGCGCTCGAACGACACCACCGCCGGGTCATGCACCACCAGCACCACTTCCGCATGGCCGGTGCGCCCCTCGCAGACCTCCCGGTACGTCGGGTCCGGCGTGCTGCCACCGGCGTAGCCGGCGGCGGTGACGTGCACGCCCGGCTCGCGCCAGAACATCCGCTCGGCGCCCCAGAAGCAGCCCATCCCGAAGTGGACGCGTTCCATGCCCGGGGTGTCGCCGCGCAGCGGGCGGCCGTTCACGTGGTGCGGTTCGGTCAACGGCATCGGCATGGCACGGCTCGCGGGTCGGCGGGCCAGCTTATGCCGCTTCGCCTCCGGCGTCCGTGGAGACCTCGACGCGATTGCGGCCGCCCCGCTTGGCCGCGTACAGCGCGCGGTCGGCCCGCTCGACCGCCGCGTCCGGATCGCGCTCGTGCATCCGCCGGGTGGCGACGCCGACGCTCACCGTCATCCGCAGCGACTGTCCGTTGCACTCGAGCACCTGCTGCTCGATCGCGCCGCGGATGCGCTCGGCGATCGGCACCGCGCCGGCGAGGTCGCGCCCAGGCAGCAGCACCAGGAACTCCTCGCCGCCGTAGCGACCGAGCGTGTCGCCCGGTCGCAGGCTGTTGCGCATCGTCTCGGACAAGGCGCGCAGGCATTCGTCGCCGGACGCATGGCCGTGCGTGTCGTTGATGGCCTTGAAGTGGTCCATGTCCACGAACAGCACCGCGACCGGCGCCTGCCGCTCCCAGGCCTGCGCGAAGCTGGCCGACAGGCACTGGTCGATGGCGCGCCGGTTGAGGGTGCCGGTCAGCGAATCGAGTTCCGCCGACCGTCGCAGGTGCAGCGCGGCGGCCGCCTCGTCCGCATGCACCACCGCCATGCGGCCGAACTCGGACGCCAGGGCGAGTTCGTCGTGGCTGAACCCCCTGGCCTCGTCGCGTTCGAGCAGCAGCACGCCCCAGCCGGGCGACGCGATCGGCAGCGGCACCACCGCGTGCAGGCGGCCCAGTGGCGCCGCCTCATCACCCGCCGGGGTGCCCGCCACCGTCCCGGCACGCCCGGCGACCGGCGTCTCGGCGGTGGCCAGCGGGAGTTGCAGCGGCGCCTGGGTCCGCGCCAGGCCCTTCATCATGCCCACCCGGTCGGCGAGCAGCGCCGTGACGTGCGGCCGGCGCGTTTCCGGTTCGGCCATCAGCACGTCCTGGCCATGCCAGCCGTGCGCCACCACGCCCGCGGAACGCAGGCGCAGCAGCGGAACGAGGTGCCGCAGGACCGCCTCGAACGCCGCCTGCTCCATCTCGCCTGGTGCCCGTTCACGCAGCCCCTGCTGCAGGGCCCGTGCGAGCGATGCGCGCCCCGCCTCGCGCCGGAGCCGGCGCTCGGAATCGTCGCGCGCCAGCCGGTCGCGTTCCCGCGCGGTGCGGTATTCGGTGATGCGGCCGGTGAGTCCGATCGCCAGCACCACGGCGCACCCGATCAGTGCCAGCTGGTAGCCGTGCCGGATCCAGAAGCCGTCGCTGCCGAATCCGCGCATCGCCATTTCATGCAGCGTGCCGGCCACCACCAGCATGGCCTGCATCGACAGCAGCGCGACGGGCACGCCGGGCCAGGCGCCCCGTCGCAGTGCCACGACGGTGCATGCCATGCAGCCGAAGGCGGACAGCTCCCAGCCAATCGTGGCGCCCCACTGCAACCACTCGCGCCCGGTGTCCAGGTTGAGCAGGCACACGGCCGCCAGCCCGAGCAGTGCGCCCGTCAGCCCGCGCAGGACGCGTCGCAGGCGGGGCGCCCGCTCGTCGACCGAGGCATAGCGCTGCATGACCAGCAGCGCCGACGCGCCCGTCAGCAGGATCAGCGTCCAGATCCCGGCCATCCGCCAGGCACCGAACCAGCGCAGCCACGGCAGCGTGTACAGGTGTCCGTTGAGCGAGAGCAGGACGGCCAGCGACGCCAGCAGGAACCCCGCCAGTGCCAGGAACGCCCGGTCGCGCGACGCGGCGAACAGCGATAGCGCGATCGCGATCAGCACGCCGAGGCACGCGTACAGGGCACCCGCCAATGCGATGGCGCGGTTTTCCAGCCGGATCGCGGCGTCGCGGCTCATGACCCGTGGCCAGAGCGTGCGCGGCGCGTCGGCGGCGACGGCCAGGTCCAGCGTGCGCGGGCCGGACCAACCCGCCGGCAAGGTGAAACTGAAGGAGCCCGGGAGCAGGCCCGCTTCGCGGCGCGGCGCGAAGAAGTCGCGCACCTCGCCGTGCCATGTCCCCGATTCGAGGCGCAAGGCGAGGCTGTCGCGCTCCAGGCGCACCACCCAGGGGGGATCCCCCGGCAACGCATCCGGCAGGACGACGTGCAACCGGACCCGCACGTCCCCAGGGCCCGGGATCAGCACGCCGCGGCCACCGTCGACGAGCCGGGCGGACTTCCCGCCGTCCAGGAGCGCCAGGCGCACCGGCAGCGACGCCGCGGCAGGTGCATCGGCGCCGGGCCGGGCAGCCGGCTGCGGCATGCCCGCCATCGCGGCCGATGCCAGCACCCAGACCATCGCCCCGCGACACGTCACCCCAAGCCGCATGCGCGCTCCCCTCCGCCCGCGGTCGCCCGGAGCATACGCCCGCAACCGCTACACTGGACGCCGCACCTCGCCTGTCCAGCCTCCGCATGCCTACCCCCGCCCATCCCGACGCGAACGGCGCCGCGCCCGCTGCCGCCGCGCAGAAGAACGACTTCATCCGGCAGATCGTCCGCGACGACCTGGCACGGGGCAGGCACGCCACCATCCGCACCCGGTTCCCGCCCGAGCCCAACGGCTACCTGCACATCGGCCACGCCAAGGCGATCTGCCTGGACTTCGGCATCGCCGCGGAATTCGGGGGGCGCTGCAACCTGCGCTTCGACGACACGAACCCGGCCAGGGAGGATCCCGAGTACGTCGCCGCGATCCAGGAGGACGTGCGCTGGCTCGGCTTCGAGTGGGCGTCGCTGCGCCATGCCTCCGACTACTTCGAGGTGTTCCACCTGGCCGCCGAGAAGCTCATCCGACAGGGCGATGCCTTCGTCTGCGACCTGTCGGCCGACGAGGTGCGCGCCTACCGCGGCACCCTGACCGAGCCCGGCCGCGAGTCGCCGTTCCGCACCCGCAGCGTCGACGAGAACCTCGCGCTGTTCCGGCGCATGCGCGCCGGCGAGTTCGCCGACGGCAGCCGCACCCTGCGCGCGAAGATCGACATGGCCAGCGGCAACATCAACCTGCGCGACCCGGCGCTCTACCGGATCAAGCACGTCGCGCACCAGAACACCGGGAACGACTGGCCGATCTACCCGATGTACGACTTCGCGCACGCGCTGTCGGATGCCATCGAGGGCATCACGCATTCGCTGTGCACGCTGGAGTTCGAGGACCACCGGCCGCTGTACGACTGGTGCGTGGACAGGGTGGACCTCGCCGGCACGCCGGAAACGCTTGCGCCGCTGCTCGCGAAAGGCTTGCCCGCCGAAGCCGCGAAGCCGCGGCAGATCGAGTTCTCGCGCCTCAACATCAACTACACGGTGATGAGCAAGCGCAAGATGGTCGCGCTGGTCGCCGACGGCCTGGTCGACGGCTGGGACGACCCGCGCATGTACACGCTGCAGGGCCTGCGCAGGCGCGGCTACACGCCGGCTTCGCTGCGGCTGCTCGTGGACCGCGTCGGCATCAGCAAGCAGAATTCGGTCATCGATTTCTCGGTGCTCGAAGGCTGCCTGCGCGACGACCTCGACGCCGCCGCGCCCCGGCGGATGGCGGTGCTCGACCCGCTGAGGCTGGTGCTCTCGAACCTGCCGGAGGGACACGCCGAATCGCTGGCGTTCCCGAACCATCCGAAGGATCCGTCGTTCGGCGAGCGCACGGTGTCGTTCTCGCGCGAGTTGTGGATCGAACGCGACGACTTCGCCGAAGTGCCGCCCAAGGGCTGGAAGCGCCTGGTCCCCGGTGGCGAAGTCCGGCTGCGCGGCGCGGGCATCGTCCGTTGCGACGCCGTCGAGAAGGACGCCTCCGGCAACATCGTCGCGCTGCATGGCACGCTCGACCCCGATTCCCGCCCCGGCATGGAAGGCGCCAGCCGCAAGGTGAAGGGCACCATCCACTGGCTGGACGCGCGCACCGCGGTCCCGGCGGAAGTGCGCCTCTACGACCGGCTGTTCTCGGTGCCCGATCCGGACGACGAAGCCGGCGGCCTGACCTACCGGGACCGGCTCAACCCCGACTCCCGGCGCGTGGTCCGCGGGCATGTCGAACCGGCCGCCGCGCACGCGGCGCCCGAGCAGCACCTCCAGTTCGAGCGCCTCGGCTATTTCGTCGCCGACCGGCGCGACCATCGCCCCGGGGCCCCCGTGTTCAACCGCAGCGTCACCCTGCGCGACACCTGGGCCGCGCGCGCCGGCGCCTGACGATGGGCATGCTCAAGGCACAGCTGCACCTGACGCTGCCCGTCTGGATCCACGACGCGGTCGATGCCGCGCGCCCCTACCCGTCCGACGAGGACAAGGTCGGCCTGGCGATCGCGCTCTCGCGGCACAACGTGGAAGCCCGCAGCGGCGGGCCGTTCGGCGCGGCGGTCTTCGGCCCCGGCGACCGGCTGGTGTCGGTCGGCGTCAACCGGGTGTTGCCGCAGGCGTGTTCGGTGGCGCACGCCGAGACGATGGCGATCATGCTCGCGCAGCAAAGGGCGCAGCGATCGCGCCTGAACATCGACGATGCGACCGGCGAACGCGCCGGGGCCTTCGTGCTCGCGACCTCCGCGCAACCCTGCTGCCAGTGCTACGGCGCGATGTTCTGGGCCGGCATCGACCGGCTGCTGATCGGTGCGCGCAGCGAGGACGTGATGACCCTCACCGCGTTCGATGAAGGCCCGCTGCCGGCCGACTGGACCGGCGAACTGGAACGCCGCGGCATCGCCGTCGCGCGCGACCTGCTGCGCGACCAGGCCCGCGACGTCCTGCGCGCCTACGGCGAGCAGGGCGGCGCGACCTACTGAGCGCGACGATGCCCGTCGCAGGCGGCCTGTTGTGCTACTGCCGCGGTGGGTTCGAGCCCGAACTGGCCGCCGAGCTCGGGGAAAAGGCGGCCGAAGCGGGATTCGCCGGCCATGCCCGGACCGAACGCGGATCCGGGTACGTCGTGTTCGCTGGCGTCGATGGCGACGCGCTGTCGCGGGCGCTGCCGTTCGACGCCCTCGTCTTCGCGCGACAGAAGCTGCGACTGCTCGGCGAGTTGCGCGCGTTGCCCGCAGGCGACCGCATCGCGCCGATCCTCGAGTGCCTGGCCGGCGCGCGGCACGCGGGCCAGGCACCTTTCGGCACGCTCCTGGTCGAGCATCCGGACTCGGACGCGGGCAAGCCGCTGGCCGGCCTCGCGCGCAGCTTCGCCAACGCACTGCGCCCGGCCCTGCGCGACGCAGGCCTGCTCGCGGCACGCGAGGAGCAGGCGGGCGAGCGGCTGCATGCGTGCTTCGTCGCCGGCGACCACGTGCTGCTCGCGACCTCGGATCCGCGCGACAGCGCGCCGTGGCCGCTCGGCATCCCGCGGCTGCGCCTCCATCCCGACGCACCCTCGCGCTCGGCGCTCAAGCTCGAGGAAGCGTTGCTGGTGCTGCTCGCTCCCGGCGAGCGCGCGCGCCTGCTGCAGCCGGGCATGCGCGCCGCGGACCTTGGCGCGGCGCCCGGCGGCTGGACCTGGGTGCTGGCGCGCCACGGCCTGCACGTGACCGCGATCGACAACGGACCACTGCGGCCGCACCTGTTCGATACCGGGCTGGTCGAGCACCTGCGCGCGGACGGGTTCGCCTGGCGGCCGCCCCGGCCGCTCGACTGGATGGTGTGCGACATGGTCGAGCAGCCACGCCGGGTGGCCTCGCGCATGGCGGACTGGCTGCGCGAAGGCTGGTGCCGCAACGCGGTGTTCAACCTCAAGCTGCCGATGAAGAAGCGGTGGGACGAGACCCGCCTGTGCCTGGACATCCTGCGTCGCGAATCCGGGCGCCCGCTGGTCCTGCGTGCCCGCCAGCTCTTCCACGACCGCGAGGAAATCACGCTGCATGCACGCGTCGCCGAGGAGCGAAGCGGCCATTCAGCGGCGGTTGCCCGGAATTGACGGGCGTTTGATGGGCCGCCGCGTACGGTGGCCGTTCCTCCCACGAAGGGTATCCCCATGACCCGCACGACCATCCGCAATACACGCACCCGAGTCCTCGCCCTGGCCGTGCTGACGGCCATCGGCATGAGCGGTATCGCCTACGCACAGGTCGAGGCGCCGCGCGACGACGCCGTGGAAGACGCCGAGGAAAGCCGCGACGACGCGGTCGATGCCGCCGAGGCCGCCGAGGCCGCCGCAGAGTCCGCCGAGGCAGCCGCCACGGTGGCCGACGTCCTCGAGGACACCCCGGCGCCGACCGTCGGTGGCGCAGTCGCCGCGGACCTCAACGCCGCCGTTGCCGTCGACGCGGCGATGGCCGCCGGCGAGGCCGCCGAAACCGCCGCCGAAGCCGCGGCCGCCGCCAACTCGGCCCTGAAGGCTACCGAGGACGGCTCCAACCCGATCGGCACCGCCCTCGAGGCAGAAGCCGCCGAAAGCGTCGCGCACGCGGCCGCCCATGGCGCCGTCAACGCCGCCGTGACCGCCGAAGCCGCCGCGTCCGCGACGGCCCAGGCGGTCGCCCCGCCGCCCGCGGCCCTGGTCGCCGTCCCGGTCGTCCCGGTCCCGGCCAACGCGCAGGTCGTCACCGTCAACTCGATGCCGGGCAACTCGATCTCCAGCAACTACCAGATCGACTTCGCGGCCACCGACAAGAACGGCGATGGCGTCGTGGTCCGCAGCGAGGTCAAGGGCAACCCCGACCTGCAGCGCGAGTTCCATGTCGTCGACCTGGACAACAACGGCCGCCTCACGGCCGTCGAGCTCCAGGACTGGATCGATCCGCTGACGCTGCAGTGATCCGGCAATAGCAACACGCGACACGCAGGGGCCGCCGATTGGCGGCTCCTGTTTTTTTGGTGTCGGGTTCCGTCAGGCGCCCGCGGCGTGGCGCCAGAGCGCGCGGCGCAGGGGCGCGATGCGTCCCGTGAGGCCGAGCAAGGGGCCGCGCAAGGCCGTCGCGACCGGGTGCGCGTTGCTGCACGCAAGGTTGATGGCGTCGAACGCGCGCGCGGCCACCGTCGCTTCGCTGTGCCTGGTGCGTGACCAGCGCGCGAGGCCGTTCGCCGTCGACCAGTCGCGCCCGTCCGACAGCATCCGCATGGCGTGGCGCTGCAACGCCGCTGCGTCGCGGAGCCCGAGGTTGACGCCCTGCCCGGCCAGCGGATGGACCACGTGCGCCGCGTCGCCGACCACCACGACGCGCCCTGCGTGCTGGGTGCGCGCCAACTGCGTGCGCAACGGGAACGCGACGCGGGGCGACACGGGTTCCAGTTCGCCGATCCAGCGATCCGAGGCGCGGGTGAGCTCGCGCGCGAACGCCGCGTCGTCGAGGTCGAGCACGCGCGAAGCCTCCGCGTCGGGCAACGTCCAGACGATCGAGCTGGTGCGGCCGCCACCGCCGCATGGGAGCAACGCCAGTGGCCCGCCCGGCAGGAAACGCTGCCATGCCGTGTCGCGGTGGGACTCGCTGCCTCGTACGTAACCGACGACGGCGCGCTGCCCATGGCCGCGGCCGTCGACCTCGATGCCCGCCAGTCCGCGCAGCACCGACGCCGCGCCATCCGCGGCCACCGCGAGCCGCGCGGCAAGCGTGCCGCCGTCCCCCAGCCCGAGCGACGCCACGGCGCCGTCCTGTTCGAGCGTGACCACCGACTTGCCCGGATGCACCGTGACCCCCGCCTGCGCCATCGCCGACCACAACCGGTCGACCAGCAACCCGTGTTCCACGATCCAGCCGAGCTCGCGCCGCCCCAGCGTGTCGGCATCGAACGACAGGGCGCCGCCCCCCGCGGCGTCGCGCACGACCATGCGCCGATAGGGATGCGCGCTCGACCGGACCGCATCCCACGCACCCAGCGTGTCGAGCCAGGCCGCGTTGTCCGGCGCCAGGGCATAGACGCGAAGGTCGGGTGCTTCCGCGGACCACGGCGCCGGCATCCGCGCCTCCACCAGTGCCACCGACAGGCCGAGCCGCGCGAACCCGACGGCGGCCGCCGCGCCCACCACGCCGCCACCGACGACGGCGACATCCAGCAGGTCCCGCACGGGCTTGCGGACGCTCACGCGTGGTCCCCGCGGGCGAGCAGCGGCGTATCGCCGCGATAGCCCATCGCCCCGCCCACCAGCGCCGCCTGCGCGGTGGGTGACGCCGCCAGCGCCACCAGGCCGAGCGACCGCAACACACCCGCCAGGGGCGTGTCGTTGGCGGTCATTCGCGCCAGGCCATCGGAGAAGGCCAACGTCCGCGTGCGGTCCTCGCGCCGCCCGCGTTCCCAGGCCTCCAGCACCGCAGGCGCGCCGCAATCCCCCGGGTGGCCATTGCCGCGATGGGCCTCGATCGCCTCGACCAGTGCCAGCGCATCCCGCAACCCCAGGTTGAAGCCCTGCGCGCCGATGGGGTGCAGCGTCTGCGCGGCGTTGCCGACCACGACCGCGCGCGGCGCGACCGTCCGCTCCGCCACCACCCGGACCATCGGGTACGCGGCGCGCGGCCCCCCCTGCACGAACTTTCCCGCGCGCCATCCCATCGCAGCCTGCAGCCGCGCCAGCCAGCCCGCATCGTCCAGTGCGGCCACGGCCCCGGCGCCTGCAGCGGAGACGCCATGCACCACGCCGTGGCATCCGTCGCCGCGCGGCAGCAGGGCGGTCGGCCCGTGCGCGCCGAAGCGTTCCCACGCGGTGCCGTCCGGCGCACGCGACAGGCGCACGCGCCCTGCCATCAGCACCTGCCCGTAATCGTGGCGCGCCACGCCGATGCCCAACGCGTCCCGCACGGTGCTGTTCGTGCCGTCCGCGGCCACCAGCAGCGTTGCCGCGAGCCCACGTTCGGCGTTTCCCTCGACGATCCGCACGCGCCGCAAGTTGCCTTCCACCCCGGCGAGGCCGGCGAACCGCGCCGGCCGGTAACGCGCGATCCCCGTGGCTTCGGTGAGGCGCGCCTCCAGCGCATCGCCGAAGTCGCGCGCGACGACCACCTGCCCGAACGCGTCGCGGCCGTGGTCGCGCGCCTCCAGCACCACGCGGCCGAAATCCCCCTGCCGGCTGGCATGGATGCGGCGGATCGGCGCCGGCGGCGTGCGCAGGTGCCGCATCACGCCCAGCGCGTTCAACGCGTTCACCGTCGCCTCTGCGAAGCTGAGGCTGCGCTCGTCGAACGCCGGCGGCAACGCCCCGGGCGGCGCGGCATCGACCAGGCCGACGTCGATGCCGGCGCGGTCCAGCGCGATCGCCAGGCTGGCGCCGACCAGTCCACCGCCGACGACCAGCACGCCATGGCCATGGTGTTCCATCGATGAAGCCCTGCCGGGTCGGCGCTGCACGGGGTGCGCTATGCTAGCGCCCCCGCAGGCAGGGCCTTTCGCAACGCATGAACCAGCCCCCGAACGACTCCACTTCCATTGCCCCCGGGCCGTGGCTCCTGGCCACGCTGATCCTGGTCGCCGCGCTCTCGCGCCTGCTGCCGCATCCGCCGAATTTCTCCCCCGTCGAGGCGATCGCGCTGTTCGGCGGCGCGTTCTTCGCGTCGCGGGCGCTCGCGTTGCTGGTGCCGCTGCTGGCGATGCTGGTGGCGGACGTCGTCCTGGGCCTGCTGCATGGGGGGCTGTACGCCGGCTGGTTCGGCAGCGCCGGCTTCTGGCTGGTGTACCTCTGCATCGCCGCTTCGGTCGCGCTCGGATTCGGGCTGCGCGGGCGCGCCGGGGCGGGTCGCGTGCTGGGCTTCTGCCTCGCCGGCTCCGTGCTGTTCTTCCTGGTGACCAACTTCGGCGCGTGGCTGGCGTCACCGGTCTATCCGGCCACGGGCGCCGGGCTGATGCAGGCCTACGTGGCCGGCATCCCGTTCTTCCAGTGGACGGTGCTCGGCACGATCGCGTATGCAGCGCTGCTGTTCGGCGGTTTCGGGCTGCTCCGCGCCCGCCTTCCGGTGCTTCGCGCGCAAACCGTCTGAGCCGCGGTGGGCAACCGCCTCTCCAGGATCTACACGCGGACCGGCGACGACGGCACCACCGGGCTGGGTGACGGCAGCCGGGTGGCGAAGGACGATCCGAGGGTCCATGCGTACGGCACGGTCGACGAAGCGAATTCCGCCATCGGCCTGCTCCTGGCCGCGGACGTGCCGGACGACATCCGTGCGCTGCTGACAGCGGTGCAGCACCAGCTGTTCGACCTCGGCGGCGAACTCTGCATCCCGGGCCACGCCGCGGTCACCGGCGCCGACGTCGATGCCCTGGAGCACGCGCTCGATGCGTTCAACGCCGACCTGCCCGCGCTCCGGGAATTCATCCTGCCGGGCGGCGGCGATGCCGCGGCGCGCTGCCACCTCGCGCGGACCATCGTCCGCCGCGCCGAACGTGCCACCGTGACCCTCGCGCGCGCCGAAGACGTGCGTGCGGAACCGATCCGCTTCCTCAACCGCCTGTCGGACCTGTTGTTCGTGCTTGCCCGGGTGCTCGCCCGCGCCAGCGGGCATGGCGAAACCACGTGGCACCACGACAGGCGCGCTACGCCGCGTCCCCGCTGACCGCGTCCCCGTCGAAGCCGAGCGCGGCCGAGTTGATGCAATAGCGCAACCCGGTCGGCGGCGGCCCGTCCGGGAACACGTGGCCCAGGTGCGACCCGCACCGCGCGCATTTCGCCTCGGTCCGCCGCATCCCGTGGCTCTCGTCGACCTGTTCGGCGATCGCCCCTTCTTCCAGGGGCCGGGTGAAGCTGGGCCATCCGCTGCCAGAGTCGAACTTGGCGTCGGACCCGAACAAGGGCGCATCGCATGCCGCGCAGGTGTAGCGGCCGGGGGCCTTGTGGTCCCAGAAGCGACCCGTGAACGGCGGCTCGGTGGCCGAACACCGGCACACGGCGTATTGCTCGGGGCTCAGGCGTTCGCGCCACTCCGCGTCGGTCTTCTCGAAGGTTGCCACCTGGTGCCTCCCTTGGGCCGTGCCGGGCAGGGAAGTGTCGCGCGCCGGGGCCGGGACGGCGTGAACGCCACCGTGACGGCGCGATTGCCAAGCTGCGCCGTCGCGTTGCCCGGGTCGGGACGATGCGGCAATCTAACGACCCTCGCCGAACGGATGCCCGCGTGCGCCCAGTCTTCCGCCTGCTCCCGCTCCCGTTCTGCATCGCCCTGTCGCTCTCGGCCCGTGCCGACGACCCGCCACCGGATTTCTCGCTGTGCCCCATCGGCGATGCCATCCCGGCGTTCGAGGACGCGCAGCCGCCCGTGGGCAATCCCGAGGACCGCGCGGACACCCCGACCGACATCGACGGCGACCAGGTCGCCGGCGTGCAGAACGAGAACCTCATCGTCCGCGGCGACGTGCACCTGCGCCGGGGCGACCAGTTCCTGGGCACCGACAAGCTGACCTACGACAGCGAGACCGGCGAGTACCTGGCCGAGGGCAGCGTGCGCTACCAGGATTCCGGCATGCGGCTGGTGGCCGAGAGCGCCCAGGGCGACCAGGAGGCCGACAGCCACCAGCTCAGCGACGTGCGCTACCAGCTCGTGTCGCGGCGCGGCAATGGCCGTGCCGACGAGATCTCGCTGCGCGGCACCACCGGCACGTTGCTGGGATCAACCTATTCTTCCTGCGACCCGTCCGACCGCCAGTGGGAATTGCGCGCCGCGCGCATCCAGGTCGACACCGAGACGGGCATGGGCACCGCGCGCAACGCCACGCTGCACATCGGCAACGTGCCGGTCCTGTACGTGCCGTGGTTCATGTTCCCGGTGGACGACCGGCGCCGCACGGGACTGCTGTATCCCTCCATCGGGACGTCCAGCCGCAACGGCTTCGACTGGCGCCAGCCGATCTACCTCAACCTCGCGCCGAACTACGACGCCACCATCGAACCGCGCTTCATGAGCAAGCGCGGCCTGATGCTGGCCGGCGAGTTCCGCTACCTGCTGGCCGACGGCGCGGGCACCTTCGAGGCGTCCTTCCTCCCGGACGACGACCTGGTGGAGCGCGAACGCGCCGAGGAGATCGCCGACGGCGTGCCGCCGGAGAACCGGCGCAAGGACAACCGTTCGCAGTTCAGCTTCAACGGCTACCACAACATCGACGAGCGCTGGCGCGCGAGCGCGAGCCTCAACTGGATCAGCGATCCGTTCTACATCGAGGATTTCAGCAGCAACCTGGAAAACCTGTCGCCGGTCTACATCGCCAGCGACCTGGGGGTGTCCGGGCGCGGGGAGACGTGGAGCGCCGGCGTCAACGCCACGTATTACCTGTTGTCCGATTACACCCTGTCGGAAGCCGCGCTCCCGCACCACCAGCTGCCGCGCGGCTGGTTCCGCTGGGAGAAGCCGCTGCGATCGTGGCTGGTCGCGGGCCTGGATGCGGAGGCCGTGCAGTTCGAGCACTCGGTGCGCGCGGGTGGCGCGCGCCTGGACCTGAAGCCCTGGTTGAGCATGCCGCTGGAAGGCGACAGCTGGTTCCTGAAGCCGACGGTCGCTTGGCGCCACACGACGTACGACCTCGAGGAGGCCTTCGCGCCGTTCGTGGACGACATGACGCCCACGCGCAGCCTGCCGATCACGACGCTGGACGCGGGCGTGTTCCTGGATCGCGAAACCTCCTGGGGTGGCCAGCGCTACCTGCAGACGCTGGAGCCGCGGCTGTTCTACGTGAACGCCCCCTACCGGGACCACTCCGACATCCCGCTGTTCGACACGCGGCCGCTGACTTTCAGCTGGGGCCAGCTGTTCCGCGACAACCGCTATTCCGGCGCCGACCGGCAGGCCGACGCGAACCAGTTGACGATGGCGGTGACCACGCGCCTCATCCGCGAGTCCGACGGCAGCGAGAAGCTGTCGGCGAGCTTCGGCCAGATCCGCTATTTCGACGAGTCGCGCGTCACCGTCCCGGGCGAGGTGCCGCTGGCACAGGGCAAGTCGGCCTGGGTCGCCGACGTCGGCTACGCCATCAACGACCGCTGGACGGTCAGCGCGTCGTACCAGTGGGACCCCAAGTTCCGCCGGGAGGACCTGGCGTCGCTGCGCACGCGGTACCTGATCGGCAACGAAGGCGTGGTCAACTTCGGGTACCGCCACCGGCGCGACCTGCTTGAACAGGTCGACCTGTCCTTCCTGTACCCGCTGTCGCCGACCTGGAGCGTGGTGGGCCGCTACTACTACTCGCTGTTCGACCGGAAGCTGCTCGAGGGCATCGCCGGGGTGCAGTGGGACAGCTGCTGCATGGCGGTCCGGGTGGTGGGGCGGCGCTATGTCCGCAACCGGGACGGCGACCTGAACAACACCCTGATGGTGGAGGTCGAACTCAAGGGCCTGGGATCGGCGGGGCGCGACGCAAGGGGCGTCCTGCGCCGTGGTATTCTCGGCTATTACCGCGACGACCTGTATCTCGTGCCGCCGCCCGACGTGCGCGAAGACGGGCGTGCCCCGGACCCCTACTGAAACGACGCCGCCCGATGAGCAGACCCGCACGCTTCCCCCGCTTCCTCCCGGTCGCAGTGTTCCTGGCCGCGGCCTGCCTCCTCGGCGCGGCGCCGGTCGCGGCCCAGCAGGTGCAGCCGATCGACCGCATCGTCGCGGTGGTCGACGAGGACGTGATCCTGCAGAGCGAGCTGGACCAGGCCCTGGCCAACGTGCTGGCCCAGTACGCCGGCCGCGAGGCCCAGCTGCCGCCCCGCGACGTGCTGCAGAAGCAGGTGCTCGACCGCCTCGTGCTGGTGCGCCTGCAGGTCGCGCGCGCCGAGGCCACCGGCGTGCAGGTCAGCGATGCCGACGTCGACGGCGCCATCGCGGCCATCGCCCAGCAGAACGGCGCGACCCCCGAGCAGCTCGCCGCGCAGCTCGCCGCCGACGGGCTGTCGCTGGCGGCATTCCGCGAGTCGGTCCGCGACGAACTGCTGGTCCAGCGGCTTCGCCAGCGCTTCGCCCAGTCGCAGATCCAGGTCAGCGATTCCGAAGTCGAGGCGGCGCTCGAGTCCCAGGACACGCGGCAGTACCGCCTTGCGCACATCCTCGTGGCCCTGCCCGAGGGTGCCACGGCCGAGCAGATCGCGGCGGGCCAGGAAAAGATCGCCGGCGTCCACGCCCTGATCCAGCGCGGCGAGATGGATTTCGCCGCCGCAGCCGTCCGCTACTCCGACAGCCCGAACGCGCTGGAAGGCGGCGACCTCGGCTGGCGGTCGCTCGACGAGATCCCGGCGGCGTTCGCCGACCTGGTGCGCGGCATGCAGCCGGGCCAGGTGGTGGGACCGCTGCCCGGCTCGAGCGGCTTCCAGCTGCTGCAACTGGTCGAGATCCGCGATGCGGCGGCGGCCGGCCCGCAACCGGTCACCGAATTCCAGGCGCGCCACATCCTGATCCGCGTGGGCGGGGAAGTGACCGCCGAGCAAGCCAAGGCGCGCATCGATACCGTGCATGCCCGCCTGGTGGGCGGCGCCGACTTCGCAGGCCTGGCGACGGAACTGTCCGAAGACGCCAGCTCCGCCGGCCAGGGCGGCGACCTGGGCTGGTTCCCCGGCGCCGCGTTCGGCCCCGAGTTCGCCGCGCAGCTGCCGGCGCTCGCGGACGGGGAGTTCTCAGCGCCCTTCCGCACCGCTGCAGGCTGGCACATCGTCCAGCGCCTGGGCATGCGCCAGAGCGACGCGTCCGAAACCAACCGCCGCGCGCAGGTGCGCGAGACGATCGGCCGCCGCAAGCTCGAGGACGAGTGGAACCGCTTCCTGCGCGACATGCGCGGCGAGGCCTACGTCGAGTACCGCATCGACGGCACCGGCGCTCCCGCCGGCAACTGACATGCCCGGTCCGAGGCTGGCGCTGGTCCCGGGCGAACCGGCCGGCGTCGGTCCGGAACTCTGCGTCCGCCTCGCGCAGCTTCCGCGCCCGGGCCATCGCCTGCTCGCGTTCGCCGATCCCGACACGTTGCACGCCGCGGCCGCGCGCCTGCGGCTGCCATTGCGCCTGCTCGATGCGGACGCCGCGGGCGATGCGCCTGGCGACCTGCCGCTGCACGCCGTGCGCAACGCCGCCGCGGTCGCGCCCGGGCTGCCGGATCCGCGCAACGCACGCGCCGTCGTCGACGCGCTGCTCGCCGGCGCCGGCGCATGCCTGCGGGGCGAATGCGCCGGCCTGGTGACCGGCCCCGTCCACAAGGCCACGATCAACGCCGGCGGCATCGCCTACAGCGGCACCACCGGCTTGCTCGCGGACCACGCCGGGCGCGCCGTCGTGATGATGCTGGCCAACGACACGATGCGGGTGGCGCTGGCGACCACCCACCTGCCGCTGCGCGACGTGGCGGGCGCACTCGACGCGCCCGGCCTGGAGCGCACCCTGCGCATCGTGCATGCCGCGCTGCGCGACGACTTCGGCATCGCGCGCCCGTGCATCGCGGTGCTGGGCCTCAACCCGCACGCCGGCGAATCCGGGCACCTGGGCCGCGAGGAGATCGAGGTGATCACGCCGGTGCTCGACACGCTGCGCGGCGAAGGCATGGACCTGCCGGGCCCACTGCCCGCCGACACCGCGTTCCTGCCGTCGAAGCTGCGCGGGTTCGACGCCGTGCTCGCGATGTACCACGACCAGGGCCTGCCGGTACTCAAGCACAGCGGGTTCGAGCACGCGGTCAACCTCACGCTCGGCCTGCCCTACCCGCGCGTCGCGGTCGACCACGGCACCGCGCTGGACATCGCCGGCACCGGGACCGCGGACCCGTCCAGCCTCTACGCAGCCGTCTCCACCTGCACCCGCCTGGCAACCGCCAGCGCAAAAGCAAAGCAATTGGCCACGGATTCCACAGATGAACACAGATAACGCAAAAGCGTTTTCCAGTGTTTGCTTCCGCTCTATCTGTGTTCATCTGTGAAATCTGTGGCCAAGGCTCTTGACCGATGACTACATTTTCCGAGCCGGCGAAGAAGCACCTGGGCCAGCACTTCCTGCACGAGCGGGGGGTGGTGGAGAAGATCGTGCTCGCGGTGGATCCGCAGCCCGGCGACCGGCTGGTGGAAATCGGCCCGGGCCAGGGCGCGATCACCTTCCCCCTGCTGCGCCGGCATGGGTCGCTCACGGCCATCGAATTCGACCGCGACCTGCTCGCGCCGCTCGCGGCGGCGGCCGAGGGCATCGGTGCGCTGACGCTGGTTCCCGGCGACGTGCTCGGCGTCGACTTCACCGCGCTCGCCGCCGGAGGCACCCTCCGCCTGGTCGGCAACCTGCCCTACAACCTGTCCTCGCCGATCCTGTTCCATGCCCTGGACCATGCGGCGGCGATCCGCGACATGCACTTCATGCTGCAGAAGGAGGTGGTCGACCGCATGGCCGCGCCACCGGGCAGCAAGGTCTATGGCCGGCTCAGCGTCATGCTGCAGGCGTTCTGCACGGTCGTGCCCCTGTTCGCCGTGCCGCCCGGCGCGTTCCGCCCGCCCCCGAAGGTGGACTCGGCTGTGGTGCGGCTGCTGCCGCGCGATCCGGCGACCATCGGCATCGTCGACCCGGTGCGCTTTGCCGCGGTCGTGCGCGCCGCGTTCGGCCAGCGCCGCAAGACGCTGCGCAATGCGCTGGCAGGCGTGGCCGACACGGGGATGATCGAGGCGGCCGGGCTGTCGCCTGGCGACCGTGCCGAACAGGTCCCGGTGCCGGGCTTCGTCCGGCTCGCCAACAGCGTTGCCTGCTGAGCCAGCGGCATCTCCTTCACGTGCCGTTCGCCCACCCCGGTGGCACGGGCTCGTACACTGGCTGCATGACCGACGAATACCTGTTCGACATCGACGTCGCGACGCGCTACCTCGACGACCAGTCCGCGCCGGACGAGGATCGCTTCGTCTTCGCGTACACCATCCAGATCCGCAACGCCGGCAAGCGGCCCGCGCGCCTGGTGGCGCGCCATTGGGTGATCACCGACGCCAACGGCAGGACCGAGGAGGTCGACGGCGAGGGCGTGGTCGGCGAGCAGCCGTGGCTGCGTCCGGGCGAGGCGTTCGAGTACACCTCCGGCGCGGTCCTGGCCACGGGACTGGGCACCATGCAGGGCAGCTACGAGATGGTGGCGGACGACGGGACCTCGTTCGAGGCGCCGATCCCCGCCTTCACCCTGGCCGTCCCGCGCACGTTGCACTAGCGCGATGGCCACCTGGGCGATCGGCGACCTGCAGGGGTGCCTGGACCCGTTGCAACGGTTGCTCGACACGCTTCGCTTCGATCCCGCGGTCGACCGCCTCTGGTTCTGCGGCGACCTGGTCAACCGCGGCGGGCAGTCGCTCGAGACCTTGCGCCTGGTCCACGCGCTGCGCGACAGCAGTGTCGTCGTCCTGGGCAACCACGACCTGTCGCTGCTCGCGATCGGTGCCCGGAGCGCCGAGGAACAACGACGCGTCAATCCCGACCTGCAACGCGTGCTGTTCGCGGAGGACGCGGCCGTGCTGCTGGACTGGCTGCGGCTGCAGCCGCTGCTGCACGCGGACCGGGACCTCGGCTGGATGATGGTCCACGCCGGCCTGGCGCCGAAGTGGACGGTCGCGATGGCCGAGCGCCATGCGCGGGAGGTCGAGGCGAAGCTGCGCTCCGATGGCTACCGCAAGTTGTTGCGCAACATGTATGGCGACAAGCCGGCCTGGACGCCACGGCTTGCCGGGCCCGACCGGGACCGCGCGATCATCAACGTGTTCACCCGCTTGCGGTACTGCTCTCCCAAGGGCCGGATCGCGTTCGACGAAAAGGGACCGCCCGGCACCCAGCAGCCCGGCCTGTATCCCTGGTATGCCGTCCCGGGCCGGGCGGAGCGCGACCTCAGGATCGTGTGCGGGCACTGGTCCGCGCTGGGCCTGTTCGTGGGCCAGGGCGTGCACGCGATCGATACCGGCGCCGTCTGGGGCGGGAAGCTCACGGCGCTGCGGCTGGACACCGACGAGCTGCGCATCGTGCAGGTGCCGGGACGCGACGTGCCGGCGAGCCCCCCGAAGGCGCGGCGCCCGCCACGCCGGCAAGGCCACCCGCAAGCGGGAAAGCCGCGTGTCGCCAGCGCGGCGCCGACCGGCGCCTAGCGCGCCGGTTCGTAGTCGACGAATTCGAACGCGAACGCGTGCCGCGCGTCGGCCGGATGCGCCTCGCGCGAGACGACGCGCCAGGCGCCGGGATCGAACGGCGGGAAGAACGCGTCCGCATCCGCCACGGTCGTGTCCACGTGCGTCAGGTGCAGGCGCGCGGCGGACGGCAGGCAGAGCGCGTACAACGCCCCGCCCCCGATCACGCAGAGCTCGCCGGCATCCTTTGCGCCGGCGAGCCCCACGGCCTCCTCGACCGACGCGACCGCCTGCATGCCGTCGAACGGCGCGCGGCCACGCCGCGTCAGCACCAGGTTGGTCCTGCCCGGCAGCGCGCGCCCCAGCGATTCGGCGGTCCGCCGCCCCATCAGCAGCGGCTTGCCCAGCGTCAACGCCTTGAAGCGCTTCAGGTCCGCCGGGAGGTGCCAGGGCAACGCGTTGTCCTTGCCGATCGCGTTGCAGCGGTCGAGCGCGGCGATGAGGACGAGGTCCGGCATGCGGCGACGGCCGGTCAGACGGCGACCGGCGCGCGGATGGCCGGGTGCGGGTCGTACCCCTCGATCGCGATGTCCTCGAACCGGAACGCGAACACGTCGCGCACCTCCGGGTCGAGCCGCAGCGTCGGCAGCGCGCGCGGCTCGCGCGCAAGCTGCTCGCGCGCCTGTTCGAAATGGTTCGAGTACAGGTGCGCGTCGCCCAGGGTATGCACGAAGTCGCCGACCCCCAGCCCGCACGCCTGCGCCACCATGTGCGTCAGCAGTGCGTAGCTTGCGATGTTGAACGGCACGCCGAGGAAGATGTCGCCGCTGCGCTGGTACAGCTGGCAGCTCAGGCGGCCGTCCGCGACATAGAACTGGAACAGGGCATGGCAGGGCTGCAGCGCCATCGCCGGCAGGTCCGCGACGTTCCATGCGGACACGATCAGGCGGCGGGAATCGGGGTTGCGGCGGATCTCGTCGACCACGTTGCGCAGCTGGTCGATCTCGCTGCCGTCGGCGGCCGCCCAGCGCCGCCACTGCTTGCCGTACACGGGCCCGAGTTCGCCGTCGTCGTCGGCCCACTCGTCCCAGATCGTGACCTTGTTGTCGCGCAGGTATGCGACGTTGGTCTCGCCGCGCAGGAACCACAGCAGCTCGTGGACGATCGAGCGCAGGTGCAGCTTCTTGGTGGTGACCAGCGGGAACCCCTCGCGCAAGTCGAACCGCATCTGCCAGCCGAACACGCTGCGCGTCCCCGTCCCGGTGCGATCTCCCTTCTCCGTGCCGTGCTCGAGCACGTGCCGCAGCAGGTCGAGGTAGGCCCGCACGCCGCTACTCCGCCGGCACCGGGGCGGGCCGCAGCGTCGGTGACCGCCGCGAGGCCCACAGCAGGCCGAGCCCGATCGCGATGAGCGGCAGGCTCAGCACCTGGCCCATCGTCAGCCACCCGAAGGCGAGGTAGCCGAGATGCGCATCCGGCTCGCGGACGAACTCCACCGCGAACCGGAACAGGCCGTACAGCAGCGCGAACATCCCCGACACGGCGTAACGCGGCCGCGGCCGGCTCGAGAACCACCAGAGGATGGCGAACATCGCCACGCCCTCGAGCACCACCTGGTAGAGCTGGGAAGGATGGCGCGCATAGGCGTCCAATGCACCGGTTTCGAATTGCGCGCGAAGCGCGGCGGGATCGAGGCGCGCGAACCGTTCGGGCAGCGTGCGCGGGAACACGACGCCCCAGTCGGCCCCGGTGGGCTTGCCCCACAGTTCGCCGCCGATCCAGTTGCCCAGCCGGCCGAGCCCCAGGCCCGCCGGCACCAGCGGCGCCACGAAGTCCACGGTGTCGAAGAAGTGGAGGTGCTGGCGCCGCGACCACCACCACAATGCGACCAGCACGCCGAGCAGCCCGCCGTGGAAGCTCATCCCGCCTTCCCAGATGCGGAACAGCATCAGCGGGTCGTCGAGGAACGCGGGGAACCCGTAGAACAGCACGTAGCCGAAGCGCCCGCCGAGCACCACGCCGAGCATCCCGTAGAACAGCAGGTCCGCGAATGCGTTCGCGTCGACGCCGGGCAGGCGCCCCTGCGCGATCCGCCGGCGCCCCAGGAACCAGGCCAGGCCGAAGCCGATCGCGTACATCACGCCGTACCAGTGCACGCTCGGCGCGAACGCCCGGCCGAACAACTCGAATTCCGGCAGGCGCAACGCGATGGGATCGATCTGGTGCAGCCAGGTCATCGGCCCGTCACTCCAGCCGCTCGCGCAGGCGGGCGCGGCGCTTGGCCCAGAGGTTGAGCACCTCCACCAGCGCCGAGAACCCCATGGCGCCGTAGATGTAGCCCTTGGGAATGTGCAACTCGAAGCCGTCGGCCACCAGGTACACGCCGATGAGCAGGATGAACGCCAGCGCCAGCATCTTGATGGTCGGGTTCCGGTCGATGAACTGCCCCAGCGGCTTGGCGGCCAGCAGCATCACGGCCACGGCCATCAGGATCGCGGCGACCATGACCGGCACGTATTCGGCCGCCATGCCCACCGCGGCGATGACCGAATCGAGCGAGAACACGATGTCGATGACCGCGATCTGGGCGATCACCGCCATGAACGACTGGGCCGGCTTGGTGTCGATGTCGGCGGCCTCGTCCTCGCCGACGACCAGGTCGCGGATCTCCATCGCGCCCTTCACCACCAGGAACACGCCGCCGAGGATCAGCACCAGGTCGCGCACCGAGATGCCCTGCCCGAAGAGCTCGAACAGGCTGTGCGTCAGGCCGGCCAGCCAGGCCAGCGTGAGCAGGAGCGCGATGCGGGTGATGCAGGCGACGGCGATGCCGAACTTGCGCGCCTTTTCGCGCTGCTCGTGCGGCAGCTTGCTCACCGCGATCGAGATGAACACCAGGTTGTCGATGCCCAGCACGATCTCGATCGAACTCAGGGTTACCAGCAGGATCCACACCTGCGGGTCGGTCAGCATTTCCATCCAGCTCATGCAGCGGTCTTCCTCGTGCGCGCCTTGATCATGCGTTTCATCGCCTTCGCCTTGCCGGTCACCACAATCGCGGCCCGACCAGCAGGCCCCACACCAGTGCCACGTTGAGCATCGCCACGAACACCGCCGCCGAGCCCATGTCCTTCGCCCGGCCGGACAGGACGTGGAATTCCGGCCCGTAGCGCTCGATCACCGCCTCGATCGCCGAATTGAGCAGCTCCAGGGCGAGCACCAGCAGGCAACTGCCGACCAGCAGGACCTGCTCCACGGGGGTCTGCCCGAGCGCGATCCCGAGCGGACCCAGGAGGGCGAACAGGTAGACCTCCAGCCGGAACGACGACTCGTGCAGCCAGGCGGCGCGCAAGCCATGCAGCGACCACAGCGCAGCCTTGAGTACCCGTGCGGGTCGACGCGGCAGGTGGCCGGTTTCGTCGGCCATCAGGGCCGATTGTCCCATGCGACGCGGGAGGGGGTGTGTACGCGACCGTCCACCGGGCTCATCGTTCGTCCGCGAAGATCGCGGTGCCGCGGCTGCCGTCCGGCGCCAGCCACGCGCGATACATGCCCGGCGTGTTGAACGGCATCGCGATGTTGCCTTCCGCGTCCAGCGCGATCGCGCCGCCGTCGCCCCCCATGTCCGGCACGACGCCGTTGACCACCGCCTCGGCGGCGGCCGCGAGGGTGTCGCCGCGGTACGCGACCCGTGCGCAGATGTCGTGCGCCACCGCCGCGCGGATGTAGAACTCGCCCCAGCCGGTGCCGGACACGCCGCAGCGCGCATCGGCCCAGGTCCCGGCACCGATCACCGGCGAGTCGCCGATCCGGTTCCATTGCTTGTTGGTCATGCCGCCCGTGCTCGTGGCCGCGGCGATGTGGCCGTGGGCATCGAGCGCGACCGCGCCCACCGTGCCGAAATACGCCTGGGGCGGCAGGGTTGCGTCGCCGCCGGCCGCCGCGGCGCTCGCCCGCTGGCGCGCGGCGTCGAGCTGCCTGCGCCGCCGATCGGTGTCGAACCACGCGTTCGGCACCCGCTCGATGTCGGGGCGGGTGTCCGCGAACCGCTCGGCGCCCTCGCCGGCGAGCATCACGTGCGGGCTGTGGTCCATCACCGCCCGCGCCAGCAGCACCGGATGGCGCACCGTGGTCACGCCGGCGACGGCGCCCGCCCGTTGCGTGTGGCCCTCCATCATCGAGGCGTCCAGCTGGTGGCCGCCGTCCGCGTCGAACACCGCGCCCTTGCCCGCGTTGAACCGGGGCGAATCCTCCAGCACCAGGATCGCTGCCTGGACGGCATCCAGCGCACTGCCCCCGCGCCCCAGCACGGCCTGCCCGGCATCGAGCGCGCGCTCGAGGTCGGCCCTGACCCCCGCTTCCTCGTCCGGCGAAAGGGCGTGGCGCTCGATGACCCCGGCGCCTCCGTGGATGACGAGCGCGACAGGAGCATCCACGTGTCCGGTCGCCGGCGCCGGCGGCGCGGCGGGGGCTTCAGCGCGCGCGGCCATGGTGGCGCAGGCGAGCAGCAGCAGGATCAGTCGGCGCATGGGTCTCTCCCGGTCGCATCCGGACGAGGATAACCCGGAGGCGCGGTCCGCTCTAACCCGCCGGCTAGCCGAACCTGATCGTCGCGATGGTGCCCCGGCCGGGCGTGCTCTCCAGGGTGACGGGCCAGCCGAACCGCTCGCCCAGCCGGCGCACGATCGACAACCCCATGCCCTTGCCCTGCGGCGAGTCCAGGTTGGCGCGGTAGAACGGCTCGAACGCACGCTCGATGGCCTCGGGCGCCATGCCGATGCCGGTGTCGCGCACTTCCACGCGGTCGTTGCCGATGCGGACCTCGATCTTGCCGCGCTCGGTGAACGTGCAGGCGTTGTCCAGGAGGTTCCCGAGCATCAGCCCCAGCACGCGCGGCGGCGCATGCAGCTTGATCCGGCCCTCCTCGACGACGTCCAGCGACACGCCTTCGCGCGGGCAGTTCCCCGATTCGCGCGCGCGCTCGACCTCCTCCCGGACGACGTCCCGCACGTCGAAGTCCTCGCTCTGGGGCGCGACATCCGCCTCGCGCGCCAGGATCAGGAAGGCATCGATGACCGCTTCCATGTCCCGGCCGGCGCGCTGGATCCGCGACAGCGACCGTTGCGACCGCGTCGGCATGTCCGGGTCGCCCAGCAGCAGGTCGCTGGCCACCCGGATGACCGTCAGCGGCGTACGCAGTTCATGGCTGGCGTCGCGGGTGAAGTCGCGTTCCCGCGCGACGAACGCGCGCACGCGTTCGGCCATGGCATGCAGGGCCCCGGCCAGTTCCCGGGTTTCCTCGTCCGCGTCGGGCGGCAGGCGGTCGGGCGCCAGGCCGCGCACGTCGGGATTGCGCGGGTCCCAGTTGCGCACCTCGTTGGCGAGCCATCCCATCGGCGCGACCAGGCGACGCGCGACGCGATAGGTCAGCCAGCCGCTCAGCGCCAGGGCCAGGATCGCCAGCAGCACGGGCGCCGCGATCATCGCCAGCGTCAGGTCGGCCGCCCGGTCGCTGGGATAGGTGACGTAGAGCCTGCCTTCCGGCCGGTCATCGACGAGGACGACCAGGCCGTGGGATTCGAGCTCGTGGAGGCCCGGCCCGAGGCCGCGCAGCACCTCGGGCACCATGCTGGCCGATCCGCCGCGATCGACGGCATACGCGCGCATCGTCCGCGACTGCGGCGGCCGGTGCGCGGGGTCCATCTCGCGCTGTTCCCAGTAGTAGGCCGCTTCCTGCTGCAGGGCGTCCTCGACCACCAGGTCGCGCACCCAGGACGACGCCACGAACGCGCCGAGCGCCACGAGCGCGCCCGCCAGCGCGACCTGGAGGATCACCGCGATGCGGATCTTTCTGGGCAGTGCCGTCACGGCAACGGGCCCGGTGTTCCCGGCGCCGGCGTTCAGGCCGGCGGCTGCTCGATGTCGGCGATCCGGTAGCCCGCGCTCTGCACCGTGTGCAGCAGCGGTTTCTCGAACGGCTTGTCGATCGTCTTGCGCAGGTTGTACAGGTGGCTGCGCAGCGTGTCGGAATCGGGCAGGCCGTTGCCCCAGATCTCGCGCTCGATCTCCTGCCGGCTCACGACCCGCGGGGACTCGCGCATCAGGATCGTCAGCAGTTTCAGGCCGATCGGCGAGAGTTGCAGCTCGGTGCCGCCGCGCGTCGCCCGCAGGCTCGCCGGATCGAGCACGAGGTCGGCGACCTTCAGCACTTCGGCGCCGACCTGGCGACGCTCGCGCCGGATCAGGGCGCGCAGGCGCGCCTCGAGCTCCTGGATCGCGAACGGCTTGGTGAGGTAGTCGTCGGCGCCGGCGGACAGGCCGGTGAGCTTCTCGTCGAGCGTGTCGCGCGCGGTCAGCATCAGCACCGGCGTGGACTTGCGGGCTTCCTCGCGCAGGCGCTTGCAGACCTCGATGCCGTCCAGCCGCGGCAGCATCAGGTCCAGCACGATGACGTCGTAGCTGTTCTCTGCCGCCAGCCGATAGCCGTCCAGGCCGTCGGCGGCGAAGTCGACCTCGAAGCCGCGGCCCTCGAGGTACTCGCCGACCATCTCCGAGATGTTGCGGTTGTCCTCCACGATGAGGACCAGCCCGGAGGGCTCCGTGGCGCTGCGCATGTTGGCTCCCTGTTCCAGATTCATGTCTATCCCCCTCGGGCTGTGAAGTTCAGGCGTCGAATTCAGGTGGCAAAGCTCGAAAACAAAGCTTCAGCTTTGTGAAAGAGGCTGCCGGGAGCCGGGTGCAGGGGCCGTGAAGGCCGCGCCCCCGGGGAGGTCGCGGTCAGCGATCGTTCATTCCGCCGGTCAGAGGCGGACGCGACCGCGCAGGACGTCGGCGAACATCATCCAGTCGCCCAGGAACGAATAGAACGGGTGCCGGAACGTCGCGGGACGGTTGTGCTCGAAGAAGAAATGGCCGATCCAGGCCAGGCCATACCCGCAGGCGAGCGCGGCCAGCAACCACCACGCGTTGCGATCGGCAATGGCAAGCAGCAGCAACAGCAGCACGCCCAGGCTGCCGGCGAAATGCAGCCGGCGCGACGTGCGGTTGGCGTGCTCGGAGAGGTAGAACGGATAGAACTCCCGGAAACTGGCGAAGCGTTGCATGGTCCCTCCCGGCATCGGCCCGCAGGACCGCTACTCCGCGGCCTTTGCGCGCTCCCAGTAGCGATCCTGCGCCTCCAGCGGCAGCGATGCCAGCGTGGCACCCTCGGCTTCCGCCAGGGCCTCCATGGCCCGGAAACGGCGCTCGAACTTGAGGTTCGCGCGGCGCAGTGCGCTGCCGACGTCGACCCTGGCGTGGCGTGCGAGGTTGGCGCAGACGAACAGCAGGTCGCCCAGCTCCTCCTCGAGCCGGTCGCGTGCGGCGGCGTCGCCCGGGTCCGCTGCCACCGCGTCGAACTCCGCCTGCACTTCTGCGATTTCCTCGTGCAGCTTCGCGATCACCGGCGCCGGGCCCGGCCAGTCGAAACCCACCTTCGCCGCACGGTGCTGCAGCTTCGTCGCGCGCTGCCATTCGGGCAGGCCGCGCGCGATGCCCGCCAGCGCGGACGCGTCCGGCTCGCCCGCCGCGGCCCGTTCCGCGCGCTTGTGCTCGTCCCACGCGCGTGCCTGCGCCGCGGCATCGGCGACGGCGACCGTGGCGCCCGACGCATCGGGAAACACGTGCGGGTGGCGACGGATCATCTTGCCGGCGATCGCCGCGACCACGTCGGGGAACGCGAACGCACCTGCCTCCTCCGCCATCCGTGCATGGAACACGACCTGGAGCAACAGGTCGCCGAGTTCGTCCTTCAGGGCGTCCAGGTCGCCCCGGTCGATCGCATCGGCGACCTCGTAAGCCTCCTCGATCGTGTAGGGCGCGATCGTCGAGAAGGTCTGCGCCACGTCCCACGGGCATCCGCGATCGGCATCGCGCAACCGCGCCATGATGGCCAGCAAGCCGTCGATACCCGCCTGCTCGCTCATGCCGATCCACCAACGGAAAAAGCAGCCACAGATTTCACAGATGAACACAGATAAAGCTCTTCCAATCGTTTTGCTCTATCTGTGTTCATCTGTGTAATCCGTGGCAAAAAAGTTCTTGCTGTCAGCCGGCAAACCAGGTGCGCCAGGGCAGCGAGGGGTCGCCGAGGGCGATGAAGTCGCCATTGAGGATCGTGTCGCGCCGGTTGTAGCGGAACGGCCGCCCGGACGGGTCGATGACCTGGCCGCCGGCGCCTTCCAGCACCGCCTGCGCCGCCGCCGTGTCCCACTCGCTGGTGGGCCCGAAGCGCGGGTAGACGTCCAGGCCACCCTCGGCGACCAGGCAGAATTTCAGCGACGAGCCGAGGCCGATGACCTGGATGTCGCCCATCGCGGCGAGGAACGCCTCGGTGCGGGCGTCGCGGTGCGAACGGCTGGCCGAGACCCGCAACGGCGCCGTCGCCGGGACGCGGACGCGCAGTTCGCGTTCGCCGTCGTCCGCGCGCCTGCATGCACCGATGGCAGCGCCGCCGTGCCACACGACACCGGTCACCGGTGCCAGCACCACGCCGAACGTCGCCACGCCATCCTCGACGAGCGCGATGTTGACCGTGAATTCGCCGTTGCGCTTGATGAACTCGCGCGTGCCGTCCAGCGGGTCGACCACCCACAGCCGCGGCCACCCGAGGCGCCGTGCCGCCGTGACGTCGTGCGCGGATTCCTCCGACAGGACCGGCACGTCCGGCGTGACCTTCGCGAGCCCGTCGACGATCGCATGGTGCGCGGCGAGGTCCGCGGCGGTCAGCGGCGAGCGGTCGTCCTTGTGCGCGACCGCGAAGTCGCCGTGGTACACCGCCAGGATCGCAGCAGCCGCGGTGCGCGCGATGGCGATGACGTCCTCGCGCATTGCCGCGGTGAGGATCGTCGTGCTTGCGGGATCGGTCACTGGCTGCGCATCCATTCGCGTGCGATGAAGAGCGCGGCGATGCTGCGGCCCTCCGAGAAATCCTCGCGGAGGATGAGTTCGTGCAGCCGGTCCATGCGCCACGGCACGACTTCGGGCGGCTCGGGTTCGTCGCCCGGCAGCCGCTGCTCGTACAGGTCGCGCGCCAGGACCAGCGCGGTTTCGTGGCTCATGTAGGTCGGGGCAAGCGTGAGCTTGCGCAACTCGACGAGCGACCGGGCGCCGTAACCCGCCTCCTCCTTCAACTCCCGGTCCGCGGCCTGCAACGCGCCCTCGCCCGCGTCGATCCGGCCCTTGACCAGGCCCAGCTCGTAGCGGTGCACGCCGGCGGCGTACTCGCGCACGAGCAGCACGGTGTCGTCGTCCAGCATCGGCACCACCGCCACCGCGCCGCGACCGCGGCCATGCAGGCGCTCGAACCTGCGCCGCTCGCCGTTGGCGAACTCCAGGTCCATCCGTTCCATCCGGTAGGGCCCGGCGTCGTGCTCGGTGATGCCGTGGATGATCGGCAGGCGCCGGCTCACGCCCCGCCCCTCATGCCGGGGCCCGGGCGCGGCGCGCGATAATGCAGGGATGGATGACCTGGGCCACGATCCGAAAATGATAGCGGAGGCAGGGGCCGACCGCTGGCGCGACCGCGACCTGGCCGTGGTCTGGCATCCGTGCACGCAGATGCGCGAGCATCCGGCGATCCTGCCGCTGGTACCGATCGAGCGAGGCGACGGCGCCTGGCTGGTGGGACGCGACGGCCGGCACTACCTGGACGCCGTGTCGAGCTGGTGGACGAACCTGCACGGCCACGCCGAGCCGCGCATCGCCGCCGCCATTGCGCGCCAGGCGGGGGCGCTGGAGCAGGTGATCCTTGCCGGCTTCTCGCATGCCCCGGCGGTCGAACTCGCCGAGCGGTTGATCGCGCTGGCGCCGCGCCAGCCAGGCCGCGCGCCGCCTGCGAAGGTGTTCTATGCCGACAACGGCTCGGCCGGCGTCGAGGTCGCGCTGAAGATGGCGTTCCACTGGTTCCGCAACCGTGGCGACACCGGGCGCACGAAGTTCGTCGCGCTGGAGAACGGGTACCACGGCGAGACCCTCGGCGCGCTGGCGGTCGGCGACATCCCGCTCTACCGGCGCATCTACGCGCCGCTGCTGGCGGAGGCACTGTTCGCGCCGTCGCCCGACGCCTATGCCGCCCTCCCCGGCGAGTCCGCCGAGGACTGCGCGCTGCGCGCCGCCGACGGGCTGGCCGCGTTGCTGGAACGACACGCCGGCGAGGTCTGCGCCATGATCCTGGAGCCACTGGTGCAGTGTGCCGGTGGCATGCGCATGCACCATCCGGCCTACCTGCGGCGTGCGCGGGCGTTGTGCGATGCACACGGCGTGCTGCTGGTCGCGGACGAGATCGCGGTCGGCTTCGGGCGCACCGGCACGCTGTTCGCCTGCGAGCAGGCCGGCATCGCCCCCGACATCCTCTGTACGTCGAAGGGCCTGACCGGCGGGTTCCTGCCGCTGGCCGCGGTGCTGGCCACCCAGGAGATCTACGATGGCTTCCTGGACGATTCGCGCGAGCGCGCCTTCCTGCACTCGCACAGCTATACCGGCAATCCCCTGGCCTGTGCCGCCGCACTGGCGTCGCTGGCGATCTTCGAATCCGACGACGTGCTGGCGGGCAACCGCGGCCGCGCCGCGCGCATGGCGGCGCTCGCCGCGCCGTTCGCGGGGCATCCGCACGTCGCCGACGTGCGCCAATGCGGGATGATCGTCGCGTTCGAACTCGCGCGCGACGGCGACCGCGCCCGCCCGTTCGATCCCGCGCAGCGCGTCGGCCTGCGCGCCTATCGCACGGCGCTCGACCTCGGCGTGGTGCTGCGCCCGCTGGGCGACATCCTGTACTGGATGCCGCCGTATTGCGTCGACGACGCGCAGCTCGAGCTGCTTGCACGCACGACGCTGGCGGCGATCGATGCCGCGACGGGGGATGCATGCGCCTGACCCGGGTCCACGTCGATGCGCCGCTCGCGGTCGGGCTGCGCGTGCCGCTGCCCGCCGCGGCGGCCAACCACCTGCAACGCGTCCTGCGGCTCGGCGAGGGCGCCACCTGCGTCCTGTTCAACGGCGACGGAAACGATTACGACGCGCGCATCCAGGGCGCGGGCAAGCGCGAACTGCTGGTCGATGTCATTGGTGTCCGGCAGGTGGGCAACGAGTCGCCGTTGCCGGTCACCCTGGTGCAGGGCGTGGCCCGCGGCGAGAAGATGGACCTGATCCTGCAGAAGGCCACCGAGCTGGGGGTCGTGGCGTTCGTCGCCGTCGACACCGAGCGCAGCGAGGTCAGGCTGGACGCAGCACGCGCCGCGCGGCGCGTGGCGCACTGGCGCAGCGTCCTCGCCTCGGCGTGCGAACAATGCGGCCGCGCGCGGATCCCCACGATCGACGCGCCGCAGCCGCTGGCCGCGGCACTCGACGCGCTGCCCACGGGGGGCACCCGATTGTTGCTGGACCCGCAAGGCACCCGGGACATCGATGGGCTGCGGCTCGACGACCGGTTGCCGATGTCGGCCGTGCTCGCGGTCGGGCCCGAAGGCGGGTGGTCGCCGCGCGACCGCGGGCAATTGCACGCCGCGGGGTTCGAGGGTCTGCGACTGGGACCGAGGATCCTGCGCACGGAAACCGCGGGCATCGCGGCGGTGGCGGCACTGCAGTCGCGCTGGGGCGACCTGCGCTGACGGAACGGCGCGGCTCAGGGCGGCTCAGGGCGGCTCAGGCCGCCTCGGGCATCGCCTCTTCGATCATGGCCTCGAGCCGGTCGACGTCGGGAAGCAGGGCGGGATCATCGTTGAGCCGCACCAGCCCGAGCACGCCCGGCGGCAACGGTTCGCCGGGCTCCACGCCGACCAGGCCGGCGCGGGACACGGTCACCAGTCGCGGGAAGCCCTGGGTCAGCACGGCGAAGAAGGGCAGCTTGCCCTGGCTGCCGAACGCCTTGAGCACGATCATCTTGTTGCCCAGGCCAGGTTGTTCGTCGGCGATGCCGGTCAGGCGCGAGAACGCGATGAGCGGCAGTTGCCAGCCACGCCAGCGCACCCGCCCGAGCAGCCAGTCCGGCGTGCCCTCGACCGGTTCGGGATCGGCGTAGGACAGCACCTCGGCGATCGCGGCGTTCGGCATGAGCAGCCGTGCACCCGTCACCTGGATGAGCACGCCGCGGATGTCATCGGCTTGCTTGTTGTCGTCGGTTCGCTGGTCGGTCATGTCGGGTCCTCAGGCGGCCCAGCGTTCGGCCAGGCGGCGGGCAAGATCGGCCGGTTGCCCGGATTCGGCGCCCCGCGCCACCAGCGCGTCGGCGGCAGCCGCGTCGTAGCAGTCCTCCGGCGACTGCCCGGCGACCATCGCGCCGGCCGACGCGTGGTCCATGGCGGCATCCACGAGCGCGGTGTCGCTGCCGCTGAACATCAGCACGGCACTTCCGGCCGATGGCAGGGTCGCCATCGGGTCGGTGCCCGCGGCGAAGCGCAGGCCGTCCGTCCCGGACAGGCCGAGCCCCGGCGGCAGGATGTAGACGTGTCCGGGCGACGCAGCGTCGTCCTCGGCCGCCAGGTGCACGGGCAGCGACGTGGCGCGCGCCATCTGCTGCACGAGGCGATCGTGTCGCCCGCCGTCCAGGCGCTGGTGGATCAGGACCGGGCGCGGGAAGGTGTCCGGCAGCGCGCCGAGGAACTGGCGGACCGCGTCCGGACCGCCGATGCCGGCGAACACGAGCACGGCGCCCGCGGCACGGCCGGACGTCGCCACGGGCGTGGGCAGCCCGGTCGACGGCGTGTGGTCCTCCGCGGCAGCCAGGGCCTCGGCAGGGCTGTCCTCTGCGGGGGCGTCGACCGCTGGCGCATCGGACGCCAGGGTCTCGGCGGCGGGTCGATCGTCGGCAACCAGCCCCATGGAAGCGATGCGCTGCTCGATGTCCGCGAGGTCGCGCCGGAAATCGCGGATGGCGGCGCCCCGGGGGCCGGGGCTCGCGTCGGCGGCAGTCGGCGCGGGTGCACGGGCCGACGCGGGGGTCGGTGCGGGTGTCGGCCGGGGCATCGGGGCCGGTGGCGGCGGCGCGGGCGCAGGCGGTGCGGCCGCGGGTGCCTCCACGTCGATCTCGAGCGCCAGGTGGTCCCAGTCGGGCGTGGGTGCCGCGTCGGGTGGTTCGCCTGCCGGCTCCGGCACCTCCGTGGCGGCTGTCGCTGCCGCGTCCGCCGGATCGTATTCGGCTGCGACCGGGTCGAACATCGACGGCACCGGCGGCGGGGGCGGGTTCGCGGCTGGCGGCGGTTTCGCCGGGCTCGCCGTCGCCGCGGGCAGCCCCACGGGTACCGGGCCAGCCGGGCCAGCCGGGCGGGCCGCGGGGGCACGCCCTTCGCCGTCGGCTTCGCGGCCAGGCGGCAACACGTCGTCGTGGCGCAGGAGCTTCGCGGAAAGATGGCGGTTCCAGCGCGCGGCGTCCCAGCCCTCGCGCGCCGCGGCCACTTCCGATTCCTCGTACAGCACGTCGATGGCGGGATCGTGCAGCACGGGATCCAGGCGGTCGAGCGCCTCCTCGACCGCGGCATCCAGCACCACCACGATGGATTCCGCACGCGCGTCCACCAGCGTCGCAGGCTCGAGCGTCGTCGGATCGGCCTCCAGCACCAGCTCGGCACCGGCGGCGGCCAGCGCCTCGCGCAACCGGTCGGCGCCGGCACCCGGCCGGGCCAGCAGGGCCACCCGCACCGCGTCACGCATCGGACGGATTCTCGAACCGCGTGCCCTGCCCCAGTCCCTGTTCGCCCAGCAGCTCGAACACGTTCCGCATCAGCTCGTGCTCCTGGTACGGCTTGCCGAGGTACCGGTCCACGCCCAGGTCGAACGCGCGCTGGCGATGCTTCTCGCCGGTGCGCGAGGTGATCATCATGATCCGGATGTCCCGCAGGCGCGCGTCGGCCTTCATCTCGGTGGCCAGCTCGTAGCCGTCCATCCGCGGCATCTCGATGTCGAGCAGCATCAGGTCCGGGACGCGCTCGCCGAGGCGCTCCAGCGCGTCGACGCCGTCCTTGGCGGTCATGACCTCGAAGTTGTGGCGCTCGAGCACGCGGCCGGTCACCTTGCGCATCGTCACCGAGTCGTCGACCACCATCACCAGCGGGACGCGGCGCTGTTCCGGCATCGCGGTCGGCTCGGCATCGCGCGGCAGCGTGGCCTGGCGGCGCACCAGCGGTGCGATGTCGAGGATCATCACCACGCCACCGTCGCCCATGATCGTGGCGCCGAAGATGCCGGGCACCGAGGCGACCTGCGGCCCGACCGGCTTCACCACGATCTCGCGATTGCCGAGGACCTGGTCGACCGACACGGCCGCGCGCAGGTCGCCGGACCGGATCAGCAGCAGCGGCATCTGCAGGTGGCCCTCAGCCTTCGCCGGCGCATGGCCCACGAGCTGCCCGAGGTCGTGCAACGCGTAGTCCTCGCCACCGTAGCGATAGGTCGCGCCCTCGGTTTCCAGCTCGTCGCGCGAGATGCGCCCCACGCCGCGCACCGAGGCGATCGGCACCGCGAACGTGGTCTCGCCGATCTGGACGAATGCTGCCTGCGTGACGGCGAGCGTCTGCGGCAGGCGCAGCGTGAAGCGCACGCCCTGCCCGGGCGTCGACGCGATGTCGAGCGTGCCGCCCAGCTGGCGCACCTCGCTGTACACCACGTCCATGCCGACGCCGCGGCCGGCCAGCCGGCTGACCGTGTCGGCGGTCGAGAACCCCTGCTCGAGGATCAGCGCATCCAGGTCGCTGTCGCCGAGCACGGCGTCCGCGCGAACGAGGTTGCGCTCGATCGCGCGCTTGCGGATGGCCGCGCGGTCGAGCCCGGCGCCGTCGTCCGCGACCTCCAGCACGACTTCCGAACCTTCGCGGCGCAGCGCGATGCGGACCGTGCCCTCTTCGGGCTTGCCGGCCTTCTTCCTGCCAGCGGCGTCCTCGATGCCGTGCGCGACCGCGTTGCGCAACAGGTGCTCCAGCGGCGCGGTCATGTGGTCGAGCACGTTGCGGTCGAGCTCGCCGGCGGCGCCGTCGAGCTTGAGCTGGGCCTGCTTGCCGGTCTCCGACGCTGCCTGCCGCACCACGCGGCGCAACCGCGGCACCAGCCCCTCGAACGGCACCATGCGCGTGCGCATCAGGCCTTCCTGCAGGTCCGAGCTCACGCGTGACTGCTGCAGGAGCAACGTCTCGTACTGGCGCGTCAGGTCGTCCAGCGATCCCTGCAGGCTGCTCAGGTCGGTTGCCGACTCGGCCAGCGCGCGGGACAGCTGCTGCAGGGTCGAGAACCGGTCGAGTTCCAGCGGATCGAAGGTCTGGTCGCTCGCCTCGTGCTCGCGCTGGTAGCGCGCGATGATCTGGGCTTCGGTCTCGATGTCCAGGCGCCGGAGCTGGTCGCGCAGGCGCGCGTTGGTCTGCTCCATTTCGCCCATCGCGCCGCGGAAGGCACCGAGCTGCTGTTCCAGGCGCGCGCGGTAGATGGCGACCTCGCCGGCGTAGTTGACCAGGCGGTCGAGCAGGTCGGCGCGGATGCGGACCTGTTCCTGCGGCGCACGCACGGCGAGGTCGTCGTCCTCGGGCCCGGCCTCGACGATCGGCGCGGACAACGGCTTGAGCGACGGCTTCGACGGCGGTGCGACGCTGCCATCGGGGGCGCGCGGCACGGACTGGCCGCGTGCGCGCGCGTCGAATTCGACGATGAGCGCTTCGGGCATCGCCACCGCGCGCCGGTCGCCGACGCGGGTGACCATGGCATGCAGGCGGTCGAACCCCTGTTCGAGCAGCACGATGCCGTCACCACCGAGTTCGCGCTTGCCTTCGGCCACTGCCTCCAGCAGCGACTCCATCGCGTGGCCAAGCTCGCCGACGGCCATGATGCCGGCCATGCGCGCGCCACCCTTCAGCGTATGCAGGTCGCGCTGCAGGCCGACCACGGGCTCGCGCGCGCCCGGCGTGTCGCGCAGTTGCGCGAGCAGGCCGTCGGAATGGTCGAGCAGGTCCCTGCCCTCCTCGACGAAGATGTCGACCAGTTCGGGGTCGAGCCCCGTGAGGTCGAGCGTCTCGTCGGGATCCTCGGAGGCGAGGGCCACGGCGCTCGCGATCGCCGCGGCGACGGCAGGTTCGATCGCTTCCGTACGTTCGGCTTCGGCGCGTTCGGCTTCGGCGCGTTCGGCTTCGGCGCGTTCGGCTTCGGCACGTTCGGCCGCTTCGCGCTCGGCAACGGCGCGCGCGGCGGCTTCGGCTTGCGCCTGCTCCAGGCGGGCCTGCTCGGCGTATTCGGCCTCGAGCCTGGCGTATTCCGCCTCTTCTTCGGCCTTCAACCGCTCGGCTTCCGTGAGCTCGGCCTCGATGCGTTCGGCTTCGATGCGTTCGGCTTCGATGCGTTCGGCTTCGATGCGCTCGGCTTCGACGCGCTCGGCTTCGAGCAACGCGGCCTCGCGACGTGACGCTTCTGCGGCCTCGACTTCGGCGCGCTCCGCTTCCACGCGCGCAACCTCGCCATCATCGACGACGGCATCCGCGAAGGCTTCCAGGACCAGGTCGTCCGTATCCACCTGTGGCGCGGTGGTTTCGGGAATGGCGCCATCCGCCGGCAGTTCGCCGGCCATGTCGGTGAACGCGCTCAGGTCGAGCGCGGCGAGTTCGGCTTCCCCGATTTCCCCGGCTTCCAGGCCCGCGGCGTCCAGCGCCTCCGGCTCCGCCTCGTCCGGGCCAGCCACGTCCGACCCGGCCACGTCCGATCCGGCCTCGTCCGATCCGGCCTCGGACGCTCCGGTCTCGATCGGCTCGACCGCGAACACGGGTTGCTGCGCTTCGGGCAGGCTGTCGCGCAGCGCGGCCATGCGGGCGGCGAGCGCGGTGAACAGCGGGACGCGCGGCGACGGCGACTTCAATGCGTCGATGGTGCCGCGGATCGCGGCCACGACATCCTCGATGGCCGAGATGCCCTGGGGGTCGGCGACTTGCCTGGCGGCTAGCAACCGGCGCACATAGGCTTCCGCGGGCGTGGTGACATCGGTGATCGACGGCACTTCGGTCATCGCGAAAGCGCCGTTCATCGTGTGGATGGCGCGCAGCAGCGCGTCGTCCGCGGGCGTCGGCGCCTCGCCCGCGCGGGCCAGCCACCCTTCCAGCGTTTCCAGGTGCCCGGTGACTTCGGTATCGAGGATTTCGAGCAACACCGGGTCGACCGTGGCGACCACCCCTTCGGGCTCGGGTTCCGCCTCGGGTTCCGGCGCGGCAACGTCGACTTCAGTGGCCTGGCGAGCCTCCCCCGGCGCCGAATAGACGGCTTCCTCGCCGGCGGCGATCCGGTCCGCGACCGCCTCGATGCCGCCGAGGTCCGCGCCAATGGCGGCATCGCCGCGCAACGCGGCATGCAGCTCGGGCAGCGTGTCGTGCGCAACCCCGACCAGCGCGATCACTGCCGGGGTCGGCGGGCGCGTCCCGTCGAGCACGCGGTTGAGCATGTTCTCGACCTTCCAGCTGAATTCGCCGAGCGTCCGCGCGCCGACCAGGCGACCGCTGCCCTTCAGGGTGTGGAAGACACGGCGGATCGGGCGTAGCCGATCCATCTCGTCGGGCGCCGCGCGCCAGGAGGCGAGCAACTGCCCCAGGTTCGCGATCTCCTCCTCGAACTCCTCGAGGAAGACTTCCCGGATCTCGTCGTCGATGTCGTCGCTGCTTTCGAAGCCACCCGCATGGCCGGTCGCGGTCGCCGCGACGTGTTGCGGCGCGGGCGCCTGCTCGAACGCCGGCTCGGGGACCGGTGGCGCGTCGACCTCCGCGGCGGGGGCCGGCGCCGGCGTGGCGAGGGACGGTTCGCCGATCTCGGGCAACGGCCAGTAGCCCAGCGCTTCCAGGCTGTTCGCCGCGATGTCCAGGATCTCGTCGCGATGCGGGCGCTGGTCCCGCAGCGCCTCCAGGTAGTACTCCAGGCTCGCCAGCGCGTCGGCCAGCGTGTCGAGCTGCTGGCTGGCGGGGACGCGCCTGCGCGACAGCAGCTCGGCTTCGGCGTACATCCGCACGCCGGCCAGGTAGCCCGCGGGGCGCGCGAGGTCGAGGATGCGCATCGCGCCCGCGACTTCGTCCAGCAGCCGCGGCACCTCGGCGAGCTGGCCATGGTCCCAGCCGGTTTCCACGAAGGCCACGAAGGCCTGGCGTGCCTCGCTGAAATTGGCGATCGCCTCGCGCACCACGACGTCCAGCACCTTGCGGGATTCACTGGCGAACTGGTCCTTGTCCGCCTTCTCCGTCGGCAGGCCCAGCCTGGCGACCTGGTCGTCCAGCGAAGCATCGACGTAGAGCAGCGCGCCCGCGATGTCGAGCAGCGCGCCCTCGTCGGCCTCGCGGCTGCCATGGACGATGTCGTGCATTGCGTCACGCTGCTGCAGCACGACGTTGCGCGCGATATCCAGGCCCATCATGCCGAGCGTATCGGCGACGCGGCCGAGCGCCTCAACCTGCGGTTCCAGGTCGGCGACGCCTGCCTCACGGGTACGCAGGTGCAGGTCCAGCGTGTCCTTGACCCGCAGCAGGTCTTCCTTGATCGCGGCCGACACGGTGTCGAGCAGCGCACGGTTGCGCCCGCTCAGGCTCCCGCGCGCATGCGCCAGCTCGGCCTCGCTCGGCGCCTGGTGCTGCAGGTCGAATGTCTCGCGCAGTGCGTCGAGCGCCTCGTGCCGGGCGGTGCCCCCGGCCACGTGGTAGAGCAACTGGCGTGTCGGCGCGAACGTCGGTTCGGCCGCGGGCGCGCTGAAGCCACCAACGTCGGACGCCGTGGAGTCGAACATGCGCCGCGCCTCGCGCGCGACGCCGGAGAAGGCATCGCGCAGCGACATGCCGGCGGGCAGCGCGCCGTCGCGGATCGCGGCCGCGACCGAGGCGGCGACCCAGAGCATGCGCCGCGTGGCTTCGTGCTCGGCGGCATCGAGCAGGCCCGACGCCGCGTGTGCCAATGCAGCCGGATCGGCTGGACCGGCGTCCGTCCACGATGCGACCGCGTGGTCGAGCTGGTCCAGCAACGGCGCGGACAACGCCTGCCGGTCCTGCCGCCGCAGCTGGGTCGTCGCGCCGGCGCCCGCGGGCAGCGGCCGATCCAGGTCGGGCTGGAACAGCGCGCTCTCGGCCAGGGCCGACGCGCCACGCGCGGCACGCAGCTCGTTGAGCAACGGCAGCAGCACGACCGGGATGTCCTTGTGCCCGCCCTGGAGTCGCTCCAGGTAATCCGGCAGCAGCACCACGCCGCGCATCAGGGCGGCGCACGCATCGTCGCGCCCGGGCACGGCGCCTTCGGCGAGCGCCGTCGCGAGCCGTTCCATTTCCTCGGCGACCAGCGCCGGCGTGTACAGCTCCACCATCCGCAACGTGCCGAGTACCTGGTGCAGGAAGCCTGCGCATGCGCGCATGCCCGCGGCATCGCCCGATGCCTCGGTGTCGGTGCCTTCGGCAAAGGCCTCGATCTCGTGCCGCGCCTGGCGCAACGTCTCGTCCAGCTCGGGCTTGATCCAGCCGAGTGTCGTGGTGTCGATTGCCTGGCGCAACGCGCTCATTGCCACTTCCAAGTCGCTGCCCGCCTCAGGCCGGCAGCTTGAAGTCGGCGACCGAGCGGCGCAGGTCCGCCGCGAGCTGGGCCAGGTTGCCGATCGACTCGGCCGTCTGGCTCGCGCCCTGCGAGGTCTGCGTGGTGATCTGCTGGATCGTGTTCATCGCCTGGGTGATGTTGGCCGCCGCGCCGGACTGCTGCTGGGCCGCGGACGAGATGCCCTGGATGAGGTTCGACAGGTCGGACGACACCTTTTCGATCTCGCCCAGCGCCGTACCTGCGTCCTCGGCCAGTCGCGCACCCGCGACCACCTCGGAGGTCGTCTGCTCCATCGAGCTGACGGCTTCGTTGGTATCGGCCTGGATGGTCTGGACCAGCGATTCGATCCGCTTCGTGGCGTTGGACGAGCGCTCGGCGAGTCGCTGCACTTCGTCGGCCACGACCGCGAACCCGCGGCCCGCCTCGCCGGCCGAGGCCGCCTGGATGGCGGCGTTCAGCGCCAGGATGTTCGTCTGCTCGGAGATGTCGTTGATCAGTTCGACGATCGAGCCGATTTCCTGCGACGACTCGCCGAGGCGCTTGATGCGCTTGGAGGTTTCCTGGATCTGGTCGCGGATCGAGTCCATGCCCGCGATCGTCTGGCGCACGACGCCGGCACCGGCCGTCGCGATGTGCACCGAGCGCTGCGCCACCTCGGCCGATTCGGCGGAATTGCGCGAGACCTGGTCGATGCTGGCCGCGATTTCGGTGATCCGGTTCGACGCGGAGTTGATTTCCTGCGCCTGGTGCTCGGCGGCCTCGGCCAGGTGCATGGCGGTGGCCTGCGTTTCCTGCGCGCTCGACGCGACCTGCACCGACGTGTCGGTGATCGTCTGCACCAGGCTGCGCAGCTGTTCCACCGCGAAGTTGATCGAGTCGGCGATCGCGCCGGTCATGTCCTCGGTGACCGTCGCCTTGACCGTCAGGTCGCCTTCGGCGAGCGAGCCCATCTCGTCCAGCAGGCGCATGATCGCCTCCTGGTTCCGGTCGTTCAGTTCCTTGGTGGTGTCGAAGCGCCGCTGCTGCTGGCGGTACAGGGTGAGCAGCAGGCCGATGATGGCGACGAGCATCGCGATGCCGGACGCCACGCCGATCCAGAAGTTGGGGAACAGGCGGGTGTCGCGCACGGAACCGAAGGAAGTGAACGCACCGAACAGGTCGGCCGCGTCGGCGAGCAACTGGTCGGAGCTGTTGGTGATCGCGGCCGAGGCAGCCTGCGCGGCGAACAGCGGCGCGGTCGATTCCAGGATCTCGTCGAGGTCGCCCTTCATTTCCTCCCACAGGGCATTGGCCTGGTTCAGCGCGGCAACCGCGGCAGGCGCGGTGACCTGTTGCAGGTCGCCCTCGCCCTGGCGCAGGCCCGCCATGTTGCGGTCGAACAGCGCGGAATCGCGGGCCAGCGCGTCACCGGCCAGCGGGGCGTTCGCGCCACCGGCCCGGATTTCCGCGATGCGGCGGGCCATGGCCGCGGAGGTCACGACCATCTGCAGGCCGTTGTACACCTGCGCCGACGGCGCGCCGCTGGAGGCCAGCGCACGCACCACCTCGTTGAGCTGCGCCTGCAGGTCCGGGACCCGGCTGCTGAAGCTTTCCGCGTTGCCGGCCAGCGCCAGCACAGCATCGCGCGACTGCAACACGCGATCGGCGTTGGCGGCCATCGGCGTCCAGGTGTCGGCGACCTCGGCGATCTCGCCGCTCACGCCCGGCTCGCTGCCGTATTGCGTGCGGAGCTTGGCGACGTCCTGGTCGATCCGCGACTTGGTGGCGGCGAACGAGGTGAACGACGCCGCGTCACCAGCGACGGCCTGGCGTCCCTGGATGGCGAGCTGCTGCGAAAGCACCTGGAGGTCGGACGCCGAGGTACTGGCGCCGGCGAGCCGCTGCCCCTGCAAGGTGGCGAAGAACGTGTTGGCGGCCAGCACTGCCAGCGAGATGCCCAGCACGATGAGCCAGAAGGTGACCCCGAAGTTGCGGCTTCTGCCGGGCGTGGTTTCGATGACGGTGCTCATGGTTCGACCTCGTTGCTGCGTCGGTGGGGCGGCTCAGGCCGCCGCTTGTCGGAATTCGGGGGTGCGTGCCAGCCGCTCAAGGCTGAAGACGCCCCATGGCTGGTCGTTGAGCCGGTAGGCACGCTCGATGAAATGGCCGTAGCGGTCGCCGGCCCCTAGCTCGGAGGTCTCGATCAGCTGGGGCTCGTTGAAGCTCCGCTGGCCGTAGAGCTCGTCGATCAGGACCGCCACGTCGCCGCCGGGCTGGCGCACGACGAGCATCCGCTGGCCTTCGTGCACGACGGTGCGTTCGCCCTCCAGGAACCACTTGAGGTCGACCACCGGCAGCAGGTTGCCGCGCATGTTCGCCACGCCCAGCATCCACGGCTGCGCGCCGGGGACCGGCGTGAGCGCGGGCATCGGCAGGATCTCGACCACTTCCTCGAAGCCGGAGGCCAGGCGCTGGCGACCGACCCGGTAGCCGACGCCGCGCCACAGCCCGGGAGCGCTCATCTGCGCCGGCAGGCCGGCGACGTGCTCGAGCGACAGGCGCTCGTACTCGGCCAGGATCTCGAAGGGCGTGCCAGCGCTGCGCGCCCCGGCGTCCGCGGCCGGCGCGGATGCCGGCTTCGGCATCGAAGCCTTCGGGGCGAACTTGTGCTTCTTCATCTCAGCCGCCGAGCAACTCGTTGATGCGCGCGATCAGGTGGTCTTCCCGGGGCGGCTTGACGATGTAGTCCTTCGCACCCTGGCGCAGGCCCCAGGCGCGATCGGTCTCCATGTTCTTGGTGCTGACGATCAGCACCGGGATCCCGCTGGTCTCGGCGTCGCGCGACAGTGCGCGCGTGGCCTGGAAGCCGTTCATGCCCGGCAGGATGACGTCCATCAGCACCAGGTCCGGCAGCTCGCGCTTGCAGACGGCGATGCCGTCCTCCGCGGTGCCGGACGCCAGCACCTGGTGCCCGTTGCGCTCGAGCAGCTGGGTGAGCACCGCGGTGTCCGTCGGCGAATCTTCGATCAGGAGAATCCTTGCCATGATGCCCTGCCCCCCGGTCAGGCGTTGACGTGCTTGCGAATCGCGTCGAGCAGCTCTTCGCGGGTGAACGGCTTGGTCAGGTACTGCTCGGAACCGACGATGCGCCCGCGCGCCTTGTCGAACAGGCCGTCCTTGGAGGACAGCATGATGACCGGCGTGCCCTTGTAGAGCTGGTTGTTCTTGATGAGCGCACAGGTCTGGTAGCCATCCAGGCGCGGCATCATGATGTCGACGAAGATGATCTGCGGTTGCTGGTCGGCGATCTTGGCCAGCGCCTCGAACCCGTCCGTCGCCGTCACCACTTCCGCCCCTTCGCGCTTCAGCAGCGTCTCGGCGGTGCGCCGGATCGTCTTGGAGTCGTCGATCACCATGACCCTCAAGCCGCCGAGGCTGCCCGTGCCGAGGCTGCCTGTACGTTCCCCGTCCTGCATCGCGTGATTCCCCTTGGCGCGACGCTGCCAGAACGTCCCCGGCGCCGCTGCTGATCCGATCCCATCTATATCCCAGTCCCCGCGCGAAGTGTCAAGCCGCGCGTGGCCGCCAGCAGAACCTGAACGCGTTTGCGTGACGCCGACGGCTGCTACCATCGATCGACACCCGTCGAACGCCCCGCCATGCCCCTTGACATCGTCGTCGTGATGGATCCGATCGGGTCGATCAAGGTCGCCAAGGATTCGACCTTCGCGATGCTGCTGGAGGGCCAGCGCCGGGGCCATCGACTGCATTACGTGCTGCCCGGCGGCCTCTCCCTCGTCGCGGGCGAGGCCGTGGCGCGCACTGCGCCGCTGTCGGTGCGCGACGACCCCGCCGCGTGGTTCGAGCTGGGCGCCCCCGGCCCGCGCCCGTTCCGTCCGGGCGACGTCGTGCTCATGCGCAGCGACCCGCCCGTCGATGCCGAGTACCTGCACGACACCCACGTGCTCGACATCGCCCGCCGCGCCGGGGCGCTGGTGGTCAACGATCCGCGCGGGCTGCGCGACTTCAACGAGAAGCTCGCCGCGCTGCTGTTCCCGCAATGCTGCGCGCCCAGCCTGGTGAGCCGGGATGCCGCGGCGCTGAAGGCGTTCGTCGCAGCCGAGGGCGAAGCGGTGCTCAAGCCGCTGGACGGCATGGGCGGGCGCTCGATCTTCCGCGCCAGCGCCGGCGATCCGAACCTCAACGTGATCCTGGAGACGTTGACCCTTGGCGGACGCAGCCTGGCCATGGCCCAGCGCTGGCTGCCGGAAATCGCGGCGGGCGACAAGCGCATCCTGCTGGTCGACGGGGAGCCCGTGGAGGTCTGCCTGGCCCGGATCCCGCAGGGGGACGAGTTCCGGGGCAACCTGGCGGCGGGGGGCCTCGGCCGGGGCCAGCCGCTCACCGATCGCGACCGCTGGATCGCCGGCCAGGTCGGCCCGGAAATGCGCCGCCGCGGGATGCTGTTCGTCGGCCTGGACGTGATCGGCGACTGGCTGACCGAGGTCAACGTGACCAGTCCCACCTGCATCCGCGAGCTCGATGCGGCCTTCGGGATCAACATCGCCGGCCGGCTGTTCGATGCGATCGACGCCCGGCTGGAGGGCGCAGTGCCGGCGCCATGAGCACCGTGGTGGCGGACGGCGGGCCGGGCGCACGGGGCGGACGGGGCGGGATTGGAGCGCGCGAACGCCTGCGCGCGACCCTGGTGTTGTCGCTGCTCGTGCACGGGATGGTCGTGCTCGGCGTCGGTTTCGCGCTCAACGAGGCAGCGCCGGTGCTGCCGACGCTGGACGTGATCCTGACCGAGGCCACCACCGCGCTCACGCCCGAGCAGGCCGATTTCCTCGCCCAGGCCAGCAACCGCGGCGGCGGCGAGCACGACGAGGCCCGCCGCCCGCGGGACCGCCAGACCGGCAAGCTGCCACAAGCCGAACCGGGCGTCGCGCCCGCACCGATGCGCGCCCAGGCACCGGCGCCCAGCCCGCCGCCGGAGGCGCGGGTGGTCACCAGCACGCGTGGCCGCGCCCCCGTGGCGCGGGCCGAGGCCACGCCGCCCGTCGAAACGCCACGGCCGCTGCCGCTGGGTGAGCGCGACATCGATCGCGAGCTGGCGATGGCGCGGCTGGCGGCGGAGATCCACCAGGACCGCGAACGCTATGCCCGGCGACCCAACCGGAAGTTCGTGTCGGCCAGCACCCGCGAGTACGCGTACGCCTCGTACCTGCGGGCCTGGGTGGACCGGGTCGAGCGGATCGGCAACCTCAACTACCCCGACGAGGCACGCCGGCGCCGGCTGGCGGGCCAGGTGGTCATCAGCGTGGCGATCCGCCGCGACGGGACGGTGGAGCGCGCGGAGGTGGTGGATTCCAGCGGCCAGCCGCTGCTCGACCAGGCCGCATTGCGGATCGTCCGCCTGGCCGAACCGTATCCGCCCCTCCCCGCGACCACGGAAGACGTGGATGTCCTCCACGTCACGCGGACATGGCAGTTCCTGGCCGGCGGGGAGATGTTCGACCGCTGACGCGGCGGCGCAGTCAGCGGCGCGCGCGCGAGGCGTGTTGCTCGGCCAGCGTCAGTGCCACCTGGTTGCGCAGGTAGGCCGGTTCGACGCGTTCCGGTGCGACGAGTTCGCCGCGCCCGGCCGCGCACGCGGCGAGCCGCGCGAGGTCGCCCGCGCGAGGGAGCGCACTCGCGTCCACCAGCGCCAGGTGCGCGGCGAACCGCTGCGCGAGCGCGTGCCCGCCTGCCTCGAAACCGGTGCCCACCCCGTGCCACCATGCGTGCCCCCCCGGGAGGTCCACCGTCTCGACGGCGCCGACCACTTCGCTTCCCAGCGCGAAGGCATCGCCCCCGCGCACGAGGAATGCACCCGCGTAGACCTCCCCCATCCTCGCGTCGATCGATGCCAGGACGGGTGTACCGCTGCCTGCCGGCGCCGGGACGGAAGCCGCCAGCACCGCGAGCGTGGACACCGCCACGACCGGCCGGTCCAGCGCGAGCGCGATGCCCTGCACCAGCGAGATGCCCAGCCGCACGCCGGTGAAGGCACCCGGGCCGCGGCTCACCGCGAGCGCATCGAGTTGCGACCGCGCGACGCCGGCCTCGGCCAGCAGGGCGTCGGCCCACGGCAGCGCCAACGCCGCGTGGCGGCGCGGCGCGACCTCGAAACGCTCGCGCACTTCACCGTCCATCCAGAGCGCGACGGAACAGGCTTCGGTGGCGGTCTCGAAGGCGAGCAGCTTCATGCGGGCACGACGGCCTTGGCGGGGTCGTTGCAGGGTACCGCCGCGAAGAAGGCCTCGACGTCGGCGATGTCGCGGGTCCGCGGCAGGGGCGGCAGGGACGCCAGGAAGACGCTGCCATAGTTCCGGCCGGTCAGCCGCGGGTCGCACAACACCAGCACGCCGCGATCGGATTCGGTGCGGATCAGGCGACCCACGCCCTGCTTGAGCGCGATCACCGCCTGCGGCAACTGCTCGTCGCGGAACGCATTGCCGCCCCGTCGGCGCACGGCCTGCAGCCGGGCCTCGAACACCGGGTCGTCCGGCGCGGCGAACGGCAGCTTGTCGATGACCACGACGCTCAGCGCGTCGCCGGCCACGTCGACGCCTTCCCTGAAGCTCGCGGCGCCGAGCAGCACGCCGTTGCCCGAGGCGCGGAACTGCTCGAGCAGGATATTGCGCGGTGCCTCGCCCTGCACGAACAGCGGCCACGGTGCCCCGCGCAGTTCCGCCGCCGCCTCGCGCAGGGCGCGGTGCGAGGCGAACAGCACGAATGCCCGTCCGCCGGAGGCCTGGAGCACCGGCCACAACGCATCCACCAGCGCGCCGCCGAAGGCAGGCGAGCCCGGTTCCGGCATCCGCGGCGGCAGGTAGCACAGTGCCTGCCTGCCCCAGTCGAACGGGCTGGGCTCGAGCAGCGTCGCCGGCGCATCCAGGCCGAGGCGTTCGGCGAGATGGCCGAATCCGCCAGCGACCGCGAGCGTCGCGGACGTGAACACCCACGACGCGCGGGATTGCTCGCGATGCATGCGCAGCGGGCCGGACACGTCCAGCGGGGTCGCCTGCAACCGGAACCCCCGTGGCGACAATTCGTACCAGCGCACCGGCGGGGCCCCCGCCTCCGACGCTGCCTCCACCGCGACGCCGCGCCAGCGCGCGAGGCGGCCGGCGAAGTCGCGCGCGCGTGCGTGGCAGGCATCGAGTCCGGGTGCCGCCTCCCGCAGCGGCTCCGCCGCCGCCGCCAGGTCGTCCAGCGCGCCGGCCAGCGCGTCGAGCCCGTCCTCGACGCCCGGGGCGTCCAGCGCCCGCGCCAGCGTCCCGCGCGTGGGCAATGCGTCCATCGCCGCGCGCAATGCCCGCAGCGCGTGTTCGAGCCGTTGCGCGGGCGATTGCATGACGGCCAGCGCGCCGTCGACGCCGCTGCATTCGCGCAGCGCGTCACGCGCGAGTTCGGCGACCGGTCTCGCGCCCATCGCCTCGCCGAAGAACTGCGCGGCGAGGTCGGGCAACTGGTGTGCTTCATCGACCACGAACGCCTGCGCGCCGGGCAGGATCTCCCCGAATCCCTCCTGCTTGAGCGCCAGGTCCGCCAGCAACAGGTGGTGGTTGACCACCACCAGGTCCGCGGCCTGCGCGCGCTGGCGCGCCTGCACCACGAAGCACTCGCTCCAGAACGGGCACTCGGTGCCCAGGCAGTTGTCCGCCGTGCTGGTGACCAGCGGCAGCAGCGGGGTGTCCTCCGCCAGCCCCTCGAGTTCGGCCAGGTCGCCCATCCGGGTGCGCCCGCTCCAGGCGACCACGCGCTGGAACTGCGTCGCGGCCTCGCGGGTCGCGAACGCGGGTTCGCCCTTCGCCTGCTCCATGCGGTAGCGGCACAGGTAGTTCGCGCGCCCCTTGAGCAATGCCGTCTTGAGCCCGGTCCCGAGTGCATCGCGCACGCGCGGCAGGTCGCGATGGTAGAGCTGGTCCTGCAGCGCGCGCGTCCCGGTCGAGACGATCGTCTTCAGGCCCGACAGCAGTGCGGGCACCAGGTACGCGTAGGTCTTTCCGGTGCCGGTCCCCGCTTCGGCCAGGAGCATCCCGCGCGCCTCGAACGCATCGGCCACCGCCTCGGCCAGGCGCTGCTGCGCGGCGCGCGGCACGAACGCGGGAATGTCCCTGGCGAGCGCGCCGTCCTCGGACAGGGCCGCGCGGCTGGCGCGGGCGAGTGACGACATCGCGGCCTTCAGTACCGCGCCGGGCGGTCGACCCGGCACGCGGCAACCCGCGCCTGCGCGGCATCGGCCCCGGCGTGGTCGCCGACGGCCAGGCGCACTTGTTCGACCGTGGTCCAGTGGCGGCGGCACATGGGACCGACCTGCGTCCCGATGGCGAGGGCGCGCCGGGCAAGCGCCTCGGCAGCGGCGAAGTCGCCGAGCAGCAGCGCCGCTTCCGCGCGTTCCTGCAACAGCGCCGGATCCTCCGGCGCCACCTCGAGTGCACGGTCGAGCGTGGCGGCGGCTTCGGCGAGTGCACCACGCGCCTGCTGGGTTGCCGCGAGGTCGCGCAGGTCCGCGGTGGCCGGATTTCGCAGCGGGCGCACGGCGACCTCGGTGTCACTGGTGTCGCCGGCCGCGCGCACGGTGGCGACCATCTGCGCGTGCGTGGCGGTGGTGAGCGCAACAGGTGCCGGCGCTGGTGGGGGCGTACTCGCGCAACCCGCAAGGAAGACGAGAAAGGCCATGTGGGAGCCGCCATGGCGGCGAGCCTTTCGCGAAGAGCTCGCCGCCATGGCGGCTCCCACAGGTTTCAACGACGACTTCGCCATCAGTCGTCCAGCTCACGTTCGCGATCGCGCCGACGCTCGGCGGCTTCCTCGGCGGCCTCGTAGGCCGCTTCGCGCGAGGCCTCGGCCGCGCGTCGGGCGTCGTCTCCTGCGTCGTCCTCGTCGTCGCCCCATCCGAACCAGTCGCGCCAGCTGCGGCCGCCCTCGTCCCGGTAGTACGGATCGGGCTCGTGGTACGCGCAGCCCTGGTAGGGCGGCACGTAGCCGGCGACGAACGCGAAGCGCCGCGCGCCCGGGCAACTCGCGTCGGTACTGTGCGAACCCACGATCCACTGCCACTCGATGCCTTCGTCGCCGACTTCCAGCGGCGCAGTCGGCAATCGCCCGAAGATGCCCGACCACACCCGCATGGCGCCCGTCGCCCCGTACAAGCCGGTCTCCTCGTTCTGGTCGTTGCCGACCCAGACCACGGCCAGGTGGTCGCCCGTGTAACCGGCAAACCAGCTGTCGCGGCCATCGTTGCTGGTGCCCGTCTTGCCGGCGGCGTTGAGGCCACCGAGTCCGTCGCGCACCAGTGCGCGACCCGTCCCCGCCTGGACCGCGTGCTGCAGCGCGAGCGTCACCAGGCGCGCGGCGATCGCGTCGCCTTCCTGCGCCGGCGCGGGCGCGTTGTCGTAGCGGTTGATCGCGTTGCCTTCCGCGTCGAGCACGCCACGCACCGCATGCAGCGGCTGGATCTCGCCGCCCGAGGCGATGAACTGGTACAGCTGCGCCATCGCGTACGGGCTCTGGTCGGTCGACCCCAGGATCAGCGACGGATTGGGCGCCGCGTCGATGCCCGCCAGCGTCCCGAGCAGGTCGGCGATGCGGCGCGGGTCCACCTGCATGCCCACGCGCACGGTCGCCTGGTTGTAGGAGTGGGCGAGCGCGTCGATGAGCCGCACGGTGCCGTGGCTGCGGCCATCGGAGTTGTCCGGGCTCCACTGCTTGCCCGTGTCGAGGGTGACGGTGACGTCCGAATCGTCGACCCAGCTGGCGAGCGACCACCGATCCGGCTGTGCCAGCGCCAGCAGGTACACGAACGGCTTGACCAGCGAACCCACAGGACGGGCGGCTTCCACTGCACGGTTGAACCCCGGCCGCGTGAACTCCCGGCTGCCGACCACGGCGATGACCTCGCCCGTGTGCACGTCGGTCATCACCAGCCCCGATTGCAGCGGCGGCCGGTTCCCGGTGTCGAGCGCCTCGATCGTGCGTGCCACCGCGCCCTCGGCGTAGGCCTGCGCGGACGGCGCCATGCCGGTCATCACCCGCAGGTTGGCCCCCACCAGCTCGTCCGCGGGGTAGTCCCGCGCGAGCTGGCGCCGGACCAGGTCGACGTAGGCCGGGAACCGGTTGGCGGAATGACCCGGCTCGTCGGTCACGCCGAGCGGCGCGGCGAGCGCGCGTTGGTACGTGTCGCGGTCGATCAGACCTGTCTCGAGCATGTCGCCCAGGACGACGTCGCGCCGCTCCTTCGCGGCGTCCGGGTTGCGCCGCGCGTTGTACACCGATGGCCCGTTGATGATGCCGACCAGCAGCGCGATCTGCTCGGTGGTCAGGTCGCGCAGGTCGCGCCCGAACCAGAATTCCGCGCCCGCCGCCACGCCGTGGATCGCCTGCGCGCCGCGCTGGCCCAGGTACACCTGGTTGAGGTAGGTCTCCAGGATCGTCCGCTTGTCGTAGCGCGCCTCGATCAGCAGGGCGTACAGCGCCTCGTTGAACTTCCGGCTGTAGGTGACCTCGTTGCCGATGCCGAGCAGGCCGCTGCGTGCCAGCTGCTGGGTCAGCGTGCTGGCCCCCTGCACCGTCTCGCCGGCCTTCAGGTTGGCCCAGGCGGCGCGCAGGATGCCGCTGATGTCGATGCCGTGGTGGTCCTTGAAGTCGCGGTCCTCGACCGCCTGCAACGTGGTGACCAGCAGCTCGGGCACTTCGTCGAGCTGCACCAGCCGGCGCTCCTCCTGCTGCTGTCCGTAGAGCGTGGCGATCCGCGCGGGATCCAGGCGCGCAGATTCCAGCCGCTGGCCGCGCGCGGCATCCGCCAGCGACGTGACGCGCCCGCCGGAAATCCGCACCTCGATCCGCATCGGCGCCACCGGCCCGTCGACGTCGTCGAACCCGCGGCTCGCGATGAGCCAGCGGCCGCCGTCGTGGAGGTAGGTGCCCGGCCGGACGCCCGCGCCGTCGTCGCGATACCCGGCCGCGTCCAGTTCGGTCTTCAGGGTCTGCGCATCCATCGCCAGCCCGGGGCGAAGCGCCAGCGGGCGCCCGAACACGCGCGTCGGCAACTGCCATTGCAACTGCCCGAAGCGTTCGCCGACCTGGTGGTTCAGGTACAGCATGTAGGGCACGAGGAAGCCCAGCCCGAGCCCGGCGACGGCCAGGAACACGGTCAGGGCCCGGCGGCGCCAGTCGACCGGCTTGCCGGAACGGCCGCGTTGGCTGGCGTGCCCCCTTCCGTGCGGATCGGGCCGGTGCTCGGGGCGATGGTCGGTGCGGCCCATGGACTCCATTTGCGACAATGCGCGGCGCGCCTGCGAATGGGCGAGTCTAGCGCAGCCCCCCACGCGCGCCGGCCGGCCGCATGTCCCGATAGTCAGCTGGAGTTGCACATCTTGATCCCCACCTCCGCGGCGGAGCTGCGGTTCCT
>JAKFFJ010000079.1:0-3453 GCA_036675265.1 Luteimonas sp.
AGCTCGATCGGGATCTCCTGGCGCAGGCAGGGCTGCGGTCCTTCGTGTCGTCACCGATCCTGTCGCGGCGCGTCGCGCCGGGGGCGCTCCTGGCGGCATCGGACGCCCCTGACGGGTTCAGCACGCAGGACACGACCTTCCTGGAGGCCATGGCGAACGTGCTGGTCGGTTCGCTCGACGCTCACAGCTGGATGGACGAGCTGCGTCACCAGGCGCTGCACGACACGCTCACGGGGCTGCCCAACAGGGCACTCCTGCTCGAGCGGCTCGACCTGGCGCTGCATCGCTCGGCGCGCGGCGGGACCGACGTCGCGGTGCTCGTGTGCGACCTCGACCGCTTCAAGGTCGTCAACGACGGCCTCGGGCACGCCGCCGGCGACGTCGTGCTGCGGACCGTCGCGGAGCGCCTGACCAAGCACGTCCGGCCGGGCGACACGGTCGGCCGGTTCGGCGGCGACGAGTTCGTCATCGTCTGCCCCCACATGGCCGAGCGGCACGAGGTCGAGCGCATCGCCCAGCGGCTCGCCGGCGCCTTCGAGGAGCCGATCGTCGTCGTCGGGACGCGGCTCGTGATCACCGCCAGCATCGGCATCTCGTTGGGACACGTCGCCGCCCCAGGTGCCGCGGCCGACCTCCTGCGCGACGCCGACGCGGCCATGTACCGCGCCAAATCCGACGGCCGGTCTCGCTTCGAGCTCTTCGACGAGGACATGCGCCAGCGGGCCAGCCGCCGACTGATCGTCGAGACGGAGCTCCGGCGCGCCCTCGACAACGAGGAGATGGTGCCGCACTACCAGCCGATCATCTCGCTGCGCGACCATCGGCCCGTCGGGGTGGAGGCGCTGGCTCGATGGAACCATCCGAGCGGCGACGTCGTCGGGCCCATCGAGTTCCTCACGGTCGGCCGAGACCAGGTGCAGCACATCGAGATGGCGCGCGATTTCGGCGCGCGCTTCAACCATCTGTACGGCGAACATTTCGTGCTGCCGGAAGCGGCGATCGAAGAGAGCGTGGCGACGCTGCCCGGTCTCGATGGCCGCAAGATGAGCAAGAGCTACGACAACACCATCCCGCTGTTCGCGCCGCGCAGCGAGCTGAAGAAGCTCATCGCCGGCATCGTCACCGATTCGCGTGCGCCGGGTGAGCCGAAGGATACGGAAGGGTCGGCGCTGTTCCAGCTCTACCAGGCGTTCTCGAGCCCGGAGCAGACCGCGGCCTTCGCCGAAGCTTTTGCCGGCGGCATCGGCTGGGGCGACGCCAAGCAGCAGCTGTTCGAACGCATCGATGCCGAAGTGGCGCCGATGCGCGAGAAATACGAAGCGCTGATCGCCAAGCCCGTGGAAATCGAGGCCGTGCTGCGCGAAGGCGCGCTCAAGGCGCGCAAGCTGGCGACGCCGCTGCTGGGCGCGCTGCGCCATGCGGTCGGTCTGCGCGACCTGCGCGAACAGGCGACGGTCAAGTCGGCGGGCAAGGCCAAGGCCGCCGCGCCGAGCTTCAAGCAGTACCGCGAGGCCGATGGCCGGTTCTACTTCAAGCTGGTCGCCGCCGACGGCCGCGAGCTGCTGCAGAGCCTGGGCCATGCATCGCCGCGCGAGGCGGGCCAGGCCATCGCGCGGCTCAAGGCCGACGCGGGGAGCGGGCTGCGCCACGTCGCCGGCACCGGCCTGCACCTGGGCGAAGAACTGCTGGGCAAGCTGGCGGAAGACGCCGCGGTCGAGGAGATCGCCGCCGCGCTGGCCATGTTCGCGGAAGAGGGCGCCTGATGGCGGACATCGCCGATCTGGCGCTGATCCTGTTCCTGCCGTGGTTCCTGATCCTGGCGGTGCTGTACTGGTACTACCCGCGCACGCTGCCGCGCACGCCGGAACGCCGGCGTTTCGACCTGGCCCTGCTGGCAGCCGCCTTCGCCGCCAGCTTCTTCGCCGGCCGCTGGGGGTATTCGATCGCCAGCACCAACATCGAAGCCGGCCCGATCTGGCGCCAGGTGCTGGCCAGCCTGCTGGCCTACAAGGCCTTCCTGCTGGTGATCGTGATGGCGTGGATCTGGCGCGGGCGGCGGTTCGCGGGGCATTGACGCAGGCTCCGGCAGAATTCCAGCATGGACACGCGCGCAACCGGAGCAGACATGACCACCCACAGCGCAGCTGCCGCATCGGATGAGGCAGGACGGCTGGCCGCGCTGCGCCGCTACCGCATCCTCGACAGCCTGCCGGAGCAGGTCTACGGCGACGTCGTGAACCTGGCCAGCACCGTGTGCGGCACGCCGCAGGCGGTGCTGACCTTCATCGACGAGACGCGCCAGTGGTTCAAGGCCAGCGTCGGCATCGACGGCGAAGAGACGCCGCGCGAGATCGCCTTCTGCGACCAGGCGATCCGCCAGCCCGGCGAGGTGATGGTGGTGGGCGATGCCTCCGTGCATCCGTTGTTCCGCGACTATCCGCAAGTCACCGGGCCCGACCACCTGCGGTTCTACGCCGGCGCGCCGATGGTGACGCCCGACGGCCACGCCCTGGGCACGGTCTGCGTGGTCGACCAGGTGCCGCGCGAGATCACCGCCGCACAACGGGCGGCCCTCGCCAGCCTCGCGCGCGTGGTGGTGCAACTGCTCGAGCTCCGCCGCAGCCAGCTCGAATCCCAGCGCCTGCTGGCCGAGCACGAGCTGGTGACGCAGGACCTGCGCAGCTACCAGCAGCAGCTCGAGACCCTGAATTCCGAACTCACCGTCGAGGCCAGCCACGACCCGCTCACCGGGCTGCTCAACCGCTCCGGCATGCAGCGCGCCACCGCGCGGGCGCAGTCGAGCTGGGCGCACAGCGGGTCGTTCTGCGTCGCCGTGCTCGACATCGATCATTTCAAGCGCATCAACGACACCTATGGCCATCCCGCTGGCGACGCCGTGATCCGGATCGTCGGCGAGGAGATCCGCCGCTGCATCCGCGGCGGGGACATCGCGGTGCGTTACGGCGGCGAGGAGTTCCTGGTGATGATGCCCGGCACATCGGCCGCGGGCGCCCGCACCGTGATCGAACGCATCCGCCAGGAAGTGGCGGCGCGCGCCGACCTGCCGACGCCGGTGACCATGTCCGCGGGCCTGGCAATGGGATTGGCCGGGCGCGACGAACCCGATGCGGTGTTCCGCGCGGCCGACCAGGCGCTGTATACCGCGAAACGCCGCGGACGCGACCGCGTGGAGACCGCCGAGGACTGAGCCGTTCTCAGCCGTGCACGTTGGCGTTGTTGCGGTGCAGGCGGCCACGCGCGCGCACCACGCAGAAGCGGTGGCCGGTGGGCGCCTCGAGCACGATCCAGCGGTTGTTGTGCGGACGCGATATTTCCCTGGCGCCCAGCGCGACCAGGCGCGCGGCCTCGGCCTCGATGTCGTCGCTTTCGATGTCCAGGTGCACGCGCGAGGGATGCGCGACCTTCTGCACCTCGATGTGCAGGCCCAGGCTG
>JAKFFJ010000058.1:0-77013 GCA_036675265.1 Luteimonas sp.
GCGCTGGTTCGTTGGGCGGATTCGCTCCTTACAATCCAGGAGTCAAACAAGCCCTTGGCCAAGAAGGTCGCAGATTCGATCTCAGCCACAGCTGATTTCTCGACCCTAAAGCCAATCTTTACGCTCATCGGTAAAGAACTAACGCCTCGCGAGCTATCCGCGCTGTCAGATGCTTTGCTTTCTATCTATGGCTCGAACTTGTCTGGCCTCGCCAACCAGGCCGCTACACCCCTGCGCCTGGCGCTCGGCAAGTCGGCCTGACAATGCGATCGAGCCAACCCTACTTCGCTCCACCAACCACATGGCAGGAAAAGCCCATCACTCGGGCCCTAGCTGCCAAAGGAGAGACCACGTGACCGCGAAGCTATTTCGAGTCTCGACTACTGCAATCGCTCTAGCCTTCGCGACACCACTCGCCTACGCGGCTGACGTGTACAAGGTTTCAGCCCAGATCTTTCACGGGCGGAACGCTGTTGCCAACCCTGTGTTGCTGGTCAATGAGAGTTCACATGCCTCAATCGCGATCTCCGGAGAAGATGGCTATGAGTTCGTGGTCGGACTTTCTACCCGATCCCGCTTTCACTCAAGCGTCAGGTGCGCATGGGAATTTCGTCGCTAAGGAGATGGGCGAAGGAACTCAAGCGGCACACGCTTGTCGCCTACTTCGCGGCCCGCGACCCGCGCACTCCACGGCTCGCGCGCTGGTTGGCGCTCCTGGTCGCGGCCTATGCCCTGAGCCCCATTGACCTCATTCCCGACTTCGTCCCCATCCTGGGCTACCTCGACGACCTGGTCATCGTTCCGCTGGGCCTTGCCCTGGTCCTGCGCATGGTCCCCGACGAGGTCAAACGCTCCGCTCAAGAGCAAGCCTCGGCCTCTGCCGGCGGCCATGCCAGCCCCGCCATGGTCGTGGCCATTGTGGCAATCTGGCTCCTCGTTGCAGGTGCGATCGGCTTCCGGGTATTCCAGTGGTGGCGCACCTGACAATTAGTGCAAAAGGATGCCGCGTCTCGGCACCCCTCGACCCAGGCGCCAGGTCCCATGGACAGCGACACCGCAATCCTGATCGAGCACTTTGGCGACCTGCCGGCCGCTCCGCCGATGTCCCTGCGGGCCGGGAGCGCACTGGACAGTTACGAAGTACCGCCCCTTTTCGACCCGGCGCTGGATCACGTGACGCCTGAATACCTCGAGGCGCATTTCTGGGGCATCCCGCACCTGGATCACCAGTCCTGGCGCTTCTATCTTCCTCGTTTGCTTGGCCACGCCCTGCGGAACATCGCCAACCCGGCGTCCAATGCTACGGACGCTTTCTTGTTCTCGCTCCGGCCACCCGATCGTGATCCGCCTCGCTTCGGTTCCCTGTCGGGTCCGGAAGAGCAAGCCGTCGTCGCCGTGCTCGACAGGCTGGCCTTCGCGGAGGACTCCGTATGGCGAGAGCCGGCTATGATCGCGCTTGAGGAGTACTGGGCGCCCGGAGCCACATACCGGTGAACCGGCTGGCACCGTCAGCGTGAGGTCTGACAAGCACGCCTGGAGAACACGACATGGGCTGGCTGATCACAAAATACCTGCTTACTGCGGCTGTCGTGGTCCTGGTATCGGAGGCGGCAAAGCGCAGCGACAAGCTCGGTGCTTTCATTGCCGCGCTCCCGCTGGTGACGCTTCTCGTGCTCATCTGGCTTTACGTCGAGAAGCAGCCACAAGCGAAGATTTCCAACCACGCCTGGTACACGTTCTGGTACGTCGTTCCGACACTGCCAATGTTCCTGGCGTTCCCGCTGCTGCTGCCTCGCCTGGGATTCTGGCCCACCATGCTCGCAAGCGCTGGAATCACCGTTGTCTGTTTCGGGCTTTTCGCGCTGCTGGTGCGCGAGTTCGGCATTCACTTGCTGCCGTGAGCGGGCCTGCCTCGTGACACGGTTTTCGAGTGGAATGCGGGCACTGATCCTGGCGCTGGCTTCGTCCGCTGCAGGGCTCGGATACTTCGTTTACCTCAGGACGGACGCGTTCCCTCCGGGCATCGTGCGGCTCGTGCCCATCGCATGGCTGGCCGGAACCGTGGCTGCCGCGATCCTCGCGGCCGGCGCAGTGCGTGCCGGGCATCAACGATGGCCAGCGGGCCTTGCCCTGGCTTTGAGCATTCCAAGTGCGGCATTGGCAGTCGTGTTCAGTCTCGCCGCGCTCATGGGGGACTAGTGAAGCCTGGATCCCGGTATTGGTTCGAAAGGAGCACTGCACTTGAAGAATCCTGCCGCCGCGGCATTCATGGCAAAGTCGCTTCGAGCCTGACTCCAGGAGACGCCACCATGTCCCGTTCCCGCCTTGCCGCAGCCGTCCTCACCATGACCGCGATCGCCCTGGCCGCGGGCGTGCTCCTGCCCGACCTCGGCCAGTCGGCCGCATGGTCGTTGGCGGAATCGGTGCTCGTGTTCTTCCTGGCGGCCACCGCGGGGGCATGGCTCGCGCGCGACCGCTTCGTCGTGCCGGCGCTGGCCGTCTGGGCCCTCATCTGGACGGTGGTGGCATGGATGCTGTACCTGGTTGCGGCACCGGTGCACCAGGCCCCGATCGGCGCGATCCTCCAGTACAACTGGCTGGCCATCGTGCTCTCGGGAGCGGCCACCGTCGCCGGCGCCCTGTGCGGCCGCGTGCTTGCTGGCCGCCAGGGCGGCCCCCTGGTCGCCCGCCACACCGGATGAGGCCACTCCTCCCCTTGCTGGCCGCCGGTGTCCTGCTGGCGGCGGTCGCGGCCTTCTGGGGCGGCACCGGGACCCCGCCGGGGCAGGCCCCTGCCGCGACGACGCAGGACCACGACGCCGCCCCCTCGGCAGGCAGCGACGCCCTCCTGGCCGACGCCTTCGAACAGGAACGCCGCGGCTTGCAGGTCGAGGGCAGCGGCCGGGTCGTGCGCCTGCTGCCCGACGACAACAACGGCAGCCGGCACCAGCGCTTCATCCTGCGCCTGGACTCGGGGCAGACGCTGCTGGTGGCGCACAACATCGACCGGGCCCCGCGCATCGCCGGGCTGGACGAGGACGACACGGTCGCCTTCTTCGGCGAGTACGAGTGGAGCGGCCAGGGGGGCGTCATCCACTGGACCCACCACGACCCGGACGGCAGCCACGTGGCCGGCTGGCTCCGGCACGAGGGCGCGACCTACCAGTAGCCCGCGGTAGCCCGCGGACTCAGGCGTCGGCGGGCGCCAGCTCGCGCAGCTTGCCTTCGTGCAGTTCCAGCACCCGGTCGAGCCGGCGCGCCAGGCCGCGGTCGTGGGTCACCAGCACGAGGCTGGTGCGGTGCGCGCGGTTGAGCTCGAGCATCTGCGCGAACACGCCCGCGGCGGTCTTCTCGTCCAGGTTTCCGGTGGGTTCGTCGCCGAGGACGCACGCGGGCCGGTTGACCAGCGCACGCGCGACGGCCGCCCGCTGGCGCTCGCCGCCGGACAGCTCGCCGGGCTTGTGCTCCAGGCGATGTCCCAGCCCGACGGATTCCAGCAGTTCCTTCGCGCGCGCGGTCGCGTCGGGGATCGAAGCGCCACCCAGCAGTACCGGCAGCATCACGTTCTCCAGCGCGGTGAACTCGGGCAACAGGTGGTGGAACTGGTACACGAAGCCGAGCGCCTTGTTGCGCAACTGGCCGCGCGCGGCGTCCGACAGCGCGCTCATCTTCTGGCCGGCGACGTACACTTCGCCCGCCGTGGGCGTGTCCAGTCCGCCGAGCAGGTGCAGCAGCGTGCTCTTGCCTGCGCCCGACGCGCCGAGCACCGCCACGGTCTCGCCGGCATGCACCTCGATGTCCAGGCCGTCGAACACGGGCGTGCGCAGCTTGCCCTCGGCATAGGTCTTGCCGAGTCCCTCGGCGCGGATGACGGCGATGCGGCTGTCATCGGATTGCTGGTCACTCATAGCGCAGCGCCTCCGCCGGTGCCGTGCGCGCCGCGCGCCAGGCCGGGTACAGGGTGGCGACGAAGGCCATGCCCAGGGCGATGACGGTGATCGCGACGATGTCGTCCACCCGCAGTTCGGTCGGCAGGCCCGTCACGTAGTAGACGTCCTCCGGCATCAGCACGACGCCGAACAGCCGTTCGATGCCGCGCAGGATGTGCTCCAGGTTGAGCGTCAGCAGGATGCCGCCGACGACGCCGCTGACCGTGCCGATCACGCCGATCAGCGTGCCCTGCACCATGAACACCTGCATCACCGCACGCGGGGTCAGGCCCAGGGTGCGCAGGATCGCGATGTCGGCCTGCTTGTCGGTCACCAGCATCACCTGCGAGGACACCAGGTTGAACGCGCCCATGGCGATGATCAGCGACAGCAGGATCGCCATCATGGTCTTCTCCAGGCGCAGGGCGCGGAACATGTTCGCGTTCTCCTGCTGCCAGTCGCTGACGCGGTACGGGCCGCCCAGGTCGAGCGCGAGTTCTCGCGCGACCTCCCAGGCCAGGTCCATGTCGTGCAGCCGCAGGCGCACGCCGGTCACGCCGTCGCCCATCCGCAGCAACCGTTGCGCATCCTCCATGTGGACGACGGCCAGGCCGCGGTCGAATTCCTGGTAGCCGGCCTCGAACATCCCGGACACGGTGAAGCGCTTGAGTTGCGGCACGGCGCCCAGCGGGGTGCTGCGGTATTCGGGGACGTAGAGGATCACGTCGTCGCCGAGGCCGACGCCGAGCCAGATCGCCAGCTCCTTGCCGAGGACGATGTTGAACGCGCCGGGCTGCAGGGCGTCGATGTCGCCTTCGACCATGCGCTCGCCCAGCACGGACACCGTGGCCTCGGCGTCGGGCAGGATGCCGCGGATCATCGCCGGCTGGTTGCGCGCTCCGTTGAGCAGGCCCTGGAGTTCGACGTACGGCGCGGCGCCGGCCACGCGCGGGTCCTCGCGGGACACGCGGACCGCGCGCTTCCAGTCGGGGATCGCCTCGCCGGCCCCGCTGATGGTGGCGTGCGAAGCCATCTGCAGCAGGCGGTCGCGGATCTCGGTCTGGAAGCCGGTCATCACCGCCAGCGTGGTGATCAGCGCGGCAACGCCGATCGCGATGCCGAGGATCGAGGCCAGGGAGATGAAGGAGATGAAGCCGTTGCGGCGCTTGGCGCGCAGGTAGCGCAGGCCGATCGCGACTGGAATGGGCTTGAACATGGGCTCGCCAGTGATGCCAGCGGCCTATGGTGCCACCGATCCTCCGTCCGGCGCAGTGGCGGGGCCGCCGAAGGCAAGCCTGAGTTCACGGCGCGCGTCCGGCGGCAGGGTGTCGGGCCACCAGGACAAGGCGCGCAGGCGCCGGCCCTCGCGCCATTGCAGGAAGGCGAGCGGGCCGCGCCACTGGAGGCGTGCGTGGGCCAGGCGGCCACCGTCGAGGGCCGGTGGCGCGTCGGGTGGGAAGGTCACGGTCACCGCGGGCCGGGCGGCCTCGCGGCATGCGGCGCGCCAGGCAAGGGCCATGGCGACGACGGCCCCGGGCCACGCGATCGCGGCGGGAAGGTCGGAGGCGAGCAACGACACCGCCCCGAGTGGGCCGAAGCACCACAGCGTGCCGACCACCCACATGGATGGCCGCCACGCCACCGCTGTGGGTGCCGCCATGGCGGCGAACGCTTCGCCGGCGTGCCGGCTTCCACAGGGATCAGTCGTCAGGCAGGGCGCGGATCCGCTGGACGAGGGCGTCGAGCTCGGCGTCGTCGGCATGTTCGAATCCCATGAACCAGCGCCAGAGCCTATCGTCCTCGCAATCCAGCAGGCGTCGGAACGTGGCGCGTTCGGATTCGGGGGATTGCGCCCATCGCCGGTCCAGGAAGCGCGTCAACAGCTGGTCGAGCTCGCGCATGCCGCGGCGCGCGCGCCAGCGGAGCTTCCGCAGTTCGGCGTCGCCTTCGCTCAACCGTGGCGGGCCAGCATCAACTGCTTGATCTCGGCGATCGCCTTCGCGGGGTTCAACCCCTTCGGGCAGGTGCGCGTGCAGTTCATGATGGTGTGGCAGCGGTAGAGCTTGAACGGGTCCTCGAGGTCGTCCAGGCGGGCGCCGGTGTCCTCGTCGCGGCTGTCCATGATCCAGCGGTGCGCCTGCAGCAGGATCGCCGGGCCCAGGTAACGCTCGCCGTTCCACCAGTAGCTGGGGCATGCGGTCGAGCAGCACGCGCACAGGATGCATTCGTACAGGCCGTCGAGCTTGGCGCGGTCTTCCTTCGACTGCAGGCGCTCGCGGTCCGGCGGCGGCGCGGACTGGGTGCGGATCCACGGCTTGATCGACGCGTACTGCGCGTAGAAATGCGTCATGTCCGGCACGAGGTCCTTGACCACCGGCATGTGCGGCAACGGGTAGATCGGCAACTCGCCCTTGCCGCCGCAGTCCTCGATCGCGCGCGTGCACGCCAGCGTATTGGTGCCGTCGATGTTCATCGCGCACGAGCCGCAGATGCCCTCGCGGCAGGAGCGGCGGAAGGTCAGCGTCGGGTCGATCTCGTTCTTGATCTTGATCAGCGCGTCCAGGACCATCGGCCCGCACGCGTCCAGGTCGACCTCGTACGTGTCCACGCGCGGGTTCAGGCCGTCGTCCGGGTTCCAGCGGTAGACCTTGAACGGGCGCACGCGCTTCGCGTCCGGAGGCGCCGGGAAATGCCTGCCCTTCTGGACCCTGGAGTTCTTCGGAAGGCTGAATTCGGCCATCTATTGCACCCGCGTTCGGTAGGAGCGGCGTGAGCCGCGATTCAATACACGCGCTTCTTCGGCGGGACGACATCGACCTCGCCGCTGAGCGTGTACATGTGCACGGGGCGGTAGTCGATGCGGGTGTTGCCCGCCTCGTCGACCCAGCACAGCGTGTGCTTGTGCCAGTGGTCGTCGTCGCGCTCGGGATAGTCCTCGCGCGCGTGGGCGCCGCGCGACTCGGTGCGGTTGGCGGCCGAGGTGATCGTGGCCAGCGCCTGGCCCAGCAGGTTCTGCAGCTCCAGCGTCTCGACCAGGTCGGAGTTCCAGACCAGGGAGCGGTCGGTCACGCGCACATCGGCGAACGACGCGTGGATCTGGCGGACCTTCGCCACGCCCTCGGCCAGCGTCTCGCCGGTGCGGAACACCGCGGCGTCGAGCTGCATGGTGCGCTGCATGTTGTCGCGGATCTTCGCGGTCGGCAGGTCGCCGTTCGCGTTGCGGACCTTGTCCAGGTTGGCCAGCGACCTGTCGCAGGCATCCTTGGCGAGCGGCTTGTGTGCGCGGTTCGGGCGGATGGTCGCGGCGCAGCGGTCGGCCACCGCACGGCCGAACACGACCAGGTCCAGCAGCGAGTTGGAGCCCAGGCGGTTGGCGCCGTGCACGGAGACGCACGCGGCCTCGCCGATCGCGTACAGGCCCGGCACGACCTCGTCCGGGTTGCCGTTCTTCAGCTGCACCACTTCGCCGTGGTAGTTGGTCGGGATGCCGCCCATGTTGTAGTGCACGGTCGGCAGCACCGGGATCGGCTGCTTCTCGACGTCCACGCCGGCGAAGATCTTCGCGGTCTCGGCGATGCCGGGCAGCTTCTCGTGGATGTCCTTCGGGTCCAGGTGCGTGAGGTCCAGGTGGATGTGGTCCTTGTGCGGGCCCACGCCCCTGCCCTCGCGGATCTCGATGGTCATCGAGCGCGACACCACGTCGCGCGACGCGAGGTCCTTCGCGTTCGGCGCGTAGCGCTCCATGAAGCGCTCGCCGTCGCTGTTGCGCAGGATGCCGCCTTCGCCGCGCACGCCCTCGGTGATCAGGCAGCCGGCGCCGTAGATGCCGGTCGGGTGGAACTGCACGAACTCCATGTCCTGCAGGCCCAGGCCGGCGCGCAGCGCCATGCCGCCGCCGTCGCCGGTGCAGGTGTGCGCGGACGTCGCCGAGAAGTACGCGCGCCCGTAGCCGCCGGTCGCCAGCACCGTGCCGTGCGCGCGGAACAGGTGCAGCGTCCCCTCGGCCATGTCCAGCGCGAGCACGCCGCGGCAGGCGCCGTCCTCGTCCATGACCAGGTCGAGCGCGAAGTACTCGATGAAGAAGCGCGCGTCGTGCTTGAGCGACTGCTGGTACAGCGTGTGCAGGATCGCGTGGCCGGTGCGGTCGGCGGCGGCGCAGGTGCGCTGCGCGGTGCCCTGCCCGTAGTGGGTGGTCATGCCACCGAACGGGCGCTGGTAGATGCGCCCGTCCTCGGTGCGCGAGAACGGCACGCCCTGGTGCTCGAGCTCGATGATCGCCGGGACCGCCTCGCGGCACATGTACTCGATGGCGTCCTGGTCGCCCAGCCAGTCCGAACCCTTGATGGTGTCGTAGAAGTGGAAGCGCCAGTCGTCCTCGCCCATGTTGCCGAGCGCGGCGGAGATGCCGCCCTGCGCGGCGACCGTGTGCGAGCGCGTCGGGAACACCTTGGTGATGCACGCGGTGTTGAGGCCCTTGGCCGCGAGGCCGAAGGTGGCACGCAGGCCCGCGCCGCCGGCGCCGACGACGACCATGTCGTAGTGGTGTTCGGTGATCTTGTACGCAGGAGTCATTTCGTCAGCCCAGCATGGCGATGCGGCCGATCGCGTACAGCGACGCGAGCGCGCCGAGGGCGCAGGCCAGGAGGTTGATCAGCAGCAGGGCGACTTCCGCCCAGCGCGTGTGCACGTAGTCCTCGATGATCACCTGGATGCCGAGCTTGGCGTGCCAGAAGGTGGCGATGGAGAACGCCGCCAGCAGCACCGCGTTCCAGGGACGGGCGAGCGTCTCGCGCACGGTCGCCAGGTCGGCGCCGACCATCGACACCAGCAACCCGACCAGCCACGGCACCAGCAGCGCGAGGGCGATCGCGGTGACGCGCTGGCGCCAGAAATGTTCCGTGCCGGACTTGCCGGAGCCCAGGCCGCGGGCGCGGGCCAGCGGCGTGCGGAGGTCGCGCAGTTCTTCGCCGGCGTCGATGTTGCTCATGCGCCACCCCCCAGGACCGCGAACCAGATCAATGCGGTCAACACCACGGTGAGGGCCGCGACGGTCCAGCCCGATGCGTAGAACTCCGGGATCTCGAAGCCCCAGCCCGCATCCCACAGCAGGTGCCGGATGCCGTTGAGCAGGTGGTAGACCAGCGCCAGCGAAAACCCGCCCAGCGCGACCATGCCGAGCGGCGAAGCCAGGCAGTCGGCCGCCTCGCGATACGCGTCGCCGCCCGCGGCCACCGCCATCAGCCACCAGGCCAGCGCGAACGCGCCGACCGTGATCACCACGCCGGTGACGCGGTGCAGGATCGACATCGTCATCGTGATCTGCCACCGGTACACCTGCAGGTGCGGCGACAGGGGACGTTCGCGGATGGGCATGTCGGGTCGCTCCTGCGGGGGACGGCGAACGCACGCGCGCCGCCGGGTGTGGCGGGTCAAGCGCTAGAAGTCGATGCAGCGTCCGTTCTTTTCCCAGTCGCCGTAGCGCACGGGATCCAGGCCGCCGCGACCGCCGACTTCGCCGTTTGCCGCGTCCGCGCCATCGGCGGGCGCCGCCTCGGGCGTGACACCGGGCGCCGGCGCAATCGGTGGCGCAGGCGTGGCGGGCTCGGGAAACTGGCCTATGATCATGGTCTTCACAGCCGTTCAAGTTTACGTCCTGCCAGCAATGCCGGACAAGCCGAACTCGCCCTTCACCCTTGCCGGCCACCACCTGGTGGCGCTGCACGGGCCCGATGCCGTGCGTTTCGCGCATGCGCAGTTCATGAGCGACGTCGCGGGCCTGGCCGACGGCCATTGGCACTGGAGCGGCTGGCTGACGCCCAAGGGGCGCGTGGTGGCCCTGTTCGCGTTGCTGCGGCTGGATGCGGAACACGTGTGGCTGGTCCTGCCGGATGCGGACCCTGAAGCGTTCGCGGCGGCGCTCCGGCGCTTCGTCTTCCGGAGCAAGGTCGAGGTGGCGCCGCGCCCGGACCTGCAGGTGGGCGGCGCGTTCGCCACGCCGCTGCAGGCGCATGCCGGCGTCCTGGCGGGCAGCCTGGACGCGGGCTTCGAGCTGGACATGGGTGGCGACGGTTGCACCAGGGTGCTCCGGGTCGGCCGGGCCGCGCATGCGCCGGCGCACGATGCGTTGGATGCGCGCTGGCGGGTGGCGGACCTGGCGCACGGCCTGCCCCGCCTGGACGCCTCGCAATCCGGCGAATGGACGCCGCAGATGCTCTCGCTGCAACGCCTCGAGGCCTTCAGCGTGAAGAAGGGCTGCTATCCCGGACAGGAAATCGTCGCGCGCACGCATTTCCTGGGGAAGTCGAAGCGCGAACTGGTGCTGCTGGAGGGCGGCATGCCGTTCGAGGTCGGCGTGGGTGACGTGGTCAGCGTGGCTTCCGACGGGGAACGGCATCTCGGGCTGGCGGTGCGCGCGCTGGAACGCGAACCCGACCCCCGGGAACGCCCGCTGCTTGGTGGACTGGCCCGACCGCCCGTGTAGGAGCCGCCATGGCGGCTCCCACAGGGTCAGTCGCCAGTCGCCAGCGCGTCGGCTGCGGCGACGATGTCGTCTTCGCCGGGAATCACCAGGAACGCCGCGCCGGCCAGCGGCGTATACGTGTCGGCGCCGACGACGCGGCCGAACGGTCGCGCGCCGTAACCGCCTTCTGCCAGCGCCGTGATCACGCCCTCGCCCACGCCGGCGCTGCGCCGGCCCTCGTCGACGACCAGGATGCGCCTGGCGTCCGCCGCCTGCGCGCGGATGTAGCCGTCGTTGAGCGGCACCAGCCAGCGCAGGTCGACCACGCGGACCTGCCAGCCGTGCCTGTCGCTGATGCGCCGTGCCGCGCGCAGGCTCATCGGCACGCCGTTGCCATAGGTGAAGACGACCAGGTCCTCGCCCTCCCCGTACACGCAGCCCTCGCCCAGCGGCATGGCCTCGCCCGGCGCCGGGAACGACGTCAGCCACTGCCCGTCGCCCGCTTCGTACAGGTCCTTCGTCATGTACAGCGCAATGGGCTCCAGGAACACGCAGACCCGCCCGTCCACCTTCGCCAGCGCCGTCAGCGTGCGCAGCATCGTGACCGCATCGTCGCCCCGCGACGGGCAGCCGACCACGATGCCCGGGATGTCGCGCAGGGCCGTGATCGAGTTGTCGTTGTGGAAGTGCCCGCCAAACCCGCGCTGGTAGCCGAGCCCCGCGATGCGCACCACCATCGGGTTGCGGTACTGGTCGTTGCTGAAGAACTGCAGGCTGGCGGCCTCGCCGCGGAGCTGGTCGCAGGCGTTGTGGAAGTACGCCAGGTACTGGATCTCCGGGATGGGCAGCAGGCCCATGTTCGCGAACCCCTGGGCCATGCCCAGGATCATCGTCTCGTCCAGCAGCGTGTTGAACACCCGGCGCGGGCCGAAGGCCTTCTGCAACCCGCGGGTCACGGTGTAGACGCCGCCCTTCTGCGCGACGTCCTCGCCGAACAGCATCGCCTCGGGATACTTCGCGAACAGGTCGTGCAATCCCTGGTTGATCTGGATCGCCATGTGCCGGGGCGGGAGCTGCTCCGGCAGCTTGTCCTCGCCGCCGAACACGTCGATGCGACGGTCCGCATAGTCGGTGCGCCCGGCTTCGGTCCGCACCGCCAGTGGCGTGTACGGCGCCAGCGGGGCCACCACGTCTTCCAGCCGGTCCAGCTTCGGCCGCCGGTCCGCTGCCTCCGCGGCCGCGAAGCAGCGCGCGCGCGTACCCTCGTACAACGCCAGCACCTCGTCCTTCGACATCAGGCCGGACGCCAGCGCGATCGACGCGGAACGCAGCAGCGGATCGCTCGCCTCCACCGCGCACAGTTCCTCGAGGGGACGCCACTCGATCTCGAAATCGGTGCCCGCATGCCCCATCAGGCGCGTGGTGCGCAGGTGCAGGAAGGTGGGACGGCGCGTGTGGCGGCAATGGTCCACCGCGCGCTGCACGTCGCCGTAGCCTTCCGCCAGGTCCAGGCCGTCGGCAAAGAAGTAGTCCAGGCCAGGCATGTCGCGGAAGCGGCTGGCGATCCAGCCGCTGGGCGTCTTGACCGAGATGCCGATGCCGTTGTCCTCGCACACGAACAGCACCGGCGCCGGCAGCTTCTGGTACGCGGACCAGGCCGCGGCGTTGAACGCGGTCTGCGCGGTGGCGTGGTTGGCGGACGCGTCGCCGAACGAGCACAGCACGATGCTGTCGCCGGGGATCGGCAGCGCGTGGCCGATGCGCCGGCCGGCCTCGATCGCCATCGCGGTGCCCAGCGCCTTGGGCAGGTGCGAGGCGATGGTCGAGGTCTGCGGCAGCACCCACAGTGGCTTGCTGCCCCACACCTTGTGCCGGCCGCCGGAGATCGGGTCTTCCTTGCTGGCGGCGAAGCTCAGCGCCGAATCCATGATCGGATCCATGCCCGGCAGCTTGCGGAAGCGCTCGGCCATGAAGCCGCCGGAGCGGTAGTGCAGGAATGCGGGGTCGGTGTGGCGCGTGGCGCGCGCGACCATCGCGTTGCCTTCGTGTCCGCTCGATCCGATCGTGTAGAAGACCTTGTCCTGCACGCGCAGCACGCGCGCCATCAGGTCCAGGTGGCGGCTGATGAGTTGGGACTCGAACAGCTCGCGGAAGGCCGCCGCGTCGAGCGCGCTGCCATCGAGGATCGCTTCACCGGGCGCCGGGGGCGCGTCGACCTCGCCGTCCCATCCACGCACGAACTCGCTGAAGTTGACGTCGCAGATTTCGGCGCGGTTGAGGCCGCGCATGCGTGCGGGGATTGCCTGGGGAACGCCGGGCTTGCTCATACGTCTCGGGGCTCGATCAATCGGGTTGGGCGAGGCGCGCGGTGGCCTCGGCATCGAGGTCCGGCATGGGCACGAACCCCGGCGTCGCGCGGACGCGTCCGAGCCAGTCGCGGACCGCCGGGTACGGCGCCAGGTCGAAGCCGCCGTGGTGGGCCACGTCGGTGTACGCGAACAGGGCGATGTCGGCGATGCCGTAGCGCCCGCCGGTGAACCACGCGTGCGCCGCCAGGTGTCGGTCCATCACTGCGAGTGCCTGGTGGCCGCGCTCGCGCAGGCGCGGCAGCTCCGCGCGCCGCGGCGAATCGGGCGGCGTCCAGCCGCGGATGAAGCGCGCCACCGCGATGTAGGGCTCGTGGCTGTATTGCTCGAAGAACAGCCAGGCCAGCGCGTGCGCGCGCTGCCACGGATCATCGGGCAGGTACGGCGTGCCCTCAGCGAGCCAGCACAGGATCGCGTTCGACTCCGGCAGGATCGAACCGTCCTCGCGCTCGACGATCGGCACGCGGCCGTTGGGGTTCTTGGCCAGGAACTGCGGCGTGCGGGTTTCACCGCGGGTGCCGTCGACTTCGACCCACCGGTAGTCGCGGCCGAGGTGTCCGAGCAGCTGCCGCACCTTGTGGCAGTTGCCCGACATCGACATGCCATAAACGGTGATCACGCCGGCGCGCCCGCGCGGCGCGCGCGCCACTGGTCGCGGGACTGGCCCCAGATCTCGACGGGAACCTCCGCATAGGGATCGGGGAGGCGGCCGGGCCCGCGCAGGGTGGAGCCGAGGCGGCGCGCCAGCGCCTGCGAGGCCGTGTTGGCGGGCCCGATGGTGTGGATGACCTCGGTCCAGCCCAGGTGGTCGAAGGCCCAGTCGATCGTGGCCACCGCCGCTTCGCTGGCATAGCCCTTGCCCCAGGCGGCGCGCTTGAACGACCAGCCGACCTCGGTGCCGGGCCAGCCTTCCGGCTGCCACGGACCGGCCTGGCCCAGCCACTCGCCCGTCTGGCGGTCGATGGCGGCGAACATGCCGAAGCCCTGCACCACCCAGGCGCCGGGCATCTGCAGGAACTTGCGCCAGGCCGCCTCGCGGGTCGCGTGGCCGCCGATGTGGCGCGCGGCTTCCTCGTCGCCCATCAGTTCGCAGTAGCCGTCGAAGTCCTCGCGGCGCGGCACGCGCAACAGGAGGCGTTCGGTTTCGAGGGTGGTGTCGAGGATGCTCATGCGACTCCCGCGGGCGAGGCTGGGTCCCCGCCTGCGCGGGGACGACGCGTCAGAATGCGTTGATGCCGGTGAGTTCGCGGCCGACCACCAGCTGGTGCACGGTCTCGGTACCCTCGTAGGTGATCACCGATTCCAGGTTCAGCGCGTGGCGGATGGCCGCGTGCTCGGTGGTGATGCCGGCGCCGCCGAGCAGGTCGCGGCACTGGCGCGCGATGTCGATCGCCATGCGGCAATTGTTCCACTTCGCGAGGCTGACCTGCGTCGGCGCCATCTTGCCGGCGTCCTTCAAACGGCCGAGCTGCAGCACCAGCAACTGCGCGGAGGTGATGCGGCGCGCCATGTCGGCAAGCTTCAGCTGCGCGCTCTGCGTGGCCGCCACCGGGCGGTCGAACAGGATGCGCTCGCCGGTGTAGGCCAGCGCCTCGCGCAGGCACGCGATGGCCGCGCCGATCGGCCCCCAGGTGATGCCGTAGCGCGCCTGGGTCAGGCAGCCCAGCGGCCCCTTCAGTCCCTTGACGTTCGGCAACCGGTTGGCCTCCGGCACGCGCAGGTTGTCGAAGAACAGCGCGCTGGTCACCGACGCGCGCAGCGACATCTTGTGCTTGATCTCCTGCGCCGCGAAACCGGCCATGCCCTGCTCGACCACGAAGCCCTGGATGCCGTCGTCGGTCTGCGCCCAGACGATCGCGATGTCGGCGATGTTGCCGTTGGTGATCCACATCTTCGACCCGTTGAGGATCCAGTCGCCGCCATCCTTGCGCGCGGTGGTCTTCATGTTGGCCGGGTCGGAGCCGCCGTGCGGCTCGGTCAGGCCGAAGCAGCCAATGACCTTGCCCGCGGCCATGTCCGGCAGCCAACGCTTGCGCTGCGCCTCGGTGCCGTAGGCAAAGATGGGATACATGCACAGCGACGACTGCACGCTGACGAAGCTGCGGATGCCGCTGTCGCCGCGCTCGAGTTCCTGGCAGATCAGGCCGTAGCTGACGGCGTTGAGGCCGTGGCCGCCGTATTCCTCCGGCAGCGACGACCCGAGCAGGCCCAGCCCGGCGATCTCGGGGACGAGTTCCTTCGGGAACCGGCCCTGGTCGAAGGCATCACCGATGATCGGGATGACACGCTCGTCGGTGAACCGCGCCACGGTGTCCTGCACCGCCTGCTCCTCCTCGGTCAACAGCGAGCGGACGTCGTACAGGTCGAACGGATCGAGGGCCATCTCAGCGCGGTTCCGGCGAGGGAATTTCGCATTGTAGGCGACGCGGGACAGCCAGGAAAAAGGAAGGGGGCCGGATTGCTCCGGCCCCCTTGGTCAAGGGCTTCGCCGCCGTGGCGGCTCCCACAGGGGCGCGGGAGGCTCAGCCGCGGTCGGGGGCGTCGTCGAGGGCGGCGGTCTGCAGCACGACCTTGCCGTCGAGGATCGGCAGGCGATTGCCCGGATCCTCCGTCATGCGCACGGTGCGGTCGACGCCGTCGTGGCGATAGGTCACGTCGTAGCCGACGACTTCCTCGCCCTCGCCCAGCTTGACCTGCTCGCCGGGCTGTTCGCCCGTGCGCATGCTGCCGGTCGTGCCGTCCGGGTTGCGGTAGGTCACGTTCCAGGCGACCACGCGCGAGGACTGCGACGAGTCGGAGACGGTGTGGCACTCGGTGCGGGTATTGGCGACCACCTGGCCGCCGACGTGGCGCTGGTCGATCCGGCGCCCGGCGTAGCCGCCGGCGACCGCGCCGGCCACGGTGGCGAGCTTGCGGCCGTTGCCGTCGCCCACCTGGTTGCCGAGCGCGCCGCCGATCACGGCGCCCGCGATGGTGCCGCCCATCAGGCCGTCGCGTTCCGGCATCCGCTCCTGCACCACCACGTCATTGCAGACCTGGCGCGGCGTGGAGGTGGTGACGGTCTCGCGCACCGGCTCGGTGCCGATGACGGTGGCATAGAGCGTGGTCGGCCGGGTCACCGGCGCGACGGCCAGGACCTCGGCGTACTCCAGCCCGCTGTCACCGAAGAAATCGAACCCGGCCGCGTCGGCGGACGCCTCGGCGTCGGCGGTCGCGGTCTCGTAGGGCTGGGGCTGGCGGTTGTTCTGGAACGCCGCGACCGCGACGCCGCCGACGAGCAGCGACGCGAGCGCGATGGCGAGGGTGTTGTTCTTCATGTCGGCTCCTGGGCGGGGCTGGCCCGCGGGTATGCACGGCGTGATTGCAGCACGGGGTTCCTGAACCGCCCTTGGCCCCGCGACCGGACGCCCGTCACGGAACCACGCCGCGCGCCTGGACCTGTGGCAGCCGGCATGCCGGCGCGAACAGCTTCGCCGCCATGGCGGCGCCCCCCAGTGCTCTCCCACAGTGCTAGCGTCGCCTTCACCCGGTAGTCGCGAGGCTGCGTCCATGGCCAGTCCCCTGCTCGTCCCGTTCCTCGCCTTCGCCCGGCGCCTGCGCTACCCGACGCTGTTCAAGGTCGCGGCGGCGCTGTTCCTGCTGACCCTCGTCGTCCCGGACCCGATTCCCTTCGTCGACGAAATCCTGCTCGGCCTGGGCACGCTGCTGCTGGCCAACTGGAAGCACCGGAACGCCCCGCCGGGCGAGGTGATCGAAGGCGAAGCGGTCGACGAGGGCCGTCGCCGCCGCTGACGCCATCGTTGCCGACTTGGACCTCGTCGACACCCACGTCCACCTGGACGATCCCGCTTTCGACCCGGACCGCGAGGCCGTGGTCGCCCGGGCCAGGTCGGCCGGTGTCGCGCGCCAGGTGGTCCCGGCGATCGACGCGGCGACCTGGCCGCGGCTGCGCGACTGCTGCGCGGCCGATCCCGGCCTGTTCCCCGCGTACGGGCTGCATCCGCTGCTGCTCGACGCGCATCGCCCCGGCCACCTCGCCGACCTGCGTGGCTGGATCGAACGCGAGCTGCCGGTCGCGATCGGCGAATGCGGCCTGGACTATGACGTCGAGGGGCTCGATCGCGACACGCAGGCCCGCTACTTCGATGCGCAGTTGCGCCTGGCCCGCGAGTTCGACCTGCCGGTGATCGTGCACGCGCGCCGCGCCGTCGAGGACGTGATCATCGCGGTGCGCAAGGTGGGTGGGCTGCGCGGGGTCGTGCACAGCTATGCCGGCAGCCTCGAGCAGGCGCGACAGCTGGAGGACGCCGGGTTCCTGCTCGGCTTCGGGGGGCCCGCGACCTACCCCGGCGCGAACCGCATCCGCAAGGTGGTCGCCGGGGTACCGCTGGAACAGGTGCTGCTGGAGACCGACGCGCCCGACCAGCCGCTGCACGGCCACCAGGGCCAGCGCAACGAGCCGTGCCGGTTGCCCGGGGTGCTGGAAGCGATCGCCGCGATCCGTGGCGCGGACCCGGCGACCATTGCGGCCGCGACGACCGCGAACGCCGAAAGACTGTTCGCGCTCATGTAGGAGCCGCCATGGCGGCGAAGCCTTCGCCGGCATGCCGGCTCCTGCAGGGGCAGGCCGTCATTTCGCCAACAGTTTCTCGATCGCCTTGCCGGCCATGGCGAAGGCAAAGGCGCCGGTGACATGCGTGGCGGCACCCAGGCCGGCACCGCAGTCGAGCTTCAACGCGGCGTCCGGCCCGACGTCGGGGCGCGTGCCGCAGACCGTGCCGTCGGCCTGCGGGTAGCGGACGTTCTGCAGCGAATACACCGCGGGCACGCCGAAATAGCGGTCGCGGTTCTTCGGGAAGTTGAACTCGGCGCGCAGCTTCTTGCGCACCAGCGCGAGCAGCGCGTCGTGCTCGGTGCGCGAGAGGTCCCGGACGCGGACCAGCGTGGCGTCGGTGCGCCCGCCCGCCGACCCCGACACCACGATCGGGCGCTTGCGCCGCCGGCACCAGGCGATCATCTCGACCTTGCTGCGGAAGCTGTCGCAGGCATCGACCACCAGGTCGTAGTCGCGGTCGAGCAGCGCCTCCAGGTTCGACGGCGTCAGGAAGCTGGCGACCGCATCGACCTCGATCCCGGGATTGATCGCACGGCAGCGCGCCGCCAGCGCGTCGGCCTTGCCTTGCCCGTAGTGGCCGTCGAGCGCATGCAGCTGCCGGTTGGTATTGGACAGGCAGACGTCGTCGGCGTCGATGAGCGCCAGCCGCCCGACCGCCGAGCGCGCCAGCGCCTCGACCACCCAGGATCCCACCCCGCCCAGCCCGACCACCGCCACGTGGCGCCCCGCCAGGCGCTCGACGGCGCCGCTGCCGTACAACCGGTCGATGCCGGAAAAGCGCTCGCGCAACAGGGTCTGCATGGCGGGATTGTAGGCGTGCTAGTTTGCCGGCGACGCCATCCACGGGGACCCTGCCCATGAACACGACTGCCGCGCCCGCCCGGAAGAGCCACGCCCCGCGCTACCTGTTCCTGTTCCTGCTCGGCCTGTTGGTCGGCGTCATCGGCACGGTGATGGCGATGCGCGCGATCGACGCGCGCAAGGACCACTTCCACGAGGCGCTGATGCACGTGCAGGCCTGGCACGTCGGGCAGCTCAAGGCCGGCCTGGACAGCAACCGCTGCGCGGCGACCGACGCCCTGCCCCACCTGCAGGCGTTGCGCACGATGGCCAACGACCTGGAGGCGGGTTTCCCGGACCTCGCCGACGACGAACGGTTCGCCAGGCACGCCAGCACCCTGCGCGCCACGCTCGATGCGGCGGTCGCGGCCCCGCCGCAGGACTGCGCTGCCATGGGCGCGGTGCTCGGCGACGTCGGGGAAGGCTGCAAGGGCTGCCACCAGGACTTCCGCAGCTGACGGACGTCCCGCGGCCGCGGCATGAACGGTCGCTGACAATCCCCGGCCGGTTGATGGCGCATTCACGCCATGCCACCTAGCGTGCGGATGGACCCCCACCAGGAGACTGGCATGAAGCTTCGTTCGAACCTTGGCCTCTTCGGCCTGGCCGCTGCCGCCAGCCTGGCGATGGCCGGCTGCACCACGACCTCCCCGGGCTACGGGTACGGCGCCCCGGTGCCGGCCAGCAGCACCGCCAACTGTTACGACTGCGGCACCGTCACCCGGATCGACATGGTCGCCGGCACCGGGAGCGCCGTCCCGAACGCCACCGGCGCGGTGCTGGGCGGCATCGTCGGCGCGGCGGCCGGTCGCGAACTCGCCGATGACGAAAGCGAGGGCCGCCAGAACACCGCGACCGTGGCGGGCGCCGTGGCCGGCGCGGTGGCCGGCAACGCGATCCAGAACCGCGTGCAGGCCAACAACGATACGTACCGGCTCACCGTGCGCATGCAGGACGGCCGCAGCATCGTGGTGTCCCAGGGCGAGCTCGGCGGCATCCGCGAAGGCTCGTACGTCCGCGTGTACAACGGGCGTGCCTGGCTGCGCTGACGGCACGCGCGGCTCCCGGCAAAAAAAAGGCCCCGCTCCGGCGGGGCCTTCGAATTTTGGATCGTTCCTCGATCAGGCGATGGCGTCGACCGGCGCGACGCCCGAGGCCTGCGCGCCCTTGGGGCCCTGCACCACCTCGTAGCTGACCCGCTGGCCTTCCTGCAGGCTGCGGAATCCCTTGGTGTCGATCGCCGAGTAATGCACGAACACGTCGGCGCTGCCGTCTTCAGGGGCGATGAAGCCGAACCCCTTGGCGTCGTTGAACCACTTCACTGTGCCGTACTGCATGAGCTGTGTGACCTCGTCTGGATGCGATGTGTGCGCACGGTCCGCGCGGCGCACGGGCATTTGTATGCCGAGGCCGCCGGTCGGTGCAAGGGGCGGCGCACCATGCCGCCCGCCACGCGCGCGGTCAGCCGGCCAGCAGCGCGCGCAGCAGTGGCGCGAGCCCGGCAGACGCCGCGTCGACGTTGGCCAGCACGTCGTCCAGGGTGATCACTTCCCCGGCGTCCGGACCGGCGCCCGCCGCCCAGTTCGCCACGACCGCCAGGCAGGCGTAGTCCAGTCCCAGTTCGCGGGCAAGGGCCGCCTCGGGCATGCCGGTCATGCCGACCAGGTCGCAGCCGTCGCGCCGCATCCGCGCGATTTCCGCGCGCGTCTCCAGCCGCGGCCCCTGGGTGGCGCCGTAGCACCCGCCGTCGACGACGGACACGCCGGCGCGCGCCGCGGCGTCGAGCACCGCGCGGCGCAGGGCCGGGGTGTAGGGATCCCCGAAGTCGACATGCAGCACGTCGGTGCCCGGCTCCTCGCACAGCGTCGACACCCGGCCCCACGTGTAGTCGATCAGCTGGTCCGGGCAGCCGAGCGCGCGCGGCGGATAGCGGGGGGTGATGCCGCCGACGGTGTTCAGGGCCAGGACCCGCGTGGCGCCCAGCGCCTGCAGGGCCGCCAGGTTGGCGCGGTAGTTGATCCGGTGGGGCGGCAGCGCGTGGCCCTCGCCATGGCGCGCCAGGAAGGCCACCCGTCGCCCGGACAGCGTGCCGACGCGCACGGGGCCGGACGGCGCGCCGTAGCGCGTGTCGGGCGCGTGGGCCTGGGCGTCCTCGAGCACGGCGAGCCGGTAGATCCCGGTCCCGCCGATGACCGCCAGGTCGATGCTCATGCCTCGCCTCCGTCGCCACCAGCCTCGCGCAGCGCGTGGATCGCCGGCAGGTTCCGGCCCTGTTCGTGGTAGTCCATCCCGTAGCCGAAGACGTAGCGGTCGGGGACGTCGAGCCCCGCGTAGTCCGCGGCAAGTCCCGGCACGCACCGCCCGTGGCGCTTGACCACCATCGCGGCGATCCGTACGTCCGTCGCGCCCTCGGCCAGGCACCAGGCCCGCACCTGCTGGAGGGTGTGGCCCTCGTCGACGATGTCGTCCACCAGCAGGACGCGACGGCCGCGCAGGGGCGTGGCCGGTCGGTGCTTCCAGGCGAGTTCGCCGCCGGAGGTCGCACCGCGGTAGCGCGTCGCATGCAGGTAGTCGAACGCCAGGTCCAGGCCGCGTGCACCGAGCGCCAGCGCCAGCCGTGCGGCGAATGGCAGGCCGCCGTGCATCACGGTGAGGAAGACCGGCACGCTCCCTGCGAAATCCGCGGCGATGCGCACGGCCATCGCGTCGATCGCGCCTTCCACCGCAGCGCGGTCGTGCACCACCTCGCTGTTGGCCAGCGCGGCCGCGAAATCCGGGGGCGCGTCGCCGGGCATCAGGCCTGGGTCCCGGCGTCGGCGACGAGCCGGCCCTGCGCCGCGCCGTAGCGCGCATCGGCGAGCAATGCGTCCCAGCCGCCGGCACCTTCGTTGACGAGGCCGGCGAGCGCCATCGCGTCGAGCTTGCGGCCGCGCACCGCCGCCAGCGATTCGGCCACCAGTTCCGGATGGCACACCAGCACCACGTCGCATCCGGCATCCAGGTGCGCGTCCACGCGCGACTTGATGCCACCGGCGGAAAACGCCGCCGCCATGCCGATGTCGTCGGAGAACACCACGCCACGGAACCCCAGGCCGCCGCGCGCCGGGTCTTCGCGCAGGATGTCGCGGATCCAGCGCGGCGAATACCCGGCCGGTTCGGGCGCGACCCGCGGATAGACGACGTGCGCCATCATCACCGCGTCGGCGCCGGCGTCGATGCCCGCGGCGAACGGCACCAGGTCCTCGGCCAGCAGCGCTTCCAGCGGGCGGTCGTCGACGGCATCATCGAAATGGGTGTCTTCCAGCACCGAGCCGTGGCCCGGGAAGTGCTTGAGCGTGGCGCCCATGCCGGCGGCGTGCATGCCGCGCACGTACGCGCGGGTGAACTCGGCGACCACCGCCGGGTCGGCGGAGAACGCGCGGTTGCCGATGGCGCGGTTGCCGCGGCCCAGGTCGACCACCGGCGCGAAGCTCAGGTCAATGCCGGTCGCGAGGATCTCGCTGGCCATCAGCCAGGCGTGTTCCTCCGCGTCGGCCAGCGCGCCGCGCGGGTCGGTGGCATGGCGCCTGCCGAACACCTCCAGGGGTGGCAGCGCGCTGTAGCCCTCGCGGAAGCGCTGCACGCGACCGCCTTCCTGGTCGACGCAGACCAGTTGAGGGCGCGGCGCGGCCTCGCGGATCGCGGCGGACAGTTCGGCGACCTGCGCCTTGGAGGCGAAGTTGCGCGAGAACAGGATCACCCCGCCACAGGCATCGTCCTGCAGCCAGTCGCGTTCCTGCGCGGTGAGTTCGGTGCCGGCGACGCCGATGACGAGCATGGTCGAGGGGTCCTGGAAAGGTTCGTATTATGCGACTTGCGCGCGAACAACCCGCAACCGGGCCCCGTCCACGCGCGGCGGCGCGTTGCAATGCAACCGCATCCGCCGTTCTGCCTAGCGCGCTTCCAACATCGCGATCGACTCGACGTGCGCCGTGTGCGGGAACATGTCCATGACCCCGGCGGCACGCAGCGTCCAGCCGCGCTCGTTGACCAGGTAGCCGGCATCGCGTGCCAGCGACCCCGGGTGGCAACTGACGTAGACGATGCGGCGCAGGCCGGCGAGCGGCAGCTGCTTCAGGACCGCGTCGGCGCCCGAGCGCGGCGGGTCCAGCAGCAGCCGGTCGAAGCCCGCGCGCATCCAGGGTTCGCCGCGCAGGTCCTGCGCCAGGTCGGCGGCGTGGAACTGCGCGTTGCCCAGGCCATTGCAGGCCGCGTTCCCGCGGGCGCGCGCCACCAGCCCGGCATCGCCCTCGACGCCGACGACCTCGCGCGCCACGCGCGCCAGCGGCAGGGTGAAGTTGCCCAGGCCGCAGAACAGGTCGAGCACGCGGTCACCGGCCTGGACGTCCAGCAATTCGAGGGTGCGCGCGATCATGTGTTCGTTGAGCCCGGCATTGACCTGGATGAAGTCCAGCGGCCGGAAGCCGAGGGTGACGTCCCAGGGCGCCAGCCGGAACGACAACCGGGGATCGTCCGGCCACAACGGATGCACCGAATCGATGCCGCCGGGTTGCAGGAACACCGCGAACCGGTGCTCGCGCGCGAACGCCTCCAGCGCCGCGCGATCGTGGTCGTCGAGCGGCGCCAGGTGGCGGAAGACCAGCGCAACGCCGCAATGGTCCCCGGTCGGGTCGCCGGCGATGAACTCGACCTGCGGGATATCGCTGCGCACGTGCAGCGAATCGACCAGCGCCGAGAGCGCCCCGATGCGCTCGCCGATCGCGGGCACGACCGTGTGGCACTCCGACAGGTCGGCGACGAAGCGCGGATCGGTCTCGCGGAAGCCGACCAGCGTCTTGCCCTTCTTCTCCACGCGGCGCACCGAGAACCGGCCCTTGCGGCGGTAGCCCCACGCGGCATCGGCCAGCGGCGGCAGCACCGTTTCCGGCGCGACGTGGCCGATGCGCTCCAGGTTCTCCAGCAGCGTGTGCTGCTTGGCGAGGATCTGCCGCGGCGCGTCCAGGTGCTGCAGCGTGCAGCCGGCACAGGTCCCGAAGTGCACGCAGCGCGGCGGCACGCGCTCGGGCGAAGCGCGCAGGACCTCGACCACCCTGGCCTCGTCGAAATGGCGCGAGCGCCCGGTCTGCCGGGCGAGCACCTGCTCGCCGGGCAGGCCGCCGGAAACGAACACGGCCTTTCCGGCGGCGGGATGTCCCTCGGGGCGGCGGGCGACGCCGCGTCCGTCGTGGCTCAGGTCGAGGATGTCGGCGACGAAGGGCGCCTGGTCGATGCGCGCCAACTACTTCTGCCGCCAGCTTCCGCCCGCGTCCTGGTACCACCAGCCACTGCGTGCACTGGCGATCCACTGCTGTGAAAACACCGAGCGGATCTGCGACTCCCACTCCGGGTGCCCGTTGGCGACCGCGATCTCGCGGTACACGGCACGGCGGTCGCGGTTGTCGTCGGCGACCAGCTGGTTGACCGACACCCGCTCGCGCAGGTCGAGCTTGGCCGCGTCGCGCACCACCACCAGGCCGTCGTTGGTGAAGCCCAGCGCGCCGGAGGTGAAGTGCGGGCGCAGCGTGGCGAACCGCGATTCCATCTTCGCCTTCAGCGCCTGGATGGCCGGGGTCTCGATGGTGATGTCCGGCTGCGCCTGTGCGTGCGCCGGCGCGATGCCGAGCAGCATCCACGGATCGAAGCGCAGCGCCATGCCGCCGTCGCCATTGTCGGGCGGTGCGTTCGCGGGATCGTCGATGACGTCCTCGACGAACTCGCGCGCGGCCTCGCGGGCCTCGGCGGCCGGGAAATACACGTTGATGGTGACGCAGGCACTGACCAGCAGTGCGGCGGCGATTGGCGCTCCGATCCAGCGATTCATGGCGTCCTCCAGGGGGCGGTCACAGGCCTGTAGTGGATCACAGGCTAGTCGATGACCGGCTTCACGTCGCCGCCGGCCACCGCGGCCAGCCGCTCGACGAGCACCGGCCAGTCGACCAGGCGGTTGTGGCCCACCACCGTCAGGCGGGGCAGTCCCGCACCGGCGACGATAGTAAAAGTGTTGCTACCTGAACGCAGGCCGCCCATTTCGCAGACCTCGTTGCGCAGGCGGCAGCTGATGCCGATGCGGCTGTAGCCGAACGAATCGAACAGGCCGATCAGGCGCCCCTGCAGGCTGTTGGCGAACGACGCGTCGCCGACGCTGGAGATGTTCTGCACGGCGCGCTGGCTGATCCGTTGCGCAACGCCGCGCTTGGGGTCGGTGAGCAGCCTCGCGTCGAAGGCGACCGGGTGCCAGTCGACCAGGCGCAGGTCGCGGATGCGGCCGTCCAGGCGGCCACTGATGCTGCCGAACTCCAGGACCTCCGTGAGCGCGAGCATCTCGATGTCGTCGATGCGCAGGTCCGCGGTGAGCGTTGGCGCGCTGCCGAAGGGCCGCTCCATCGCCAGTGCCGACACGCGCACGTTGCCGCCGAACAGGTCCATCACCAGGTCGCCGTCGAACTCGAGCCGGTCGTCGGCATAGCGCGCCTCCGGGAACCGGCCGCTGAGCGTGCCGCGGAATGCCGGCCAGCCGACCGCCTCGGACAGGCGCCCGATGTCCAGGTGGTCGACCGCCAGCCCGAAGCGCAGCGAAAGCGACTCGCCCCCGCCGGGCGGCGAGATCGCCAGGTGCTCCAGGCGCAGGTTGCCGCCGAGCACGGCGACGTCGACCGCCTCGCGCAGGCGCAACGTGCCGGCGCTGCTTTCCAGCGGCAGGCGCGCGGCGCCGAAGTCGAGGCCGTAGAGCGCCCCGCCCGCCCAGGCCAGCTCGCTGGCCTGCACGGCCTGGCCGCCGGTGAAGTCCACGGTGCCCGCCAGGGTGTCGAACCGGAACCGGCCTTGCGGGTCGCGCAGGTCGACACCGTGGAGTTGCAGGCGGCCCGACTGCAGCGCGCCGCCGGCGATGCGCACGTCGGCGTCGATCGCGCCCGCGAGCGCCAGGTCGGCCAGGCCGGCCAGCCCCAGCCAGCCCGACAGGTAGCGACCCGCCAGGGGCGAGGCGTCCTCGCTGTGCAGCCGGAGGTCGAGCGCGTCCAAGCCGGCGTCGGCGCCGAACGCTGCGCTGCCTTCGGCAAGCAGCACGCCCGGGTCGCGCCAGGCGAAACGGGGCACCTGCCACCCGGCGCCTTCGCTGCCGCGCGCCTGGACCTCCACGGCCACCGGACCATCGAGGGCGACGTAGGCATTGCCGACCAGGAATTCGCCGCCGGTCAGCGAACCGTCGACCTGCACGCTGGTTTGCGCGCCGGCCTTGCGATAGTCGAGCGCGAACCGGCCGCCCAGGCCCAGCCCGGCGACCTTGCCGTCGGGCGTATCGAACCCGACGTCGTCGAAGGCGAGCGAGCCTTCCACCTGCACGGGCCCACCGCCGCCGGCCTGCAACTGCAACCGCGCATCGAGCCGGCCGCCCTGCAGTTGCGGCGCGGCCCACGCCTGCGCCAGCAGGGCCTGCGCCCACGCGACGGGCACGGCGGTGATGTCGATCGCGGTCAGGTCGGGCGCAGCCGCGCGTCGCTCGATCGCGATGCGGGCGTCGCCGCGCGACAGGCTGCCGGTGGTCCGGTCCGGGCCCAGGTCCACGGCGAGGCGCATCGGTGCGCCGTTGCCCGCGCGCACGCCGCCGTCGCAGCGCCAGCGCCCGTCGCCGTCGCGCTGCAGGGCGCACTGCCAGGTGACGTCCCGGAAGTCGTAGCCGAGGTCCGGCGCCTGGATGCGCGCCGCATGCAGGTGCAATTCCCCGTGCGCCGCGGTCGCCGGCCAGGCAAGCGTCGCATCCACGCCGTGCAGTTGCGCGACGGTCGCGTCGACCCGCTCGATGCGGGCGTGCAGCGTGCGCGCCGTCGCCGGCGCGGCAATCGCCATCGCGCACGTGGCCAGCAACAGCCCGGCGAGTACCCTGTCTGGACGCGGTTTCCGACGCATGGAGCGCAGGATAGCGATGGATCGCGAGGAGCCGATGAAGCCCCGCGTGCTGGTGGTCGAGGACGATCCCGTCAGCCGCGCCTTCTTCCGGGACGTGCTGGCGGGCTTGCCCGCGACGGTCGATGCCGCGGCGGATTGCGACGGCGCCGAAGCCTGTGCCCGGGCCCAACGCCATGCCCTGTGGCTGGTCGATGCGCACCTGCCGGACGGCGACGCCTTGTCGCTCCTGCCGCGATTGCGGGTGCATGGGCGCGACGCGGTGGCGCTCGCGCACACGGCGTCGCGCGCATCGGCGTTGCACCGCGCGTTGCTGGAAGCGGGATACGTGGAGGTGCTGGTGAAGCCGGTCGGCGTCGGCACGCTGTTGTCGACGGTCGGTCGCCGCCTGCGGATGCAGGTGCGCGAGCCGCGCGCGGGGTTCGCCTCGCCGCCGGACGGGACGGTCGACGGCGCCGCTCCTCCGTCGTGGGACGACCGCGCCGCGCTGGCCGCGCTCGGGGGCGACGCGTCGCACGTGCATGCATTGCGTGCGTTGTTCGTCGACGAACTGGCGGCCACCGTCGCGGGCGTGGACGCCGCGCTGCACGCGTGCGACGTCGCCGCGGCGCGCGACCTGCTGCACCGGTTGTCCTCGGGATGTGCCTTCACCGGCGCGGCGTCACTGGGCGTTGCCGTCCAGCGCCTGCATGCGGACCCCACGGACGCCGTGGCCGCCGCGGCTTTCCGGCAGGCCGCGGCGCGCCTGCTATAGCGGGCGCGCCGAACGCCCGGCTTCGCCGCCCAGCAGTTCCCAGGACTTCAGGCCGCGGCCGCCCAGGTGGTGGGCGAGCACTTGCCGCAAGGCGCGACGCAGCCCCGCGAGATCGTCCGGCCCGGGCGCCACGTCGGCCGCCAGCGCGAGCAGCGCCCGCCCGGTCGCGGCGCCGGCACGGTCTCCCTGGCCGCGATCGAGGTGCAGCCGTCGCGGCCCCTGCTCCGGGTCCAGCCGGTAGCGCGCGGCCGGATCCACCGGTGCGCCCTCCGCGTCGTGCGCCAGGTCGAACCCCACGCCGAGCGCGTCCAGCAGGTCGCGCTCGAACCGGCGCAGCGTCCACGCCAGCGGCGCGTCGTGGGCCAGGCGCGCGCGCATCCGGCCGTAGGCGGCGAACAGGTCCGGCTGGGGATCCTGCCGGGGCGCTAGGCGCAGCACGAGCTCGTTCACGTAGAAGCCCGCCAGCATCGCGTCGCCGGCCAGGCGCGGCAGCGCATCGAGGGCCTCGGCCGCGCGCAACTGCGCCAGTTCCCCACGCTGCACCGCGTCCAGGCGTACCAGTTGCATCGGTTGCAGCGCGGCACGCAGCGGCTGCTGGCGCGGGCCGTTGGTGCCGCGCGCCAGCAGGCCGAGCCGGCCGTGGGTGGCGCCGAGCACTTCGACCAGCAGGCTGGTCTCGCGCCATCGGCGCGCGTGCAACACGAAGGCCGGCTCCCCGACGATGCGACCGCCGACGATGTGCCCCGCGGCGGGCGGCACCGGGCCGGCCTAGTCGTGGTAACCGAGGCTGCGCAACGCCGCCTCGTCGTTCGACCAGCCTTCCCGCACGCGCACCCACGTCTCCAGGAACACCTTCGCGTCGAACAGCTGTTCCATCTGCTGCCGCGCGCGCGTGCCGATCTCGCGCAGCCGCTCGCCGCCCTTGCCGATCACGATCGCCTTCTGGCCGTCGCGCTCGACCCAGACCACGGCGCCGATGCGCAGCATGGCGCCGCCGCGCGGGGAAGGTTCCTCGACGAAGCGCTCGATCTCCACCGTGGTCGCGTACGGCAGCTCGTCGCCCAGCTGGCGCATCAACTGCTCGCGCACCAGTTCGCCGGCCAGGAAGCGCTGGCTCTTGTCGGTGATCTCGTCCTCGCCGAACACCGCCGGCGCCTCCGGCACCAGCGCGAGCAAGGCATCGACCAGCGCGTCCAGCCCCTTGCGCTTCAGCGCGGACACCGGGTGCACGCTGGCGAACTCGCGCCCCGCCGATACCTTGGCCAGGTACGGCAGCAGCGCGGCCTTGTCCTTGAACCGGTCGACCTGGTTGACCACCAGCACGACCGGGACACCCGCTTCGCGGAGCGCATCGTGCGCCAGCGCGTCCTCGTCGTCCCAGCGTCCCGCGACGACCACCAGGATCGCCGCGTCCACGCCCTCGACTGCGCCGCGCGCGGCGCGGTTCATCATCCGGTTCATCGCCGAGCCCGTGCGCTTGCCCTGTTCGCGGTGGATGCCGGGCGTGTCCACGAGCAGCAGCTGCCCGGCCGGGAAACTGGCGATGCCGAGCAGGCGGTGGCGGGTGGTCTGCGGGCGGTCGGAGACGATGCTGACCTTGGCACCGACCAGCGCGTTGACCAGGGTCGACTTGCCCACGTTCGGGCGGCCGACGACGGCGACGGTGCCGCTGCGATGCGGGTTGGGCGTGTCCATCCGTCCATTGTAGGAGGGCGGCGCACAGGCGCGCGCCACGGCATTCAGGCCGGCGGCATCGACTCGATGATCGCCAGCGCCGCCTCCGCGGCGGCCTGCTCGGCGGCGCGACGCGAATTGCCCTCGCCCTCGGCCACCAGCGCGGGCTCGGAGACGCTGCAGGTGGCGCGGAACAGGCGCGCGTGTTCGTCGCCCTCGGCCACCGCCGCATAGGCCGGCAGCGGGCGTCCCCGGCCCTGCAGCCATTCCTGCAGCCGCGTCTTGGCGTCCTTGCCCAGCTTGTGCGGCGGCGGCAGCGCCTCGATCGCCCGCCCGAACCAGGGCAGCACCGCCGCGCGGCAGGCCTCGAAACCCGTGTCCAGGTAGATCGCGGCGACCATGGCTTCCACGGCATCGGCCAGGATCGAGTCGCGCCGGTGCCCCCCGGTCTTCATTTCCCCCGGGCCCATGCGCAGCAGTTCGCCCAGGCCCAGCTCCCGCGCGACGCCGGCCAGCGCCGATTCGCGCACCAGTTCGGCGCGCGCGCGGGTGAGCCCGCCTTCGTCGGCGCCCGGCCATCGCGCATACAGCGCCTCGGCCACGATCAGGTTGACCAGCGCGTCGCCAAGGAACTCGAGCCGTTCGTTGTGCGGCGCGCCCGCGCTGCGATGGCGCAGGGCCTGGTCGCGCAGTGCCTGGTCCCCGAAGCGGTGACCGAAGCGTTCGACCACTAGTCGACCGCGCCGCGACGCAGCAGGTTCTCGGATGCCTCGAACTTGCCCACCACGTCGAGGTTGCCGATCAGCTCGCGGCGCACCTCGTAGTTGACGCTGATGATGTAGCCCTGGCCGTCGCGCGTGATCTTGACGTTGTTGGGCTTCACGTTCTCGGCGTAGCTGACGTACAGCCGGCGGAACAGCAGGTCCTTGACCTTCGCCGGGTCCGTGTTGGCGATGCCCGGCTCGGCGGCGAGGCCCTTGAGCGCCTGCTTGACCGAATAGAACTCCGAGTACATCGGGAACAGCTTCATGCCGACGTAGGCGAACAAGCCGACCAGGGCCAGCACCATGACGAAGCCGATCAACGTGAGGCCGCTCTGGTTGCGCTTCATGAGTCCACCTTGCTGGCTAGGGAATGCCGCTGCCGATCCGCCCGAAGTCGATGCCGCCCGCGCTGCCGTCCCAGTGCATCCACACCAGGAACGCCTTGCCGCGCAGGTTGGACTCCGGCAGGAAACCCCAATAGCGACTGTCCTCGCTATTATCACGATTGTCGCCCATCACGAAATACTGGCCTTCCGGGACGACCCATTCGCCCTCGCCCTGGGGCGAGAAAAAGCGCGGTCCGTCACGTTCCAGCACCGGATGCGGACGGCCCGGCAGTGCCTCGACCAGCAGGTTCGCGCCGCTCATCTCGCGCCCCTGCCCTTCGCCGACGTACTGGCCGACGAAGCGGTAGTCGAACGGCTTGCCGTTCACCCAGACGGTGTTGTCCCGATAGGCGACGGTGTCGCCGGGCAGGCCGATGACGCGCTTGATCCAGTCCTGGTCGGGGTGGTGCGGCGGCCGGAACACGACCACGTCGCCGCGCTCCGGATGCCCGGTCTCGATGAACTTCCGGTTGACCACCGGCAGCCGCAGGCCGTACGCGAACTTGTTGACCAGGATGAAATCGCCGACCAGCAGCGACGGCATCATCGAACTGGACGGGATCCGGAACGGCTCGGCCACGAAGCTGCGCAACACCAGCACGACCGCCAACACCGGGAAGAAGGCGCGGGCGTAGTCGACGACCACCGGTTCCTTCGCCTCGAGCAGGCCCGCGCGCTCGGCGCGCCGGCGCGCGAAGACCAGCCGGTCGAGCAGCCAGGTGATGCCGGAGGCGAGGGTGAGCACCACCAGGCCGATTTCGAACCATTTCATCAAGTCAGTTTCCCCGGGTTCGGGCTAAATGCATCGCGGCTCACGCCGCTCCTACTTGTCTACCTGGAGGACGGCGAGGAAGGCTTCCTGCGGGATCTCCACGCGGCCGACCTGCTTCATGCGCTTCTTGCCTTCCTTCTGCTTCTCCAGCAACTTCTTCTTGCGCGTCGCGTCGCCGCCATAGCACTTGGCCAGCACGTTCTTGCGCAGCGCCTTGACCGTGGTGCGCGCGATGACCTGCGAGCCGATCGCCGCCTGGATGGCGACGTCGAACATCTGGCGCGGGATCAGCTCCTTCATCTTCTCGGTCAGGTCGCGCCCGCGGCGGTCGGCCTGGGCACGGTGCACGATCAGGCTGAGCGCATCGACCTTGTCGCCGTTGATCAACGTGTCCACGCGCACGAACGGGCCAACCTCGAAGCGCTCGAAGTGGTAGTCGAGCGACGCGTAGCCGCGCGACACCGACTTGAGCCGGTCGAAGAAGTCGAGCACCACCTCGGCCATCGGCAGTTCGTAGACGATCTGCACCTGGCCGCCGAGGTAGTTGAGCCCGACCTGCGAGCCCCGCTTCTCCTCGCACAGCTTGATGATGTTGCCGATGTAGGCCTCGGGCGTGAGGATCGTCGCGCGGATGATCGGCTCGCGGATCTCCTCGACGTGGTTGGACGGCGGCAGCTTGGCCGGGTTGTCCAGGCTCATCACGGTGCCATCGGTCTTCAGGACTTCATACACGACCGTCGGCGCGGTGGAGATCAGGTTGAGGTCGTACTCCCTTTCCAGCCGCTCCTGCACGATCTCCATGTGCAGCATGCCCAGGAAGCCGCAGCGGAAGCCGAAGCCCATCGCTTCGGAACTCTCGGGCTCGAACCGCATCGCAGCGTCGTTCAGGCGCAGCTTCTCCAGCGCCTCGCGCAACGCCGGATAGTCCTCGGCGTCGACCGGGAACAGGCCGGCGAACACGCGCGGCTGCATCTCCTGGAAGCCGGGCAGCTGGGTCGGCGCCGGGTCGGCGGCCTGGGTCAGCGTGTCGCCGACCGGGGCGCCATGCACGTCCTTGATGCTCGCGTTGACCCAGCCCACCTCGCCCGCGCCCAGGCGCTTGAGTTCCTTGCGCTTGGGCGTGAACACGCCGACGTTGTCGACCTGGTGGGCGCGGCCGGTGGACATCACCAGCAGCTTGTCGCCGGGCTTGATCTCGCCCTGCATGACGCGCACCAGCATGACCACGCCCAGGTAGTTGTCGAACCACGAGTCGATGATCAGCGCCTGGAGCTTGTCGGTGTCGCGCGGGACCGGCGGCGGGATGCGCTGCACGATCGCCTCGAGCACCGCCTCGACGTTGAGGCCGGTCTTGGCGGAGATGGCCACCGCGTCGGACGCGTCGATGCCGATCACCGCCTCGATCTCGCCCTTGACCCGTTCGATGTCGGCCGTGGGCAGGTCGATCTTGTTGAGGATCGGCACGACCTCCAGACCCTGCTCCACCGCGGTGTAGCAGTTGGCGACCGACTGCGCCTCGACGCCCTGCGCGGCATCGACGACCAGCAACGCGCCCTCGCACGCGGCCAGCGAGCGGCTGACCTCGTAGCTGAAGTCGACGTGCCCGGGCGTGTCGATGAAGTTGAGCTGGTAGGTGTTGCCGTCGGTGGCGGTGTACGGGAGCGACACCGACTGCGCCTTGATCGTGATGCCGCGTTCGCGCTCGATCGGGTTGTTGTCCAGGACCTGCGATTCCATCTCGCGCGCGGTCAGGCCGCCGCAGAGCTGGATGATGCGGTCGGCGAGGGTCGACTTGCCGTGGTCGACGTGGGCGATGATCGAGAAATTGCGGATGAACTGCATGAAAGGCGCGCGACCGCGTCGTCCCGGGATAAACACGCCATTATCGCACGCCCTGCAGGGTTCAGCCGGCCCCGGACCGTGGCGTCACCGCGATGAACTGCGTGCTGGCACCCCGGCGCACCAGCAGCATCACGGTGCTGTCGCCGGCACCGGCCAGCCGCGCGTCGAGTTCGCTCACCGTGCCCACCGGCTCGCGCCCGACGGAGAGCACGACATCGCCCGGGCGCAGGCCGGCACGCTCCGCGGCGCCGTCCACGCCCGCGATCGCGACGCCCTCGTCCGGGGCCAGGCCCAGGTCGCGGCGCGCGTCGAGGTCCAGGTCCTTGCCGCGGATGCCCAGGGGATTGAGGTCCGCGGGCGTCGGCGCGGGTGCCGGTTCCGCGGCCGCCAGGATGTCGCCCAGCTTGCCGAGCTCCAGCGAGACTTCCCGCGCCTTGCCGTCGCGCAGCACGGACAGCGTGACCTCCGTGCCGGGGGGCAGCGCGCCCACCAGCGGCGGCAGGTCGCTCGATGCATTGACCGGCGTGCCATTGAAGCTGCGGATCACGTCGCCGGGCTGCAGGCCGGAACGCTCGCCGGGCGTGCCCGGGAACACGCGCGTGACGAGGGCGCCGCGCCCGTCCGGCAGGCCCCATTCGCGCACCATCGCCTGGTCGATCTCCTGCAGGCTCACGCCGATCTGGCCCCGGCTCACCGTGCCGGTGTCCTTCAGCTGGGCGACCACGTTCATCACCATGTCGATCGGGATGGCGAAGCTCACGCCCATGTAGCCGCCGGAATTGCTGAAGATCTGCGAATTGATGCCGACCACCTGGCCGCGCGTGTCGAGCAGCGGGCCGCCGGAATTGCCGCGGTTGATCGCGACGTCGGTCTGGATGAAGGGCACGTACTGCTGGTTCGCATAGGGATTGGCGCGGCCGACCGCGCTGACGATGCCGGCGGTGACGGAGTGGTCCAGCCCGAAGGGCGAGCCGATCGCGACCACCCACTGGCCCGGGCGCAACGCGCTCGAATCGCCGACCCGCAGCGCCGGCAGGCCGTCGGCATCGATCTTGAGCAGCGCCACGTCCGATGGCGGGTCGCTGCCGACCAGTTCCGCGGTGAACTCGCGGCGATCGGACAGTTGCACCACGATCTTCTCCGCGCCATCGACGACGTGGTGGTTGGTCAGCACGTAACCGTCGTCGGAAACGAGGAAACCCGAACCCAGCGAGACGCCGCCCGGATCACGCGGATCGGGGCGCGGTTGCGGCATCGGCACGCCGGGTCCGAAGAAGCGCCGGAACAGTTCGTCGATGTCGTCCGGCGACGGCCCGCCCGCCATTGCCGCCGGCCGGCCCACGCCGGTCGCCTCGATGCTGACCACGGCCGGACCCACCTTCTCGACCAGCTTGCTGAAGTCCGGGAGCCCGGTCACCAGCTGCGGGGGCGGCGGCGCGCTGCTGCGCGACTGCGCCAGCGCGTGGCCCAGCGCAGCGGCCAGCGAGGCCACGAGCGCGACGAGGAGGAGGGTGCGGAGTGCCTGGCGGGTCATGGGGTCCTCTCGGGTTCGACGGGGAGCTGCGGCTCGAACGGATAGAACGACGGAGCCTCGGCGGTGTCGTCGAGGCCGACCGTGAATGCGTCCCCGTCAGCGGACAGCCCCGGGAGGACGGCCCGCGGCCACGGGCGCGCCGGCGGTTCGCGCGGGCTCGCGAACGGGCGCAGGTCCTGGGCGGCGACCAGCACGGCGGGCGGCACGGAGGCCTCCGCGCCGGGCAATGCGTCCGGCGCCGGCACGCCGGGCAAGGTGCCGGTGGATTCGACCGGCACAGAAGCGACCCGGCGCGGCCCGGCCGCCGGCCGCGACGGCGTCGTTGCCTGCCGCGTCGCCGGCGCCTGGGGCGGCGCATCCGCGAACTGCGGCACCGACACTTCGCGCACCGGCCCGGCGGTGGACGGCGACGGGTTCGCGGCGGTCGGCACCGGCGTCGCGATGGGGGCCGTGGCCTCGGTGGCCACGACCACCGGCACATCGCCGTCGACCGACAGCGGACGGGCCACGAACAACGCAACGGCCGCGACCGACGCTGCCAGCGCCATGCCGAGGCCGTGCCGCCAGCGCGAGCGCGGGACCGGGACCGCCGGCGCGGGCGCCGCGGCGAGGGCTGCCGCCACGCGCGCGGCGAAACCATCCGCGCCGGCCGGCAGCGCCGCGACAGGCTGGCCGCGCAACACGTCGCCGACCAGGTGCCAGCGACCCCAGCGCCCTGCCAGCTCGGCATCGTGGCCGAGGCGCCGCGCCAGGAACCGCGCCTGGTCCAGCGCCAGTTCGCCGTCCACCAGCGCGGACAGTTGCTGCCGGCGCTGGAGCGAGAGCTTCGCGTCGGTGTCGTGGCCGTCGTCGATGGGGTCGCGTGTCGTCATGTCCGTTCCTCGAGCAGCGGCGCCAGCCGTGCGTCGATCGCCTCGCGTGCCCGGAAGATCCGGGAACGCACCGTACCGATCGGGCAGTCCATGCGCTGGGCGATCTCCTCGTAGCTCAACCCGTCGGCTTCGCGCATCGTGATCGCCTCCCGCAGTTCGCCCGGCAGGGCTTCGACCGCGCTCAGGACGGTTCGTTCGATCTCGTCGCGCAGCAGTTCGCGCTCGGGCGTGTCGTAGTCGCGCAACCGGCCGCCGGATTCGTATTGCGCCGCATCGCCGGCGTCGATGTCCGACGTCGGCGGCCTGCGGTTCTGCGAGACGAGATGGTTCTTGGCGGTGTTCACGGCGATCCGGTGCAGCCATGTATAGAACTGCGCATCGCCCCGGAAGTTCCCGATCGCGCGCCAGGCGCGCAGGAAGGTCTCCTGGGCCACGTCCTGGACCTCGTCCCGGTCGGTGACGTAGCGCGAGATCAGGCCCGCGATCCGGTGCTGGTACTTGCGCACCAGCAGGTCGAAGGCGGCCATGTCCCCGCGCTGCACCCGCGCGACCAGCTCGCGGTCCAGTGCTTGCAACTCATCGGCCATGCCGGTCCGGCGCTCCCGTCGGTCCGGTGTCGGCCCTGCTTTCCGACCGCGCCGGGCGGCGGAAGTTCCCTGGCCCGCCGGACGGCGCGCGCGCGATTTGACCCGGATCGAACATCATCGGGATGATAGCGGCTCGCCCCCGACTCCCGGATCGCCCAATGGCCACGCCTGGCGACGCCACGCCCGCTCCTGCCCAAGTGCCTGCCGCCCCGGCCGTGCCCGGCCCGCGCACCACCGGCAGCGTGCGGCTGTTCGACGGATTGCGCTTCCGCCACTGGCAGGCGCAGGCACGCCCCGATGGCGTGCTCGTGCTCACGCTCGACCGTGACGGCGAGTCCGTGAACACGCTCGCGCAGGTGGTGTTGCTGGAGCTCGATGCGCTGCTCGAACGCATCGCGGCGGATCCGCCGAAGGGCCTCGTGTTCAGGTCCGGCAAGGACAGCGGCTTCATCGCCGGTGCCGACATCGGCGAATTCCGCGGCTTCGACCGCACCGGCAACGTCGAGGACGCCCTGCGTCGCGGGCAGCAGGTCTTCCAGCGCGTGGCGGAGCTGCCTTGCACGACCGTCGCGGCGATCCGCGGCTTCTGCATGGGTGGCGGCACCGAGCTGGCGCTCGCCTGCGACCATCGCGTGGCGACCGACGACCCGTCGACGCGCATCGGGCTGCCGGAAGTGAAGCTGGGGATCTACCCCGGTTGGGGCGGCAGCGTGCGCCTGCCACGGCTGGTCGGCGCGCCTGCCGCGTTCGACCTGATGCTGACCGGGCGATCGCTGTCGGCGAAGGCCGCGCGCGCGATCGGCCTGGTGGATCGCGTCGCCGAACCCGGACTGCTGATCGATGCCGCGGTCGGCCTCGCGTTGCGGCCGGCGCCGCGACCGATCAGGCAGCGTTTCCTGGGGTGGCTCACGAACACCTGGCCGGCCCGGCAGCTCCTGGCGCCGGTGCTCCTGCGCCAGGTCGCACGCAAGGCGCGCCGCGAACATTACCCGGCGCCCTACGCGCTGGTCGAAACGTGGCGCCGGACCGGCGGGGGGATGCCGCGCCGCCTGGCCGCGGAGCGCCGCAGCGTCGCGACACTGGCGCGCACCTCCACCGCGCGCAACCTGATCCGCGTGTTCTTCCTGCAGGAGCGACTGAAGAAGGCGGGGGGGAAAGACCATGGCGTGGCGCACGTGCACGTGGTCGGCGCCGGCGTGATGGGCGGCGACATCGCCGCATGGGCGGCCTACAAGGGGTTCCAGGTCACGCTGAACGACCGGGAGCAACGGTACATCGACGCCGCGCTCGCGCGCGCCGGCGAGTTGTTCGCGAAGAAGGTCAAGGACGAGGCGAAGCGTCCGGCCGTGGCCGCGCGCCTGGCGGGCGACCTGGACGGCGACGGCGCCACGGCGGCCGACCTGGTGATCGAGGCGATCATCGAGGAGGCAGGCGCCAAGCGCGCGCTCTATGCACAGGCCGAGCCGCGCATGAAGCGTGACGCGCTGCTGGCGACCAACACCTCCTCCATCCCGATCGGCGAGCTGGCCTCGGGCCTCGCGCGCCCCGCGCAGTTCGCCGGCCTGCACTACTTCAACCCGGTGGCGCTGATGCCACTGGTCGAGATCGTCCACCACGACGGCATCGACGAGGCGACCGCCCGCCGGCTCGCCGCGTTCTGCCGCGCGATCGACAAGCTGCCGGTGCCGGTGGACGGGACACCGGGCTTCCTGGTCAACCGGGTGCTGTTCCCCTACCTGCTCGAGGCCGCGACCGCGCACGCCGAGGGCATCCCCGGCGCGGCGATCGACAAGGCCGCGCTGAAGTTCGGGATGCCGATGGGCCCGATCGAACTGATCGACACGGTGGGCCTGGACGTCGCCGCCGGCGTGGGCGCGGAGCTCGCGCCCTTCCTGGGCTTGCCGATCCCGGCATCCCTGGCGACGCCGCCCGGGGCGGGCCGGCGTGGCCGGAAGGACGGCCAGGGCCTGTACCGCTGGGAACACGGCAAGGCCGTCAAACCGGACCTGCCGAAGGACTACCGCGCGCCGGACGACCTGGAGGACCGCCTGGTCCTGCCGCTGCTCAACGAGGCGGTGGCCTGCCTGCACGACCAGGTGGTGGCCGACGCGGACCTGCTCGATGCCGGGGTGATCTTCGGCACGGGCTTCGCGCCGTTCCGCGGCGGTCCGATCCAGTACATCCGGGACACCGGGGCGGACGCGCTGCTGGCGCGCCTGCAGGCGTTGCGCGACCGGCACGGCGAGCGGTTCGCGCCGCGACCGGGTTGGGATGCTGCGGCGTTGCGCAGCCCCTGACCGAAAGGCTTCGCCGGCGTGCCGGCTCCCACGGGATTACATCGTGTGGGTCGGCTTGGTGGCCGGATGGCCGGCCAGCAGCGCCTCGATCTTGCTGCGCGCGGCCTCGCCCTCGGCGGTATCGCCGAACTGCACGCCGATGCCGGGCGCACGGTTGCCCTGGGCGCCGGGCGGCGTGACCCAGACGACCTTGCCGGCGACCGGCAGGCGCTCGCTGGATTCGGGCAGCGTCAGCAGGACGAAGACTTCCGCCCCCAGGAAATAGCGCTTGGGCGTCGGCACGAACACGCCGCCGTTGCGCAGGTACGGCATGTACGCCGTGTACAGCGACGCCTTGTCCTTGATCGCCAGCGACAGGATGCCCTGGCCGCCCGCTCCGCCCACGCCCGCCGCTGCACTCATCGCCTGCTCCGCGTTGTCGCCGGCGCCGACGCGTCGCGCCAGCCCAGCAAGACCTCGGCCACTGCCAGGTCCGCCCGCACCTGGGTGCGCAGCAGGTCCCGGGCGCGGTTGGCCGCATCGAACCAAGCCGCGAGACTGCGCGCTCGCCGCGGGTCGGTCAACCCGCCACGCGCGGCCTCCAGGGCCAGGTCGGCGGCGTGCCGCAGGCGTGCGTCGCCCTGCCCGTCCGCGACCCAGCGTTGCGCCATCGCGATCGGTGCGGTGCGACCGCCCTGCAGTTGCGCCAGGTCGCCGGCGACCTCGCGGCGCAATGCGAGCCCGCCGTCGCGCAACCACGCGGCGGCGAGTCCCGGATGACCGCGCGCCGCCTCCAGCGCTTCCTGCGCCGCGGCCGCCGCATGGCCCTGGGTGGCGAGCCAGGCGAGCGCTTCGGCGCGGGGCGGCAGGCGCAACTCCACGCGCTGGCAACGGCTGCGGATCGTGGCGGGCAGGCCCGTCGGCGCTGCCGACACCAGCCACAGGTGGCGGCCCGGCTGCGGCTCCTCGAGCGTCTTGAGCAACGCGTTGCTGGCCGAGTGGTTGATCCCGTCGGCGGGATCGAGCAAGGCGACCTGCACGTTGCCCAGCTGCGGCGTGAGGGCGAAGCGCTCCGACAGTGCGCGCACCTGGTCGATCACGATCTCGCTGCGGATCTTGCCGGTCTTCGGGTTCACTGCATGGCCGACGAAGATCGCATCGGGATGGCCTGGATGCCCCCAGGGGTGCGCGAGCGTGCCGTCGGGGCGCACCTCCAGCGGGTCGGCCTGGGTCCGCACCGCGAACAGGCGGCAGGCACGGCAGCGGCCACAGGGGTCGCCCGCCGCGTCGCGTTCGCTGCACAGCAGCCGCCATGCCAGGCGTTCGGCGACCCGGCGCTTGCCGAGACCGGCCGGCCCGCAGAACAGCAGCGCATGGCCCAGCCGGCCGGCATCGATCGCAGCCGTGGCCTGGTCGTGGGCGCGCTGCTGCCAGGGGGCGAGCGGCGCGTCGAACGCTGGCGCCGTGGCGCTCACGGGCGCAGCCGCGCCTGGTAGTCGCGCAATTGCGCGACCGCATCGGCCGCGACGTCCGCCGGCGGCCGCGTCGCGTCGAGCACGCGGAACCGCGGCACGGCGCGCGCGCGTTCGAGGAAGGCCGCGCGCACGCGCTCGAAGAAGGCGTCGTGCTCGCGCTCGATCCGGTCCGGGCCGCGCCCGCCCGGGGCGCCGTCGCGTGCGCGGGCACGATCGCGCCCCTGCGGGACGCCCAGGTCCAGCAGCAACGTCAGGCCCGGCTCGATGCCGACGACGCGGCGTTCAAGTTCCGCGATGAAGCCGCCCTCCAGGCCGCGGCCGCCGCCCTGGTAGGCGTGGCTGGAATCGGTGAACCGGTCGCTCAACACCCAGGCGCCGCGCTGGAGGGCCGGCAGCACGGTCTGGCGGACGTGCTGGGCCCGCGCGGCAAACATGAGCAGCAATTCGGTTTCCGGCGATGGCGCCTCGTCGCCCGGGTGCAGCAGGAGGTCGCGGATGCGTTCGGCCAGGGGCGTGCCGCCCGGCTCGCGCGTCGCCACGACGTCCTGGCCACTGGCCAGGAGCGCGTCGCGCAGCGCCGCCAGGACCGTCGACTTGCCGGCGCCCTCGCCGCCCTCGAGGGTGACCAGGCGCGGTTCGCTGCGCAGGCCGCTCACTGCTGCGACCGCTGCCGCTCGCGGTAGCGCGCCAGGTATTCGCGTACCGCGACACGGTGTTCGGCCAGCGAGTCGGAGAAGACGTGGCGGCCGCTGCCGTCGCCGATCGCGACGAAGTACAGCGCGTCGCCTTCGGCTGGTTGCGTCGCGGCGCGCAACGCCGCGGCGCCGGGCATCGCGATCGGCGTGGGCGGCAGGCCCGCGCGGACGTAGGTGTTGTAGGGCGTGTCCTGCTCCAGATGCGCGCGCGTGATGTTGCCGTCGTAGTCCGCGATGCCGTAGATGACGGTCGGATCGGTCTGCAGGCGCATCCCCTTCTCGAGCCGGCGCACGAAGACCCCGGCGATCCGCGCGCGCTCTTCGGGTGCGCCGGTTTCCTTCTCGACGATCGACGCCAGCACCAGCGCCTCGTCGGCCGACTCGAGCGGCAGGCCGTCCGCGCGGGACGCCCAGGCGGCCGCGAGCGCACGCTCCATCGCACCGTAGGCGCGCCGCAACACGTCCAGGTCGCTGTCGCCCCGCGTGTAGACATAGGTCTCCGGCAGGAAGCGACCCTCCGGATGCTGCCCCGCGTGGCCGAGCGCCTCCATCAGCGCGTCGTCGTCCAGGTCGGCTGCCTCCTGCTCCAGCGGCTGCTTCCTCGCCAGCGCGGCGCGCAACTGCCGGATGTTCCAGCCTTCGACGATCGTGAAGCGGTAGCTCAGCACGTCGCCGTCACGCATGGCGACCAGCAGCTCGCGCGGGGACTGGCCCGGCTCGAGCGCGTATTCGCCCACCTGGATCCGGCCGCCCGCGTCCAGCTGCCGCGCCAGCAACTGCCACTCGAGGTCGTGGCCCGTGCCCACGCCGGCGTCGCGGATCGTGTCGAGCACCGCGGCGAAGGAATCGCCCTGGTGCACGACAAGTGTTTCGCCCGGCTCGATGCCCGCCATCGGACCGTCGGCGAATGCGTGGTAGTGGTGCCAGGCCGTGTAGGCCGCGAATCCCGCGAACAGGGCGAGCAGGCCGAAGAAGATGCGGAAGCGTCCGCGCTGGTTGCGTCGACTCACTGTTCCCCCTGGGTCGTCCTGGCCACGGCGAATGCTTGATGCGCCGCGGCGAATTGTCGCGACAGCGCGGCCACCGCGTCGTGCGGCGGCCACGCGCGCGCCCCGAGGCGCGCCACGGGCAGGATACCCCGCACGGCATTGCACAGGACCACGGCGTCGGCGGATTCGACGTCGGCCGGCACCAGCCGTCGTTCGACCGCGCCGGCCGCGTCCAGCAGCCAGGCGCGGCACGTGCCGGCGACGCCGCAGCGCGCCACCGGTGGCGTGCACCATCGCCCGCCCGTGAACGCGAACACGTTGGCCGCCGTGGCGCCGGCGACAGCGCCTTCCACGTCCACGAGCAGTCCTTCGTCGAACGCGTCCCCGCCCGGTTCACCCGGCGCGGGCCATTCGCCGCGCGCCAGCACCTGCTCGAGCCGGTTGCAATGCTTGAGGCCGGCGAGGCGCGGCTGGTGCGACAGCCGCGTGTCGCACCAGCGCAGCCGGAGCCCGCCGGGGCGCGGCGGCCCGGGCAAGGGATGCGTGGACAGCACCCAGGTCGGCTCCGTCGCCGCCTGCGGTGCGTAGCCCCGCGCGCCGGCGCCGCGCGTCACCAGCAGCTTGAGCACGCGGTCGCCCTGGTCGAGCAGCGTCGTCGCCACTTCGCGCACCAGCCCCCTGCGTGGCAGCGGCAACCCGAGCCGCGCGGCGCCCGCGGAAAGCCGGCCCCAGTGTGCGTCCCACCACGGCAGTCCCCCACGATGCGCGCGCATCGTCTCGAACAGCCCGTCGCCGTACGCCAGGCCGCGGTCGTCCTCCGGCACGGCGTCGACCGGACGTTCGCCGACGAAGACCACGCGGGTCATGCGGCCCCCAGCGCGCGCAGCAGGCCGCGGGCCTTGGCGCGGGTCTCGTCGAGCTCGCGGCCCGGGTCGGAGTCGATGACGATCCCCGCCCCCGTGCGGAAGCGCAGCCGGCTGCCACCAGGCGCGCAGCCGTCGATCTCCGCGCTGCGGATGAGGATGTTGAGGTCCAGGTCGCCGTCGCGGTTGAGCCAGCCGAACGCGCCGGTGTACGCGCCGCGGCCGGCGCCCTCGAGCTCGGCGATGATCTCCATGCACCGGACCTTGGGGCAGCCGGTGATCGTGCCGCCGGGGAAGACCGCGCGCACGACGTCGCCGGGCGTCGCGGCGGCGCACAGCCGTCCGCGCACGTTGCTGACGATGTGGTGCACGTGCGCGTAGCTCTCGACCGTCATCAGTTCGTCGACCTCGACGCTGCCCGGCACGCACACGCGTCCCAGGTCGTTGCGCTCCAGGTCGATCAGCATGACGTGCTCGGCCCGCTCCTTCGGGTTGCCGACGAGGTCGCGGATGCGCGCCGCATCGTCGTCGCCCTCGAAGCGCGGGCGCGTACCGGCGATCGGGCGCGTCTCGACCACCTCGCCGCGCACCGACACCAGGCGTTCGGGCGAGCTGCTGGCGACCGCCCAGCCGTCGCCCGCGAACAGGCCGGCGAACGGGGCGGGATTGTGGCTGCGCAGGCGCGCGAACAACGCCGCCGGGTCCAGTGCGTCGTCGAAACGCGCCTGCCAGCCGCGCGACAGGTTCACCTGGAATGCGTCGCCGGCGGCAAGGTAGGCGCGGATGCGATGCACGCCGGACAGGAAGCGTTCCGGGTCGTCCTCGTCGATGGCCGCCGGCGCGCGCCATGGCGGCAGGGCGCCCAGGGCCGCCGCACCCGCCACGTCGGCGGCGATGCGGTCCAGCCATGCGGGTTGGTCGGCTTCGGCGAGCGCGATGCATTCGCCCGTCGCGTGGTCGCGCAGGAGCGCGGCCGGGCAGCGGAACGCGACGGCCACCGGCAGGCCGCCGTCGGACGGCGGCAGCGACAGCACGGGTTCGACCTGGGCCGCCAGCTCGTAGCCCAGCAGCAACGCCCAGCCGCCGCGGAACGGCCAGCGGGGCTCCTCGCGCGGCAGGCGCAACGCGCGCCAGTGGTCGTCCAGGATGGCCAGGAAGTCGGTGCCGAGCGCGCGCCCGTCCGCGTCGCGCACCCGGCCGTCGGCGCCCAGCGCGATGGCCTCGCCGTTGCCCGCCAGCAACAGGTCCCAGCGACCCTGCGCCGTGCCGCAGGCGCTGGACTCGAGCAACACCGGATAGCGCGCCGGCGCCGACCGGTGCAGGTCGAGCAGGTCGATCTCGGCGGGGATCGCGCGGGAGACGAGCATGTCGGGCTGGCCTGTGCGGGAGCCGGCATGCCGGCGAAGGGCTTCGCCGCCATGGCGGCTCCCACAGGCGGCGGCGTCAGATGCGTCGGAAGACGAGCGTGCCGTTGGTGCCGCCGAACCCGAACGAATTGGATAGCGCCACGTCGACCTGCTGCTCGCGCGCGACATGCGGCACGTAATCCAGGTCGCACCCCTCGCCCGGGTTGTCCAGGTTGATGGTGGGCGGGATCACGCCGGTATGCAGCGCCATCGTGGTGAACACGGCTTCCACCCCGCCGGCTGCGCCGAGCAGGTGGCCGGTCATCGACTTGGTGGAACTCACCATCGTCCTGTAGGCGTGGGCGCCCAGCGCGGTCTTGACCGCCATCGTCTCGGCCAGGTCGCCGGCGGGGGTCGAGGTGCCGTGCGCGTTGATGTAGCCGACCGCGTCGCCGGCGATGCCGGCGTCGCGCAGCGCGTTGGCCATGCAGCGCGCCGCGCCTTCGCCGCTCTCGCTCGGCGCGGTCATGTGGTACGCGTCGCCGCTCATGCCGAAGCCGGTGAGCTCGGCGTAGATGCGCGCGCCGCGCGCCTTCGCGCGCTCGTATTCCTCCAGGATCAGCACGCCTGCGCCATCGCCCATGACGAAGCCGTCGCGGTCGCGGTCCCAGGGACGCGACGCCTTGTGCGGTTCGTCGTTGCGGGTGGACAGCGCCTTCATCGCGCAGAAGCCGCCGACCGACGTCGGCGTGGTCGCGAATTCCGCGCCGCCGGCGATCATCGCGTCCGCGTCGCCGTGCTGGATCATGCGCATCGCCAGGCCGACGTTGTGGGTCGACGTCGTGCAGGCGGTGACGGCGGCGATGTTCGGGCCCTTGGCGCCGGTCATGATCGAGACCTGGCCGGCGATCATGTTGATGATCGTGCTGGGCACGTAGAACGGCGAGACCTTGCGCGGGCCGCCCGCGGCGTACTTGAGGGTCGTTTCCTCGATGCCCTTCAGCCCGCCGATGCCGGCGCCCACCGCCACGCCGATGCGCTCGGCGGTCGAGTCGTCGATCTCCAGCCCCGCGTCGGCGATCGCCATCAGCGAGGCGGCCACGCCGTAATGCACGAAGGGATCCATCTTCTTGATGTCCTTCGGCGGGATCCAGTTGGCCGGATCGAAGCCCTTGACCTCCCCGGCGATGCGGGTCGGGAATGCGGACGCGTCGAAATGGGTGATCGGGCCGATGCCCGAACGACCGTTGGTGACGCCCTCCCAGCTCGAAGCCAGGTCCAGGCCCAGGGGCGACAGGATGCCCAGGCCGGTGACCACGACGCGACGCTGCTGACTCATGCGGTTGACTCCAGCTAGTCCTCACAAATGCGCGAGGCCGCGATCGCGGCCCCTGCATGTCCTGCCTGGCGACCGGCGTGGCCGGTGGCCATTCACTCCTTGACGTGGGCCTTCACGTAATCGATGGCCTGCTGCACCGAAGTGATCTTCTCGGCTTCCTCGTCGGGGATCTCGCACTCGAACTCTTCCTCGAGCGCCATCACCAGCTCGACGGTGTCGAGCGAATCCGCGCCCAGGTCGTCGACGAACGAGGCGCTGTTGGTGACTTCCTCTTCCTTGACGCCCAGCTGTTCGACCACGATCTTCTTGACGCGCTCTTCGATGCTGCTCATGGGTGCTTTCTCCTCCTGGGAGACTGTTCAGACGGGTAGTTTACGGGAAAGGCATGAAGGCCGGCGCATGCCCGCGCCCGTCCATCGGGGCGGCGGGGACGGGTCCGGCAGGGGTCACGGCATGTACATGCCGCCGTTCACGTGCAGGGTCTCGCCGGTGACGTAGGCCGCGGCCGGCCCGGCCAGGAACGCCACGGCGGCCGCGATGTCCGACGGCTTGCCCAGCCGGCCCAGCGCGATCTGCGACAGCATCGCGGCCTTGCCCTCCTCGGGCAGGTCCCGGGTCATGTCGGTGTCGATGAAGCCGGGCGCCACCACGTTCACCGTGATGCCACGCGAGCCGACCTCGCGCGCGAGCGACTTGCTGAAGGCGATGATGCCGGCCTTGGCGGCCGCGTAGTTGGCCTGGCCGGCATTGCCGGTCACGCCGATGACCGAGGCGATGTTGATGATGCGGCCCTTGCGCGCCTTCATCATCGCGCGCATGACCGCCTTGCTGCTGCGGTAGACGCTGGTGAGGTTGGTGTCCAGGATCGCCTGCCAGTCCTCGTCCTTCATCCGCAACAGCAGGTTGTCGCGGGTGATGCCGGCGTTGTTGACCAGGATCGAGACGGGACCGATGTCCGCGGCGATCGATTCGACCAGCGCCTCGATCGCGCCCGCACCGGTGACGTCGAGCACGCGTCCATGCCCGCCGTGCGCTGCAAGCCGTTCCCCGATGGCGGCCGCGCCGTTCTCCGACGTCGCCGTGCCCACCACCGTCGCGCCCTGCGCCGCCAGGACGTCGGCGATCGCCGCGCCAATGCCGCGACTCGCGCCGGTCACCAGCGCCACTTCACCCTGCAACACCTTGTCCATCACCAACTCCTCAAAAAAGCCTTTTTGCCACAGATTTCACAGATGACACAGATAAGGCAAAACAGATTGGAAAGCTCCATCTGTGTTCATCTGTGAAATCTGTGGCCAGAAAAGCTCCTAGCTTTTCCAGGCCTCGAGCGCGGCGTCGAAGTCGGCCGGGTGGCCGAGCGCGCGGGCGTCGAGGGTCTTGTCGATGCGGCGCGCCAGGCCGGTCAGCACCTTGCCCGGGCCGCACTCCGCGATGCGGGTGGCGCCGCGCGCGGCGAGCGCCTGCACGCAGCCGGTCCACTGCACCGGCAGGTAGAGCTGGCGCACCAGGGCATCGCGGATCGACTGCACGCCGTCGTGCACTTCCGCGTCGACGTTCTGCACCACCGGTAGCGTCGGTTCGCGCCAGGCCATGCCCGCCATCGCCGAGGACAGGCGGTTGGCCGCCTCGCGCATCAATGGCGTGTGCGACGGCACGCTGACCGCCAGCTTCACCGTCTTGCGCACGCCGCGTTCGCCCAGCAGCGCCAGTGCGCGCTCGACCGCCTCGGCGTGGCCGCCGATCACCAGTTGGCCCGGCGAGTTGTAGTTCGCGGGAACGACCACCGTGTCACCCGAGGCCTCGCGGCAGGCCTGCTCCACCAGCGCGTCTTCCGCGCCCAGGACCGCCGCCATCGCGCCGGTGCCCGCCGGCACGGCTTCCTGCATGAGTTGGCCGCGCAGCCGCACCAGTCGCGCGGCGTCGCCGAGCGTCAGCGTACCGGCCGCCACCAGCGCGGCGTACTCGCCCAGGCTGTGGCCGGCCAGCATCGAGGGCATCGCGCCACCCCGCGCCTGCCAGGTGCGCCACGCGGCGACCCCGGCCGCCAGCAGCGCGGGCTGGGTGAACTCGGTGCGGTTGAGGTGCGCTTCAGGGCCTTCCTGGCTGAGCGTCCACAGGTCGATGCCGGCGCCCTCGCCTGCTTCCACGAACGCCTCGCGCACCCCGGGATGCACCGCGGCGAGTTCGGACAGCATCCCGACGGCCTGCGAGCCCTGGCCGGGGAACACGAATGCGAGCTTGGGATCTGGCGTCACGCGCGGGCCCTGCGGTAGGGGGTCGGCATGATAAGTGCGATCGCGACGAGACGTCTGTACCGCCCCGTATGTGCGATCAATACCGCAGCAGCGCCGAGCCCCAGGTGAAGCCGCCGCCGAACGCCTCCAGCAGCAGCAGTTGCCCGCGCTCGACCTTGCCCGAACGCACCGCTTCGTCCAGCGCCAGCGGCACCGAGCCCGAAGACGTGTTGCCGTGGCGGTCGACCGTGACGATCACGCGCTCCATCGGCATGTCCAGCCGCTTGGCGGTCGCCTCGATGATGCGCAGGTTGGCCTGGTGCGGGATCAGCCAGTCGATGTCGTGGCGGTCCAGGCCGTTGGCCTCCAGCGTTTCCTCCACGACGGAGTCGAGCGCCTTGACGGCGTGCTTGAACACTTCGTTGCCGGTCATCAGCACCTTGACCCCGGCGTTGTGCTCCCCGGGCTTGAAGCCGACGGAGACGCCCACCGGGTTCCACAGCAATTCCTTCTTGCCGCCGTCGGCGTGCAGGTGCGTGCTGAGGACGCCGGTCTGGTCGTCGGCCTTGAGCACCACGGCGCCCGCGCCGTCGCCGAACAGCACGCAGGTGCCGCGGTCGTTCCAGTCGAGCATCCGGGTCAGCGTCTCGGCGCCGACCACCAGCGCGGTGCGCGCGGCACCGGTGCGGATGAACTTGTCGGCGACGGTCAACGCGTAGATGAAGCCCGAGCACGCCGCATTGACGTCGAACGCCGGGCAGCCGTCGGCGCCCAGCCGGTGCTGCAGCAGGCAGGCGGTGGACGGGAAGATCAGGTCCGGCGTGGTGGTGCCGAGGACGATGAGGTCCAGCTCGGACGCGGCGACGCCGGCGGCCTCCAGGGCACGCGTCGCCGCGTGGAACGCCAGGTCGCCGGTGGTCTCGCCCTCGGCTGCGACGTGCCGCTCGCGGATCCCGGTGCGCGCGGCGATCCATTCGTCGCTGGTGTCGACGAACTTCGCCAGGTCGTCGTTGGTGAGCACCTTCTCCGGCAGGTAGCTGCCGGTCCCCGCGATGCGGGAGAAGACGCGCGACCCGGGGGCGTTGTCGGCCATGCCGGCGCCTGGGGGGCTCACTCTTCGTCGACGATGCGCGAACGGGTCTCGACGACCTTCCTGCCGCGGTAGTAGCCGTCGGCGGTCACGTGGTGGCGCAGGTGGGTCTCGCCCGTCGTCGGGTCGGTGGCCAGCTGCTTGGGCGCAAGCGCGTCGTGCGCACGGCGCATGCCACGCGTGGAGGGGGACCTGCGGGATTTCTGGACTGCCATGGGAACGCTCCGAAAAAAATTTACCTGATGTGGATCAACAGCTCGTGGCTCAATGCCTGTCCCGCTTCAGCGCTGCGAGCGCCGCGAACGGGCTGGCCTGCTGCTGTTCCGCCTCTTCCGGGGGCCAGTCGCGTTCCATCGCGTCCGTCCCTGGCGCCACCGCCACGACCGGGACGGCGAGGATCAATTCGTCCTCCACCAGCTCCGCGGGCCGCAACATGCCGTCATCGGGCACCAGCAGCGGCTCGTAACCTTCCGGCAACCCGGCCTCCTCGGCCTCGTCCCGGATCAGCCCCAGGCGCTGCACCAGCCGCACGGGCAACTCGAAACGGCGCAGGCTGCGCTGGCATTCCAGCGGCAGCTGCGCCTCGATGCGCAACTCCACGTACGCCACCTGCAGCGCGTCCCGGTCGAAGTCGAGGGCAAACCGCACCTCGCCTTCCGCATCGCACAGGCTGTCGCGCAGGCGCTCGAATGCCGACAGCGGCAGCCGGCCCTCGAAACCGCGCCGGGCCGCGACCATGCGCCAGGCATCCAGCACCTCGGGGACCGAAGTTCCGGGCAGATCAACGGACATAAGACGCGGAATGTTAGCGAGCCGCGCGGGAGCGTGTCAAACCTCGCGCCGTCCGCAAGTCATTGTCGGGCGTGGCGTTTGCCCGCCGCCACGGGCCGCGTCAGACTGCGGCCGACCCGCCGGCCAGCCGGCGGACCCCGCCCTAGGACCCTACGCGCCTGGACACGATCCTCCTTCTCCTGCTCGCTGCCCTGGTGGCGACCGCCCTGGTCGTCCTGCTGTCGCGCCGCTTCGGTGGCCGCCACCAGCGCGCGATGGCCGGCGTCCTGGATGCCGCCGACGCCCTGGAGGCCCGGCTGCGTGCGGCCAGGGCCGAAATCGAGGCCGTGGCGGGCGACGACCAGGCCGACCCGGTCGGCGCGGCGATGCGGGAGATGCTCCGCCAGCGCCTGTGGCTGCAGGAGCACGGGGCCAATGCCAGCGTCGCCGAGCTGCGCTCGGTGCGGGATTCGATCGACGCCGCGCGACAGCGGATCGACCACCAGCTGGTCAGGATCGAGCGCGCCCGCGCGCCCCAGGCCTGAATGGGCGGCCATCCGACGAGCGACCCGGCCGCGCCGCCGCCCCTGGTGCTGGCCTCCACGTCTCCCTATCGGCGCGACCTGCTGGCGCGCCTGCGGCTCCCCTTCACCGTTGCCCGCCCCGAGGTGGACGAGGCGCCCCGCGCGGGCGAACCGCCGGCCGCCCTGGCGGCCCGGCTGGCGGCCGCGAAGGCCGCCGCCGTCGCCGCGACCCAAGGCGACGCGTGGGTCCTGGGCTCGGACCAGGTGGCCGACCTCGACGGGCGCCCCCTGGGCAAGGCCGGCGGCCGCGCCGCGGCGGTCGCCCAGCTGCGCGACATGTCCGGCAGGCAGGTCGTCTTCCACACCGCGGTGTGCCTGGCGCGGGCAGGCCGGGCGGACCTGGCGGCATCCGACCGGACCCTGGTCAGCTTCCGCCGGCTGTCGGAGGCCGAGATCGAACGCTACGTGGATGCCGAGCAGCCGTTCGACTGTGCCGGCAGCTTCAAGTGCGAAGGCCTCGGGATCGCGTTGTTCGAATCGATCACCAGCGAGGATCCGACCGCGCTGGTGGGGCTACCCCTGATCGCCACCGCCGGGCTGTTGCGCCGCGCCGGGTTCGCCCTGCCCTGACCCGGCATGGGTCGGGTCGACCCGCACCGGTTGTTCCGGCCATGCCTCGACGCTGCCGTCGGCACCATGCAGGCGCAGCCCCAGCCAGTGGACGCCAGCCTCGACCGACGGATCGAGCGTGACGTCGGCCGACCACCCCACGCGGGGATGGTTCGGATCGGTGGAGATCTCCCAGAAGGCCGCGACACCCGGGCTGTCCAGGCCGTAGCGCGCTTCGGCGACGACGGCCCCGTCGAGCGTCAGCTCGACCCGCTCGAGCCCGACGCCGTCGCGGAATGCCCAGCCGTGCGCCTGGAACGTCCGCCCGATGGTGGCGCCCGAGGCGGGGACGTCGACCCACGCCATGGCCGGCAGCGTGCACGGTCCTTCCGCGCGCGGGCCTTCCAGCGCGAACAGCAGGAAGCGTTGCTGCCCGTGGTCCACCGCCACGACCCCGGGCGCCGGCAGCGGACCGACGCGCTCGCACAGCGAGTGGTAGTGCCGCAGCAGGTCCTTGTAGGGCAGCTCGGACGCACCGACCACCAGCAGCACCGGCGCACCCGCCCACGCTTCGATGCCGGGCGTCTCCAGGTTCCAGAGGCGCAGCTGCGGTGCGCGCCCGTGCCGGCGGTTGAGCGGATGGTCGAGCACCGCGATGTCCGGGTCGTCCAGGGCGAAGCCCAGCTCCGCGCCGACCTTGAAATTGCCCGCGACGATGCGCGTCCCGGGCGGCATCGCCGCACGACGTGCGCGCACCGCTTCGGCCAGGGCATCCCAGCCGGCGAAGTTCGCCGGGTACCACTTGCTGCCGGCCAGGCGCGCACGCGTGTCGGGATGGGACACCGCGGCGTAGTACCCGAGCGTCAGCACCAGACCCGCCACGGCCACGCCCCAGGTCGCGTTGCGCAACCAGCGGGGCCATCGCGCAAGCACCGCGGGCAGCAGCGGCAGCAGCGCCAGGTACCCGGGCAACGGCCAGTGGAAACTCACGCGCTCCACGTCGGCGAAGAACCCCAGCAGGAAGAAGCCGAGCACCACCAGCCCGCCAAGCCACGCGAAATAGCGCGTGGCGACATCCGTGGCGGACCTGCCGCGCCAGGCCGCGAACAACAGCGCGGCGAACAGCAGCGGCGTCACCAGCAGCGCCTGGACCAGCAGGAACCACGTGCCTTCCCAATGGAAGGCCCAGGGATGGCGCTCGACCAGCTGGAAGCGCAGCCCCGCCTCGGCGTTGTCCAGGTTCCAGAACAGCAGCGGCGTCCACGCCGCCGCGCCGAACGCCACGGCGATCCACGTCCGGATGTCGCGCAGCGCGCGCCGGCCCTCCGGCAACAGCAGCAAGGCGAGCAGCCCGACGCCGATGACCGCGATGAAGCGGTAATGGCTCAGCGCACCGATCGCCAGCCCCGCGGCGAGTTCCAGCGCCGCGCCGGCATCGACGTTGCGCAACAGGCGCGCGCCGGCGTCCATGCACAGCAGCGTGGCCAGCGCCATGGTCGCGTCCGGCAACGCCAGCAACCCGAGCGTGCCGGCAAGCGGCAACAGGACCGCGGCCAGGCCGGCAAGCCAGCCGGCCCGCGCGTCGAATTCCCGCGCGGTGATGCGCACGACCAGCCACGGAAGCGCCGCGGCGACGACGAGGAACGGCATGCGCAATGCCAACTCGTGGTTGCCGCCCACCGCCGTGCCCAGTCGCGCGAGCCACGCGGTCAGGCCGGGAAGGTCCGAGTACGCAGCCGCCAGGTGCCGGCCTTCCTGCCAGTAGAACGCCTCGTCGACGAACAGCGGCAGCCGCGCGGCGATCAGCAGCTTCAGCAGGCAGGCAACGAGCCAGGCCACGACGAAGACGGTGCGCAAGGGCTGGGCCTGGACGGACGGGCTCGCCAGCGGGAAACGTGCATCGATCCTGTTGCGCATCCGTCCTGCGACCCCCGCTACACTCGTCCGTCGGTCAGCTCGCGCTGACCGGCCCACCCCACGCGAGGCAGGCGATGTCCGTCGGCACGAAAGAATCGACGATGCTATCCGATGCGCTGCGCGGCGCGGTGAACGATGCGCAGGCGCAGGTCAACCGCCTGGTGCTGGGCAAGGCGCAGGAAGTGCGGCTCGCGTTCGTCGCGTTGCTGTCCGACGGGCACCTGCTGATCGAGGACCTGCCCGGGCTCGGCAAGACCACCCTGGCGCATGCGCTCGCCGCGACGCTCGGGCTGGGCTTCCAGCGCGTGCAGTTCACCTCCGACCTGCTGCCCTCCGACATCGTAGGCGTCTCGGTCTACGACGCACAGGCGCGGCGCTTCGAGTTCCATCCCGGCCCGGTGTTCGCCAACGTGCTGCTGGCCGACGAGATCAACCGCGCGCCGCCACGCACGCAAAGCGCGCTGCTGGAGGCCATGGCCGAGCACCAGGTCACCGTCGACGGCGTGACCCATCCCCTGCCCGAGCCCTTCTTCGCGATCGCCACGCAGAACCCGGTCGACCTCGCCGGCACCTATCCGCTGCCCGATTCGCAGCTGGACCGGTTCCTGTTGCGGCTGGCGCTCGGCTATCCGGGCGAGGAGGCCGAACGGGCCCTGCTCGCCGGCACCGAGCGTCGCCACCTGATCGCACGGGCGACGCCGCTGCTGTCGGCCGCGGACGTGCTGGCCCTGCGCGACGCGGTGCTGGCGGTGCACGCGAGCGATGCCCTGGTCCATTACGTGCAGGCATTGCTGGCCCACAGCCGCCGGCATCCCGGCGTGCGCGTGGGGTTGTCGCCACGCGCCGGCATCGCGCTGCTGCGTGCGGCGCGCGCGCACGCGCTGCTGGTCGGCCGGGACCATGTGCTGCCCGAGGACGTGCAGGCGCTGTTCGCGCCGGTCGCCGCCCATCGCCTGGTGCCGGAGGCGGATGCCGGCGGCGACGCGGCGCTGGCCCGCTCGATCCTGCAGGCGGTCCCGGTGGACTAGTGGCGCAGGCCCGCCGCAGCCTGCGCGAGCACATCGCCGGCCTGGCGCGGCCCCGCACGCGCGAGCCCTTGCCGGTGCGCCTGGACCGTCGCCGGATCTACCTCTTGCCCACGCCGTTCGGCCTGTTCTTCGCGAGCCTGCTGGCGACGATGGCGCTCGGCGCGCTCAACTACAACAACAACCCGGCGCTGCTGCTGGCGCTGCTGCTCGCCGGCGCCGCGCTGACCAGCCTGCTGCTGGCGCACCTGCAACTGAGTGGCCTGGAAGTGGTGGCCGCCGGCGGCGAGCCCGTGCCCGCGGGCACGCCATTGCCGCTGCGCGTGCACGTGCGCGCCGCGCCCGGTCGCACGCGGCGCGGCTTGCGCGTGTCTTGCCCGGGGGCGTCGGGCAGCCTCTCGCTCGACGACGGCTCCGGCGAGGCCGTGCTGGAACTTCCCACGGTGCGGCGGGGCTGGCTTGCTTTGCCCCGCCTGCGCCTGTCCACCCTGCGTCCGCTCGGGCTCGTGCGCGCGTGGTCGTGGTGCTGGCCGCAGGCGCCCGTCCTCGTCTATCCCGCGCCCGAGCGGGATGCGCCGCCGTTGCCCCCGGGCACCGGGCAGTCCGCGCGCGCGAGGCTGCGGCCCTCCGGCGACGACGTGCACCACCTGCGCGCGTACCGGCGCGGCGACCCGCGCCGCACCATCGCGTGGAAGCCGTCGGCACGCCGCGACACGTTGCTGGTGCGCGAGTACGAGCAACCTCTGGGCGAGACGCTCGAACTCGAGTGGCAGGCGTTGGGCGGCCTGCCGCACGAAACGCGCATCCGCAGGCTTGCGCGCTGGGTGGACGACGCCGAGCGCGAGGGCCGGCGCTACCGGCTGGCACTGCCCGGCCAGGCGCCGATCGGCCCCGGCGCCGGGCCCGGCCATCGCCATGCCTGCCTGCGCGCGCTGGCGCTGATGCCGGCGGCCCGCCCCGCGGACGATCGCAGCTGATGGGTTGGCGGGACACGCCGCGCCTGGACGTGCGTACCCGTGGCTGGGTCCTGGCGGCGGCCGCTGCCTGCCTGGTCCCGCTGCTCCTGCAGCTGCGGCCGGCACTGGCGCTGGCCATCGCGATCACCGGCATCGCCGGCACCGCGCTGTCGTGGCGCCGGCCGTTGCCGATCGTGGCCCGGCTGCTGGTCGCCTTGTTGCTGCTCGCCGTGGTGCTCGCGGCGATGCGGTTCTCGTTCGGACGCGACACGGGGTGCGCGCTGCTCGCGGCGATGCTGGCGGTGAAGCCGACCGAGACCTCCAGCGTGCGCGATGCGCGCAGCCTCGTCGGGTTCGCGTTGTTCGCCCCATTCGCCACGTTCCTGCTCGACCAGGGTCCGTTGTCGCTCGGCCTGGGGTCCGTCGCGGCGGTGCTTGCGCTTGCCGCGCTCCAGCGCCTGGCCGAACTGGCATCCGGCGTCATCGACGCACCGGGCGCGCGGCGCCGGCTGCTCGGCGCCATCCGGATGGCGGCGTTGGGGCTGCCATTCGCCCTGGCGGCGTTCTGGTTGTTCCCGCGCCTGGCGACGCCGTTGTGGGGCGTGCCCGAGCGCGCCCTGGCCAGGCCGGGCCTGTCCGGCGAAATGTCGCCGGGCCAGTGGCTGGACCTGATGACGGACGACAGCCCTGCCCTGCGCGCGCGGTTCTTCGGCGCGGTGCCGGCGATGGACCAGATGTACTGGCGCGGACCGGTGCTCTGGCATTACGACGGTCGCACGTGGCGCCAGTCGGGCTGGATGGGCGCGATCCCGCCGGCCGACGCACGCACGGGCACGCCCGCCTGGGACTACGAGATCGCGCTCGAGCCCACCGACCGGCGGCAACTGGTCGCGCTCGACCTGCCGCTGGCCGCGCCGCCCGATGCCCGGCTGTCGCTCGACCACGGGCTGCACGTGCGCCGGCCGCTGTCGACGCTGACGCGCTGGCGCCTGCGCTCGGCACCGCCGCTCGCCTACGAGCCGGTCCTGAAGGTGACGTTGCGGCAAGCCGCCTTGCGCCTGCCGGACGGATTCAATCCGCGCACCCTCGCGCTGGCGCGGCAGTGGCGGCAGGACGCCGGCGGGGACGATGCGGCGATCGTGCGCCGCGCGCTGGCCTGGATCCGCAGCGACTTCGGCTACACCCTGGACACGCCGCTGCCCGGACGGCACGCCGTCGACGAATTCCTCTTCGACACGCAGGCCGGCTATTGCGAACACTTCAGTGCGTCGTTCGTCGTGCTGATGCGGGCCGCGGGCATTCCCGCGCGCGTGGTCACCGGCTACGCCGGCGGATACCGCAACCCGATCGGCGACTACTGGCTCGTGCGGCGGTCCGATGCGCATGCCTGGGCGGAGGTCTGGCTCGACGGCCCCGGGTGGACCCGGGTGGACCCGACGGCCGCGGTCGCGCCGGAACGCATCTACGACACGCTTGCGGACCGTGCGCCCGGCGCCGGGTTCGGCGACCTGGCGCCGGCCGTGGACATGGCGGACTGGCTGCGTCGCGGCTGGAACGATTTCGTGCTGGGGTTCGATGCCGCGCGCCAGCGGGAGATGTTCCGCCCGCTGGGCCTGGAGGCCACCCCCTGGCAACTGGCGGCGCTGTCCGGCGCGATCGCAGTCCTGGCCCTGGCACTCGCGGCGTGGCTGGTCGCGCGGCGCGAGGACGAACGCGACAGCGTGCTGCGCGCCTGGCACCTGCTCGGCCGGCGCTACGCGCGCATCGGGCTGGGACGCGCCCAGGATGAACCGGCGCTGGCCTGGGCGGGGCGCGTCGCGGCAGCCCGGCCGGACGGGGCGCCCGCGCTGGTCGCGCTCAGCCGCCGTTTTGCCCGTTGGCGCTACGCTCGGCAGCAGGGAGACGCGTCCGTCGCCCATGCGCTCGCCCGCGACCTGCGCGCGCACCGACCCTAGCCGTCCGGAGACCGCCATGCGCCGCCTCATCGTCCCAGTCGCCCTCGCCGCGCTCGCACTCGCCGGCTGCGCCACCGTTCCCGCGCCGTTGCAGGGGCAATACAGCAACGTGTCGCCGCGCGACGCGATCGCCTCCGAGCAGCGCGGCATGCCCGTGCGCTGGGGCGGCAGGATCGTCTCGACCGATCCGCTGGCGGACCGCACCTGCTTCGAGATCGTCTCCACCGGCCTGGACGCCGCCGGCCGCCCGCGCTGGGCTGCCGATTCCACGGGTGGCCGGTTCATCGCCTGCCGCGCGGGCTTCTACGACCCGGCGATCTTCCAGGTCGACCGCGAGGTGACCGTCACCGGCGTCATCGACGGCTACGAATCCCGCCGCATCGGCGAATACGACTACCGCTTCCCGCGCGTCGCCGCCAACGTGGTGTACCTGTGGCCCGTGCGCGAACGCGTGGACGTGATCCACGATCCGTTCCCGGGCCCGTGGTGGTGGTACTGACGGACGGCTGTCAGCGGAGTCCGAAACCGCCCAGCGGACCACCTGCCAGCAGGTGCAGGTGTAGCTGGAATACCGTCTGCCCGCCGTCGTCGTTGCAGTTCATGACCATCCGGTAGCCATCGGCGGCGAATCCCTCGCGACGGGCATAGGCGGCTGCGGCCAGGACCAGCCTCCCTACCAGCGCCTCCTGCCCGGGCTGCAGGTCGTCGAGGGTGGGCACGCGTTCCTTCGGCACGAACAGCACGTGCACCGGTGCCTGCGGTGCGATGTCGCGGAATGCAATGAGGTGGTCATCCTCGTGGACGATGTCCGCCGGGATCTCGCGGCGCATGATCTTGTGGAAGATGGTGTCGTCCGCCATGCGGTTGCTCCGGTGATGCGTGCTGGTCAGGCCACTTCGCTGCGCGTGCCGAACGCGTGCGACAGCGTCCCGCGGTCGACGTACTCCAGTTCGCCGCCCAGCGGCACGCCGTGCGCCAGGCGGCTCGCCCGCACGCCCTGCTGGCGCGCGAGCTGCGCGAGGTAGTGCGCGGTCGCCTCGCCTTCGACCGTCGGGTTGGTGGCGATGATGAGCTCGGACACTTCGCCTTCGGCCAGCCGCTCGGCCAGGCGGTGCAGCCCGAGTTCGCGCGGGCCGATCCCGTCCAGTGGCGACAGCCTGCCCTGCAACACGAAATAGAGGCCGCGGTAGCCGGTCGCCTGCTCGATCGCGAGGCGGTCGGCCGGCGACTCGACCGCGCACAGCTGGTGCGCATCGCGCGCGCCGCTGGCGCAGGTGGCGCACACGTCGGCCTCGCTGAAGTCCCGGCACCGCGCGCAGTGGCCGATCCGGTCGACCGCCTGGGCGAGCGCATCGGCGAGCCTGCGGCCGCCGTCGCGCTCGCGCTCGAGCACGTGGTAGGCCATGCGCTGCGCCGACTTCGGGCCGACGCCCGGCAACACGCGCAACGCCTCGATCAGTTGCTCGAGCAGGGAGGACATGCCGTTCGCCGCGCGATCAGAACGGCAGCTTCATGCCCGGCGGCAACGGCATGCCGGCGGTGGCCGCGCCCATCTTTTCCTGGGAGGCCGCATTGACCTTGTTGACCGCGTCGTTGAAGGCGGCGGCCACCAGGTCCTCGGCCATTTCCGCGTCCGACACCACGCCCGGGTCGATGCGCACCTTGCGGCACTCCATGCGACCGGTGAGGGTGACCTCCACCATCCCGCCGCCGGCCCTGCCGGTGACTTCCAGCTGGGCCAGTTCTTCCTGCACGCGCTGCATGTCTGCCTGCATCTTCTGCGCCTGCTGCATGAGTTGGGCGATGTTTCCGCGCATGGGGGCCTCGCGATGGGTGCGGTGGTGGTTTGTCGAAACGGCGCGCCGTCACGCGTCGTCGAAGGGGCGGATGGAGTCCGGCACCAGCCTGGCGCCGTACTGGCCGATCAGCTGCCGGACCTGCGGGTCCGACGTGAACGCTTCCTCGGCGGCGAGCTGGCGTGCGTCGCGCTGGCGCTCGGTGCGCTGGTGCGGCGTCTCGCCTGCGGCGCGGGTCTCGAACCGGATGACGGGCGCACCGCCGAGCACCGGCGCAAGCGCCTCGGCCAGCTGCAGCGGGCGACAGAGCAGCTGGTCCGCCGGCGCCAGCGCAAGGCGCAGCACCTCGCCGTCGTCGCCGACGAAGGCGGCGTGCGCCGCGACTTCGCGCACGGGCGCGGGCAGCAACCCGCCCGCCACCAGCGCGATCCAGTCCTCGTCGCTGGCGACGATGCGCCGGGATGTTTCGCCGGCACCCGGCGGCGCCGGCGTCGCCGCCGGCCCGGGGGCCGCTTCGGTGATGGCCGGCGGGGCGACCGGCGGCGGTGGCGATCCGGAGGGCCGGGTCTGCGCCGGCTGCTTAGGCGCGGGCGCCGGTGCTGCCAGCGCCTCGCGTGCGGCCGCCGCGGCATCGGTGCGGCCGCGCGGCGCAGGCCTGGCAGCCGGCGGCGCCGCCGGCGTGGCGGTGGTGCCGCCGGCCGCGGGGCGGAACGCCAGCATCCGCAACAGGCTCATCTCGAAACCGGCGCGGGGGCCGGGCGCAAGCTCCAGGTCGCGCCGCCCGTGCAAGGCCATCTGGTACCAGAGCTGCACGACTTCCGGGCGCAGCCTGCCGGCCAGGGCCTCGAGCGCGCCATCGGGGTCGACTGCCGCCGCGGGCACCAGCTGGCGCACCTGCACGCCATGCAGCGATGCGGCGAGTGCCTCGAGCACGGCGCCCCAGTCGGGCGAAAACTCCGCCAGGGCCTCGACCTCCGCGAGCAGCGCGTCGCCGTCGCCATCGGCCAGCGCCGCCAGCAATGCATCGACGCGGGTACGGTCGACGGTGCCGAGCATCGTGGCGACCGTCGGTTCGTCCAGCCGCCCGCCGGCGTAGGCGATCGCCTGGTCGAGCAGCGAGAGCCCATCGCGCAGGCTGCCGTCGGCGGCACGCGTCAGCAGCCGCACGGCGCCTTCCTCGGCCGGGATGTCCTCCGCTTCGAGGATCCTGGTGATCTGCCCGGCGATCTGGTCTTCGTCCAGCCGCTTGAGGTTGAACTGGAGGCAGCGCGACAGCACGGTCACCGGCAGCTTCTGCGGGTCGGTCGTCGCGAGCAGGAACTTCACGTGGCCCGGCGGCTCCTCCAGCGTCTTGAGCAACGCGTTGAAGGCCGGCTTGGACAGCATGTGCACCTCGTCGATGAGGTACACCTTCACCCGGCCGCGGCTGGGCATGTACTGGGCGTTGTCGATCAGGTCGCGGACGTTGTCCACGCCGGTGTTGGAGGCGGCGTCGATCTCCAGCAGGTCGACGAACCGGCCGGCATCGATGTCGCGGCAGGCGTTGCATTCGCCGCACGGATCGGCGCTGGTGCCACGCTCGCAGTTGAGCGACTTGGCGAAGATCCGGGCGATGGTGGTCTTGCCCACGCCCCGCGTGCCGGTGAACAGGAAGGCGTGGTGGACGCGGCCGGTGTCCAGGGCGTTGGTGAGCGCGCGGACGACGTGTTCCTGGCCGACCAGTTCGGCGAAGCGCTTGGGGCGCCACTTGCGGGCGAGGACCAGGTAGGACATCGGGTCATTCTGCCATGCGGTCGTCGCGGTTCCCGGGGTGGCGTCTTCCGTTCAGGCCGCGCTTGTCCGGCCCCGCCGCGCGGGCTAAAATTCGCGGTCCCCTTGGATGGCAGGAAGCCCGCGGGGAGCGACACGGAGAGGTGTCCGAGTGGTTGAAGGAGCACGCCTGGAAAGTGTGTAAGCGTCTAAACCGCGCTTCGGGGGTTCGAATCCCCCTCTCTCCGCCAGATCCATGTTCCAGTCCCATGGTGGCCTCGTCGGCCCCTCGCGACGCTAGGTCGAAAATCCCGCCAGGGCCGGAAGGCAGCAACGGTATCGATCGACGCGGGCGCCGAGGCAAGTCGGCGGGGCCGCCGCCTTTTCAGGGGTGCAACCAGCCGGCATCGCCGGCCGCGTAGCGCTCCCGCTTCCAGATCGGCACGCGCGCCTTCACCTCGTCGATGACATGGCGGCACGCGGCGAACGCGGCGTCGCGGTGCGCGGCGGTGACGCCGACCCATACGGCGAGTTCGCCGACCGCCAGGTCGCCGGTGCGGTGCACGCAGGCGGCGTCGATGATCTGGAACTTCGCCAGCGCCTCTTCCACCACGCGCATGCCCTCGGCTTCGGCGAGCCGTGCGTACGCCTCGTAATGCAACCCGGTCACCGGCCGGCCGTCGTTGTGGTCGCGCACCCAACCCTCGAAAACGGCGTAGGCACCCACGCGCGCATCGAGCAGTCCGGCGCGCAATGCCGCGACGTCGATGGGAGTCGCCGAAAGCGCGAACGTCGGCATCTAGCCCCCGGACACCGGCGGGATGAACGCGATCTCGGTGCCGGCGCGCACGGCGTCGTCCCAGGGGGCGAACGCGCCATCGACGGCGACCCGCAGTTGCGTCCGCGGGAACCGGAACCCGTGGCGCGCGCGAAGGCCCTCGTAGAGCGACCCGAGGTCGCCACCGACGGCCACGCATTCGGACCCCACGCCGGCCGCGTCGCGCAGCGCCGCGAAGTACAGCACCGTGGCCTGCGCACCCATGCCGGCCTCAGCGCGCCTTGCCGACATCGCGCTTGCCGCCCCGCTTGGCGAGCAGCCTGGCGGGCCCGATGGTGATCCGGTGCGACAGCGCCTTGCACATGTCGTAGACCGTCAGCGCGGCAAGGGTGGCGCCGGTCAGTGCCTCCATTTCCACGCCGGTGCGGTGCACGGTCCGCACGCTGCATTCGATCCGCAGCGCCGAGTCGCCGTCCCAGTCGATCGCGATCCGGCAGCCGTCGATCGGCAACGGGTGGCAGAAGGGGATCAGTTCGTGCGTGCGCTTGACCGCCATCGTGCCCGCGACGATCGCGGTGTCGACGATCCCGCCTTTCGCGCTGCGCAACCCGCTGGCGTGCAGCTGGACCGCCACGTCCCGCGGAAACCGTACCCGGCACTCCGCCACCGCCTCGCGCGCGGTCACCGGCTTGCCCGACACATCGACCATCGCCGGCCGGCCCGCGGAATCCAGGTGCGTAATGACGCGTTTCATCCGTCGATTCTATGGCCTGTGGGAGCAACGGGTGGGAGCAACGGGTGGCAGCCGGCCAGGGCGCGGCCGTGGTGCCGTGGCGGGACCCGCCGCAAGTACGTCCATGTAGGCTACTCAGCGCCATCCATGGCGCTGAGTGTCCCGCCACGCCACCACGACCGCGCCTTGCGACATCGCCGGCTTGGGAGACCCAAAAGCAAACGCACTCGTCTCGGCGCGCCCGCTGATCCTGGAGGCCGTCGGCGTGCGTGGGCGTGGTTTGAGCAGGCCATGGATGGCCTGCGGCCGGCGTTAAAGGCAGGACGCCGTCACGCCGGACAAACCACGCCCACGCACGACGGCGGCCCGAGGTGAATCCCAATGCGCGCCGGCCGTTGGCGAAGGAAAAACTCGCCGCCATGGCGGCTCCCACGGGTCACCCGCCGACGAGGAACATCTCGACGTGGCGGCGGGAGGTGCCGGCGCGGCCGCGTTGCTCGCTATAGCGGTCGGAACGCGCAGACCACAGGGTCGCGAGGTGGTCGGCGAAGGCGGATTCGCCGCGCGCGAGCTCGGGGCGCAACGGCGTGCCGCTGCCCGCGAACAGGCAGGTATAGAGCGACCCGTCCGCGGAGACACGCGCGCGGTGGCAGTCCCCGCAGAACGGCGCGGTCACCGAGCTGACGAAGCCGACCTCGCCGTGCCCGTCGACGAATGCATGGCGTCGTGCGACCTCGCCCCGGTAACCCGGCTCGAGCGGCCGCAAAGGCCAGCGGGCATGGATGCGGTCGCGCAGCTCCCGCGACGGCACCACGCCCTCGCGCCGCCAGCCGTTGCAGGTGCCCACGTCCATGTACTCGATGAAGCGCGGCACGTGCCCGTGCCCGCGTGCGAAGGCGACCAGCGGCTCGACCTCGCCTTCGTTGACGCCGCGCTGCACCACGCAGTTGAGCTTGATGGGCGCGAACCCGGCGGCGACCGCCGCCTCCAGTCCCGCCAGCACGCGATCGACCTCGCCGCGGCCGCCCGAAAGCGAGCGGAACAGGACCGGGTCGAGGGCATCCAGGCTCACCGTGATGCGGCGCAGCCCGGCTTCGCGCAGCGCTCGCGCATGCGGCGCGAGCAGCGAACCGTTCGTGGTCAGCGCGAGGTCCTCGAGGCCCTCGATGCCGGCCAGCCTGCGCACAAGGTCGGGCAGGCCGCGCCGCAGCAGCGGCTCGCCGCCGGTGAGGCGCAGCTTGTTCACCCCCAGCCGCACGAAGCCGCGCACCAGCACCTCGATCTCGTCGAACGACAGCCGCGAGGCCGCGTCGAGGCCGTGCGTGTCGGGGACGCGGTCGGCGGGCATGCAGTACGGGCAGCGGAAGTTGCAGGCCTCGATCACCGACAGGCGCAGGTCGCGCAGGGGCCGCCCGTGCAGGTCGCGCGCCAACGGCAGGGTCTCCAGGACTGCGTTCATTGCGTCAGTAGCCGCGCGACCAGGTCGCGTCGTAGCCCGCGCGCAGGCGCGCGAAGTCGGCCAGCGCGGCTGCGACCGGCCGCTCGCCACGCAGCTTCAGCAGCGACCGCCGCAGCCGCGCGAGGTTGGCCTCGCGCCACCCGGTGGCCGGGATGCGCAGCTGGCAGCGGTCGAAATCGATCATCCAGCCCTGTCCCGTGGTGTCGAACAGCAGGTTGTGGGCATTGAGGTCCGCATGGTCCAGGCCGGTGCGATGGAACCGCGCCACCAGCCGCCCCGCTTCCTCCCACGGCGCGCCCTCGCCCGCCACGCCCGCGCGGTCGCCGAGCGATCGCACGCCCTCGATCCGGTCGAGCAGGATCGCCGCGCGATACCCCATCCCGCGTCGCAGGTAGTACGCCGCCAGGGGCCGGGGCACCGGCAGTCCGCGGCCGTGCAGCTCGCGGGTGAGGCGGAACTCCTCGAAGCTGCGTACCTTGCCGATGCCTCGCCAGAGGTGGGTCTCGCGGGTGAGCGATGCCGCCAGGCCGCCACGCAGGTAGTGGCGCAGCACCGCCCGGCCGACGGGGCTGTCGTCCTGTGCATCGACGAACCAGGCGCCGCCGCGGCCGCCGTGGCCGACCGGGCGCGCGTTGCCATCCCAGGCGGCGGGCGAGAACCACTCGGGCCGCGCTTGCCGCATGCGCGTGGCGTCGAACAGAATCGCCCCGTACCCGCCGGCCGCGTCGCGGAACGGGACCAGGCGCTCTGCGGCGTCGAATGCGACCATCTGTGCTTGCCGGATGTCTACCGGGAACCCATGCCGGATCGGCGCCACCGAGTCTAACAAGCCGTGCCCACGCCGACCCCACCCCCGAAACCTCCCGCGCCAGCGTCGATCTGCCTGCTGCGCCTTTCCGCGCTCGGCGACGTGACCCATGTCGTCCCGCTGGTGCGCACGCTGCGCGCCGCCTGGCCCGGTGTCGCCCTGGCCTGGGTGATCGGCAGGGGCGAGCATCGCCTGCTCGAGGGACTCGAGGGCGTGGAGTTCATCGAGTACGACAAGCGCAGCGGCCTGCGCGGCATGCGTGACCTCCGTCGCGGCCTGCACGGACGCCGCTTCGACGCCTTGCTGCAGATGCAGGTCGCCGCGCGCGCGAACCTGCTGTCCGCGTTCATCCCGGCCCGCCGCCGCATCGGCTACGACCGCGCGCGCGCCAAGGACCTGCACGGGCTGTTCGTGCGCGAACGCATCGCCGACCGGCCCGGCATCCACGTGCTCGACGCGATCGGCAGCTTCTGCGAACCGCTGGGCCTGCGCCAGGACACCGTGCGCTGGGACCTGCCGGTACCCGCGGACGCGCATGCCTGGGCCACGGCGCAATGGCCCGCCGATGGCACGCCCACGTTGCTGGTCTCGCCCTGCTCCAGCCACGCCGTGCGCAACTGGCGCCCCGAACGCTACGCGGCGGTGGCGGACCATGCGATCGCGCGCGGCTGGCGCGTGGTGCTGTGCGGCGGACGCAGCGCGCTGGAGCGGGAAACGGGCGACGCGATCCTCGCCGCGATGCGCGGCGCCGCGCTCGACCTGATCGGCCGGGACACGCTCAAGCAACTGCCCGCGCTGCTCGCGCGCGCGGACCTGCTGCTGACGCCGGATTCGGGACCGATGCACATCGCGAACGCGATGGGCACCAAGGTGCTCGGCCTGCATGCCGCCACCAACCCGGCACGCAGCGGCCCCTACTCGGACCGGCGGTACTGCGTGGACCGCTACGACGATGCGATGCGGCGCTACCTCGGCAAGCCGGCTTCGGACGTCCGCTGGGGCACCCGCGTCGAATCGCCCGGGGTGATGGACCTGGTGACGGTGGACGACGCGATCGCCGCGTTCGAGCGCTACGTGGCGGACCGGCCCGGGTCGTCGCCGGCGGCATAGTCGGCGTACGACTTTTCCTCGACGTAGGCCGAGCCCAGCGCGGCGTTGATCTCGCGCTTGATCCGCGCCCGCTCGTCGTTCTGGAAGTAGACGCTGCGCGCCAGGCGCACGAATTCGTCGTCGAAGGCCTGCGCGCGCTCCTTCTCGCGGATGTCGTCCTCGACCACCCACAGCCGCTCGTTCACCGCCTTCAGGTCGGCACGCAGCTTCGCGATGTCCTGCACCGCGGCGGGATGCGCCATCCAGGTCTGTTCGAGGGCGGAAAGTTCGCGCCGGACGTTCGCCAGCTTCGCAGGATCCCGCATCCGTTCGGACTTGATCTGCAGGATCGCGATCTTGTCGAGCAGTTCGCCGTAGGACACCGGGACGAGGAGTTCGGCCATGGGGGCAAGGGCCTGGCAGGAGGGCACGCGAGTTTAACCGCAGCCCCTCGATCCCCCCGTCGCGGCTTGTCCACCCCCGCCCGGCCCCGTATCATTCCGGGCCCGCATCGCACGCCACCGTGCCTGCAGGACCGCCGGAGAGGTGGCAGAGCGGTTGAATGTACCTGACTCGAAATCAGGCAGGCGTTTATAGCGCCTCGGGGGTTCGAATCCCCCCCTCTCCGCCAGACAAGCACGGCGCCCCGCGAGGGGCGTCCTGCGTTCCGGGCGGCCGCAACCGGCCGTCGCCCGCGTTCATGGAAAGCGACGGGCGCCTCACCGCAGGGCGCCCACTTCGGGCAACATCCCCCGCATGATCGAGTTCGGACACCTGACGCACGTCGGCCTGCGCCGCGTGCTCAACGAGGACACGTATTACGGCGACAGCGAGCTCGGGCTCTGGCTGGTGGCCGACGGCATGGGCGGCCACGAGTACGGCGAGGTCGCCAGCGCGCTGGCGCGCGAGACCATCGTGCGCGAAGTGCGCAGCGGCAAGGCGCTCGCGCAGGCGATCCGGATCGCCGACGAGGAAATCATCCGCATCTCGCGCCGGCGCAACGACAGCCTGCCGATGGGCACGACCGTGGTGGCGGTGCGGGTGGTCGGCAACCGCTTCGAGGTGGCCTGGGTCGGCGACAGCCGCGTCTACCTGTGGCGCGACCGGCAACTGGCCCAGCTTTCGCAGGACCACAGCTACGTGCAGGAACTCATCGCCCAGGGCGCGATCACCCACGAACAGGCGCGCAGCCATCCGCACCGCAACGTGGTGACCCAGGCGCTGGGCGTGACCGACCCGGCCGACCTCAACGTGGAGACGATGACCGGCGAGCTGCGGCCCGGCATGCAGCTGCTGCTGTGCAGCGACGGGCTGACCGAGGAAGTGGACGACGGGAAGATCGCCGACGTGCTGGCCTGCGACGACTGCAGCGCGCAGGAATGCGTGGACAGCCTGGTGGCCGCGGCCCTGGACGGCGGCGGCTCGGACAACGTGACCGTGGTGCTGGTGCGCCGGCAGTAAGCCGGGTCAGCCCGCCAGCGCGAGCGCCACGCCGGCGTCGGCCGGCTCGTCGGCTGCGGCCGCTTCCAGTTCCTGCCACACGCAACGACCCGCCTTGCCGGCGATGCGCGCGAGCCGCGCCGCGTGCGCGGCGAGTTCGTCCGGCGCCACCTGCACGCGCGGCCGGTGGCCGGACGCGGCGGCGAAGCTGACCGGCGTCGCGCTGGCCGGCACGGCCGCGGGCTCGAAGCCGATCTCGCCCTGCCCCGAGGTCAGCGCCAGGTAGGCCTCGGCCAGCAACTGCGCATCGAGCAGCGCGCCGTGCAGCTGGCGGTGCGCGTTGTCCACGCCGAGCCGCCGGCACAGCGCGTCCAGCGAGTTGCGCTGGCCGGGGAAGCGTTGCCGGGCGAGCAGCAGCGAATCCTCCACCTGGCAGCGGTCCCCCACGCATCCGTAGCGTGCCCCGGCCAGGCGCAGCTCGTTGTCGAGGAAGCCGATGTCGAACGCGGCGTTGTGGATCACCAGTTCAGCGCCGTCGATGAACGCCAGGAACTCGTCGACGATCGCCTCGAACCGTGGCTTGTCGGCAAGGAACTCGAGCGTCAACCCGGTGACTTCCTGCGCGCCCGCCTCGAACTGGCAGCCCGGTCCCGGGTTCACGTAATAGTGGAAGGTCCGCCCCGTCGGCCGCCGCTCGAGCAGCTCCACGCAGCCGATCTCGACCACGCGGTTGCCTTTTTCCCAGCTCAGGCCGGTGGTTTCGGTGTCGAGGACGATCTGGCGCACGCGTGCAGCCTAGCGCAATGGCGCGGCGGCGTCCCGGTCGAGCAGCCCCCGCTCGCGCACGGCCTGCGCGCGCGCGAGCGCGTCGACGCGGTCGTTGTCGGGATCGCCGGAATGGCCCTTCACCCAGCGCCAGTCGATGCGATGCCGGTGGCAGGCCGCGTGCAGGCGCTCCCACAGGTCGCGATTCTTCACCGGTTGCCCGGCGGCATTGCGCCATCCGCGGCGCACCCATCCGGGCAGCCACTCGGTGATGCCCTGGCGCACGTACTGGGAATCGGTGTGGAGCACGACCGTGCAGCCCTCGGTCAGCGTCTCCAGCGCCATGATCGCGGCCATCAGCTCCATCCGGTTGTTGGTGGTCGCCGGCTCGCCCCCTGCGAGCTCGCGCTCGCGCGCGCCGTAGCGCAGCAGCGCGGCCCAGCCGCCCGGCCCGGGATTGCCCAGGCACGCCCCGTCCGTATGCACTTCGACCGCCTTCACGCAGACAGGCCCGGCTGCCAGCGCAGCGCCGCGACGGGCGACGGTGGCACCACGGCGGCCACGCGCTTGCGCGCGCGCAACACCCATGCTGCGCGCAACCCGGGGCCGTCCTGTCGATCCTCCGTGGGCGCGATGGCCCAGCGGGGACCGACCCCGGTGGAGACCGGCTCGGGTTCGAGCCCCGCCGCGCGCATCCGCCGGCGCCAGGTCGACGGTTCGCTGGTGGCCAGCGGCGTGCCCCACCAGTGCCGCCGATAAGGCGTGAGCGGATTGAGCGCGAACAGCCAGGCCCGTCCGCCCGGCACCAGCACGCGTGCGCATTCCTCCAGCAGGCAGGCGGTGTCCAGCGGCAGGTCGCCCACGTGCTGCAGCACGACCGTCCCCACCGACTCGCTGCAGATCGGCAACGGGAAGCCGCATCGAAGGTCGCCCCCCCAGGCGTCCCCGGCGAGCGCCAGTCGCAGGCCGCGGCCCGGCGCATCGCCCGCGGCCCCGATCGCGCGGATCCAGAGCCAGGGCTGGCCCGGGCGCTCGTCCAGCGCCTCGCGGACCGCGTCCGCCTCGCTGTCGAGCACCGCCCGGCCGGCAGCGCCCGCGAACCAGGCGGCAATGGCGGCGGGTTGACGCATCGGGAAGGGGGCAGGCATGGTCCGGCGGCGTGCCCGGTCTGGGATCGCGTCGATTCTGCGGGAAAGCCGCTGGAGCGTCACCCCGTGAAACTGCAAGCGCTGCCTGCGTTCGACGACAACTACATCTGGGTCGTCCATGACGACGCCGGCCACGCCCTCGTGGTCGATCCCGGCGACGCCGCGCCGGTCGTCGACGCGGCCGACCGGGGCTTGCAACCCGTCGCGATCCTGCTGACCCACCACCACGGCGACCACGTCGGTGGCGCCTGGGCGTTGCGCGAACGCTGGCCGCGGATCGCGGTGTTCGCCGCGCCGGACGACCGCATCGGCATCGACTGCGAGCGCCTCGCCGACGGCGACGCATTCAGCGTCGGTGGCTGGCGGTTCGCGTCGATGGCCGTGCCGGGCCATACCGTGAGCCATATCGCAGTTCACGGCCACGGCCTCTTGTTTTGCGGCGACACGCTGTTCAGTCTCGGCTGCGGGCGGATGTTCGAGGGCACCCCGGCGCAGATGCTGGCCTCGCTCGACCGCCTGGCCGCGCTTCCGGGGGAGACGGAAGTGTGTTGCGGCCACGAATACACGCTGGCCAATGCCGCCTTCGCGCGCACGGTCGATCCCGAGAACGCCGCGTTGCGGCGCCATGCCGAGGAAGCCCAGGCGATGCGGAACCAGTCACGCCCCACCCTGCCGTCGACGATCGCGCGCGAGCGCGCTGCCAATCCCTTCCTGCGCGTCGATGCGCCCGCGATCCGCGCGGCCGTCGGAACGCGCCTGGGCCGCCCGCCCGTCGACCGGGTCGAGGCCTTCGCCGAATTGCGGCGCTGGAAAGACGGGTTCCGCGCATGAGGGCGTGCATCGCGTGGGGCTGCGCCGCGCTGCTGGCCATGCCGGCGGCCCTGGCCGCACCGCCGGCCGTGCCGTCGTTGCCGCACCAGCGCAGCGGCGCCGAGATCTACGCCGCCTTCCGCGATGGCCTGGCCGAGCCCGCCTGTCCCGCAGGCACCGCGAGCCCGCGCTGGTCGCGCCACTTCTCCGCGGCCCCCGTGCGCCTGGCGGAGAAGGACGAGACCCTGGCGCTGTTCGGCTACGTGGTGGACGCGCTGCGCGAGTCCGACCTGCCCACCGAGTACGCGCTCATCCCGTTCGTCGAGAGCGGCTACAAGGCCGGCGCGCGCAGCCACCTCGGCCCCGCCGGCCTGTGGCAGTTCATCAGGATGACCGCCCGCAACCACAAGGTGCCGATCCGCGCCGGCTACGACGGGCGGCTGTCGCCTGTCGAATCCACCCGCGCTGCGGTGCGCTACCTCAAGACGCTGCATGGCATGTTCGCCGGCGACTGGCGTTTGGCGGCCATGGCCTACAACGCGGGGGAGTACCGGATCCTGGGGTCGCTCCGCCGCAGCGGGCAGGTCGCGCGCGACGCCGACCACGACGCGTTGCCCGGCCTGTCGGGCATCACCCGCGCCTATCCGCGCAAGATCCACGCGATCTCCTGCCTGCTGCAACAGGCCGAGGGCGACGCCGACTGGCTGGCGGCGCTCGACCGTCCCGTGTCGCGGCTGGTGGCCGTGCCACTGCCGCAGGGCACGCGCGACCTCGACGGCTGGTCGCGCGACCAGGGGCTGGACGCCGCGCGCGTGCGCCGGCTCAACCCGGCCTTCCAGGGGGGCCGCGTGGTCCGCCTGGGAAGCGAGCCCATGCAGGTGCTGGCGCCGGCCACGCCTGCGGTCGAGGCGGTGGAAACGGTGACGATCGCGGCGACGACGCCGCCTCCGCCACCCGCGGCATCCGCGGATGGCGGCGGGGAAGTCACGACTTCGGTCGATCCGCAACCGGCGGCGCACACCCTGCCCCGCTGACGCGCGCCGCACGCTGGCCCGGGCCGCCCCCGGCAGGCAAACTGTCGGCTTCGCGGCCGCGCGGCGGCCGGCAACGCGTCACGGAGAGCACCATGGGTTTCCTGCAGGGCAAGCGCGCGCTCATCACCGGCATCGCCAGCGACCGGTCCATCGCCAGCGGCATCGCCGAGTCGATGCACCGCGAGGGCGCCGAGCTGGCGTTCACCTACCAGACCGACAAGCTGCGCTCGCGCGTCGAGAAGCACGCGACGGCCTGCGGCAGCGACATCGTGATCCCGCTGGACGTCGCCGAGGACGCGCAGATCGCGGCGTGCTTCGACCAGCTGGGCCGGCATTGGGATGGCTTCGACATCCTGGTGCACGCCATCGCCTACGCCCCGCGCGAGGCGATCGCCGGACAGTTCCTGGACGGGCTGACGCGCGAGAATTTCGCCATCGCCCACGACATTTCCGCGTATTCCCTGGCGGCGCTGTCGAAGGCCGCGCGCCCGATGATGGCCGGCCGCAACGGCGCGATCCTGACGCTGACCTACCTGGGCGCGGAACGCGCGCTGGTCGGCTACAACCTGATGGGCGTGGCCAAGGCGAGCCTGGAATCGACGGTGCGCTACCTGGCCTACAACCTCGGCCCGGAAGGCACGCGCGTCAACGCGATCTCGGCGGGGCCGATCAAGACCCTGGCCGCGGCGGGCATCTCCGGGTTCCGCAAGATCCTCGGCCACGTCGAGGAGAACGCGCCGCTGCGCCGCACGGTGACGATCGAGGACGTGGGCAACGCGGCCGCGTTCCTGTGCTCGGACCTCGCCTCGGGCATCACCGGCGAGGTCACCTATGTCGACGCCGGCTACAACATCCTCGGGCTGACCGGGATCAGCAACGAGGACTGACGGTCAGGGGCCGGACGTCAAAGGCGGTCCTCGGCCACGTCGACCTCCATCCGCTCGCGCAGCGCGGCGACGTAGGCCTCGGCCTCGTCGTTGCCCGCCAGCCTGGCCAGCTGCATCGCCACCATCTCGCGCTCGGGTGAGCCGGCCGGCGGCACTTCGCCCGGCGTGACACCGCGCACGACGAACACCACCGCATCGCCGTCGCGCACCACGTAACCCGGTGACACCTTGCCGGCTTCCGGCGGCGCGACGGCGAAGATCGCCTCGACCGCCTCGGGTCCTGGCACCGGCGCACTGCGCTCCAGTGCAGGCAGTGCCATCACCGCCAGGCCCTGCGCCTCCGCCGCGACGGCCAGGTCGCCGACCGCCTCCAGCCCGGATGCCAGCGCGCGCGCCCGTGCAGCCAGCGCCTCGGCGACGCGCGCCTCGCGGACCGCTTCGACGACCTGCGCGCGGACCTCGGCGAGCGGCTGCGCCTGCTCGGGCACGTGCTCGACCACCCGCAACAGCACGGTATGGCCGGGTTCGACCTCGATCGGGTCGCTGACCATGCCGTCCTCGACCAGCGCCTCGGAGAACGCCACGCGCTGCACCGCGGGATGGGCAAGGACGCCATCGCCCTCGCCCCGCGCGAACAGCCCGCTCGACTGCACCCGCACGCCCGCGATCGCCGCGGCAGCGGCCAGGTCGCTTGGGTTGCCGTAGACCTCGTCGACCACGCGGCCGGCCAGCTCGTTGAAGGCACGCTCGCGCGCGTCGGCCTGGGCCTCGCTAGCCAGCGCCTCGCGGACGGACTCGAACGGCACCTGCGCGCCTGCCTTGACGTCGCGCAGCTGGATGACGTGCCAGCCGAACTCGGATCGCACGGGATCGCTGGTCGCGCCGGGCTCGAGTGCGAACAGCGCTTCGTCGATGGCGTCACCCATCGTGCCCCGGGTGATCCAGCCCAGGTCGCCACCGCTGGCGCGCGAGCCGACATCGTCGGAATGCTCGCGCGCGAGGGCGGCGAAGTCGGCGCCCGGCGCGCGCGCCAGCGCGGCGATGCGCGTGGCTTCCTCGCGGGCCTGCGCGGCGTCGGTGTCGTCGTCGACCTGCACCAGGATGTGCGAGGCCAGGCGTTCGTCGCCGGAGGCGAAGCGCTCGCCGGCGGCTTCGTACTGCGCACGCAACGCGGCCTCGTCGACCGCCGGCACCTCGAGGTCGTCCGCGTCGATCGCGATGTATTCGACCGCCACGCGCTCCGGGCTGCGGTAATCGTCCAGGTGCGCGTCGTACCAGGCCTGCACCGCGGCGTCGTCGACGGGGGTCTTTCCCGCGGCGTCGGGCGCCTGCAACACGACCCAGGCGACATCGCGGCGCTCGTCCAGCAGCCGCATGACCTGCTCCACCTGCGAGCCGGTGGCGAACGCCGAAGCGGCCACCGCATCGACGACGAGCGACTGGCGCAGGCTCTCGCGGATTTCCTGCTCGAACCCGCGCGGGGTCAGCGGCGGCACCTGCGAGGCAAGCACGAGCTTGTACTGGTTCGGGTCGAAGCGGCCGTCGACCTGGAAGGACTCGATCGCCTGGATCGAATCGCGCACCTGCGCGTCGCCGATGGCGATGCCCGCGCGGTCGGCGGCCAGCTGCAGCACGCGCTGGTCGACCAGGCGGTCCAGCACGGCCTGCTTGTTGGCCGCGGTGTCGAACGCGCGGGGGTCGAACGCATCGCCCTCGCGCAACTGGCGGCGCTGGCGCTCCTGCTCGAACGCGGCGCGGAACTCGTTGGCGTCGATCACCTCTTCGCGCCACAGCATCGAGACCGGCCAGAACGACGGGGCATCCGTCCACCAGGCCGGCGGCGCGGCGACGCGCGCGGCCCACGTGTCGATCCGCTGGGTGAAGTACTGCTCCATGCCGAAGAAGGCGAACGGGACGGCCAGCAGCACCAGGACCACCTTGGCGATCCAGCTCGAGGACTTGTCGGTGAGTTTCTGCAGCATCGGGAGTGTGGGCGTCGGCCTTGGGCGTAGCCGCGCAGTTTAGCGGAACCGACCCGGCCCAGCCCGGCACAAAAAAAGGCGCCCGGGGGCGCCTTTTTCCAACTTCGACAAAACTCTTCCCAGGAACTGGCGGAGTGGACGGGACTCGAACCCGCGACCTCCGGCGTGACAGGCCAGCATTCTAACCAACTGAACTACCACTCCGCGGTGCCTCGCGAAGACGGCGAATCATACAGGAGCGGTTTGTCGGCCCGCAACAGCCCGTTTTGCCTGGGTGGTGGGTGCTGAGGGTTTCGAACCCCCGACCCTCGCCTTGTAAGGGCGACGCTCTACCGCTGAGCTAAGCACCCGTTCAGTTCACCGCGTCCTTCAGCGCCTTGCCGGCCTTGAAGGCGGGGTTCTTCGACGCCTTGATCTTGATGGCTTCGCCGGTGCGCGGGTTGCGCCCGGTGCGCGCGCCGCGCTTGCGCACCGAGAACGTGCCGAAGCCGACGAAGGTCACGGTGTCTCCCTTCTTCAATGCTTTGGTGATCGCGTTGACCATCGCGTCGATGGCACGGCCGGCATCGGCCTTCGTGAGTTCGGCGCCGTCAGCGACGGCATCGATCAATTCGCCCTTGTTCATGCTGGATGCTCCCTCCCGGAATCGTTACCGCTGAGATATGCAACCGGGTTCCCCCCTGCGGCGCTGCGCGGACGTCCCGATCGGATTCCGCGGCGCACGCTGTGGGCGCCGCGGTTGCGCTCGTTATACCAGCGGGGTCAGGCCGGCATCAATGCCGTGCGTCGGGGTGCGTCGCCTTCGGCTCCGGCTCGCGGACCGGCAGCTCGGTGCCGCCGCCCGCGTTGGCCGGCGTGAGCGGACGTTCCAGCGCCAGGTCGAGTACTTCGTCGATCCAGCGCACCGGGACGATCTTCACTCCCTGCGTCACGGTCTTCGGCAGGTCCGCGAGGTCCTTGCGGTTCTCCTCGGGGATGATCACCGTGCGGATGCCGCCACGCAGCGCAGCGAGCAGCTTCTCCTTCAGTCCGCCGATCGGCAGCACCCGGCCGCGCAGGGTGATCTCGCCGGTCATCGCCACGTCCGCGCGCACGGGAATCTTGGTCAGCGTCGACACCAGCGCGGTCGCCATCGCGATGCCCGCGCTCGGGCCATCCTTCGGCGTGGCGCCTTCCGGGACATGCAGGTGGACGTCCTGCTTCTGCAGGAAGTCCAGGTCGATGCCGAGCGCCTCGGTCCGCGCGCGCACCACCGACAGCGCGGCCGACGCCGACTCCTTCATGACGTCGCCCAGCTGGCCGGTCAGGATCAGCAGGCCCTTGCCGGGCACCAGCGTCGACTCGACCTGCAGCAGGTCGCCGCCGACCTCGGTCCACGCCAGGCCCGTGACCAGGCCGATCTCGTTGTCCGCCTCGGCGCGCCCGAAGTCGAAGCGCTGCACGCCCAGGTACCTGTCCAGGTTCTTGGCGGTGACGTTGACCGGCCTGGTCCGCGCCTTGGCCCTGGGCCCGGCGAGGGCGATCTCCTTGACCACCTTGCGCGAGATCTTGGCGATCTCCCGTTCGAGGTTGCGCACGCCGGACTCCCGCGTGTAGTAGCGCACGATGTCGCGGATGGCGCTCTCGGCGATCTTCAGTTCCTCCGCCTTCAAGCCGTTCGCCTTGAGCTGCTTGGGCACGAGGTAGCGCATCGCGATGTTGAGCTTCTCCTCCTCGGTGTACCCGGGGATGCGGATGACTTCCATCCGGTCCAGCAGGGGACCCGGGATGTTGAGCGAGTTGGAGGTCGCGACGAACATCACCTCCGAAAGGTCCAGGTCGACCTCCAGGTAATGGTCGTTGAATGCGTTGTTCTGCTCCGGGTCCAGCACCTCGAGCAGCGCCGAGGACGGGTCGCCGCGGAAGTCCATCGACATCTTGTCGATCTCGTCGAGCATGAAGAGCGGGTTCTTCGTGCCGGCCTTGTTGAGGTTCTGCACGATGCGGCCCGGCATCGAGCCGACGTAGGTGCGGCGGTGGCCGCGGATCTCGGCCTCGTCGCGCACGCCGCCGAGCGACATGCGCACGAACTTGCGGTTCGTGGCCTTGGCGATCGACTGGCCCAGGGAGGTCTTGCCCACGCCCGGCGGCCCGACCAGGCACAGGATCGCGCCCTTCATCTGCTTCACGCGCGTCTGCACGGCGAGGTATTCGAGGATGCGTTCCTTGACCTTCTCCAGGCCGTAATGGTCGGCGTCGAGCACTTCCTGCGCGGCCTTCAGGTCCTTGCGCACCTTGCTGCGCTTCTTCCACGGCACGCCCAGCAGCCAGTCCAGGTAGTTGCGCACGACCGCGGCCTCGGCCGACATCGGCGACATCTGCTTGAGCTTGGCGAACTCGGCGCGCGCCTTGGCCTCGACCGCCTTGGGCATGCCGGCCTCGGCGATCTTGCGGGCGATCTCGTCGAGTTCGTTCGGCGCGTCGTCCAGCTCGCCGAGCTCCTTCTGGATCGCCTTCATCTGCTCGTTGAGGTAGTACTCGCGCTGGCTCTTCTCCATCTGCGACTTCACGCGGCCGCGGATGCGCTTCTCCATCTGCTGCACGTCGATCTCGCCGTCGACGTAGCCGACCAGCAGCTCCAGCCGGTCGCCGATCTCCAGCGTCTCCAGCAGCTTCTGCTTGTCGGCAAGGCGCACGCCCAGGTGCGCGGCGATGGTGTCGGCCAGGCGCCCGGGCTCGTCGATGCCCGCGAGCGTCTGCAGCAGCTCCGGCGGCAGCTTGCGGTTGGTCTTGACGTACTGCTCGAACAGGCCCATCAGCGAGCGGGCGATCGCCTCGAGTTCGCGGCCCTCGCGGTCGTCGGCGGACTCGACCGTCTCGCCCCGCCCGGCCAGCGCGCCGTCGTGTTCGTACACCTCGTCCACCCGCGCGCGCGCCACGCCCTCGACCAGCACCTTGATGGTGCCGTCGGGGAGCTTGAGCAGCTGCAGGACCTGGGCGAGCGTGCCGATCGCGTGCAGGTCACCCGCGCCGGGGTCGTCGGTCTCGGCGGACTGCTGGGCCACCAGCAGGATCCGCTTGTCGCCCTCCATCGCCATGTCCAGGGCCCGGATCGACTTGTCCCGCCCGACGAACAGGGGGATCACCATGTGCGGGAACACCACCACGTCCCGCAACGGCAGCACCGGCAGGTCCAAGGGCTCCTGGGCGGAAGGGTCGCGTTCGGTGGGGTCGGTCATGCGGGGCTCCGGAACGTGCCTGGACGGCACGGATCACAGGGTAATGGGGCCCGCGCGAAAGGGATGCAAGGCCGGCGCGGCCGGCCCTGGCGGCTATTCAGCCGCAGCGACCTTCGCCGGAGGCGGGGTGCTCTGGTAGATCAGGTACGGGTCGGACTTGTGCTCGATCACCGACTCGTCGACCACGACCTTGCTGACGTTTTCCTGGGACGGCAGGTCGTACATCGTGTCCAGGAGCACCGACTCGACGATCGTCCGCAGGCCGCGGGCGCCGGTCTTGCGCTTGAGCGCCTTGCGGGCGATGGCGGTCAGGGCGTCGGGCCGGAACTCGAGCTCCACCCCTTCCATCTCGAACAGCTTCTTGAACTGCTTGGTGATGGCATTGCGCGGCTCGGTCAGGATCCTGACCAGCGCCGGCTCGTCCAGCTCCTCCAGGGTCGCCACCACCGGCAGGCGACCGACGAACTCGGGGATGAGGCCGAACTTGATCAGGTCCTCCGGCTCGACCTCGGCCAGCACCTTGCCGACCTCGATCTTGCGGGTGCTGCTCTTGACCTTGGCGCCGAACCCGATGCCGCCGGCGTCGTTGCTGCGCTGCTGGATGATCTTGTCCAGGCCGGCGAACGCGCCGCCGACGATGAACAGGATGTTGCGCGTGTCGACCTGGAGGAATTCCTGCTGCGGGTGCTTGCGGCCACCCTGCGGCGGCACCGAGGCGACGGTGCCCTCGATCAGCTTCAGCAACGCCTGCTGCACGCCCTCGCCCGAGACGTCGCGGGTGATGGACGGGTTCTCGGACTTGCGCGAGATCTTGTCGATCTCGTCGATGTACACGATGCCCTGCTGCGCCTTGTCGACGTCGTAGTCGCACTTCTGCAGCAGTTTCTGGATGATGTTCTCGACGTCCTCGCCGACGTAGCCGGCCTCGGTGAGCGTCGTGGCGTCGGCCATGGTGAACGGCACGTTGAGCATGCGCGCCAGCGTCTCGGCCAGCAGCGTCTTGCCCGACCCGGTGGGGCCGACCAGCAGGATGTTGGACTTGGCGAGCTCGACGTCGTCGTTCTTCGAGCGGCTCTCGATGCGCTTGTAGTGGTTGTACACGGCGACGGCGAGCGTCTTCTTGGCGCGCGACTGGCCGATCACGTACTGGTCGAGGACGTCGAGGATCTCGCGCGGCTTGGGCAGCGAGCTGCGGGCCGACTGGGCCTTCTCCTCGAGCTCCTCGCGGATGATGTCGTTGCACAGCTCGACGCATTCATCGCAGATGAACACGCTCGGGCCCGCGATGAGCTTGCGGACCTCGTGCTGGCTCTTGCCGCAGAACGAGCAGTACAGGATCTTGTTGCTGTCGCCCGAACGGCCCTGGCGGTCTTCGCTCATTCCCCGAAATTCCAATGCGTCAGCCGGTGGCGGGCCGAGAATAACACAGGGTCCCGGCGCCGGGCCGGGACTGCTGCAAGGTCAAAAATCTTATTCAGATCAACGCGTTGGTGCGTCGCTCAGCCGGCCTGGATGGACTCTTCCGGGCGGCGCTCCAGCACCTGGTCGACCAGGCCGTATTCGCGCGCGGCCTCGGCGCTCTTGAAGTTGTCGCGCTCGGTGTCCCTGGCGATGGTCTCCAGCGCCTGGCCGGTGTGCTTGGCGAGGATCTCGTTGAGGCGCTGGCGCAGCGACAGGATCTCGCGGGCGTGGATGTCGATGTCGGTGGCCTGGCCGGAAAACCCGCCCAGCGGCTGGTGGATCATGACCCGCGAATTGGGCAGCGCGTAGCGCTTGCCGCTGGCGCCGGAGGCGAGCAGCAGCGCGCCCATCGAGGCCGCCTGGCCGACGCAGATCGTGCTCACGTCCGGCTTGATGTACTGCATGGTGTCGTAGATCGCCATGCCCGCGGTGACGATGCCGCCCGGCGAGTTGATG
>JAKFFJ010000021.1:0-3449 GCA_036675265.1 Luteimonas sp.
GTTCTGGATGCCGTTGCTGGGATAGCTCAACGTCGCGATGCGGACCGTGCCACCACAGGCGACCAGGCTGCCGGTCGGCACCAGGTCGTTGTCGTAATAAGTCGCAGCCGATGGCGTGCTGCCGTTGTAGAGATAGATGCGGTAACCACTGAGGCTTTCGCCGGCAGTGGCGACGACCTCGATGCGTTCGCCGGTGTCGCCGGCCGCGGTGGCATCGTCGTAATGGAATTCGTTGATGAACACTTCGGCGCTGGCCATTGCGGGCACCAGTGCAGCTGCGGCGAACAATGCCGCGAGGCACGAACGGATCGACTTCGACTTCGACATTGGTTGGGCTCCCCGGGAGACCGTCGGAGTCTAGGCGGGTTTCGTGTCAGTTGCCTGCGATGGACCGGGACGAGCCCGGTTGACCGTCCGGCTATGATCAGCCCATGTCCAAACTACTGCTGAACCTGCGCAACGTGCCCGATGACGAAGCCGACGACGTGCGCGCCATGCTCGACGCGCACGGGATCGCGTTCTACGAAACCAGGCCGACCATGTGGGGCATTTCGGCAGGCGGAATCTGGGTGACGGAGGACGCGGCGATCGTGGATGCCAAGCACCTGATGGCCGACTACGAGCGCCAGCGACAAGCCAGCGCCCGCGCCGAATACGCCGCCGCCAAGCAGGCGGGCACCGCTGAGACGTTCTGGAGCATGCTGCGCGCCGAACCCGGTCGCGTCGCGCTGACGGTGTTGGCCATCCTCTTCCTGCTGGGCCTGGTCGCGCTGCCGATGGTCCTGTTGCGCGGGTAATCAAGACCCTGCGTAGGCGCAATCACCGAAGGCATTGCACCGCTGCGCCGCACGGGTCCTGTTTCCTGAAGTAGAGTCGCCCCACCACGCGAAGGGGAGAGCGCTGATGGGGAAGTCGCAATTCGTGCTGGCCATGGCCGTGCTGCTGGCGGGCTGTGGCAAGGACGCGGGCGAGGGCGTCGACACCGCTGCGGTGGCCGGACGTGCCGTCGCGCAGGCCGAAGACGTCCCCACCGATGTCGATCTCCCCGACGGTCCGTGGCGCGACCTCGCGCACCGCCTGGTCACGGCCCGGTCCCTCGATGCATCGGTCGACGCGACACGCGAAATCCTGGCGCGAGGGGGCATCGCCACCCACGACGGCGAGCGCGTGCTGGTGGCGGCGCAAGGCCCGGCGGCGACGTTCAACGCTTCGCCGCGCGAGACCGTGCACCTGGCGATGGAAGCACGGCGTCGGCCCAACGCCGGCCGCCTGACCATCGAGGAACTCGCGCAGATGCTGGAAGGCTTCGGCTTCCCGTTTCCCGATGCCGATCCCGACGGGCAGGCGCAGGGCGCAGTCGACCGCCTGCGACCCGGCGACCCGGGAAGCGAAGAAGACACCGGCACCGCCGATGACGCCGCCCGCGATGCGCAGCACGATGAGAGCCGGGCGCGGGAGGAAGCGCTCATCGCGCAGCTGCAGGACATCACCCGGCAGTGGCAACTCGCGCGGCAGGCCGTCAACAAGGCAGCGCCTGCGGAGCGTGCCGCCGCGCGCGCCGAGGTCGATCGCCTGTGGGGCGAGCGCAATGCAGTCATCGCCCAGCGTCGCGACGCGCAGTTGCAGGCGAGCGCCGGACAGGACGCCCTGCGCGAGCGACGGATGGAAATGCAGGACCTGGCCGATCGTCTGGCGCGCGTGCAGCGGCAGGTCGGCGCCGATCCCGTGCAGGGCGAAAGACTGATGGCGTTGCTCGATGCCTGGGTGCGCGAGGCCGCCAAAACCCCCGACGATCCGCGCAGCTTCACCCCGCTGTTCCTGGCCGAAATGGCGCGCCTGCAGGACGCGCCGGTGGACCTCACCGGCTCGGCGTGGACGCGCCCGGGCCGCGGCAAGGGCGCGCCGGTTGACCTGCGCGGAGCACCGCGCGCGCGCCAGCTGCGCTGGACGCTGCTGGAACTGGAACTGTTCGGCGCCGCCTTCGACCGCGGCCGCAACCCGCGCACGGCCGCGCGTGTCGTGCCTTCCCTGCAACGTGTCGCCACCGCGCTGGCAGGTTCCCTGGTACCGCCCGCGCGCGCCGGCAACGCGTGCATCGACTACAAGGAGGCCTACGGCGACACGTGGGGCGAGATCGCCTCCGCGGCCGGCGGCTGGGGCGTGGGCCAGGCCCTTGAGCGCGGCGTCGAGGCGGCAACCGGTTCCGCCACCCGCGAGGCATTCGGCAAGGCGATGGGTGCGGTCGGCATCGCCACCAAGCTGGCCAAGCTCGCCTCGTTCTACGCCGACAAGCAGGTATCCGTGGAACCGGAGCCGCTCTCGCGGCACAAGCCGCTGGACCAGGCGGACACCGCCATCTACGTCGCCCGTGCCGGAGTCAACGAGGCCGACCTGAAGGAGTACGAGCGCATGATCGGCGAGGGCGCCAAGGCCGACCGCATGGCGCGCGACTGCCTCAACTCGCTCGGCCTGCCGACGTTCTCGACCCTGAAGGACATTGCCGACGACGCCGAGAACTGGATCGTCGAGTGGCGGACCGGCGACGGCGAGGGCAACCACATCATGGAATCGCGGCCGCCGTACAACAAATGGGACTGGCCGGGACGGCGCGCGATGCGGATGCACCGCGAGTCGCCGTCCAGCGCGCGCGCGAATCTCTTCGTCGACGTCCTGCCCGAGCAGAAGCACAGCGGCACGGTCGTGCGCGCCTACGCCACCGCCCAGGCGAGTGTGGACGCCGCCGGCATGCCATCGCTCGGCACCTTCGTCACCGGCGCCGCCGGCGGCCTCGGCCTGGCGGACGCGCTGGTGGAGTTGTTCGGCGGCTGGTTCCAGTACATGAACATGCCCAAGGCCTACGGCACCATCGAACTGGAGTACCACTGTCCGCGACCCACGACGCTGCATCGCGCCAGCAAGGCGGTAGCCGATGGCGGCGGCGATGATGGGCCGGACGAGTGTCTGATTGCGGCGGGGAAGGCGGACTGACAGCCCGCTTGGGGCGCGATCCCACAATGGGGCATTGCTGCGCCGCATGGTCTCCGTAACTCGCGGTGGACGGGCGCATGACGCCTGCGGCTGATGCGACGTAGCGACGTCCGCCCCCGCAGGTGCAACGGTGTCTCGAACACCGGGCCGTGGGTTTCCAGCCGGTGTCGATCCAGCCCACCCCCGTTCGTCGCACTGGCAAGAGACCGGCACACGGTCATTCCCGCCAACGATGGAGCACCGCCATGTCCTTCCCCAAAGTCCTGCCTGTCCTGCTGTCCGCCCTGGTCGCACTGCCCGCCGCAGCCGGGTCGGTGACGTACGAGATCGATCCGGCCCACACCTTCCCCAGTTTCGAGGCCGACCACATGGGCGTGTCGGTGTGGCGTGGCAAGTTCAACCGCAGCAGCGGGCAGGTCACGCTGGACAAGGCGGCCGGCACTGGCACGCTGGCGGTGGAC
>JAKFFJ010000037.1:0-3438 GCA_036675265.1 Luteimonas sp.
GTTCCCCGAGGAGATGCGCCGGCAAGTCGAGGCCGAAGTCGAGCTCCATGCCTTCGCGTTCGTCGCGCAGCACGCCGGCGACCAGGTGCTGGCGATCCGTCGCAGCGTGCGTGCGAGCGGCGCCGGCTGAGTTCCGCGGGCTGAGTTCCGCGGGCTGAGTTCCGCGGGCTGGATTCCGCGGGCTGGATCACGGCGTTACCTGCATGTCACCCGTGCAGTTGCCGATACCAGCGCAACACCGCTTCCGGCAACACCGGCTCCAGGGCGATATCGAGTGCCGCGCATGCATCGAGCACGTCGCGCACCGCGCGCTGGCCAGGCGTCGTCGCGACAGGCCATTCCAGTTCTTCCGGACCGAGCATCGCCTGCGTCCAGGAAAACAACCGGTCGGCGCGCGCCATCAGCGCTTCGTGCAACCACGACCACAACGGATCGTGCAGCACGTAGCCGCGCGCCGAGAGTTCCACGCGCGCTTCGGCGAGTTGCGCGAACGCGCCGCGATACCACTCGGTATGGCCTGCGGCCGCGCGCCGTACGGTCAATGGCGCCGGTGCGTTGTGTGCCACGAGCGTGCGCCGCAGTTCCAGTTCCAGCGCGCGTGCGTCGCGCACGGTCTCGGTCTCGACCAGGAACGCCCGCTCCAGGTCGAACACCTCGAAGTAGCGCGGGTGCAACGCCTGCAGGCGTTCCAGCGGATCGCGCGAGAATCCGAGCTTCAGCACGTCCTCCGGCGACGCCCACGGCAGCACGTACAGGAAGCAGCGCCCGCGGCTGAGCGTGCGCGCAGCCGGGTCGCGGCGGTCAATGGGCGGTGTCATGCGGTGTCATGTCTTCGTCCTGGATCGCGCATGCCGGACGGTCTCGCCCCCGATGATGATGTCGATGACATCGCGTTGACCGCCCGATAACCCCACCCGCCGTAAACGCCACACCCCATCACAATCCGAACGGATACGTATCCGGCATCCCCGTGCCATGGCCGGCCGGCAGCGCCGACACCGCACTGCTGCGGTCGAACCACGTCCACGCATCGAACTGCAGCGGTAGCGAAGCCGTGGCGTAATGACTCCATCGTTCCGTGTCCGGGCGATAGATCACGCCGATGAAACGCTCCAGTCGCGACGACAGCAGCGCGTCGCGCACCTGCTGATGTGCGCTTTCGCGCAGTTCGCCTTCGCGAAGGTCCAGCAGGCTGCGCGCCGCGCCGGGTGCGTGCTCGCCCGCCATATGGAACAGGCGCTCGTAACTGTCCGCGCGCGACGGATTGACCGACATGACCTGCATCGGCGCATCCCAGTCGCTGGCCGCGGCGACCGTGCCGGCATGGGTGCCGAAGCCGATCAATGCCGCCTGCGTGTCGAAGGCCTCGCGGCAGAGCTGGCCGATGTTCAGTTCGCCACGCGCACGGCCCATGTCGGTATGGCGGGCGTCGCCGATATGCGAGTTGTGCGCCCAGACCACCGCACGCGCATCCGTACCGCCGGCATCGAGCAGATGGTGCAGGGTCTCGAACATGTGCGTGTCGCGCAGGTTCCAGGCATCGGCCGCACCGTGGTACATGGCGCGATAGTAGGCCTCGGCGTTCTGCACCAGCCGTGCGTTCTGGCTGGCGTCGAGGAACTGCTCGCCGCCGTGGCGGCTGTATTCCAGTTGCTTGTCGAGCAGCGACAACAGCATCTCGGTGACCGGACGCTCGCACAGCGCATAGCCCTCGCTCAGCGCCATGTGCCCGTACCCGGCCGGTTCGTCCGCCCATGGCGCCAGGCATCCGTAGCGCTGGCGCGCGATGCGTGCCGCTTCCGGATCGACCCGGTCGAGGTAATCGATCACCGCCCGGATCGAACTGTTGAGGCTGTACAGGTCCAGTCCGTAGAACCCGGTGCGTTGCGCCGCCGGCAACGCGTCGTTGTGCGCGCGCAGCCATGCGACGAACGCATCGACCTCGGCGTTGCGCCACATCCACGTCGGGAAGCGCTGGAACGGCGGCGCTGCGCCCGCGCGCGCCGGCCGGTGGTGGACATGCCGGTCGACCGCGGCGGCATCGGGCCAGTCGGCTTCCACCGCTACGATGCGGAAGCCGTGCGCTTCGACCAGGCGCTGCGTGATCGCCGCGCGTGCGCGGTAGAACTCCGAGGTGCCGTGGCTGGCTTCGCCCAGCAGCACCACCCGCGCGTCGGCGAAGCGGTCGAACATGCGGCCGAAGGCGGGATCGTCGAATGCCGGCAAGGGTTCGGCAGCGGCGGCGATCAGGGCCGGGATCGACACCTTCGCGTCACGCGCGGACGCGGCTGGTCGCGATGCCGGCGCAGCACGTGCCGGTTCGATGCGCACCGGTTCAGCGCGTGCCGGGTCTACGCGTGTTGTTTCAACACGTTTTGTTTCAACACGTTCCGTGTCACCACGCTCTGTTTCAACATGCTCCACTTCAACATGCTCCGCTCCAAGCCCTGCCGCTCCACCCGGCTCGTCCTGGTCCTGCGAGCGCTCCTGCGAGCGCTCCTCCGAGCGCTCCCGCCAGCCGAACTCGCCGACCATCGGCACGAACAGCACGTCGCCAAGTTCTTCCTGGCTCCAGCTCTCCCACCCGGTCCGGACCAGCTTGAGCAACCGCTGCCGCCGTTCGCTGTCGCCGACCGGCATCACCAGCCGCCCGCCGATCGACAGTTGCCGGCGCAACACGTCCGGAATCCGCGGCGCGCCGGCCGAAGCGATGATCGCGTCGAACGGCGCGGCTTCCGGCCAGCCACCGCTGCCGTCGCCGGTGCGCACCTCGATGTTGTCGTAGCCCAGCAGCAGCAGGCGCCGGCGCGCCAGCCGCGCGAGTTGCGGATGGCGCTCGATCGCATGCACGTGCCCGGCAATCCTGCCCATCACCGCGGCGGCATAACCGGAGCCGGCACCGATCTCGAGCACGCGATCGCCGGGGCGGAGCTGCGCCGCCTCGATCATCAACGCCACGATGTAGGGCTGCGAGATCGTCTGCTGCACGTCGATCGGCAGCGGCGAATCCTCGTAGGCGTACTCGCGCATCGCATCGCCGACGAACATCTCGCGCGGCACGTCGCGCATCGCGCCCAGCACCCACGGGTCGCGCACTCCGCGCGCGGCCACCTGCCGTTCCACCATCTGCCGCCGCTGCGCTGCAAACGTCTTCATGTCACCCACCCGTCAATGTGGGGTGACCACCTTTACTCCCAGTGGTGTCTACGCGGGGAAAAGACTGCAGCGACCTGCGGAAAGCATCACTCCTCCGGCGGTGGCGGCTGCAACTCGACCTTGAGCTCCTCCAGGTCCGAGATCACCGCTTCCAGCGCGTCGTGGAATTCGCCCTGGCGCACCATCAACCCTTCGATCTTTTCCGCCTGCTTCAGCTTCGACAGCGCACCGTCGAACAACAACCACTCCCGCGTCAGCATCTCCACGTTGTTCTTGGAGTAG
>JAKFFJ010000083.1:0-3415 GCA_036675265.1 Luteimonas sp.
TGGCGTCTTTTTTTTGCCTCGTGTCCGGCCAGCCCGCGAGCACGGCACGTCCGTGTCCGCACCCGGCGACCGATACGCAGGCACTGCCAGTCCTCAGTGCGTGTCGTTCCGGCGCCGCCAGCCCTCATCGGATTCGGCCTGCGGTCCCTCCGCGCGATGCGATGCGGCTGGCGCAGTGCCGCCATGCTCCTGCGAGGCATGGTCCTGAGAACCATGCTCCTGCCAGCCGTACTCGCCGATCAGCGGCACGAACAGCACGTCGCCAAGGGCTTCCTGGCTCCAGCTGTCCTCGCCGGTCCGCACCAGCTTGAGCAAACGCTGGCGCCGCTCGCTGTCGCCGACCGGAATCACCAGGCGCCCGCCGATCGACAGTTGCCGGCGCAGCACGTCCGGCACCCGGGGCGCACCTGCGGACGCGATGATCGCGTCGAACGGCGCCGCGTCCGGCCAGCCACCGCTGCCGTCGCCGGTTCGCAACGTGATGTTGTCGTAGCCCAGCAGCAACAGGCGCCGGCGCGCCAGCCTGGCCAGCTGCGCATGGCGCTCGATCGCATGCACGTGCCCCGCGATGCGGGCCATGACCGCCGCGGCATACCCGGAACCGGCACCGATCTCCAGGACGTGGTCGCCGGGGTGCAGCTGCGCCGCCTCGACCATCAACGCCACGATGTAGGGCTGCGAAATCGTCTGCTGCGCGTCGATCGGCAGCGGCGAATCCTCGTAGGCGTAATCGCGCATCGCATCGTCGACGAACATCTCGCGAGGTACCTCGCGCATCGCTGCCAGCACCCACGGATCGCGTACCCCGCGCGCGGCCAGCTGCCGCTCGATCATCTGCCTCCGCTGTGCCGCAAATGTCTTCATCTCGCCCACCGCTCGACGTGGGATGACTACATCTACGCCCGCAGGCGTCTAGACGGGGACAAGGCGTCCGCCGGCAACATCATTCCTCCGGCGGCGGCGGTTGCAGTTCGGTCCTGAGCTCTTCGAGGTCGGTGATCACCGCTTCCAGCGCGTCGTGGAACTCGCCCTGCCGCACCATCAGCGATTCGATCTTGTCCGCCCGTTCCAGCTTCTTCAGCTCGCCGTCGAACAACAGCCACTCGCGGGTCAGCATCTCGACGTTGTTCTTGGAGTAGTGCCGCATCTCCTTGAGCTGCGACAGCGTGTCGTTGACGTGGTCGAGTGGCGTCTTGGGATTTTCATCGGACATGGCGCACTCCTGTGGGGGTGACAACGGTCCGATCCTACCCAGCCAAGGTGAATGGGGGTGTCACGACGCCCCCCTGCGCCGCGCGGGGGCGGATCGCAGCGTCATCCAGGTCGGCGCGTGGTCGCTGGCCTTGGGCAGGTCGCGCACCCATGTATCCACGCCGGCGGCCAGCAGCCGCGGCGCCAGCACATCGTTCAACAGCAGGTGGTCGATGCGCAGGCCGGCGTTGCGCGGCCAGTGCTGACGGAAATAATCCCAGAACGTGTAGATGCGCTCGTCCGGATGCAGCGCGCGCAGCGCGTCCACCCAGCCCTGTGCCAGCAGCGTCGCGTAGCGCTCGCGCGTCTCCGGCTGCAGCAGCGCATCGCGGCGCCATGACTTCGGGTCGTAGATGTCGAAATCCGTCGGCACCACGTTGTAGTCGCCGGCGAGCACGACCGGATGCCCGCTCGCATACAGGGTCGCCGCGTGTTTGTTCAGCCGATCGAACCAGCGCAGCTTGTAGTCGAACTTGGGACCGGGCTGCGGATTGCCGTTCGGCAGGTACAGGCAGCCGACGATGACGCCCTGCACCGCCGCCTCCAGGTAGCGCGCATGGTCGTCGCCCGGCTCGCCGGGCAGGCCGCGCCGGCTTTCCACCGGCTCGCTGTCGCGCGCCAGGATCGCCACGCCGTTCCAGGACGCCTGGCCGTGCCACAACGCGCCGTAGCCGGCCGCCTCGATCTCGGCGGCGGGGAACTGCTCGTCGCGCGCCTTGAGTTCCTGCAGGCAGACGATGTCCGGTGCCTCGCGCTCCAGCCAGGCCAGCAGGTGCGGCAGCCGCGAGCGGATGCCGTTGATGTTGAAGGTCGCGACCTTGAGCGTGCGACGCGACGTCCTGGTTGCGGCGGCCATGCCTGTTCCTCGAGAGACCGGACGCACGCGCCCGGCCGATGCCGCCGTTATGCGCAGGCGCCGGTGAACAGGATGTCCTGATCACGCATGCCGTGCCGCGCGCGCGGCCGACGCACCCAAGCTCACCCGCACGGCACGCCCCGCCCTCCATGCTCGACCATCGACCACCGACTGACGTTGAGCCACACCATGAATCCGGACCTGATCGGCTGGGCCGCCTCGGCCATCCTCGTTGCCACCCTCTCGCGACAGATCTGGACGCAGGCGCAGGACCCAAACGCCAGCGGCGTATCGCGCTGGCTGTTCGCCGGCCAGATGCTCGCCTCGCTGGGTTTCGTCGCCTACAGCTGGCTGCTGCACAACTGGGTGTTCATCGTCACCAACACCATCATCCTGCTCACCGCGGTGATCGGGCAGCTGGTGATGTGGCGCAGGCGCGCTCAGCCCAGCAACGCGCGCAGGTAGGGCGCGGTGCGACTCGCCTTGTCGCGGGCAACGTCGCGCGGCGTGCCTTCGGCGACGATGCGCCCGCCGGCCTCGCCGGCGCCGGGTCCGACATCGATCACCCAGTCGCTGGCGGCGACGACGCGCAACTCGTGTTCGACCACCACCACGGTGTTGCCGGCATCGACCAGCCCCTGCAGTTGCGCCATCAGCTTGTCGACGTCGGCCGGGTGCAGCCCCGAGGTGGGCTCGTCGAGCACGTACAGCGAGTTGCCGCGCTGGCTGCGCTGCAGTTCGGTGGCGAGCTTGATCCGCTGCGCTTCGCCGCCGGACAACTCCGTCGCCGGTTGCCCCAGCCGCAGGTAGCCCAGGCCGATCGCCTGCAGCAGTGAAAGCGGCCGGACGACCGCCGGCTCGGCGGCGAAGAAGCCGCAGGCCTCGTCGACGGTCATGTGCAACACCTCGGCGATGTTGCGGTCGTTCCACGTCACCTGCAGCGTGGCGGCGTTGTAGCGCGCCCCGTGACAGGTCGGGCACGGCGCGTAGACGCTGGGCATGAACAGCAGTTCGACGCTGACGAAGCCCTCGCCCTCGCAGGTCTCGCAGCGCCCCTTGGCGACATTGAACGAGAAGCGCCCGGCATCGAAGCGTTTCGCGCGCGCGCCACGCGTGGCCGCGAACAGCTTGCGCACGTGGTCGAACAGGCCGGTATAGGTCGCCAGGTTGGAGCGCGGCGTGCGGCCGATCGGTTTCTGGTCGACCTGCACCAGCCGGCCGATGCGTTCCGCGCCCGCGTGCAGGTGGCCGCGCGTGAGCTGCGCCACGCTCGGCTGCAGTTCGTCGTTGCCGGCGTCCTCGACCTCG
>JAKFFJ010000057.1:0-76286 GCA_036675265.1 Luteimonas sp.
AACTCGGAAGTGAAACGCAGCCGCGCCGATGGTAGTGTGCATCCGCATGCAAGAGTAGGTCATCGCTGAGCATCTACACCAAAAACCCCGGCCTGAAGCCGGGGTTTTTTCTTGCGCCCGATTTACGTGCCGGATAATCCGCAGATAATGCCGCAGATAATCCTGCTACAGGACGACAGGCGGCTCGCCGCCCACGATCACCACGTCTGCGCGGCGACGGGCGAACAGGCCGGTGCAGACGACGCCGGGGATCTGCTCGAGCTCCCGCTCCAGCGCGACCGGGTCCTCGATCGCCAGGCCGTGGACGTCCAGGATCCAGTTGCCGTTGTCGGTGGTCACGCCCTCGCGCCAGACGGGTTGGCCGCCGCACCGGGCCACGAGTTCCCGGGCCACCAGGCTGCGTGCCATCGGGATGACCTCCACCGGCAACGGGAAGCGACCCAGCACGGGCACCCGCTTGGCGGGATCGATGATGCACACGAAGCGCTCGCTCGCCTGCGCGATCACCTTCTCCCGCGTCAACGCGGCGCCGCCGCCCTTGACCAGGCACTTCCCCGGGTCGCATTCGTCCGCGCCGTCCACGTACAGCGGCAATGTCCCGCAGTTGTTGAGCTCCAGCACCTCGATGCCGTGGGCGCGCAGCCGCTCGGTACTTTGCGAGGAGCTGGAAACCGCGCCTTCGATCCGGTGGCGGATACGGGCGAGGGCATCGATGAAGAATGCGACCGTCGACCCGGTCCCGACGCCGACCACCATGCCGTCCTCGACGTAGTCGATCGCCTTTTCGCCGGCAAGCCGCTTGGCTTCGCTCATGGCACCGCTCCTGTCATTCCAGTGAAAGCAGCAGCTTCCATTGCGCCGCGGAAACCGGCAGCACCGACAGTCGCGAGCCCCGGCGGATCAGTTCGAAGTCCTCGCCCAGTTCACCGGCGTGTTCGCGGATTTCCTGCAGCGTGACCGCCCGCGCCAGCTTGCGCACGAAGCCGACGTCGACGAGGAACCAGCGCGGCTCCTCGCGGGTGGCCTTCGGGTCGTGGTACTTCGACCTCGGCTGGAACTGCGTGGGGTCCGGATACGCCTCGGCCACCACCTCGCCGATGCCATGGATGCCAGGCACCTGGGTGTTGGAGTGGTAGAACAGGACGCCGTCGCCGACCTTCATCTGCCGCATGAAGTTGCGCGCCTGGTAGTTGCGCACGCCGGTCCATGGCTCGGTCCCGACGCGCTCGAGGTCGTCGATCGAGAAATCGCCGGGTTCCGATTTCATCAGCCAATGGCGCTTGCGCGTGCTCACGCTGCCGGTGCCTCCGGTGGAAACAGGAAGGTGTCGCGCTCGGTGCACAGGGCATCCATGGGGACGTCCCAGGGTTCCGCGGCGAGCGCGTCGACCTGCTGCGCCGCGAACGCCGCGCCGACCAGCCAGGGCGCGCCGGACGTGCCGCGGCGGAACGCGAACGTGCGATCGTACCAGCCGGCCCCCATGCCGAGGCGCTGGCCGCTCGCGTCGAAACCGACCAGGGGCAACACCACGAGCCCGAGCGCCGCGCCCGGCAACAACGCGTCGTCGCCGACGGCCGGCTCCGGGATCCCGAACCGGTTGGGCGCCAGCGGCTCGCCGGGCCGCCATGGCGCGAAGCGCAGGCGGCCGTCCTCGTGCAACACGGGAAGGCAGTAGTCGACGGCGTCCGGGAGGCGCAACTGCCATGCGTGCAACGCGATTTCCCCGTCCATTGCCCAGTACCCGGCGACGGCGCCGGACCGGGGCATGAACGGCAGCGCGGCCAGCCGTCCGGCCAACCGTTCGGCGGCGGCGATGCGCTCGGCGGGCGGCAATGCGCGGCGGCGGGCGCGCAGGTCGGCGCGCAACGCGGCACGCTCGTTGGTGGATGTCGGCATGCCCCTACGCTAACCGCGCGACGGCCATGAAAAAAGCCCGCACGGGTGCGGGCTTTCTCCAAGAAGGAACATCCTCCGCCATGACGATGCGCGCGAAACGACCTTGAACCCGGGGTTCAAGTGGGAATGCCTGGTGGCCGTCGGGCTTCCCGCTACAAGGCGGACCTGCACTCCGGGCAACCGCTGCATCCCCGTGGTCGTCATTAAGGGCCAAGGCGAATGTTTGCACACGCCGTCGGGCACAGCAGAGGACGCAGTAAAAGTATAGCGAAACATCGCCCTCGCGCATGGCCGTCCGTCGCGCCGATGCCGGCGATTCAGTCGAGCAACGCGTCCAGCCGCGCCTCGACGCCATCCAGCGCACGCCGCACGTCGCGGTCGCGGCGTTGCGCATCGTCGCGCAGCTGCTGCAGCTCGTGTGCCAGGTTCAGTGCCGCCAGCACCGCGACGCGGTCCAGCGCCGCCACCCGGTTGCCGCCGCGGATCTCGCGCATGCGCGCATCCAGCAGCCGCGCCGCGGTCGACAGGCTGTCGCGTTGGTCGGGCTCGCACCCCACCGTGTATTCGCGGTCGAGGATGCGGATGATGACCGGCTCGCTGGTGCTGCTGCTCATGCGTGCCTCACGTGTTCTGCTCGAGCGACTTGAGCCGGGCGATCATCGCTTCGACCCGCGTGCGCGCCTGTTCATTCTTGGCGAGCAGTTGCGAGCGCTCGCCCGCAAGCTGTTCCTGTTGCGCGCGGAGGCTGCGGTTCTCGTCGGCCAGGCGTTGCGCGTGCAGGGCCAGCGCCTCCACGCGTGCCGCCAGGGCGAGCAACCGGGCGCTGGTGTCGTCTGCATCCATGGCGGCACGATAGGCAGCGCCCCAGTGCGGGTCAAGGAGCGCCGGCCAGGGCGCGCGGCCGGTCAGGGCCCGGTGTCGCCGGGGGTGGATGGCACCCAGCGCCGGACGAACGACAGGCACTCGTCAGGCGGCATCGCCGGCGCCAGCCAGAAGCCCTGGACCTCGTCGCAGCCGTGTTCGCGCAGGAACTGGACCTGCGCCGGCGTTTCCACGCCCTCGGCCACCACGACCAGCCCCAGCGAATGCGCCATGGCGATGACGGTGCTGGTGATCGCCTCGTCGTCCGGGTCGCGGGTCAGGTCGTCGATGAACTCCTTGTCGATCTTCAAGGTCGTGATCGGCAGGCGCTTGAGGTAGGCGAGCGACGAGTAACCCGTGCCGAAGTCGTCGATCGCCAGCGACACGCCGGTCCGCCGGAACGCCTGCAGCGCCGCCATCGTGTGCTCGCCGCCTGCCATGATCACGCTTTCGGTCAGTTCCAGCTCCAGCGCATCGGCGGGCAGGCCGGTCTCGGCCAGGATCCGGGTGACCACGGCGGGCAGGTCGCCCCGCAGCAATTGCAGCGAAGACACGTTGACCGACATCGCCAGCGGGTCCAGGCCCTGCGCGCGCCACCGTTGCAGCGTCGTGCATGCCTCGCGAAGCGCCCACCCGCCGATCTCCAGGATCAGCCCGCTTTCCTCGGCCAGCGGGATGAACTGCGCCGGCGGGATGCTGCCCAGTTCGGCGCTGTCCCAGCGCAGCAGCGCCTCCACGCCGGTGATCCGCGCCTGCGGCAGCGACAGCCGCGGCTGGAAGACCAGCGAAAGTTCGTTGCGGTCGAGCACCTTGCGCAGCGCGCCGGCCATCGTCGCGCGACGCCGGATCTGCACGTCCATCGATTCGGCGTAGCGCATGCAGGTCCGCCGGCCCGCGGCCTTGGCCTGGTACATCGCCGTGTCGGCATGCTTGAGCAGGTCGGACGGGGCAAGGGCGTTGTCCGGGTAGAGGCTGATGCCGATCGACGGGGAGATGGTGACGTCCAGGTCCGCATCGATCTCCAGGGGCGTCTCGAACGCGGCGATGAGGTCGCGCGCCACGCGCTCGGCGGCTTCGCCGCTACCGATGCCCTCCAGGACGACGGTGAACTCGTCGCCGCCGAGCCTGGCGACGGTGTGCTCGCGCCCGACGATCTCCTGCAGCCGCACGGCAGCGGCACGCAGGATCCTGTCGCCCGCGGCGTGCCCGAGGGAATCGTTGATGTCCTTGAACCGGTCCAGGTCCAGGAACAGCAACGCGATGCGCGCCTGCTGGCGACGCGCGCGCACGATCGCGCGCGACAGGCGCTCGGACAGCAGCGCCCGGTTGGGCAGGCCGGTCAGCGTGTCGTAGTTGGCGAGGTAGCGCAGCTCCTGTTCGGCACGCTTCTGGTCGGTGATGTCGGTGAGCACGGCCACGTAGTGGACGGGCTTGCCGTTGGCGTCGAGCACCGCGCTGCTCTGCAGCCAGCACAGGAATTCCTCGCCGTCCTTGCGGCGCTGCCACATCTCCCCCGACCAGCGGCCATGGCGCTTCAGCTCGGAACGCCAGGTCGCATAGAACCCGGGATCGTGGCGCCCGCTGTCGAGCAGGTCGGTCGGCCGCGCCACCACTTCCGATTGCTGGTAGCCGGTCATCCGCGCGAAGGCCGGGTTCACCGAGACGAACCGGAAGTCGCGGTCGAACACCGTCACCGCCTCGGTCATGCTGCGCAGGACCTCGGTCGCGATCCGCCGCTCGCGTTCGGCACGGCGGCTGATGCTGATGTCGCGCGCCGTGCCGGCGACGCGCAGCGCGCGTCCTTCCTCGTCGCGTTCGACCACCCGGCCGCGCGTGCGGATCCAGGTCCAGCCGCCCTCGGGCCGACGCACCCGGTGCTCCGACAGGAACAGGCCCTGGTGGCCGCGCAGGTGCTCGCGCATGCGCTCCTTCACCTCCGGCAGGTCGTCCGGGTGGATCTGGTGCTCGTCCGCGCTCGAGGTCAGCGTGCCGATGCCGGGGATCGGGCCCGCGGAATCGTCGCCGCGCATCCAGTGCAAGGCCCCGCGCACCAGGTCGTAGTCCCAGAACTGCTCGCCGGAGGCCCACAGCGCGAGCTTCAGGCGCTCTTCGCGCTCGCGGATCTGGCGGAAATAGCCGCGCTCGCGCGCGCGCCGCCGCAACCAGGCACCGGCCAGGATCGCGACAAGCAACAGCGCCGCGAGCGCATACGCGGCCAGGAACCACGGTTCCCGCCACGTCGGCGGCTCGACCACCACGGGCAGCGCGAGGCCATCCCGGTTCCATGTGCCGTCGCGGCCGGTGGCCTGCACCTGCAACGCGTAGGTCCCGGCCGGCAGCCCCGTATACGTGATGTCGTTGAGCGAACCGTTGTCGATCCAGTCCTCGTGCAACCCGTGCATGCGGTAGCGATAGCGGATGGGTGAAGCCGCGGCATGGTCGAGCGCCCCGACGCGCAGCCGTACGATGCCCGCGTCACCCGGTACGACCAGTCGTTCCGGCTGCCACAGCACCGTGCCGTCGCGTGGCGCATTTGCGCCGATGCGCACCCCGAGCAGGCGCAGCGGCGCGTCGTACGCCTTCTCGCCGATCCGCGCGGGATCGAACAGGTTCAGCCCGTTGACGCCACCCATCGCGACCCGGCCATCCTGGAGGACGGTGGCCGCGCCGCCATTGAACTCGACGTCCTGCAGCCCGTCGGACAGGCCGTATTGGCGCACGCGTCCGCGGCCGGCGCCTGCACCCGGCTCGAACCTGAGGATGCCGTTGTTGGTGCCGAGCCAGAGCGTGCCGGCCGGCGCGCCGACGATGCTGTACACCGTCGGCCCCGCGCGGTCCTGGAGCGCCAGCGCCAGGGGATGGTCGAAGGCGATGCCGCCACCCGATTCGCGCACCCGGCTCAGCCCCGCGTGGCTGCCGATCCAGACCGTGCCATCCGCGGCTTCGTGCAACGCGCGCACCAGGTCGCCGGCGAGGCTCGCGGGGTCGTCGATGCCGTGGCGGAACCGACGGGTGCGTTGCATCGCGGGTTCGTGGAGGCCGAGGCCATCGCTGGTCGCGTACCAGACCCGTCCGCGCCGGTCGACCTCCACCGCGTGCACGAGGCCATCGCTGATGTCCCCGCCGGCCGCGACCGGCTGGAGCAACCCGATGTCAGGACGAAAGCGGAACAGGCCGTCGCCGTTGCTTCCCAGCCAGAGGGTGCCGTCCCGGGCACGGTCGATGCTGCGCAGGCCGGGCATCGTCCGGTTGGTCGGCTCGATGCGCGAGATCCGGCGGGCCCGTGTGTCGAGCAGCAACAGCCCCCGCGTGGTGGCCAGCCACAGCCGGTGGGGGCCGGCGCGCTCGAAGCCCATGATCCGCGCGCCGCCCGGCGCGCCGTCGGCAGCGTGCCAGCCCGGGGGCAGCAGGGCGCCGACGTCCTGGAATCCTTTCCCGTCCAGTGAATGGCGCAACAGCAGGCCGGCGTCGGTGCCGACCCACAAGGCACCGTCGTCGCCTTCGATCACCGCGCGCACGCTGCTGGCGGCGACCGGGGACGCCGGTGCCGTGTCGACCAGGTAACTGAAGCGCGCACCCTCCGGATCGGTGACGGCGACGCCGCGGATCTGGCCGCCGACCCAGAGCTGGCCGCTGCGATCGACCAGCAGCGTGCCGATCGACGATTCCGGAAGGCTCCCCGGCACGGCTGCGTTCTCGCGGATGCGTTGCACGGTGCCGGCCCGCGGGTCGAACCGCAACAGGCCTTCGCCCGCCAGCGACAGCCAGAGCCTGCCGTCCGGCGCCTGCACCAGCGCACGCACGCCGGCGCCGGGTGCGCCAGCCCCGGGCCACGCCCGTTGCAGGGTGCGGCCATCGGCATCGAGCCGGTAAAGCCCATCGCTCCGCCCGACCCACAGCCGGTCGGTCGCGTCGACGAGCAGGGCCGTCACCGGGAGCGCGCCGCCAATGCGCCTGGCACTGCCACCGCCGCCGTCGACGCGGTACAGCCCCGCGCGGCTGCCGAACCAGAGCGTGCCGCCACCGTCGCGCACCAGCGCCTGGCTGCCCGCACCGTCGAGGCGCACCACGCGCACGCGCTTGCCCGTCCGCGGGTCCAGGCGCTCGAGGCCTCCGCCCGAGCCGACCCAGACCTGCCCGTCGGCGACGAGCAGGCTGCGGACATGCCGGGACGCGTCGCCCGCCGAGGGCGGATAGCGCCTGAACTCCCCGGTCCGCAGGTCCAGCCGCACGACGTACTGCGAATAGGTGCCGATCCACAGCGCCACGCGCGGCTCGACCTCGAGCGCGGTGACGAAACTGTCCGGCAGGCTCGCGGGATCGTTGGGGTCGTGCCGGTAAGCGTGGAACCGGACGCCGTCGTAGCGGTGCAGGCCGCCCTGGGTGCCCACCCACACGAACCCCTGCGCGTCCTCGGCCAGGTCGGTGATGGTGTTCTGCACCAGCCCCTGTTCGGTGCCGAGCCGCTTGAAGTAGAAGTCGCGCACGGTCGCGTCCGCGCGTGGCGACGCCCCTGCCAGCGACAGGCCCACCAGCCACAGGACGATGGCAGTCGGGGAAACGTGGAAGCGCACGGTCACCGCGGTACGGGATGCGACAGCGCAGTGTAGCCGCGCGTGCACGGCGGGGCCGGGACCATTGCTACACTTTGCCACCCCCGTCGCCTCGCGTGCCCGCCGATGCCCGAGCGGACTCCTTCGCAGGAACTCCCGTCGCTTCCCGACGTCGCCGCCGAGGCGGCGCACTTGTCGCTGGCGATGCCCGTGCCGGAACTGCACGGGGCGATCTGCGGCTGGCTTGCCGGCGGCGGCGCGACCGGGCCGGGCTGGCTGGGACGGGTGATGGCCGACGACGCGCAGCCGGCGCCACCGCCGGGCGGCGCACTCGACCAGCTGCTGGCGGCCAGCGCAGCCCAGCTGGAAGACCGCGACTTCGGGTTCGAGTTGCTGTTGCCCGACAGCGACGCCCCCCTGGCCGAGCGCAGCGGCGCGCTGTTCGACTGGTGCCGCGGGTTCCTGGGCGCGTTCGGGCTGGCCTCGGGCGCGGATCCCAAATTGTCGGACGAGAGCGCCGAAGCGCTGGAGGACCTCGCCAGGCTGGCGATGGCGACGCCCCAGGAAGACGGCGACCAGGAGGACGAAGCCGCGCTGGCCGAAATCGAGGAGTTCGTCCGCGTCGCCACCCTGCTGCTGCATGGCGACTGCGTCCTCGCCGGGCGCCACCGCCGCAGCATGCACTGACATGGCGGGCCATCCCGGCATCCCCGCCACGGCCCATGCGCGCAGGCGCAGGCAACTCATGCGCATGGCCGGCGACGACGCCATCCTGGTGCTGCCCTCCGCGCCCGAACGCATCCGCAGCCGCGACACCCATTACCCCTACCGCCAGGACTCGGACCTCTGGTACCTGACCGGCTTCCCGGAGCCCGAGGCCGTGCTGGTGCTGGTGCCGGGGCGCGCGCATGGCGAGGCCCTGTTGTTCTGCCGCGAGCGCGATCCCGACCGCGAAGGCTGGGATGGTCCGCGCGCCGGTCCGGAAGGCGCGGTCGAGCTGCACGGCATGGACGACGCGTATCCGATCGCCGACCTCGACGAGATCCTGCCCGGCCTGCTGGAGGGTCGGTCGCGCGTGTACTACCACTTCGGCCGCGACGCCGAGTTCGACCTGAAGCTGATCGGCTGGCTCAATCGCGTGCGTGCGCAGGTGCGGCAGGGCGCGCAGCCGCCGCACGAGTTCCTGGAACTCGGGCACCTGCTCGACGAGCTGCGGCTGTTCAAGTCGCGCGATGAAGTGAAACTGATGCAGCGCGCCGCCGACATCAGCATCGCCGCCCACCAGGCGGCCATGCGCGCGGTGCGCCCGGGCATGCGCGAGTACGAGCTGCAGGCGGCCATCGAGTACACGTTCCGCATGCACGATGCGGTGCCCGCGTACGGCAGCATCGTGGGCGCCGGGGCCAATGCCTGCATCCTGCACTACGTGGCCAACGACGCACCGGTGCGCGACGGCGACCTGGTGCTGGTCGACGCAGGCGCGGAGTATCGCGGGTACGCGGCCGACATCACCCGCACGTTCCCGGCCAACGGGCGTTTCAGCAAGGCGCAGCGCGAGTTGCACGACCTCGTGGGCGAAGCGCAGGCCGCGGCCCTGGCGCAGGCGCGGCCCGGCGTGCCGTACGAAGCCGGCCATCACGCCGCAGTCGAGGCACTCACCGAGGGCCTGCTGCGCCTGGGCCTGCTCAAGGGCAAGCTGGAACGGAACGTCGCCGACGGCACCTACAAGCGCTACTACCGGCACAAGACCGGGCACTGGCTCGGGCTGGACGTGCACGATGTCGGGGAGTACCGGATCGATGGCGAGTCGCGGCTGCTCGAGCCGGGCATGGTGTTCACGATCGAGCCCGGCCTCTACATCCCGCCGGGCGACACCCGCGTGGCCGCGAAGTGGCGCGGCATCGGCATCCGGACCGAGGACGACGTCCTGGTCACGAAGGACGGCCACAAGGTCCTCACCGGCAAGCTCGCGCGCAGCGCCGACGAGATCGAGGCATTGATGGCCGGCTAGGGCCGGCGCGGGTCACGCGTCCCGGAAGCCCTCGCGGGTCAGGTTGACCGGGTCCGCGTCGGTGCACGCCACGTCGTCCTCGATCCGGATGCCGCCGTACGGGCGGAACGCATCCACGCGCGCCCAGTCGACGCTGGGCCCCAGGCCCTTTTCCCTGAGCGCGTCGAGCAGCATGTCGATGAAGTACAAGCCCGGCTCGATGGTCACCACCATGCCCGGTTCCAGCACGCGGGTGAGCCGCAGGTACGGATGCCCCTCCGGCTTGTCGATCGTGCCGCCCGCGTCGGATGCGGCGAAGCCGGCCACGTCGTGGACCTGCAGGCCGATGCCGTGGCCGATCCCGTGCGGGAAGAAAGCCGAACTCACGCCGGTCTCGACCGCCACGTCGGGCGGCACGGTGATCACGCCGAAGTCGGCCAGCACGCCGGCCAGCGCCAGGTGTGCGTCCAGGTGGAGCTGGCGGTAGTCGAAGCCCGCGCGCACCTGCGCGCACATCGCCAGTTGCGCGGCGTCGACGGCCTCGATCATCGCCTGGAACTCGCTGCCCGTATCGGCGGCGTGGGTGCGCGTGATGTCGCAGGCGTATCCGGCATGGCTGCCGCCGGCATCGATCAGGAAGCTGCGGCTGTCCCGAGGCGGCAGCCGGTCGCGATCGGTGTAGTGCAGCACCGCGCCGTGCTCGTTGAGCGCGACGATGTTGCTGTACGGCAGGTCGTTGGCATCCTGCCCGGCCGCCTGGCAGTACGCCAGGTGGATGCCGAACTCGCTGGCGCCCGCGCGGAACGCGCGCTCCGCGGCACGATGGCCGCGCACCCCGCGCGCCGTCGCGCGACGCATCATCGCAATCTCGTAGGGCGTCTTGTAGGCGCGGTGGTATTCCAGGTAGTTGACCACGGCGGGCGGGTTGTTCGGCTTGTAGGCGCCATACGCGCCGATCGCGCTCTGCGGCTCGCCCAAAATGGCGCAGCGCGTGGCGTCCTTCGGCAGCTGCCGGAGCGCCTCTTCCGGGGTGCGGATCACGACGATGTCGAAGTGCTCGGTCCAGTAGCCGGACGGCGTCGCGGGCACGACGTGCCAGTAATCGAAGGGCTGCAGGAACACCAGCTTCGGCCGGTGCCCGGGCGTGTACGCCAGCCAGCTGCCGGGAATGTCGGTGAGCGGCGCCCAGGCCTTGAACTGGGGGTTGGCGGCGTAGGGGTAGTCGCGGTCGTCGAACACCTGGTAGTGCCGCGTCCCGGCGGGCACCAGGAGGTGCTCGAACCGGCCGCGGGCCAGCGCGGCGTCGGCCCTTTCGCGCACGATGTCGAGGTGCTGGCGGTATAAGATCGCGACGTCGGTCGTGGTCATCGGGGCAACCTTTGGGGGCGTCTACGGATTTTGACGGATTCGGGCCGGACCCGCAGGCCGACCCGGAGTCTCGTGGTGACGCGCCGCTGGGCATTCCTGCCTGGGTCTGGAGCGTGCTGGTGCTCGTCCTCGGCGTGGGTTGCACGCTGTGGGCGGCGAACGTCCAGCAGGCGCGGATGCAGGCCGAGCACGACAAGACGCTGGTCGCCGTCGCCGAGGGCGCGCCCGCGGCACTGCGTTCGGAACTGCTCGCCTGCGAGCTGATGGTGCGCGCGTTGCAGAGCCTGTACCTGGCCTCGACGGACGTCAGCCCGCGCGAATTCAGCAACGTGTACGAGAACCTGCGCCCGCGCGAGGTATTCCCGAGCCTGCAGGCGGTGGCCTTCGCGCGGCGCGTGCCAAAGGCGGGCGGCGACCATTACATCACCGAGCTGGTCGCGCCGGTCGAGGGCAACCGGAGCATCCTGGGCCTGGACGTGAACACCCAGCCCGGGAACCTGGACGCGTTGCTGCGCTCGCGCGACACCGACCAGGCCGCGGTCTCCGCGCCGTTCCGGCTGGACCAGTCGGTCGAAGCCGTGGCCGACGGGGTCACGCTGCGCCTGCCGGTCTACACGCCGGGTGCGCCGCCGGCGGACATCGAGGAACGACGCGACCGCATGCGCGGGTCGCTGGCGGTGTCGTTCCGTGCCGGCGACCTGATCGAGCAGAGCCTGACCGAGGATGCCCGCGGGCAGTTGCACGTGACGGTATCGGACATCACCGGCAACACGCTCGTGCCGTTGTACGACTCGCACCCGGGCGAGCACGCGGACGCAGCGGGCGGCTACCAGTTCCAGCGCGACCTGCAATTCGGCGGGCGCACCTGGCGGTTGAAGATGCATGCGCTGGAAGGCGCCGCGGCGGCGGGCATGGCCTGGGGCCTGCTGCTGCCCGGGCTGCTGGCCAGTGCGCTGCTGGCCCTGCTGGTGTGGTCGGTCGCCACCACGCGGCGGCGGGCGCTCAACCTGGGCTGGCGCATGAGCCGGCGCTACCGCGAGAGCGAAGAACGCTTCCGCGCGCTGAACGACCTGCTGCCGGCGCTGGTGCTGCTGGCCAACAGCGACGACGGGCTGGTCACCTATGCCAACCAGGCCGCGCGCGCCCGCCTGGGCGACGCGGTCGGCGGCCTGGAGCTGTTCTCCCTGTTCGAGGATGCGACCCTGCGCGCGCGGCTGCGGTCGGAAGAGGGCGAATGCAGCAACGTGGAGGCGGTGCTGCGCAGCGCGAGCGGCGACCGGTTCTGGGCCAGCGTGTCGATCAGCCCGGTGCTGTTCGGCGGCCGGGGCAAGCTGCTGATGGTGGCGTCCGACATCTCCGAGCAGCGCCAGCTCACCGAGCTGCTGAGTTACCAGGCCAGCCACGACGCGCTCACCGAACTCTACAACCGGCGCGAGTTCGAGCGCCGGGTCGAGCGCATCCTGGTCGACCTGGCGGCCGGCGCCCCCGCAAGCGCCCTGCTGTACATCGACCTGGACCAGTTCAAGCTGATCAACGACACCTCCGGCCACATCGCCGGCGACCAGTTGCTGACGCAACTGGCGGGGGTGATGCGCGAGCAGCTGCGCGGTGGCGACGTGCTGGCGCGCCTGGGCGGCGACGAGTTCGGCGTGCTTGCCGCCAACGTGCAGGACATGGACGAGGTGCAGCACGTCGCCGAACGGCTGCGCGAGCGCATCGACGGCTACATGTTCGTGTGGGAGCAGCGCAGCTACGCGATCAGCGCGAGCATCGGCGTAGTGATGATCGAGCGGCCGGACATCACGCTGCGCGACCTGTTCGCGCAGGCCGACACCGCCTGCTACATGGCCAAGGAGAGCGGCCGCAACCGCGTCCACTTCTATTCGGCCGAGGACGACCAGACGGTCCAGCGCCGGAGCGAAATGGAGTGGGCCAACCGCCTGCGCTGGGCGGTGGAGGAGAACCGGTTGCTGCTGGACTACCAGGAGCTGACGCCGCTCGCCGCGGGGTCGCACCGTGGCCCGCACATCGAGTTGCTGCTGCGCCTGCGCGACGAGGACGGGCGCGTGGTGATGCCCGGCGCCTTCATCCCGGCCGCGGAGCGGTACGGCTTGATGTCGATGGTCGACCGCTGGGTGATCGAGACCGTGCTGGCCAACTTCGACGCGCTGCACAGCGACGGGCCGGACATGGAACTGGCGACCATCAACCTGTCGGCGGCCAGCCTGGAGGAGGCCGCGATCGCCGAGCGCATCCTGGAGTTGATGCTCGAGCACGACATCGCGCCGCACCGCGTCTGCTTCGAGATCACCGAGACGGTCGCGGTGCGCAACCTCGCCCAGGTCACCCGCTTCATCGGGCAGCTGCGCGAGGCGGGCTGCAAGATCGCGCTCGACGACTTCGGCTCGGGCATGTCCTCGTTCGGCTACCTGAAGAACCTCCCGGTGGACATCATCAAGATCGACGGCAGCTTCATCCGCGACCTGGCGACGGACACGATGAGCCAGGCGATCGTGCGCGCGGTGACCGACATCGGCCACCAGCGCGGGCTGGAGGTCATCGCCGAGTGGGTGACGAGCCCGCAGACCCTGGACGTGCTGGCCGAGATCGGCGTGGACTACGCGCAGGGGTACGTGCTGCACAAGCCCGAACCGGTGCTGTTCCAGCGCAACGGCCTGGCGTCCTGCGACGCCAGGTCATAGGAACAGGGCGACGACGTCGTTGGTGAAGCGCCGGCCCAGCTCGGTCGGGAGGATGCGGTCGCCTTCCGCCTCCAGCCACCCGCGCGCGATCCCGTCGGCGAGTCGCGGCGCGATCGCCGCGCGCGACAGGCCGGTCCGTGCCTCGAAGGCGTCCAGCGAAAACCCTTCGACCAGGCGCAGCGCGTTGAGCATGTAGTCGAACGGGCGGCGCGATGGCGGCAGCCATTCGTCGCCCCCGATCGCGGCCGCACTGCCGGCGGTCGCGAGCCACGCGGCGGGATGCTTCGACTTCCAGCGGCGCAGGATCGTGCCGCCGTGCGCATCGCGCGTGTCGTCGGGCGCCGACGGGTGTCCCGCCGGCAGGCTCAGCTTGCCGTGCGCGCCGGCGCCGATGCCGACGTAGTCGCCGAAGCGCCAGTAGTTGAGGTTGTGCTGGCATTCGCGGCCCTGGCGGGCGTAGGCGGACACCTCGTACTGCGCGAAGCCCGCGTCCGCGAGCTGGGCCTGGCATTGCTCCTGCATGTCCCACGCCTCGTCGTGCGCGGGAATTCCCGCCGGCGGGCGGGCCGCGAAGACCGTGTTCGGCTCGAGGGTGAGCTGGTAGTGGGACACGTGCGCGGGCTGCAGGTCGAGCGCGCGCTCGATGTCGCGCGCCGCCATCGCGAGGTCCTGGCCCGGGAGCGCGTACATCAGGTCCAGGTTGAGGTTGTCGAACCCGGCGTCCTGGGCCATGCGCACGGCGCGTTCGGCGGTGACGCTGTCGTGGATGCGGCCGAGCCGCTGCAGGCAGCCGTCGTCGAAGCTCTGGATGCCGAAGCTCAGCCGGTTGACCCCCGCGGCGCGGTAGTCCTCGAAGCGGCCGTGTTCCGCGGTGCCCGGGTTGGTCTCCAGGGTGATCTCGGAACCCGGGGCGAAACGCAGGCGCGCGCTGGCCTGTTGCAGGAAACGGTCGATGGCGTCCGCGGGGAAGAGGCTGGGCGTGCCGCCGCCGAAGAAGACGCTATGGACGGTGCGACCCCAGGCCAGGGGCAGGTCCTGGTCGAGGTCGGCGACCAGCGCATCGATGTACAGGTCGAACGGCAGGGCGCCGCGGGCCTCATGCGAATTGAAGTCGCAGTAGGGGCACTTGCGGACGCACCACGGGAGATGGACGTACAGCGACAGGGGCGGCAGCGTCAGCATCGGGCGGCTCAGGCGCCGTGGAATGCGTCGCGGAGCTTCGCCAGCGCGCGGCCGCGGTGGCTGGTGCGGGCCTTGGTGTCCGGATCGAGTTCGGCGGCGGTGAGCCCGGTCGCCGGGTCGAGGAAGACGGGGTCGTAGCCGAAGCCGCCCGCGCCCCGCGGGGCATGGAGGACGCGGCCGTGCCACTCGCCCTGCGCGAGCAGCGGGCGCGGATCCTCCGGGTGCCGGAGCAGCGCGAGCGTGCAGTGGAAGTGCGCGCCGCGGGCGGGATCCGGGACGGCCTGGAGTTCGCGCAACAGGCGCGCGATGTTGGCGGCGGCGTCGCCGTGGGTCCCGGCGTAGCGCGCGGAATGGAGGCCGGGCGCGCCCTGCAGCGCATCGACGCAGAGGCCCGAATCGTCCGCGAGTGCCGGCAGGCCGGTGGCCCGAGCGGCGTGGCGTGCCTTGAGCAGCGCGTTCTCGACGAACGTCAGGCCGGTTTCCTCGATGTCGTCCACGCCCAGCTCGCCCTGCGCGACGAACGCGATGCCGGTGCCGCCGAGCAGGCGTTCGAACTCCGCCAGCTTGCCGAGGTTGCCGCTGGCCACGACGATGCGCGCCGGCGCGCGGGTCGCCCCGCGGGCGGGCCCGGCGTTCACCCGGCCAGCGCCTCGCGCTGCCTGGCGACCAGTTCGGCGATGCCGGCCTCGGCCAGCGAGGTCATCGCGTCCAGTTCCGCCCGGCGGAACGCATGGCCTTCGGCGGTGCCCTGCAGCTCGATGAAGCCGCCCCCGTCGTTCATCACGACGTTCATGTCGGTGTCGCAGGCGCTGTCCTCGGCATAGTCCAGGTCCAGCACCGGCACCCCGCGGAAGATGCCGACCGACACCGCTGCGACGGCCCCGAGGATCGGGTCGCGCGCGAGTTCCTTGCGCGCCTGCAGCCAGCGCACCGCGTCGACCAGCGCGACGTAGGCGCCGGTGATCGCGGCGGTGCGGGTGCCGCCGTCGGCCTGCAGCACGTCGCAGTCGAGGGTGATGGTGCGCTCGCCGAGCGCGCTGCGGTTGACGCAGGCGCGCAGGGCGCGGCCGATCAGGCGCTGGATCTCCAGCGTGCGCCCGCCCTGCTTGCCGCGCGCGGCCTCGCGGTCGTTGCGGGTGTTGGTGGCGCGCGGGAGCATGCCGTACTCGGCGGTGACCCAGCCCTCGCCCTTGCCGCGCAGGAACGGCGGCACGCGGTTGTCCACGCTGGCGGTGCACAGCACGCGGGTGTCGCCGAAGGCCACGAGCACCGAGCCCTCCGCATGCCGCGTGTAGCCGCGGGTGAGCGTGACCGGGCGCAACTGGTCCGGCGCGCGGCCGCTGGGGCGGAGGAGGTCGGTCATCGTGGAAGCATCCGGCGGGGGTCGGCGAGTGTAGCCCGGGCAAGGCCGCAGGCCGCCCCCGGGTGCGCTACGCTTACCCGGGCTACGTCTTCGGAGAACGCATGCCCATCCGCAGCATGACCGCGTACGCCTCGGGCGAACGGGCGACCGAGGGCGGCCAGCTCGGGTGCGAGCTGCGCGCGGTCAACCATCGCTTCCTGGAAGTGGCGATCCGGCTGCCGGAGGAACTGCGCGCCCTGGAACCGGCCATGCGCGAACGCATCGCACAGCGCGTGGCGCGGGGCAAGCTGGACCTGGTGGTGCGGCTGCGGGCGCCGGAAGGCGGGGCAGGCCTGCGGCTGGATCCGGTCCGCGCCGACGAGCTTGCCGGGCTCGCGCGCGACCTGCATGCGAGTTTCCCCATGTTGCGCGTCGAGTTCAGCGCATTGCTGCAGGTGCCGGGGCTGGTGCAGGGCCTGGCCGCCGATCCCGCCGCGCTGCAATCGGACGCCATGGCGCTGCTGGATTCGGTGCTGGCCGGCTTCGTCCGCGCGCGTGAACGCGAAGGCGCGCAGCTGGCCGCGGCGATCGCCGAGCGCGCCGAAGGCATCGGCGCGATCGCGGCGCAGGTCCGCGGCCTGGTCCCCGCCATCCGCGACGCCCAGCGTGCGCGGCTGGAGGCACGGCTGGCGGACCTCGCCCAGCCGGCCGATCCGGGGCGGCTGGAACAGGAGCTCGTGCTCGCCTTGCAGAAGCTCGACGTCGACGAGGAACTCGATCGCCTCGACAGCCACCTCCTCGAGCTGCGACGCGTTCTGCGCCAGGACGACCCGGTCGGCCGGCGCCTGGACTTCCTGCTGCAGGAATTCAACCGCGAGGCGAACACGCTGGGATCCAAGTCGGTGGACGCACGGACGTCGGCCGCGGCGGTCGAGCTGAAGGTGCTGGTCGACCAGGTCCGCGAACAGGTGCAGAACATCGAATGAGCCGTGGAACCCTCTTCATCGTGGCGGCGCCCTCGGGCGCGGGCAAGTCCAGCCTGGTCAATGCGTGCCTGGCCCGCGACCCGCACATCTGCCTGTCGATCTCGTTCACCTCGCGGGCCCCGCGCCCCGGCGAGCGACATGCCGAGCACTACCACTTCATCGACGCCGATGCGTTCAAGGCGATGGTCGCGGCCGGCGACTTCTTCGAGCACGCGCTGGTCCACGGCGACTGGAAGGGCACGGCGCGCCAGTCGGTCGAGCCGCAACTGGCCGCGGGCAAGGACGTGCTGCTGGAAATCGACTGGCAGGGTGCGCGGCAGGTGCGCGAACAGGTCCCCGACGCCGTGAGCGTGTTCATCCTGCCGCCGTCGACCGAAGCGCTCGAGCAGCGCATGCGCAAGCGCGGCCAGGACAGCGAGGAGACCATCGCCCGGCGCCTGGCGGCCGCCCGCGAGGAGATGTCCCACCACGGCGAGTTCGACTACCTGGTCGTCAACGAGGACTTCGGCACCGCGGTCCGGGAGCTTTGCACGATCTTCGCGTCCAGCCGGTTGCGCCGGGAGCCCCAGCAGCAGCGCCATGCCGCGTTGCTGGAGGCGCTGCTGGCCGAGCCCGGCCAGGCCGCAACCGACTGATTCCAAAGGAAAGCTTGCGGAAAGACCGGGGTGGCCGGTACAATCCCCGGTTCCCCCCGATTTCCCTGGCGCCCAACGGGCAGCCTCCTGGAGCACTGCATGGCCCGCATCACCGTCGAAGATTGCCTGGAAGTGGTCGACAACCGCTTCGAACTGGTCATGATGGCCGCCAAGCGCGCGCGCCAGCTCGCCAACGGCGTCGAGCCGAAGCTCGACAACAGCGAGAACGACGACAAGCCGACGGTGCTGGCCCTGCGCGAGATCGCGGCCCGCGTCATCGACCAGGAGTTCATCGACGCCGTCGACAAGTCGGAGCGCGAGCGCAAGGAGCGGGAGGCCCTGGAATGGGCCGCCGCCGAGGTGGTCGCCGACGACGACATGTCCAAGGGCGACGACCTGTAGGCGCACGCCGCCGCAACTGGCATGAAATCCCGACGGCCCCGGAAACGGGGCCGTTCGTGTTCTGGGGCGGGGCTGCCTGATACGCTGGCCCGATGCCCCGGAAGTCCGCGCGCACCGCCGAAAAGACCGCCCCGCACGCGCCCGTCGCCGGCGCCGCGGACGGCCAGGCGTTGCCCGAGTACGTCCATGCCCTCGAGGCCGCCACCGACTACCTCCCGGATGACCAGCGCGCCCTGCTGCGCCGCGCCTGGACCGTCGGCGCCGCCGCGCATGCCGGGCAGAGCCGCAAGTCCGGCGAACCCTACATCACCCATCCGGTCGCGGTTGCCGGCGTGCTGGCCGAGATGCGGCTGGACGTCGAGACCCTGATCGCGGCGATCCTCCACGACACCATCGAGGACACGCCGCTCACCCAGGCGGCCATCGCCGCCGAGTTCGGCGAGACCGTGGCCGAGTTGGTCGACGGCGTCACCAAGCTGGACAAGCTGCACTTCCGCGACCGCCAGGAAGCGGCGGCCGAGAGTTTCCGGAAGATGCTGCTGGCGATGGCGCGCGACCTGCGCGTGATCCTGATCAAGCTCGCCGACCGCCTGCACAACATGCGCACGCTCGGGGCGCAGGCGCCCGGGACGCGCCGGCGCATCGCCCGCGAGACCCTGGAGATCTACGCGCCGATCGCCCAGCGCCTGGGCATGAACCTGATCAAGTCCGAGTTGCAGGACCTCGGGTTCCGCGCGCTGCATCCGTGGCGCCACGCCGTGCTCGAAAAGCGCATCCGGACGCAGCCGCTCGTGCGACGGGAAGCGCTCGCGCGCATCGAGGCCCAACTGGCGCAGCGCCTGACCAAGGAAGGCCTGCGCCACCGACTGATCGGCCGGATCAAGTCGCCCTGGAGCATCTATTCGAAGATGCGCGGGGAGGGCAAGAGCTTCGACCAGGTGATGGACGTGTTCGGGTTCCGGGTGGTCGTGGGCACCGTCGCCGAGTGCTACCACGCGCTGGGCATCGTGCATTCGGTGTTCAAGCCGCTCGACGGCCGCTTCCGCGATTTCATCGCGATCCCGAAGGCCAACGGCTACCAGTCGCTGCATACCGTGCTGTTCGGGCCGTACGGATCGCCGATCGAGGTGCAGCTGCGCACGGAAGGCATGGACCTGATCGCCGAACGCGGCATCGCGGCGCACTGGTCGTACAAGCACGGCGGCGAGGCACCCAACAGCGCACAGGCGCGCGCGCATGCCTGGATCGCCAACCTGGTCGAGAGCCAGCGCGCGACCGGGTCGTCCCTGGAGTTCCTGGAGAACGTCAAGGTCGACCTGTTCCCGGACGAGGTCTACCTGTTCACGCCACAGGGCGACATCCTGGCACTGCCGCGCAACGCGACCGCCATCGATTTCGCGTACGCCGTGCACACGGACGTCGGCAACCATGCCGTCGCCGCGCGCGTGGACAAGAAGCTGGTGCCGCTGCGCACCAAGCTGGCCAGCGGCCAGCGCGTCGAGATCATCACCGCGAAGTCCTCCGCGCCGAAGCCGCAGTGGCTTGAAGTGGTGGTGAGCGGCAAGGCGCGGACCGCGATCCGCCACCAGCTCAAGAACCTGGAGCACGAGGACGCGGTGCAGGTCGGACACCGGATGCTGGACCGCGCACTCGAGTTGCGCGACACGTCGCTGGACCGCCTGCCGGCCGGTCGCCTGGATGCCTACCTGGCCGAGCACCGGTTCCCCAGGCTGGAAGCCCTGCTCGCCGACATCGCGCTCGGCAACCGGATGCCCGCGCAGGTCGCGCAGGCACTCGCCCGCCAGGCCTCGGCGGCGGGCGCGCTGGCCGAGGACACCGTGCCGCTGCCGGGCGACAAGCTGCTGATCACCGGCAGCGAGCGTGGCGTCGTCAGCTTCGCCAATTGCTGCCTGCCGATCCCCGGGGACGAGGTGATGGGCTACCACACCGCCGGCAAGGGCATCGTGGTGCACCGCCTGGACTGCCCGAACGTGGCCGACTACCGCAAGTCGCCGGAACGCTGGCTGGCCATCGGGTGGGACCGGCAGGTGTCCGGCGACTTCCACGCCGCCCTGCGCATCGAGGTCGACAACCGCCCGGGCGTGCTGGCGCAGGTCGCCGCCTCGGTGGCGCAGGCCGAATCCAACATCGACGGCGTGGAATACCTCGAGCGCGACGCCAACGTCGCGGTGATGCGCTTCTCCATCGAGGTCAGCGACCGCAAGCACCTGGCCGAGGTGATCCGCCGCGTGCGCCGGCTCGGCACCGTGCACGGCGTGCAGCGGCTCTGACCCTGGGCTATCGTTCCACCGGTCACGCCAGGAGCGCCGCCATGCCCCGCATCGCCATCCACACCGAGGACGCCCCCGCGGCGATCGGCCCGTATTCGCAGGCCGTGCGCAGTGGACGCACCGTCTACCTGTCGGGACAGATCCCGCTGGATCCCGCGACCGGCGAACTGGTCGCCGGCGCGTTCGAGGCGCAGGTGCGCCGTGCGTTCGACAACCTCGCGGCCGTCTGCGAGGCGGCGGGGGGTTCGCTGGCGCACGTGCAGCGGCTCGGGCTGTACCTGGTGGACCTCGGCCAGTTCGGCGCCGTCAACGCGGTGATGGCCGAATACTTCGAGGCGCCATATCCCGCGCGTTCGACCATCGGCGTGTCGGCGTTGCCCAAGGGCGCGGCGTTCGAGGTGGACGCGGTCCTCGCCATCGATTGATGCCCCGCGCCAACCGACCCGCTCCCGCGCTGGCGCCGGTCGGCGAGACCTCCATCGGCGTGCTGCCGGGCGTCGGCCCGAAGGTGCGCGAGAAGCTCGCCGCGCGTGGCCTGTCCACGCTGCAGGACCTGTGGCTGCAGTTGCCACGGCAGTACGAGGACCGGACGCGCATCACGCCGATCCGCGCGCTGCAGCCCGGGGTCGCCGCGCAGGTCGAGGGCGTGGTCGAAGCGGTGGACAGGGGCTTCCGTTTCCGCCCGATGCTGCGGGTCGCGATCGGCGACGCGTCTGGCGGAACGCTGGTGCTGCGCTTCTTCCACTTCCGCGCGGCACAGGTGGCGCAGTTCGCGACGGGCACGCGGCTGCGCTGCTATGGCACGCCGCGCCCCGGCCAGCGCGGGCTGGAAATCGTGCATCCCAGCTACCGCGTGATGGATGCCGACGAGGACCTGGGCGAGGTGCTCGATCCCGTGTATCCGGCGGTCGAAGGCATCGGTCCGGCCACGTTGCGGCGGCTGATCGGGCTGGCGCTCGACCGCCTGCCCGACGAGTCCGCGCTCGAACTGGTTCCCGGCGAGTTGCTGGCGCCACTCGGGCTGCCGACATTGCGCGAGGCCTTGCTGGCGGTCCACCGCCCGCCGCGCGACGTCGACGTGGGGGCACTGCTCGCCGGCACGCATCCGGCGCAACGCAGGCTCGCGCTCGAGGAACTGCTCGCGCACCACCTGGGCCTGCGTCGCCAGCGCATCGCCCTGCAGCGCCACCGCGCCGCGTCGCTGGACGGACCGGGCACGCTGGCCGCCCGCTTGCGCGATGCGTTGCCGTTCGCGCTGACCGGCGCGCAGCAACGCGTGTTTTCGCAGGTGCGCGCCGACCTGGCGATGCCGCGGCCGATGTTGCGGCTGGTGCAGGGTGATGTCGGCAGCGGCAAGACGGTCGTCGCCGCGCTCGCTGCGATGCTCGCGGTGGAGCAGGGGCACCAGGCGGCGCTGATGGCCCCCACCGAACTGCTGGCGACGCAGCACCTGGCAAACCTGCGCGATTGGCTGGCACCCCTGGGCATCGACGTCACCTGGCTGGCCGGCAAGGTGACGGGCCGCGCGCGCACCGAGGCGTTGAAGCGCGTCGCCGACGGCAGCGCGCAGGTGGTCGTGGGCACGCACGCCCTGATGCAGGAAGGTGTCGTGTTTTCGGACCTTGCCCTGGCGATCGTCGATGAACAGCACCGCTTCGGCGTGCACCAGCGGCTCGCCCTCCGCGACAAGGGCCAGGCGGGGGGCATCGTGCCGCACCAGCTGGTCATGACCGCCACCCCGATCCCCCGCACGCTGGCGATGACCGCCTACGCGGACCTGGACGTCTCGGTGATCGACGAGCTTCCTCCCGGTCGCACGCCGGTGCAGACGGCGGCCCTTGGCGCGGGGCGTCGCCCGGAGCTGATCGAGCGTATCCGGACGGCGTGCGCGGAAGGCCGGCAGGCCTACTGGGTCTGCACGCTGATCGACGAGCCCGCCGACGCCGCGAAACCGGGATCGCGCGCGGCGCCGATCGAGGCGCAGGCCGCGCAACGCACGTGGGAAACCCTGTCCGAAGCGCTCCCGGAACTGCGCGTCGGCCTGGTGCACGGGCGCATGAAGGGCCGTGAGAAGGACGCGACGATGCGCGCGTTCAAGGACGGCGGGCTCGACGTGCTGGTCGCCACTACCGTGATCGAGGTCGGCGTCGATGTCGCGAACGCGTCGCTGATGGTCATCGAGAACGCCGAGCGCCTGGGGCTGTCGCAATTGCACCAGCTGCGCGGACGCGTCGGGCGGGGCAGCGAGGCGTCGAGCTGCGTGCTGCTGTACCAGCCGCCGCTGTCCGCGCTCGCCCGGCAGCGGCTGGAAATCCTGCGCCAGACACACGACGGATTCGTGATCGCCGAGAAGGACCTGGCCCTGCGCGGCCCGGGCGAATTGCTGGGCACGCGCCAGACCGGCCTGGCCGCGTTCCGGCTCGCCGACCTGGCGCGCGACGCCGACCTGTTGCCACGGGTTCACGCGCTCGCGGACGCCCTGCTGGCAGGTGCACCCGGCATCACGGATGCCTTGATCGATCGCTGGGTCGGAGGCGCCGCACGTTACGCATCGGCGTGACGCCGCCAAGCCTGCGACGTGTGAAAACCGCGTGTTTTCCGGCGGCGCGAAGTCAGTGCCGGCTCAGGCGGTCGCACCGATGCTCCGCGAAATCCCTCGCACAGGGATTTCCACCAGACACGGAGTGACCCCCATGAACGCACGCAACCTCAACCTGCTTACCGTCGGACTGTGTGCCGCCCTCGCCGCGCCGCTGGCGTCGGCGCAACTCGTCGACCGCAACGTCGGCGCGCGCGCGAACGCCGCCGCGCAACTGCCCACCCGCGCCGCGGACCGTGCGGTCGACCGCACGATGGACCGCGCGGTGGACCGGACCCGCGACCGCGTCGAACGCCTGCGCGATCGCGCCGAACGCCAGGACATCCGCGACACCGAAGTCGAGGCGACCACGAATGCCGCGGCGCATGCCGCCGTGACGCAACGCGAGGTGTGGGCGGAGCTCGACGTGGATGCCGACGGCCGCATCAGCCTCGCGGAGGCCGATGCCGACGAGATGCTGGGCGACATGTTCGAGGCCGTCGACACCGATGGCGACGGCTTCGTCAGCGATGCCGAATACCGCGCCCATGCCCACGCCGGCCACGTGGCCGACGCGAGCGCGCAGGGTGCCGCCCAGGCGGCCGCGCATTCGACCGCCGCGATGCGTGGCGTCTGGTCCGAGCTCGACCGCGACGGCGACGGCCGCATCAGCGCGGTCGAGGCCGAAGTCGACGCGGGCTTCGACGCGTCGTTCGAGGCCATGGACGTCGATGGCGACGGCTTCGTCAGCGATGCGGAATTCCGCGCCAGGGCGAAGGCGGACCTCGATCCGTCGCGCTGACCGGCAAGCGTCGATGCCGTCCGGGGCCGCGCATGCGCGGCCCCGCTTTTCTATTCCGGCGCGCGCCGGAACCGGTACACCACGGCGCCGGCCAGCAAGGCCACCGCCGCCGCCGCCAGGTTGCGCGGGGTGGCGCTGGCCAGCAGGGCCACCGACAGCAGCAGGGCCGCCACCGGGATCGCAGGCCCGCCCGGCAACGACAGGCCCCGGCCCGTCCGGCGCAGCACGAGGACCGCGGCCGCGGTGGTGATGTAGGTGCACAGGCGCGCCACCACCGACAGCAGGGCCAGCTGCACGAACGAACCCGACCAGGCGAGCACGAGCGACACCAGCGCCAGCACCGCGATCGCCGCGCCCGGTGTCTGGTAGCGGGGATGCACCGCTGCCAGCGCGCGCGGACCGTAGCCGTCGGCTGCCATCGCATGCAGGTAGCGCGGGCCCAGCAGCAACGTGTTGTTGGCCGTGCCGATGATGGAGACCGCGGCGCCGATGGTCAGGATCCAGGCCAGCGACGTGCCGCCGAAGCGCGCCGCTGCGTCGGCGAGCGGCGTTGCCGACGTCGCCAGCCCCGGCAGCGTCGCCAGCGCGACCCACTGCACCGAGACGTAGACCACGGTCACGATCGCGATCATCGACACGAGGGCGAAGGGCACGTCGCGTTTCGGATTCCGGTATTCGCCCGCGGCGGCGGGCATGTTCTCGAAGCCCGCGTAGGCGAAGAGCAGCAGCAGGGCCGCGCGCCCGAGGTCGCCGGCGGGCAACGCGGCGAGCGACGGACCGGCGGGTAGCGCGCCCGCGGCCAGCGCACCGAGGCCGACGAACAGGACCAGTGGCAGCAGCTTCGCGACGGCCAGCACCGCGGCCGTCCGCGCGGCGCCGCGCACGCCCCGGACATTGAGCCAGGCCAGCGCGCCGATCGCCGTCGTGGCGATCGCCACGCGCACGGCGCCGCCGCCGGCCGCCGGCCAGAAATGACTCACGGCCGCGGCCAGGCCGTTGGCCAGTGCCGCCGCGGTCGCCACGCGCGTGAGCAGCAGCATCCAGCCCACCTCGAAGCCGACGAACGGGCCGAATGCCTCGCGTGCATACAGGTAGCCGCCCCCGGGCTGGTCGAAGTGGCTCGCGGCCTGTGCGTAGCACAGGACCAGCAGCGTGGCGGCGGCGCCGGCGACCAGCACGGCCCAGACGCTGGCGGGGCCGAGCAGCGCCGCGGCCGCGGCCGGCAACAGGTAGATGCCGCTGCCGACGACGTCGTTGATCGACAGGCCGACCAGCTGCCAGCGACCGACCTCGCGCGCCAGGGCCCGGGGCGGCGCAGGCGGGGCGCCGACCGGCTTCGATGGTCCTTGCATCGCGGTCCTTCCCCCGGACGTGGCCGCAGTGGCCGCAACCTAGCACGTGTTCCAATGGGCCCATGGGCACGGGCATCGCACTGGTGGGGTTCGACGGCGACGACACGCTGTGGCGCAGCCAGGATTTCTACGACGAAGCGCAAGCCACCTTCGAGTCGATCCTCGGCGGCTACATCGACCTGGGCGACGCACGGGTGACCGAACGGTTGTATGCGGTCGAGAAGGGCAACATCGCCCTGTTCGGCTACGGCGTGAAGGGCATGGTGCTGTCGATGATCGAGGCCGCGGTGGAGCTCACCGGCGAGCGGATCGCCGCCGCGGACCTGCACCGGATCGTGCAACTGGGCAAGGCGCTGCTGCGCCACCCGGTCGAGCTGCTGCCCGGCATCCGCGATGCCGTCGAGGCCATCGCCGCCAGGCACGAGGTCGTGCTGGTGACCAAGGGCGACCTGTTCCACCAGGAAGCGAAGGTGCGCGAGTCGGGGCTGGCCGACCTGTTCCGGCGCATCGAGATCGTGAGCGAGAAGGACCCGGCCACCTACCTGCGGCTGCTGCAGGAATTCGACCTGCCGCCGTCGCGGTTCGCGATGATCGGCAATTCGCTGCGCTCGGACATCGCGCCGGTCCTGGCGATCGGCGGCTGGGGCGTGCACATGCCCTACCACGCCACCTGGGTGCACGAGACCGAAGCCGAAATCGCGCCGGATGCGGCGCGTCTGCGGACCGTGGCCAATGCGGGGGAATTGCCCGGCGCCCTGGAAGGAATCGTCGCGGCCGGCTAGCGGGAGCGACCGGCGGGCTCAGCCGCGGTGTTCGACGTCCTGCACGGCCGGCGCGACCTGCAGGCTGCGCTCCATCTCCGAACCCAGCTCGTTCGCGAACCAGCTCACGCCCAGGACGTACAGCCCCAGGAACGTCGCGGCGACGGCCCCGAGGATCGCGCGGCGGCGATGCTTCGGCTGGTGCGACCGGTCGAGCCGGGCGGGGTTGCGGACGTGGGCGGTAGTGGCGTTCATGGACGGCTTCTTGGTGGGTCGGGATGGCCGGGGTTGGCGTCGGAAACGACGTTACGCAAGGCGCCGTCACGGGCGCGTCTAAATCCCGTGGGTGACGCGCCTGCCATCGGCCGTGGTTCCCTCGCGTTCAGCGTTCAGCGTTCGCGGTCCTGCGGGCGGGACGGCATCCGGTTTACCCTTCGCTCTCCAGGACGCACGGGGGCGGCGGCAATGTCGGCGACACGACGTTTCGCGGGGATGCTCGCGCTGGCCGTGGCGTTGTCCGCGGCGGCGGCCGGGCTGCGTGCGCAGGACTTCGCCTTCGGATGGGACCCGCGCACGGGCGATCCGACGATGGATGCGCGGCTGGCCGACATCAACCAGTACGGCGACCGCTACCGCGCGGCCTTCGTCGACGAGCTGGTCCGCTACCACGCGGCCCCGCGGACGCTGGTCGACGCGCTGCTCGCCGACGAACGCTGGGCGCCGGGCGACATCTACTACGCCTGCGCGCTGGCCCGCGCCGTCGGGCGTCCGTGCCGCCACGTGCTCGACCTGTGGCGCGCGGCCAACTCCACGGGTTGGGGCGCGGTGGCCACCCGGCTCGGGGTGGAAGCCGATTCGCCCGAATTCCACCGGATCGCCGAGGGCATCGCGGCCAGCTACACCCGGTGGGGCAGGCCATTGCCGGGACCTGTCGCGCCGCCGGAAACGGAAGCCGCGCAGTGATCGTGCACTTGCCCGACCAGACGCATGGCTGAGGAGACGCCGCCAGCCAGTCCGGTGGTGGGCGCGCGGATCGCGGATTTCGAGCCGCGGTGGCGCGGCGACTTCGAGCGCCTCAACGTGGAATGGCTCGAGCGCTGGTTCACGGTGGAGCCCGTCGACCGGGAGGTGCTCGCCAATCCCGAAGTGCACATCCTGGCCCACGGCGGCCAGGTGCTGTTCGCGGTGGATGCGGCCGGTCGCGCGCTCGGCACCGTGGCGCTCAGGCACGAAGGCGGCGGCGTCTACGAGCTGACGAAGATGGCCGTGGCCCCGGATGCCCGCGGACAGGGCCTGGGGCGCGCGTTGATGGTGTCGGCGCTGGCGCGTTTCCACGCCCTTGGCGGGCGCGAGCTGTTCCTGGAATCGAGCAGCAAGCTGGGCACGGCGATCGCCCTGTACGAGAGCGTCGGGTTCGAGCATCGGCCGGCGCCGCGGCCGGGGTCGCATTACGCGCGTGCAGACGTCTACATGGTCTGGAACCCGTCGCCGGGCACCCCGCGCTAGCCATTGCGCCCGTCCGGCGATGGGATAATCGGCGATCGACCCGGGAGCGAGGCAGGACGAGTGCCAGGCAGGACCGCAAGCCCCGTGGCGCCCGATGCGATCCGCCTCTCGGTGGCACCGATGATGGACTGGACGGACACCCATTGCCGGGTGTTCCACCGCCTGCTGGCGCCGCACGCGCGGCTCTATACCGAGATGGTGCACGCGAATGCCGTGATCCACGGCGATCGCCGTCGCCTGCTCGCGCTCGACCCGACCGAGCATCCCGTGGCGCTGCAGTTGGGTGGCAGCGACCCGGCGTTGCTTGCGGCGGCCGCCCGCATCGGTGCGAACCACGGCTTCGACGAGGTCAACCTCAACTGCGGCTGCCCATCGGACCGCGTGCAGGCCGGGCGCTTTGGTGCCTGCCTGATGCGCGAGCCGGCGCTGGTCGCGGACGCGGTCGCGGCGATGATCGACGCGTGCGCGGACACGGGGCGGGAGGTGCCGGTCACGGTGAAGTGCCGGCTGGGCGTCGACGACGAGCACGACTACGACCGGTTCCGTGCGTTCGTCGACGCGATCGCAGCCGCCGGGTGCAGGACCTTCGTGGTGCATGCACGCAACGCCTGGCTCAAGGGCCTGAGCCCGAAGGAGAACAGGGACGTCCCGCCGCTGCGCTACGAGTGGGCGTACCGCCTCAAGCGCGAGCGGCCCGGACTGCAGGTCGTCGTCAACGGCGGCATCACCACGCAGGCCGAGGCCACCGGGCACCTGGCCCACGCGGATGGCGCGATGCTCGGCCGTGCCGCGTACCACGACCCGTACCTGCTGCACCGGCTCGATGCCGCCTGGTGGAACGGGCCGCTGCTGTCGCGCGCCACGCTGCTGGGTCGCCTGCGTCCCCATGTCGAGGCGCAGCTCGGCCGGGGCGTGCAGCTCAAGCACATCGTGCGCCACGTCCTGGGCCTGTTCGCGGGCGAGCGCGGCGGACGCGCATTCCGCCAGGTATTGAGCGAGGGCGCACATCGTCCCGGCGCGGACTGGTCGCTGGTCGAGCAGGCGCTGGCACGCACGACGGGCGCCGACGAACAGGCACCGGGCGCCGCATGATCACCCGCGATGCAGGGGCGTTCCTCGCGACGGCGCGCTCGCTGGCGGCCGACTTCGGCCCCGCCACCGCGCGTGCCGTGTTCCTGGTCGCGCCCGACGGGTTCCGGCTCGCGGAAGAGTCGGCGCGCGACAACCTTTACATGGCCGGGTCGCAGGCGTTCGATGCCGCGGCGGCCTTGCGCGAGCACCGCGACCTGCACCGCGCGCTGTCGGATGCGCTGCCGGCGATCTGTTTCCCCGGCGACCCCGGTGCGCCGGACGGGCTGTTCCCGAACAACGTGTACGCGACCGTCGCCGGCCGTTACCTGGTGGGCCGCATGCGCCATCCCGTGCGCCAGCGCGAAGCGGAGCGCGCCGACATCCGCGCCTTCTTCGGCGACGTGCTGGGGTACGCCGAGGTGGACCTGTCGACGCAACCACACCCGTGCGAGCTCACCGGCGCCATGGTCGTCGACCGCGTGCGCGGCCTGGGGTTCTGCGGCCTGTCCGAGCGCTGCGATGCGGCCGGCGCCCGCCTGGTGCACGAGGCGATGGGACTGCGCGCGACGCTGGTGTTCGACCTGGCGCCAGGCGAGTACCACGCGAACGTGGTGCTGGCGGTGCTGGCCGGTCGCGCGGTGCTGGCCTGCCCGGACGGGTTCGTGGATCCGGCCGTCGTCGAGGCGATCTCGGACCTGTATGCCCCGCACGCCATCCACCTGGACGCCACGGAAAAGGCAGCGTTCGCGGGCAATGCCATCGCCCTGGCCGGGAACCAGGCCTGGATGAGCCGCGGTGCCGCCGAGTCCCTGCGAACCGCCACCCGGGCCGCCCTCGAACGGGCGGGGTTCACCCTGCACAGCGTAGGGTTGGACGCGATCGAAGCCGCAGGAGGCTCGCTCCGGTGCTGCATCGGAGAGGTCTTCTGACCGGCCACTTCAGACCCGATTCACCGCCTCGTCACGAGAATGCCCCGCACGCAGGCCGCCCTGCGCTATGGTGCCGCGGGCCCGCCAGGACGCGACCTGCCCTCCACCGCCAGCCGACGCGACCCCCCACCCGAGCCCGCCGACCCATGTCGACCCGTCACCACCCCACCCGCACGCTGCTGGCCTTCGCCCTCGCGATGGTCGTGTCGCTGCCCGTGGGCGCACAGGGCCGGGACGCGCAGGACCAGGCGCCGCAAGCGATGCGCCCCTCCGAACACCGCGCGCTGTCCGACGCCGTGCGCCGGGTGGAGCGCGCCACCAATGGCCAGGTGCTCAGCGCCGAACGCGTGCAGTTCGACGGGCGCGACGTCAACCGGGTCAAGATCATCGACGATCGCGGGCGCGTCCGCGTGTACTGGGACGATCCCCAGTCGCGGGGCGAACGCGAAGACCGGGCCAGCGACCATGCCGACCGGATCGAACGCGCACGGCGCGCGGAGCGTGCGCAACCCGCGCCGCGCCGCGACGACGCGCCGCCGCGCCGTACACGCCGCGACGACGGGGCCGCATTCAACCTTTGAGCCATGTGGCCGTCCGGCCCCCCGCCTGGAGTGACCCGATGCGAATCCTGCTCGTCGAAGACGAAGCGCCGCTGCGAGAAACCCTGGCCGCACGCCTGAAGCGCGAAGGCTATGCGGTCGACGCCGCCCAGGACGGCGAGGAAGGCATGTACATGGGGCGTGAAGTCCCGTTCGACCTCGGCATCATCGACCTGGGCCTGCCCAAGATGTCGGGCATGGAGCTGATCAAGTCCCTGCGCGACGAGGGCAAGAAGTTCCCGGTGCTGATCCTCACCGCGCGCTCGAGCTGGCAGGACAAGGTCGAGGGCCTGAAGACCGGCGCCGACGACTACCTGGTCAAGCCCTTCCATGTCGAGGAGCTGCTGGCGCGCATCAACGCGCTCGTACGCCGTGCCGCCGGCTGGAGCAAGCCGACGCTGGAATGCGGACCGGTCGTGCTCGACCTCGCCGCGCAGACGGTCAGCGTCGAGGGCCAGAACGTCGACCTGACCAGCTACGAGTACAAGGTGCTCGAGTACCTGATGATGCACGCCGGCGAGCTGGTCTCGAAGGCCGACCTGACCGAGCACATCTACCAGCAGGATTTCGACCGCGACTCGAACGTGCTCGAGGTGTTCATCGGCCGCTTGCGCAAGAAGCTGGATCCGGACGGGACGCTCAAGCCGATCGAAACCGTCCGCGGGCGCGGCTACCGGTTCGCCATCCCGCGCAGCGGCGACTAGTCCCAGGCAACGCACGGCGCCTTGCCGTCACCGGCCGGGCGCCCGCTATGCTGTCGGCGATGACGCCACCTGACGCGCCATGAGGCACTGGGCCCGACCGCGTTCGCTGCAGTCGCGACAGTTGCTGGCCGCGAGCCTCGGGCTGGTGGCCTTCCTGGCCCTCGCAGGCTACGCGCTCGACCGCGCCTTCCTCGACACCGCCGAAAGCAATGTCCGGCAGCGCCTGCGCAGCTACGCGCTCGCCTACGTCGACGACATCGAGTTCCTGCGCGACGGCTCCCTCTACGTCCCCGAGACCCAGCCGGATCCGCGCTTCCTGCGGCCGGGCGGCGGGCTGTACGCCGAGGTGGTGTTGCCGAACGGGCGGTGGCAGTCGCAGTCGATGCAAGGGCCGCGCATCCCGGAAGGCGGCATGCTCGCGGCGGGACAGGAGGTGTTCTCCGGCCCGCTGGCGTTCACCGAGCTCGATGGTTCCCCCGGGCAGGCCTACCGTTACGGCATGGGCCTGGTGTGGAGCGTCGAGGACCGGCCCGAGGCGGAGTTCCATTACACGATCCACGTGCTGGAGGACACGTCCGCGCTCAGCCGGCAGATCACCGTGTTCCGGCGCGCGTTGTGGGGCTGGCTCGGCAGCGCGGGGTTGATCCTGCTGCTGCTGCAGATGGTGGTGCTGCGGTGGAGCCTGCGGCCGATGCGCCGCGTGGTCGCCGACCTCTCGCGCGTGCAGCGCGGGCTGGCGTCGCGCATGAGCGAGCAGCATCCGCGCGAGCTCAAGCCGTTGACCGAAAGCATCAATGCCTTCATCGAGAGCGAGCGCGAGAACCTCGACCGGCACCGGCACACGCTGGCGGACCTGGCCCACAGCCTGAAGACGCCGTTGGCCGTGCTGCGGGCGCGCCTGGACAGCGATGCCGGCGAGGCGGAGCTGCGCGACGAGCTCGACACGCAGTTGCGGCGGATGAACGAGATGGTGTCCTACCAGCTCTCGCGCGCGGTGGCGGGCGGGCATGCGCTGTTCGCGGCGCCCGTGGCGATCGAGCCGCATGCCGAGCAGATCGTGCGTGGCCTGGAGAAGGTGTACGCGACCAAGTCGGTGCTCTGCGAGTTCGAGATCGATCCCGAGGCGCGTTTCCACGGCGAGGTCGGCGACCTGCAGGAACTGCTGGGCAACCTGCTGGAGAACGCGTTCAAGTGGGCGAAATCGCGGGTGCTGCTGACGATCAGGCCGGGCGGCTCCGCGCCGGGCCGCCGGCCGGGCCTGTGGCTGGCGGTGGACGACGACGGGCCGGGCATCCCGGCCGAAAAAGTGGAGCGCGTGTTGCAGCGTGGGGTGCGCGGCGACGAGCGGGTGCAGGGGCACGGCATCGGGCTGGCGATCGTGCAGGACATCGTGCGCAGCTACCGCGGCACGCTCGAAGTCGGCCAGGCCCCCGACCTCGGCGGCGCGCGCTTCGAAGTCGAATTCCCGCCGGGCCTTTGACGGCCGCGCTCCTGTGGGAGCCGCCATGGCGCGAAGCTCTTGTCCGTCGCCAAGCGCCGGCGCGCATTGAGGGCCTATCTCGCGGCGCCGTCATGCGTGCGGGCGCGCCGAAGCGGTTGCGTTTGCGCTTGAGACCCCACTAGCCAGCGATGTTGCAAGGCGCGGTCGTGGTGGCGTGGCGGGACAATACGCGCCAAGGATGGCGCGGATTAGCCTACATGGACGTACTTGCGGCGTGTCCCGCCACGCCAGCACGGCCGCACCCCGCGCCAACACCAAACGGCGACGCGCCGTAAAGGCGCTCGAGGTGGGCGGCGACCTCCGGCAACGCGCGTCGCAGCAGCGCGGGATCGCTGAAGTGGTACTCGGTGCAGACGGCGAAGAATTCCTCCGGCGACTCGGCGGCGTAGGGGTCCAGGTCGGTGCCGCGCCCCTCGTCCACGTCGCGCGCGAACGTATCGTAGGCGTGCTGGAAGTCGCGCGCCCAGGCCTGTTGCCACGCGCGGGGCAGGGGGGGCGTGCCGTCCATCGCGCCGTCGAGCGCGTCCAGCTTGTGCGCCATCTCGTGCACGGCCACGCAGTAGCCGGCGCGGGGGTCGTCCAGGTCGGAAAGCACGTCGGCCCACGAGAGCACCAGCGGACCGGCATCCCAGCTTTCGCCGATCAGCTCGTCGTCCCATTCGTGCAGCACGCCCGCGGCGTCCACATGGCTGCGGTTGACCCGGAAGGCTTCCGGGTACACCAGCAACTGCGACCAGCCCGCGAGCCCGCCCTCGCCGAACTCGAGCAGCGGCAGGCAGCACAGTGCGGCGAGGCAGGCGCGATCGGTCCCGTCGAGCAGCAGGTCGCCCATCGGCGTGATCGTCTTGCGGTGCAGGAAGACCGCGGCGAGCGTGGCGAGCTTCGCCTGTTGCGCGGCATCGCAGGCGGCGACCCACGGCACGCGGGCCTCGACGGCCAGCCAGGTGGATGCGGGAATCGGGGCGGGACGGAACAGGCGTCCCAGGGCCTGCAGCATGCGCGTCAGGCAGTCACCGGAACATGCCGGGCAGGAAGCTGTGCCAACGCGGTGCGTTCAGGCGGTTGCCGGGTGACGCGGTGTCGCCGCCCCGCACCGTGGGCTTGGCGCGCACCGGTGCCGGCGACGGTTTCACCAGGCGCGTGGCGTCTTCGGAGGGCTTGTCTTCCGCGGCCGCCTTTGCGGCGGCGAGGTCCGCGGGGCATCCGCCGGCATCGCCCGCGGACAGGCGCTCGACTTCGCGCGCCATCGCAGTCGACATCGTCATTGACAGTGCGCAGGCCAGCAGCAGCGCGAGCTTCGATCGGGACATGACGGCGAACCGGGTCGGGTGGGTGTGCGCGGATCGAACGGAAGGCGTCAACGCACTATATCCCGGATGCAGGGGCCGCGCAGGGCGTCGCATGCTGCGTTGCAGCAGCCACGGGCCGGCCCGCGGCATGCCGGATAATCGGGCCATGCACGAGCGCGACCTGCTGGAACAGCTGGGGGAGGGACCGGTCTCGGGCGACACGCTCGCCCGCCGCGCCGGCCTGACCCGGGCGGCCATCTGGAAGCGGATCGCCGCGCTGCGGGATGCCGGGATCGAGGTCGAGGCCAGGCCGGGGAAGGGCTACGCGCTGCGCCAGCCGGTCGGCCTGCTGGACGCGCCTGCGATCGAATGCGCGCTGCCGCCACCGGTACGCGACGGCCTTGCCGGGCTGGAGGTGGCCTGGTCCCTGGATTCGACCAGCAGCGAGCTGCTCCGGCGCGGTCCGCCCGCGCACGGGACGCTGGTGCTCCTCGCCGAGCGACAGACGGGCGGCCGCGGCCGCCGGGGACGTGCCTGGGCGTCGCCGCTCGCCGCGCATGTGTCGTTCTCGGCATCGCGCCGGTTCGCCGGCGGGCTGTCGCGCCTGGGCGGCCTGAGCCTGGTGGCCGGGGTTGCCGCCGCCAGCGCCCTGCGCTCGCTCGGCGTGGGCGGCGTCGGCCTGAAATGGCCCAACGACCTGGTGGTGCCCGCGGGAGACGGCTTGCGGAAGCTGGGCGGCATCCTGGTGGAAGGTGGCGGCGAGCACGCCGGTCCGGTGCACGCGGTCGTCGGCATCGGCGTGAACGTGCGGCTGCCGGCGGCGGCGGCGGCCGGCATCGACCAGCCCTGGACCGACCTGGCGCAGTGCCTGGGGGTCGCGAAGGCAGCGGCGCCGCCGGTCGATCGCAATGCCGTCGCCGTGGCCATGCTCTCCGCGCTGCTCCCTGCGCTGGACGCGTTCGACCGGGACGGCCTGGGACCCTTCCTGCCCCGGTTCGCGACGTTGGACGCACTGGCCGGGCGCCACGTGCTGGTCCGCGACGGGCATCGCGAGCAGGCCGGGGTCGCGTGCGGCGTGGCGGCGGACGGCGCCCTGCGCCTGGCGCTCGCGGACGGCGGCGAGCAGGTGTTCCACGCGGGCGAGACCAGCGTGCGCGCCCGATGACCGCCTCCAAGCAACGTCGGTCGGCCGGGGACTGGCTGTTCGACCTGGGCAACACGCGGCTCAAGCTCGCACCGCTGTCGCGGGACGGACAGGCCGGCGAGGTGCAGGCGCGCGCGCACGATGCGCCGGACTGCCTCGCGGGCCTGCCTTCGGGCGACACGGCATGGGTGTGCGACGTCGCGTCATCGACGCTGTCGCTGGAGCTGCTGCAGGCACTGGCGACGCGATTCCGCCGCGTGTCGATGGCCCGGACCAGCGCGACGTTCGCCGGCGTGCGCGTGGCCTATGCGCAACCCGGGCGGATGGGCGTCGACCGGTTCCTGGCACTGCTCGGCGCACGCCGCCTGGGCCCGGGACCGTGGCTGGTGGTCGGGGTCGGTACGGCGCTCACCATCGACCTGCTCGCGGTGGACGGGCGCCACGTCGGCGGCCGGATCGCACCGTCGCCGGACGTGATGCGCGCCGCGTTGCACGCCCGCGCGACCCACCTGCCGGTCGACGGGGGCCGGTACGTCGAGTTCGCCGCCGACACCCGTGATGCCCTCGCATCCGGGTGCGAAGGTGCGGCCATCGCGCTGGTCGAGCGCAGCCTCGCCCAGGGGCGCGATGTGCTTGGGACAAGCCCGCAGCCACTGCTCCACGGAGGCGGTGCACCTGCACTCGCCCCGTGCATCGAAGGCGCGCGCGTGGCGCACGCGCTCGTGCTGGAGGGCCTCGCGTCGTGGGCGCGGGCGGGAGCAGGCGGCGACTGAGCCCTACAATCGACACCATGCTCCCGCGTGCACTGCTCGTCCTGCTGGCCGTCATGAACCTCGCCGTTGCGCTGTGGTGGATGACGCACGCCGCGGTGCCGGCCCCGGCACCCGTGCAGGCGCGGCCGGCGGGCGTTCCCGCGTTGCGCCTGTTGTCGGAAGGCGGTCCCGTCGAGGCACCGCGGCCGCAGCTGCGGTGCTATCGCTTCGGCCCCTATGGCGACACCGCCGCGCTGGAAGCGGCGCGCGACGCCGCGACCGACATCGCACCGCGCGTCGACACGATCACCATTCCCGGGCCCGCGCCGACCGCGTGGCGGGTGGCCGCGGCCCCGCCGGCAGACGGCGACACCGCCGCGCTGGCGACGCGCATCGTCGCGGCCGGCTTCGGCGACACCATCGTGGTCGCCGAAGGGCCTGAAACCGGAAGCGTCGCGCTCGGGCGCTTCAGCACGGCCGAAGCGGCCGAACGCCACCGCGCGGCACTGCAGGCGGCAGGCTTCGGCGCACAGGTCCATCCGGTGGGCGGCAACACCGAGTGGTTGCGCCTGCCGTTGCCGGGCGCGCCGGACCTGCTCGGGTTGCGTGGCGCGCTGGCCGCGTTGCAGGCGCTGCCGACCGACTGCGACGGTTGACCGCAGGAGCCCCGGGACCGGCGCGCTAGAATCCCGCGAAGCATTCCCTTCCATGCCGGCTTAGCTCAGTTGGTAGAGCAACCGCCTTGTAAGCGGTAGGTCGTCAGTTCGACTCTGACAGCCGGCACCACGCGATTGCTTCCAAGGATCCCAATGACCAACCGTTTTCCCGTTTCGCTCATTGGCGCCCCCACCGACGTCGGCGCCGGCCATCGCGGTGCGCTGATGGGGCCGGACGCATTGCGCATCGCCGGGTTCGCCGAGGCGCTGGTCGCGCGCGGCGTCGATGTCGCCGACCGCGGCAACCTGGAGGGGCCGCGCAATCCGTGGACCGGCCCGGTCGAAGGCTATCGCCACCTGCAGGAAGTCGTGGACTGGAATCGCGCCGTGATGGATGCCGTGTCCGCGGAACTGGAGGCGGGGCGCCTGCCCGTGCTGATGGGGGGCGACCACTGCCTGGCCATCGGGTCGATCACCGCGGTCGCCAACCACTGCCGGGCCACCGGCAAGCGCCTCCGGGTGGTGTGGCTCGACGCCCACGCGGACTTCAACACCTCCGAGGTCACGCCCTCCGGGAACATCCACGGCATGCCGGTCGCCTGCCTGTGCGGCCTGGGCCCGCAGCCCCTGACGACGCTGGGCGGTCCCGCGCCGGCGGTCCGGCCGGACGAGGTGAAGCAGATCGGCATCCGCTCCGTGGACCAGGGCGAGAAGCGCCTGGTGAAGGAATACGGACTGGACGTCTACGACATGCGCTACATCGACGAGGTCGGCATGAAGCGCACGATGGAGGCGGCGCTGGCCGGCGTGGACGAGGACACCCACCTGCACGTCAGCTTCGACATCGACTTCCTCGATCCCGGCATCGCGCCCGGCACCGGCACCCGGGTGCCCGGCGGCCCGAACTACCGCGAGGCGCAGCTGGTGATGGAGATGATCGCCGACACGGGGCGCATGGCCTCGCTGGACATCGTCGAGCTCAATCCGCTGCTCGACAAGCGCAACCGCACCGCGCACCTGGCCATCGACCTGGTCGAGAGCCTGTTCGGGAAATCGACCTTGATGCGGGACTGAACCGCTCCCGGGGGCCCCGGAGGGGGTCGACGCCGTATTCACGGGCTTGCGGCTTCCATGGGCGACACGGACGGCGCCCGCCGCTCCGGCCCATCCGGAGGAAATCCAAGATGTCCATGAAGCGAACCCTGGCGCTGTTCCTGTTTGCGATGTTCTCGGTCGGCGCGCTAGGCGCCTGCAACACGGTGGCCGGTGTCGGCGAAGACATCGAGGCCGTCGGCGACACCATCGAGGACGAGGCCGAAGGCCACGTGGACTGCGACGAATCCGACGAGTGCTGACAGGAGAATGACCATGCGTAACTACAAGCGACTGATTGCCGTGCTGTTCCTGGCCCTGTTTTCCTCCGCCTCCCTGACCGCCTGCAACACGATGGCGGGCCTGGGCGAGGACATCGAGGAAGCCGGTGAGGAGATCGAGGAGTGCGCCGAAGGCGTCGACTGCTGACCGACTGACGGACAGGCGCAGGACGCGCCAGGCAGGGACGCCGCGACGGGCCGGGAGGCATGCCTCCCGGCCCGTTCCATGTCCGGGGGACGGCTTGGCGGTCAGTTAGAATCCGCGCCCATGGAGAAGACCCCGAAAGCGCGCCGGCGCAAGCGCGTCCTGACCGGCATCACGACGTCGGGGACGCCGCACCTGGGCAACTATGTCGGCGCCATCCGCCCGGCGATCGCCGCGAGTCGCGATGCCGGGGTGGAGAGCTTCTACTTCCTCGCCGACTACCACGCGCTGATCAAGGTCACCGACCCGGCGCGGGTGCAGCGGTCGACGCTGGAGATCGCCGCCGCCTGGCTGGCTTGCGGGCTGGATCCGGAACAGGTCTGGTTCTACCGCCAGTCGGACATCCCCGAGATCCCGGAGCTCACCTGGCTGCTCACCTGCGTGGCCGGCAAGGGGCTGCTCAACCGCGCGCATGCCTACAAGGCGGCGGTCGACCGCAACCGCGAACTGGGCGAGGACGACGACGCGGGCATCAGCGCGGGCCTCTTCATGTACCCCGTGCTGATGGCCGCCGACATCCTGCTGTTCGACGCGGACGTGGTGCCGGTGGGACGCGACCAGGTCCAGCACATCGAGATGGCGCGCGATTTCGCGCAGCGCTTCAACCATCTGTACGGCACGGCGCGTTTCACGCTGCCCGAAGTGGCGATCGAGGACCACGTGGCCACGCTGCCCGGCCTGGACGGCCGCAAGATGAGCAAGAGCTACGACAACGTCATCCCGCTGTTCGCCCCGCGCGAGCAGTTGCGCAAGCTGGTGTACGCGATCGTCACCGACTCGCGCGAGCCGGGCGAACCCAAGGACACCGATGGCGCCAACGTCTTCCAGCTGTACCAGGCGTTCGCCTCGGCCGACGAGACCGCGGCGATGCGCGCGGCCTTCGCCGACGGCATCGGCTGGGGGGACGCGAAGGCCGCGCTGTTCGAGCGCATCGACGCGGAGGTCGCGCCGTTGCGCGAACGCTACGAAGCGCTGATGGCGCATCCCGGCCGGATCGAGGAACAGCTGCGCGACGGCGCCGCGCGCCTGCGCGCGACCCATGCGACGGCGCGCCTGGACGCCTTGCGGCACGCGGTCGGGCTGCGCGACCTGGCCGCATCGGCATCGCCTGCCACCGCGAAGGGCACCACGAAGGCGGCCCTGCCGGTGTTCAAGCAGTACCGCGAAGCGGATGGCCGCTTCCACTTCAAGCTGGTCGAAGGCGACCGCGTGCTGCTGCAGAGCACGGGCTTCGATTCGCCGAAGGACGCGGGGCGACGCATCGCCGTGCTGCGCCAGGAAGGGTTTGCCGAGGGCGACGCCGCGCTCGCGCTCGGGGAAGGCGTGGGCGAGGACGACGTGCGCGCGGCACTCGCCGCGCTCGAACAGGCCGCTGCCGACTGATGAATCCGCTCATCGAGACCAACCTGGCGCTGGTGCTGTTCCTGCCCTGGTTCGTGATCCTCGGCGTGCTGTTCTGGGTCTATCCCCGCCAGCCGCGCGACGGTCGTCGACGCCTGTTCGACGCAGCATCGCTGGTGGTCGCGGTGGCCGCCTTCGTGGCCAGCCTGCACTGGGCGCAGGGCATTGCCGACCGGCAGTACGGCGAGATGTGGCCGCAGGTGCTGGCCACGTCGCTGGGTTACGGGGTCTTCCTGGCGGTGCTCGCGCTCGCCTGGGTCCTGCGCCGCCGGTGGTTGCGCAACCGGCGCGGGTGACGCTCAGTCCCAGCGGTTGGCGTCGTCGCCGAGCGGGCCGTGCTGCGGGTTGACCACGCAGAAGCGATGGCCGGTCGGGGCCTGCATCACCCACCAGCGCTTGACGAACGCGACCCGCGTGGCGCCCAGCGCCTCCAGGCGTGCGACCTCCGCGTCCAGGTCGTCGGTCTCGATGTCCAGGTGGATGTGCGAGTGGTGGTCCACGCGCTGCAGGAGGACGTTGACCTCGCCCGGGCGCGCCTGCAGTTCCGCATAACGCCCATCGCCGTCTTCGTCCGGGTTGGCGACCGGCCGCCCCAGCGCCTGGCTCCAGAACGTGGTCGCGGGACCGAGGTCGTCGACCCGGCAGTCGAACACGAAGTGGCAGGGGCGGCTGCGGTGCGCCATCGCGCCGCCGTCAGTCGGCCGCCGCCAGGTCGTCGAGCAGCGCCTTGAGGAAGCGCGCGGCCTCGCCGCCGGTGCAGGCGCGGTGGTCGAACGTCAGCGAGATGGGCATGCGGCGGTGCACTTCGACACCGCCGATCACCGCGACCACGTCGTGCACCAGCTTGCCGGCACCGACGATCGCCACGCACGGCGGCACCACGACCGGCGTGGCGTAGCGGCCGGCGAACATGCCGAAGTTCGACAGGCTGATGGTGTAGCCCGAAAGCTCGGACGCGGGAATGCTGCGGTCCTGGACCTGGTTGCGCAGGCGGTTGATGCCCTCGCGCAGGCCGCGCGCATCCAGCATGTCCGCGTTGCGCAGCGCCGGCACGAACAGGCCGTCGTCGGTGTCCACGGCGATGCCGAGGTCCACGTGCGGATGCAGGGTGCGGGTCAGCGTGTCGCCGTCGAACCAGGCATTGAGGGCCGGCACGTCGCGGCAGGCGGTGACGATGGCACGCACGAGTCGCGCGGTGATGTCCTGCTTGCCGTTCCAGCCGTGCAGGTCCGCGTCGTCGCACAGCGTGGTCGGCACGACCTTCGCATGCGCGTCGGCCATGACCCGCGCCATGTTGCGGCGCACGCCCTTGAGCTGTTCGGGCTGGCCGGAGGCCTTCACCGAAGGCGGCTGGGTGCGCATGGGCTTGCCGGAGGCGGAGAGCTGCGTGCGCTGGTCGGCCGTCCTTGCGGGAGCCGCCGTGGCGGCGATTTCGCGGGCATTCGCCGCCGTGGCGGCTCCCACCGGGGCACTGCCCGTTCTTGCGGACCCGTCGGCAGCGGCCTGCTTCACGTCCGCCATCGTCACCACGCTGTCCGCGCCGCTGGGCCGCACGCGCGCCAGCTCCACGCCCAGCTTGCGCGCCATCGCGCGCACCGCGGGCATCGCCTTGACGCCGCCCGCGGACGATACGGCATCGCTGCGCACGGCGTCCGACGACTGCATGGCGCCGACCACGGTGCCGCTGTCCTTGCGCGCGGCCGGCGCCGCTTCGTCGGCGACGATCGCGCCACCGTCGTCGGAGGCGACCACGCGGTCGTCCGGCGCCGGATCCTGGCTGCCCACGCCTTTGGACGGCGTGCCCTGCTGCGGCTGTTCGCCGCCGCCATGGTGATGGCCGGTGTCCTGGCCCTCGGCGCGCTGCGGCAGGTTCGGGTCGACCTCGAACTCCGCGAGCATGCTGCCGGTCACCACGATGTCGCCGGCGGCGCCGGCCAGCTTCAGCACCCTGCCCGAGACGGGCGACGGCACCTCCACCACGGCCTTGGCGGTCTCCATCGACACGAGGCTTTCGTCCAGGCGGATGGTGTCGCCCTCCTTGACGAACCACTCGACGATGGTCGCGTCGGGCAGCCCTTCGCCGAGGTCGGGGAGCTTGAAGGTCTTCTTGTCGGCCATGGTGTCAGCTCGCTTCCAGGGTGCGCCGTGCGGCCGCGACGATGCGCTCGACGCTCGGCAGGTACTTCATTTCGAGGCGGAACAGCGGGATGTGCGTGTCGTAGCCGGTCACGCGCTCGACCGGCGCGACGAGGTCGTACATCGACTCGCCGGCCAGCCGCGCGGCGATCTCCGCGCCGAAGCCGGCGGTCTTCGGGGCCTCGTGCACGATCACGCAGCGGCCGGTGCGCGACACCGACTCGGCGATCGTGTCGAAGTCGAGCGGGCGCAGCGTCGCCACGTCGATCACCTCGGCGCTGATGCCGTCGGCCTCGAGCTTCTCGGCGGCCTCCAGGCACTCCTTCACCTGCGCGCCCCAGGTCACCAGGGTCACGTCGGTGCCGTCGCGCAGCACGTAGCAGACGTCCAGCGGCAGGGCCTCGCCATCGTCCGGCACGAGTTCCTTGTACTGGCGGTAGATGCGCTTGGGCTCGAAGTAGATGACCGGGTCCGGCTCGCGGATCGCGGCCAGCAGCAGGCCGTAGGCGCGCGCGGGCGAGGAGGGCATGACCACGCGCAGGCCCGGCACGTTGGTGAAGATCGCCTCGTTGGCCTCGCTGTGGTGCTCCGGTGCGCGGATGCCGCCGCCCCACGGCACGCGCAGCACCATCGGGCAATGCAGGCGCCCGCGGGTGCGGTAGCGCATGCGCGCGGCGTGGCAGACCAGGAAGTCGACCATCGGGTACATGAAACCGTCGAACTGGGCTTCGGCCACGGGCTTCATGCCCTGGCTGGCCATGCCGACGGTGAGGCCGGCGATGGTGGTCTCGTCCAGCGGCGTGTCGATCACGCGCGACGAGCCGAACTGCGCGTGCAGCCCGGCGGTTGCGCGGAACACGCCCCCGTTGACGCCCACGTCCTCGCCGAGCACGACGACGCTGGCGTCGGCCCGCATCTCGTAGGCGAGCGCCTGGGTGACCGCCTCGATGAGGGTGATGGCCTGGGGCCCGGCGTCCGCGGCGGCCGGCTTCTGCTTCGCGGCGCTCATGCGCGGCCCTCCAGCGCCAGCGCTTCGGCACGCTGCCGGAGCAGGTCGGCGGGCGGGTCCGCATAGAGGTAGTCGAACATCGCCTCGACCGGCTGCACCGGCGTCTCGAGGTAGGCGTTGATCTCGATGTCGACCAGGCGCCCGCATTCCTCCACCCAGTCCTTCTCCGCCTGTTCGTCCCACAGCTTCGCCGCGGTGAGGTACTTGCGCAGGCGCAACATCGGCTCGAGTTCCCAGGCCGCCTTGACCTGGGCTTCGTCGCGGTAGCGGCGGGCATCGTCGGCGGTGGTGTGGTCGTGCAGGCGGTAGGTCATGAACTCGATCACCGAGCCACCCCCGCCGGTGCGGGCGCGCTCCATCGCCCGGCGCATGCCCTCGAGCACGGCGATGAGGTCGTTGCCGTCCACCTGCATGCAGTGCAGGCCGCCGGCCAGGCCCTTCTGGGCCAGGGTCTTCGCGCCGGTCTGCGCCGTGCGCGGCACCGAGATCGCCCAGCCGTTGTTGATGATGCATTGCACGAACGGCAGCGTGAACGCGCCGGCCGAGTTGATCGCGGCGTAGGTGTCGGTCTTGGAGGAGCCGCCGTCGCCGCAGCAGGTCACCGCGACGCGGTCCTCGCCGCGCAGCTTGAACGCCAGCGCCGCGCCCGCGGCCATCAGGCACTGGGTGGCGATGGGCACGCACCAGGGATAGTCGTGCTTCGGCCCGGAGAAATCGTTGCCGCGCTCGTCGCCACCCCAGTACATCAGCACGTCGCGCGGCTTGACCCCGCGCATGAACTGGGCACCGTATTCGCGGTAGCTGGGGGCGAACACGTCCTCGGGACGCATCGAGGCGCCGATGCCGACATGGGTCGCCTCGTGGCCGAGGCTGGCGGCATACGTGCCGAGCTTGCCGGTGCGCTGCAGCGCGATCGCCTTCGTGTCGAAGGTCCGCACGAACAGCATCTGCTTGAACAGCGGCAGCAGGGCCTTGGGGTCGCTGAAGGCCTTGGGCAGCTTGCCGACGGGCTTGCCGTCCGGCCCGAGGCACTGCAGGTATTCGATCTCGTAGGTCGCGGCGACGGTCATCGCGGGCAGGCCTCGGGGCGTGCTGGGGGAACCGGAATGATAGCGAATCGCCGTGCCGCCCCTAGAATGGCCCGATGACTGCCCCGACGATCCCCGACGCGCCCGGCGGCGCCGACGAGCGGCACCTGCGCCCGCTGGAGGACGGCATCGAGACCGACCTGGCCGGCCGGATGACCTATGGCGGGTATCTCCAGCTGGACCGGCTGCTGTCGGCCCAGTCGCCCGTCAGCAATCCGCCGCACCACGACGAAGTGCTGTTCATCCTCCAGCACCAGGTCTCGGAGCTGTGGATGAAGCTGCTGGTGCACGAACTGCGCGCGGCGCTGGTGCACCTGCGGGCGGACGACCTCGGGCCGACCCAGAAGATCTTCGCGCGCTGCAAGGCGGTGCTGCGCCAGCTCACCGAGATGTGGACGGTGCTGGAGACGCTGACGCCGTCCGAGTACATGCAGTTCCGCGAGATCCTGGGCCCGTCCTCGGGGTTCCAGTCGGCGCAGTACCGCACGATCGAGTTCCTGCTGGGCAACAAGAACGCCGCGATGCTCGACGTGTTCGCGCACGACCCGCGGGAGCAGGCGGTCCTGCGCGAGGCACTCGCGGCGCCGTCGCTGTACGACGAGGTCCTGAAGTACCTGGCGCGCCGCGGCCACGCGGTGCCGGCCACGCACCTGGATCGCGACTGGTCGGAGCCGCACGTGTCCGATCCGGCGCTGCTGCCGATGTTCGAGCGCATCTACGAGGACACCGGCGCGTACTGGGCCGAGTACCACCTGTGCGAGGACCTCGTCGATCTCGAGAGCCAGTTCCAGCTGTGGCGCTTCCGCCACATGCGCACGGTGATGCGCATCATCGGGTTCCGCCGCGGCACCGGCGGTTCGTCGGGCGTGGGCTTCCTGAAGCGCGCGCTGGACCTGACCTTCTTCCCGGAGCTGTTCGAGGTCCGCACGATCATCGGCCCGGGCAAGGGATACGGGGTCGACGCGAAGTAGTGAATGCGCGGCTGCTGCGTTGCAGCATCGTCGTCCGAGCTTTCACGGCACCCCTGAGCGGGTTAGGGTAAATGTTCCACGGCCGCCACCCAGGCGGCCGCTCACCATTCCGGGGGGAAGCACCAGTGGCCCATTCACCAACGATTGCCGGGGAAAAGACCTTCCTGGGTCATCCGCGCGGCTTGTACATGCTGTTCTTCGCCGAGATGTGGGAGCGGTTCTCCTACTACGGCATGCGCGCGCTGCTGGTGCTCTACCTCACCAAGCACTGGCTGTTTTCCGACGAGGATGCGTCGCTGGTCTATGGCGCCTATACGGCCCTCGTGTACATCACCCCGGTGATCGGCGGATACCTGGCCGACCGCTACCTCGGCCAGCGCAAGGCGGTGCTGTACGGCGCGGTCCTGCTGACGATCGGCCACTTCCTCATGGGCTTCGAGGGCGAAGGCGCGGGGGACAGCCCGGCGATCAACGCGTTCTGGCTTGCGCTGGCCTTCATCATCGTCGGCTCGGGCTTCCTGAAGGCCAACATCTCGGTGATGGTGGGCCAGCTCTACCCGCGCACCGACGCCCGGCGCGACGGCGCGTACACGATCTTCTACATGGGCATCAACCTGGGCGCGTTCCTTGGCTCGCTGCTCTGCGGCTACCTCGGCGAGACCTACGGCTGGAAGTACGGCTTCGGCGCCGCGGGCTTCGGCATGCTGCTGGGCCTGGTGGTGTTCGTGATCGGCAAGCCCCTGCTGCGCGGCCATGGCGAGTCGACCGATCCGGAGGCGCTGCGCGCCCGCAAGGTCGGCATCCCGTTCGAGTGGCTGCTGTATGGCCTGGGGATCCTGATCGTCATCGCCTGCTGGTGGATGGTGCAGAACCAGGACGTGGTCGGCTGGGCGCTGGGCCTGGCGGGCGTGGCGCTGCTCGCCTACGTCGGCCATGCCGCGGTGACGCGCCTGGACGCGCACGCGCGCAACCGCATCTTCGCCGCGGTCATCCTGATGATCGGGTCGGTGCTGTTCTGGGCACTGTTCGAACAGGCCGGCTCCTCGCTCAACCTCTATACCGACCGCTACGTCAACCGCGACATGTTCGGATGGGAAGTGCCGGCCTCGATGTTCCAGTCGATCAACGCGGCCTACATCATCCTGCTGGCGCCCGTCTTCGCCTGGCTCTGGACCACGCTGGGCGAACGCGGCCTGGAGCCCTCCGCGCCGGCGAAGTTCGGCCTGGGCATCGTGCAGCTGGGTGCCGGTTTCCTGGTGCTGGTCGCAGGCGCGACCGCGGTGGCCAACGGCAGCGCGACGCCGGTGCTCTTCATCTTCCTGATCTACCTGCTGCACACCACCGGCGAGTTGTGCCTGTCGCCGGTGGGGCTGTCGGCGATGAACCGACTCGCGCCGTCGCACATGGCGAGCCTGATCATGGGCAGCTGGTTCTTCGCATCGGCCACGGGCAACTACGTCGCCGGCATGATCGCGGCGGCGACCGGCTCGGAAGCGGCGTCGGGCAGCGATGCCGCCCAGGACGTGGTGCTGGACGTGTACACCAAGATCGGCTGGATCGCGGTCGCGGTCGGCGTCGGCTTCCTGGTCGTTTCGCCCCTGATCAAGAAGCTGATGCACATCGACACGCTCAAGGACGACGACCACGTGCTGGCGGGCGAGGCCGAGCTGGCCGAGCCACAGGCGGCGGGCACGCGCACCGACGAGGAGCGCCGGCGGTACTGACCGGCCGTCGCATGCGATGACGGAACGGCGGCTTCGGCCGCCGTTCCCTTTTGAGCCGTCCTTCCCGACCCCCGTACTACAATGACGGGGTTTCCCGGCGTACCGAAGAGGAGTTCCCCATGAGCGCGCAAGCCGCCTCCACAGGCCCGAACCTGGGCATGGAAGTCACCACGTTCGAGAACCCGATGGGCATCAACGGGTTCGAGTTCGTCGAGTTCGCCGCGCCGGAGGGCCAGGGCCCGCGGATGCGCGGGTACCTCGAGCGCCTGGGCTTCACCGCCGTCGCCCGCCATCGGGACCGCGCCATCACCCTGTTCCGGCAGGGCACGATCAATTTCCTGCTCAACGAGGCACCCGGTTCGTTCGCGGCCGGCTTCGCTGCCGAGCACGGGCCGTCGGCCTGCGGCTTCGCCATCCGGTTCCGGAAGCCGGCGGCCGAGGTGCTCGCGCACGTGCTCGCCAATGGCGGCGCCAAGGCGGACGACAAGCCGGAGACGGGCGCGATCAACGCGCCGGCGATCAAGGGCATCGGCGACTGCATGCTGTACCTGGTCGACGACGGCAGCCCGGATGTCTATGCCGACTACGAACCGTTGCCCGGGGTGGACCAGCACCCGAAGGGCTTCGGCCTGACCTTCATCGACCACCTGACCCACAACGTGTTCCTCGGGAACATGAAGACCTGGTCGGACTACTACGAGAAGCTGTTCAACTTCCGCGAGATCCGCTACTTCGACATCAAGGGCGCCAAGACCGGGCTGCTGTCGAAGGCGATGACGGCGCCGGACGGCGTGGTGCGGATCCCGCTCAACGAGTCGTCCGACGAGAAGTCGCAGATCAACGAATACCTGCGCGACTACAAGGGCGAGGGCATCCAGCACATCGCGCTGTTCACCGACGACATCTACGCGTCGGTGGAACAGATGCGTGCGGCGGGCGTCGAGTTCCTCGACACGCCCGACAGCTATTTCGAGGTGATCGACCAGCGCGTGCCGAACCATGGCGAGGACGTGCCGCGCCTGGCCCGCAACAAGATCCTGATCGACGCGGACCAGGAAACGAAGAAGCGCCTGCTGCTGCAGATCTTCACCCAGAACGCCTTCGGCCCGATCTTCTTCGAGATCATCCAGCGCAAGGGCAACGAAGGCTTCGGCGAGGGCAACTTCCAGGCCCTGTTCGAATCCATCGAGCGCGACCAGATGAAGCGCGGGGTGCTTTAAGAGCATTTTTTTGCCACAGATGACACAGATGAACACGGATAAGGCAGAGCAATAGCCAACTGTTTTTGCTCTATCTGTGTTCATCTGTGAAATCTGTGGCTGACAGGCTTTTTCGGGGAGCGCCATGGCTGAGTACATGTCGGGGTTCGGGAACGCGTTCGAGACCGAGGCGGTCGCGGGCACGTTGCCGGTGGGACGGAACTCGCCGCAGCGCGTGGCGCATGGCCTGTATGCCGAGCAGCTGAGCGGCACCGCGTTCACCGCGCCGCGCAGCGAGAACCGGCGCAGCTGGCTGTACCGGATCCGCCCGGCGGCGATGCACGGCGCGTTCGAGCCGTTCGAACAGCCGCGGCTGCACAACGACTTCGCCGCGGGGCCGGTGACGCCGGACCAGCTGCGCTGGGACCCGTTGCCGCTGCCCGCGCAGCCGACGGATTTCGTAGAAGGCCTGTTCACGATGGCGGGCAACGGCTCGCCCGCGGCGCTGCACGGCGTCGGCATCCACCTGTACGCCGCGAACCGCGACATGCAAGGGCGCTATTTCTACGACGCGGATGCGGAACTGCTGGTCGTGCCGCAGCTGGGCCGCCTGCGGATCGCGACCGAGCTGGGCGTGCTGGAGGTCGAGCCGCAGGAGATCGCGCTGATCCCGCGCGGCATCCGCTTCCGGGTCGAGCTGCCCGACGGCGAGGCCCGCGGCTATGTCTGCGAGAACTTCGGTGCGCTGCTGCGGTTGCCGGACCTGGGCCCGATCGGCAGCAACGGCCTGGCGAATCCGCGCGACTTCCTCACGCCCGTCGCGGCCTACGAGGACACCGAAGGCGGGTTCGAACTCGTGGCGAAGTTCCAGGGGCACCTGTGGCGCGCCGGCATCGGCCATTCGCCGCTCGACGTCGTCGGCTGGCACGGCAACTACGCACCCTGCAAGTACGACCTGCGCCGCTTCAACACCATCGGCTCGATCAGCTTCGACCACCCGGATCCGTCGATCTTCCTGGTGCTGACCTCGCCCAGCGACACGCCCGGCGTGGGCAACCTGGATTTCGCGGTGTTCCCGCCGCGCTGGCTGGTGGCGCAGGACACGTTCCGCCCACCCTGGTTCCACCGCAACGTCGCCAGCGAATTCATGGGCCTGGTGCACGGGGCGTACGACGCCAAGGCCGAGGGCTTCGCCCCCGGCGGCGCATCGCTGCACAACTGCATGACGGGGCACGGCCCGGATGCGGCGACCTTCGACAAGGCGAGCCAGGCCGACCTGTCGAAGCCGGACGTCATCACCGACACGATGGCCTTCATGTTCGAGGCGCGCGCGGTGATCCGGCCGACGACGCAGTCGCTGGCGGCAGCGCATCGCCAGCGCGACTACCAGGCGTGCTGGGCGGGACTGGCGCGCCGGTTCACGCCGCCGGCCTGACTGCGCATGACCCGACGCCACCGCGCCCGGCGACAGGGCACCATCGTCGCCCTGCCGCGCCCCGCCGCGGCGGCGGTCCAGGCGATGCAGCGGTTCCTCCACCTGGAGGCTTCCGGCGGCATCCTGCTCATCGGCGCCGCAATCGTCGCGCTGGTGATGGCGAACTCGCCGCTCGAGGAGTTCTACGACCACTTCCGCGAACTGCCCGTCATCGTCAAGGTGGGCGCCTTCGAGATCGCCAAGCCGCTGCTGCTGTGGATCAACGACGGCCTGATGGCGGTCTTCTTCCTGCTGGTGTCGCTGGAGATCAAGCGCGAGGCCATGAGCGGACAGCTCTCGTCGCGGGCGCAGGTGATGATGCCGGTGATCTGCGCATTCGCCGGCGTGCTGGTCCCGGCCCTGATCTATGCCGGCTTCAACGCGGGCGATGCGGATGCCATGCGGGGCTGGGCGATTCCCACCGCCACGGACATCGCGTTCGCGCTGGGCGTGCTGTCGCTGCTGGGCTCCCGCGTGCCCCTGGGCATGAAGGTCCTGTTGTCGACGATCGCGGTGGTCGACGACCTGGTCGCGATCCTGATCATCGCCGTGTTCTATTCGCATGGCCTGTCGGTCGGCGCACTGGGTTGGGCCACGGCAGCGATCGTGGCGATGTTCGTGCTCAACCGCCGCGGCGTCACCGCGCTGACGCCGTACCTGCTGCTTGGCGCGTTCCTCTGGATCTGTGTGCTCAAGTCGGGCGTCCACGCCACGCTGGCTGGCGTGGCCACGGGCCTGCTGATCCCGCATGCGCGCCGCCGCGACATGGACGGCGACGGCATCGCCGACGACAGCGACCAGACGCCGCTCGAGGAGCTCGAGCACGCGCTGCATCCCTGGGTCGCCTACCTGATCCTGCCGCTGTTCGCGCTGGCCAATGCGGGCCTGGCGCTGGGCGACTTCACGCGCGAGGACCTCGCCTCGGCCGTGCCACTGGGCATCGCCGCGGGCCTGGTGCTGGGCAAGCCGGTGGGCATCGTCGGGGCGGCGGTCATCGCGCGCGCACTCGGCATCGCCAGGTTCCCCGACGGGATGGGGTTGAAGGCGATGATCGGGCTGGGCCTGCTGTGCGGCGTCGGTTTCACGATGAGCCTGTTCATCGCAGGCCTGGCGTTCGGCGGAGCAGGGGAACAGTTCGCCGGCAGCGTGCTGGGCGTGCTGATGGCGTCCACGGTGGCCGCGGTGATCGGCTACGCATGGTTGCGCGCCGTGCTTCCGGCACGGGCGCCACCCGAAGACTGACCATGCCGGCCGCGCTGGTGTTCGGCGCCACGGGCCAGATCGGCCGGCCGTTGCTCGGACGGCTGCGCGCGGCCGGCTGGGACGTCGTCGCGGTCTCGCGCACGCCACGGCGCGAACCGGGCACCTGCTGGGTGCAGGGCGCCTTTCCGTCGCTCGGCGCCATCCCCGGCAGGTTCGACGCCGTCTTCAGTTGCGGGCCGCTCGACCACTTCGGTGCGTGGTACGCCGCGCATGGCGCGGGCATTCCCCGCGTGGTCGCGTTCGGGTCGACCAGCGTGCTGGTGAAGCATGCCTCCGCCGATGCAGCGGAGCGGGCGCTGGCCGCCCGCTTGTCGGAGGGGGAAGCCGCGGTGTTCGCCGGTGCGCTGCGGCACGGCGCGTCGGCGACCCTGCTGCGGCCGACACTCGTCTATGGCGCCGGCGTCGACCGCACGCTCACCCGGATCGCCGCGCTGGCCAGGCGGTGGCGCCTGTTCCCGTTGCCGCGCGACGCCGTGGGCCTGCGCCAGCCCGTGCACGTGGACGACCTGGCCGCGGCGGCCGTGGCCGCGCAAGCCGCGACGGCCGCACATGACCGCGCGTATGCGCTCCCCGGGGGAGAGGCGCTGCCGTACCGGGACATGGTCGCCCGGGTGCTGTCGCTGCTGGACCCGCCGGCGCGGGTGCTGGCATTGCCCGCGCCGCTCTTCCGGTGCGTGCTGGCGCTGGCGAGGATGACGGGCGCCGCAAGCGGCTTCGGGGGCGCGGCCAGCGCGCGCCTGCACGAGGACCTGGTGTTCGATGCCGGTCCCGCGCGGGACGACTTCGGCTACGCCCCGCGCGCGTTCACGCCGACCGCGCCCATGTTCGAACCGCCGCGCTGACGGGCCTTCAGATGTCGCGCGGCAGCGGCACGGGCCTGGACTTCGCCTTCGCCCGCAACGCGATCAGCAACACGCCGCCCAGCACCATCGCACCGCCGATCCACAGGTTCGGCCCGGGCCGGTCGCCCCAGAAGACGATCCCCAATGCCACGGCGAACACCGGCGTGAGCAGCAGCCACGGCGTCACCAGGGCCACCGGGTGGCGCTGCACCAGCACGTAATACAGCCCGTGCCCGAGCAGCGAGGAGAACAGCGCCGAATACACCACGCCGCCCCAGCCGATCCACGTCGCATCGGCGAGCGACTGCACGCTGCCCGGCTCGAACGCCAGGCTGATCGCCACCAGCGGGCCCACGCCGATGATCGCGGTCCAACCCTGCGCGCTGACCATGCCCAGGCCGACCAGCCGGCGCATCAGCACCGTGCCGATCGCCAGGAACAGCGACGACACCAGCATCACGGCCAGCGCCACCGGTTGCGCGAGCACGAGCGGGTCGAAACCGAGCACCAGCACGCCCGCGAAGCTGGTGGCGATGGCCAGGCCGGTGCGCCAGGCGAACCGCTCGCCCAGGAGCCACCACGCGAGCAGCGCCGCCATTGGCACGTAGCTCTGCATCACGATCGCGGGCGACGACAGGTCCCCTGCCAGGCGCAGCGCCAGGAAGCTCAGGCCGAAATGCAGGACGCCGTTGCACAGGGCCACCGCGACCAGCCGCGGCCACTGCCCGGGCGACGGCGCGCGGACGAACGGTGCGAGCACCGCGACCAGCAGCCCCAGCCGCAGCGCGGTGAACATGAAGGGCGGGATCTCGCGCAGCGCATGCGCCGAAGTGAGGAAGTTGAACGCCCACGCCACGCAGATCAGCAGCACCAGCCCCAGGTCACGCGAACTCACGGCCGCGCGGCTGCCGTAGGAGCGGCGTGAGCCGCGATCCGCACCCTCAGTAGCTCCAGCCCAACCGCCGGTACACCTTCGACAGCAGCCACGCCGGCCCCACCAGCAGGTAGGTCAGGTCCGTCAGGAAACTCGGCCGCCGACCCTCGACCTTGTGGCCGATGAACTGCGCGACCCACGCAACGACGAACACGGTGACCGCGGCCCACAGCAGCCGTTCCGTGCCGAGCCAGTCGTGCAGCCAGCGCGTGAGCCATGCCATCGCCACCAGCACCGCCAGCATGCCCAGGCCCAGCGACCGCGACGCGCGGTAATAGAACATCCAGGCGGCGAACATCGCGAGTGCGGACCACAACCCCGCGTTGAACCAGGTCCCCGGCACCGGGATGCACCACAGCAGCGCCACCACGCTCCACAGGATCGCCGGCACGGCCAGCCAGTGGATCGCCACGTTGGTGGGGTGCCGATGGTCGGCGGCATAGCTGGCGAACCAGCGGTCGATGGGGCGTTCGACGGCGTCGTGGGTGGCCATGCGCGATCCTCTATTCGATGCCGGCCAGCCGCTGCAGCGCTTCGGCGTAGCGGGCACGGGTGCGTTCGATCACTTCGGGCGGCAGCCGCGGTCCCGGGGCGGTCTTGTCCCAGTCCAGCGTCTCCAGGTAGTCGCGCACGATCTGCTTGTCGTAGCTCGGCGGACTCGTGCCGACGCGGTATTCGTCGGCGGGCCAGTAGCGCGACGAGTCCGGGGTCAGCATCTCGTCCATGACGTGCAGGCGCCCGTCGGCGTCGGTGCCGAACTCGAACTTGGTGTCGGCCAGCAGGATGCCGCGTGCGGCGGCATGGGCCGCCGCGAACTGGTACAGCCGCAACGTCGCGTCGCGCACCTGTTCGGCCAGGTCCGCGCCGACGATGCGCACCATCGTGTCGAAGTCGATGTTCTCGTCGTGGTCGCCGACCGCGGCCTTGGTCGAGGGCGTAAACACCGGCTGCGGGAGCTGCTCGGCCTGGCGCAGCCCGTCGGGCAGGGCGATGCCGCTGACCCGCCCGGTGCGCAGGTAGTCCTTCCAGCCGCTGCCGATCAGGTAGCCGCGCGCGATCGCCTCGACCGGCACCGGCTTGAGCTTCCTGGCGACCACGGCGCGGTCCAGGTAGGGCGCCGGATCGATGCCGCCGGGCAGCACCGACGCGACGTCGATGCCGGTCAGGTGGTTGCGCATCAGGTGCGCGGTGCGCCCGAACCAGAAGTTGCTGATCCGGGTGAGCATCTCGCCCTTGCCGGGGATCGGGTCGGGCAGCACCACGTCGAAGGCGCTCAGCCGGTCGGTCGCCACGATCAGCAGGTGGCCGTCGCCCAGGTCGAACACGTCGCGGACCTTGCCGCGATGGACGAGGTCCAGGCCGGGGAGCTCGGATTGGAGGAGGGGTCCTGCCACGCGTGGCCCATCTGCGCCGGGCCGGCCAGTTTAGACTGGTCTTCCCAGCGGCAGGACGCACGCCATGCAACCGACCGTCATCGCCCCGTCCATCCTCTCCGCCGACTTCGCCCGGCTGGGCGAGGAAGTGGACGCGGTGCTCGCCGCGGGCGCGGACTGGGTCCATTTCGACGTGATGGACAACCACTACGTGCCCAACCTCACCATCGGGCCGCTGGTCTGCGAGGCCCTGCGCCGGCATGGCGTGACCGCGCCGATCGACGTGCACCTGATGGTCCAGCCCGTGGACCGGATCGTCCCGGACTTCGCGAAGGCGGGCGCCAGCATGATCAGCTTCCATCCCGAGGCCAGCGCGCACGTGCACCGCACCGTGCAGCTCATCCGCGCGAACGGCTGCCAGGCGGGCCTGGTGCTCAACCCGGCCACGCCGGTCGAGGTGCTGGACTACGTGCTCGAGGACCTGGACCTGGTCCTGCTGATGTCGGTCAACCCGGGCTTCGGCGGGCAGGCCTTCATTCCATCCACGCTGGAGAAGCTGCGGCGCGTGCGCGGGATGATCGACCGCAGCGGGCGCGACGTGCGCCTGGAGATCGATGGCGGGGTGAAGGCCGACAACATCGGCGAGGTTGCGGCGGCGGGCGCGGACACCTTCGTCGCGGGCTCGGCGATCTTCGGCGCCGACGACTACGCGGACGTGATCGGCCGGATGAAGGCCACCGTCGCCGCCACGCGGCGCGCATAAAAAAGCCGGCGCGTTTCGGCGCCGGCCTGGAGAGAAGTGGAGGCAATCCCGCCTCCGTCGTTCGTCCCTGCGATGTGGCGCCATTGTGCGCGGCCACGGTGACGGGACCGTGACAGGCGACTGCTAGCCTGCGGGCATGCGCTGGCGCTTGGTCATCAACGGCAAGGCAGCGGGCGACGACCCGTTGCGCGACGCCGTGGCTGCCATGCGGGCCGCCGGCGAACACGTGAGCGTGCGCGTCACCTGGGAAGCGGGGGATGCGGAACGGTACGTCGCCGGAGCGATCGCCGACGGGGTCGACACCGTGGTCGCCGCCGGAGGCGATGGCACGCTCAGCGAGGTCGCCACCACGCTCGCGCATCGCGACGAGGCGGCCGATGCATTGCCGTCGCTTGCGCTGGTGCCGCTCGGCACCGCCAACGATTTCGCCGCCGCCGCGGGCGTGCCGCTGGATCCGCGCGCCGCGCTGGCGATGGCGCGCGAGTCGCCGGCCAGGCCGATCGACCTGTTGCGGATCGACAGCATCGGCGGCGACGGCGGCACGACCACCCACTGGTGCGCCAACCTCGCCAGTGGCGGCTTCGGCACGCAGGTCACCATCGCGACCAACGAAGGGCTCAAGAAGATCCTGGGCGGTCTGGCCTACCTGGTGACCGGGATCGCCAGCCTGGGCCGGATCGACCCGATCCCGGCGCGGATCCGTGGCCCGGGCTTCGAATGGACCGGCGGCTTCATCGCGCTGGGCATCGGCAACGGCCGCCAGGCCGGCGGCGGGCAGGTGCTGTGCCCGGGCGCCGTGATCGACGACGACCTGCTGGAACTGACTGTCGTGCCGAGCCTGGAGGGCGCGGTGGGTGCGACGCTCATGACGCTTTTCACCCGCGGCAGGGAGGCGGCGCTGGACAGCGTGGCGGTCCGCGCGAAGCTGCCCTGGGTCGAGTTGGCATCGGATGCGCCCTTCGTGTTGAACCTCGATGGCGAGCCGGTCGAATCCACCCGGTTCCGGGTCGAATGCGTCGCCGGCCGGGTCCGGATGCACCTGCCGGAGCGGTGCCCGCTGCTGCTAGAGTGCCCGCCATGATTCGCCGGGTCCTTCCGCATTCCTTCGTTGCCGACGCCGGCTGGCGATGGTGGCCGCTGCACGCCGCCACGCCCGCCCCGACGTCCCCAACGGAAATGCCGCATGTCCCCGCCCGACTGTCCGACTGACACCCCCGCCGACCAAGCGCTCCAGCGTTTCAACGCCCAGGCCGCCGCCGGCCACACCCTGGTCCCCGTCGTGCGCGAGGTCTTCTCCGACCTCGACACGCCGCTGTCGGTCTACCTGAAGCTGGTCGACGGGCCGCACGCGTACCTGTTCGAGTCGGTCGAGGGTGGCGAACGCTTCGGGCGCCATTCGATCATCGGCCTGCCGGCGCGGCGCGTGTACGCATTCGCGGGCCACACGCTGGTCGTCACCGAGCACGGCGAGCTGGTGGAGGTGCGCGAGGTCGACGACCCGTTCGCGGAAGTCGAACGCCTGCGGGCCCGCCACTCGGTCCCGCGCATCGAGGGCCTCCCGGGTTTCACGGGCGGCCTGGTGGGCTGGTTCGGGTTCGAGTGCATCGGCTTCATCGAGCCGCGGCTCGCGGCCGGCGGCCTGCCCGACGAACTCGGCACGCCCGACATCCTGCTGATGCAGTCAGACGAGGTGGCCGTCTTCGACAACCTCAAGGGCCGGCTCTACCTCGTCGTGCATGCCGATCCGTCCGAACCGCACGCGTTCGCGCGCGCCAACCGGCGGCTCGACCAGCTGGCGCATCGCCTGCGGCACGCGGGCGCCGGCTACCCGGACGTGCTCGATCCGGGCGCCCTGGGCGAGGCGGACTTCCGGACCGGCTTCGGCCGCGACGCATTCCTGGCCGCGGTCGGCCGGGTGCAGGACTACATCCGCGCCGGCGATGCCTTCCAGGTGGTGCTCAGCCAGCGGCTCTCGGTGCCGTTCAAGGCGCGGCCGGTCGACGTGTACCGCGCGTTGCGAGCCCTCAACCCGTCGCCGTACATGTTCTTCCTCGACATCGGCGAGATGCAGGTCGTCGGCTCCTCCCCGGAAATCCTGGTGCGGTTGCAGGGCGACGAGGTGACGGTGCGCCCCATCGCCGGGACCCGTCCGCGCGGCGCGACGCCCGAGGCGGACCTGGCCCTGGAAGCGGACCTGCTGGCCGATCCGAAGGAACGGGCCGAACACCTGATGCTGGTCGACCTGGGGCGCAACGATGTCGGACGGATCAGCGAGCCGGGCACGGTGGAAGTCGGCGAACGGTTCGTGGTCGAGCGCTACAGCCACGTGATGCACATGGTCAGCGAGGTCACCGGACGGCTGGCGCCCGGGCTGACCTGCGCCGACGTGCTGCGCGCCACGTTCCCCGCGGGCACCGTGAGCGGCGCCCCCAAGATCCGCGCGCTGGAGATCATCCGCGAGCTCGAGCCGATCCGCCGCAACCTGTATGCCGGCGCCATCGGCTACATCGGCTGGCACGGCGACGTGGACACCGCCATCGCGATCCGCACCGCGGTCATCCAGGACGGCCAGCTGCACGTGCAGGCGGGCGCCGGCATCGTCCACGATTCCGATCCGGCCCGCGAATGGGACGAGACCATGGACAAGGGGCGCGCCCTGTTCCGCGCAGTTGCCGAAGCCGCGAGGGGGCTCTGAGCCATGTTGCTGAATCATTTCGTGACCTCCGTCGCCCCGGCAACACCACCTTCACGGCCGACTTCTTTCAATCACGAACATGAAAATCGTCGAATCGATCAAGGTGCAGTCCCGTTTCTCCCTGGCCGGGCATCCCCAGGTCGTGGAGCTGCTGTGCCCGCACTGCCTGAAGGAAGCGACCTTCAACATCAAGTCGTGGACGGCGCATGCCGGCCGCGTGGCGGCGGCGGAGTCGCCGTGCCCGCGCTGCAACCGCGAAGTGCTGTTCCTCAACCTGCAGGACAGCCGCGACGCACCTGGCGAGCCGACGCTGTTCATGCACCCGGACCCGGTGGGCCGCGGACGCATGGATGGCTCCGACTACCTGCGTGCGTTCTCCGCGCCGCTGGACCGGACCTACGACACGGTGCTGAAGCACTACAACGCGGGCGACTGGGGCACGGCGGCGCTGACCACGCGCTACCTGCTGGAAGGGCTGGCGACCCGGCTGCTGACGGACACCCACGAGGGCGTGCCGCTCACCTCGCAGCTGGAGATCCTGTCCAAGGGCGTGGAGCTGTCCGCGCCGCTGGACGACATCGCCGACATGCTGGGGCCGGACGGCGTGTTCGGCCGGCAGTTCACCGACGCGACGACCATCGACCAGGACACGGCCCAGCACCTGCTGGAGCTGACCGAGCAGCTGATCGCCTACCTGGTGGTGATGCCCGGCACGATGGCCGACCTCAAGGCGCGCATCGCCTCGGCGCCGGTGCCGATCCGGCGGAGCGCCAGCGTCGCCTGACCCCCGCGGCAGCCGCCGCCCCCGGCAAGGGGGCCGCGGCATGCTGCTGATGATCGACAACTACGACAGCTTCACCTTCAACCTCGTGCAGTACCTGCAGGCACTGGGGGCCGAGGTGGAGGTCGTGCGCAACGACGCGGTGTCGGTCGACGACATCGAGCGCATGGCGCCGGAACGCATCGTGATCTCTCCGGGACCATGCACGCCGGACCAGGCGGGCGTGTCGCTCGAGGTCGTGCGGCGGCTGGGGGCGGCGATCCCGGTCCTGGGCGTCTGCCTCGGGCACCAGGCGATCGGCCAGGCGTATGGCGGGGAGGTCGTGCGCGCCAAGGCGATCATGCACGGCAAGACCTCGCGCATCCGCCACCACGGGGTGGGTGTCTTCTCCGGATTGCCGGACGGTTACGAGGCGACCCGCTACCACTCGCTGGTCGTGTCCCGCGAATCGGTGCCGGACTGCCTGGAAGTAACGGCCTGGACGGAAGATGCCGACGGCGGCTTCGACGAGGTGATGGGCCTGCGCCACCGCGAGCATCCGGTGGAGGGCGTGCAGTTCCATCCGGAGTCGATCCTCAGCGAACACGGGCACGCGCTGTTGCAGAATTTCCTGTGCCAGGGCGTGCGGGGGCGATGACCATGCCGATCACCGCACGCGAGGCGCTGCAGCGCGTCATCGAGCATCGAGAGATCTTCCGCGACGAGATGGTCGACCTGATGCGACAGGTGATGCGCGGCGAGGTGTCGCCGGCGATGACCGCCGCGATCCTGGCCGGGTTGCGGGTGAAGAAGGAGACCGTCGGGGAGATCGCCGGCGCCGCGCAGGTGATGCGCGAGCTGGCGCGACCGGTGGAGGTCGCGGACCGCGCGCACCTGGTGGACATCGTCGGCACCGGTGGCGACGGTGCACACACGTTCAATGTCTCGACCGCGAGTGCGTTCGTCGCTGCCGCCGCCGGGGCGAAGGTGGCCAAGCACGGCAACCGCAGCGTGTCCTCCAACAGCGGCAGCGCGGACGTGCTGGAGGCGCTCGGGGCGCGCATCGGGCTCGCGCCGGCCGACGTCGCGCGCTGCATCGAACGCACCGGGGTCGGCTTCATGTTCGCGCCCGTGCACCACCCGGCGATGAAGGCGGTGGCGCCGGTACGCGCCGAGATGGGCGTGCGCACGCTGTTCAACATCCTCGGGCCGCTGACCAACCCGGCCGGGGCGTCGTCGATCCTGATGGGGGTGTTCCACCCCGACCTGGTCGGCATCCAGGTGCGGGTGCTGCAGGAGCTGGGCGCCACCCGCGCGCTGGTGGTGTGGGGCCGCGACGGGATGGACGAACTCTCGCTCGGCGCGGCGACCCTGGTCGGCGAACTCCGCGACGGGCACGTGCGCGAATACGAGGTGCACCCGGAGGACTTCGGCATCGCGATGTCCGCCAGCCGCAACCTGCGCGTGGCCGATGCCGCGCAGTCCCGGGACAGGGTGCTGGAGGCCCTGTCCGGGCGGGAAGGGCTGCCGCGCGAGATCGTCGCCTTCAACGCGGGCGCCGCGCTGTACGTGGCCGGGGTGGCCGGCGACATCGGTGCCGGCATCGCGCTGGCCCGGGAGTCCATCGCCTCGGGCGCCGCAAGGGCGACGCTGGACGCGTTCGTCGCCGAGACAAGGGTCGCCGCGGGCGCCTAACATTGGTCATGGACACCAGACCCTTCGCGACGACGCCGCAGCCCCCGTATTACGCTGTGATCTTCAGCTCGCGACGCAACGAGCGGGACGCCGCGGGCTATGCCGACGCCAGCGCGCGCATGGTCGAGCTCGCCGCCGGCATGCCGGGTTTCCTGGGCGTGGAATCGGCCCGCGACGCCGACGGCTTCGGCATCACCATCAGCTACTGGGCGGACGAGGCGTCGATCGCCGGCTGGAAGGCGCACGCCGAACACGCGGTCATCCGCGAGCGCGGGCGCTGGCTGTGGTACCGGCAGTTCGAGGTGCGCGTGGCCAGGGTGGAGCGCGCCTACGGCATGGCGGAGACCGTCGCCTGATGCACCCCACGGCCGCGCGCATTGCCGGTCCCGACGTCCTGTCCCGGATCCTGTCGCGCAAGCACGCGGAGGTCGGCGAGCGCAGCGCGCGCCGTCCGCTGGAGGCCCTGCGGGAACGGGCGGCGTCGATGCCGCCGGCGCGGCCCTTCGCGGGCGCGCTGGCCGAAGCGGTGGCCGCCGGGCGCCCGGCCGTCATCGCCGAGTCGAAGCGCGCCAGCCCGTCGCAGGGCCTGATCCGCCCGGACTACGACGCCGCGGCGAACGCGCGCAGCTACGCGTTGGCGGGGGCGACCTGCCTGTCGGTGCTCACCGACGCGGCGTTCGAAGGCCGCGACCAGGACCTCGTCGCCGCGCGCGATGCGTGCGCGCTCCCGGTCCTGCGCAAGGACTTCACGATCGATCCCTGGCAGGTCCACGAGGCCCGCGTGCTCGGCGCCGACTGCATCCTGCTCATCGTCGCGGCACTGGACGACGCGCGGCTGGCATCGCTGGCCGACATGGCGATGGCCCTGGGCATGGACGTGCTGGTCGAGTCGCACGATGCCCCGGAACTGGAACGCGCGTTGCGCCTGCCGCCGGCGCACGGGCGGATGCCGCTGCTCGGCATCAACAACCGCGACCTGCGCAGTTTCGCGGTATCGCTCGACACGACGCTGCGGTTGCGCGACCGCGTTCCCGCCGACCGGTTGCTGGTGGCCGAGAGCGGCATCCGCACGCCGGGCGACGTGGCACGCCTGCGCGATGCCGGCGTGCCCGCGTTCCTGGTCGGCGAGGCGTTCATGCGCGCGCCTGAGCCGGGCGTGGCGTTGCAGGCGTTGTTCGCATGAGCCTGGCAGGCCGCGGCGACGGTGTGGCGCCGGATGCGCCCCTGGTCGTGTTCGATTTCGACCACACGCTGTACCGGGGCGACTCCGGCGGCCACCTGTTCCGCTGGATGGCGACGCGCACCTGGTGGCGGCGGCTGCTCGCGCTGCTGGTGGCGCCGGTGGCGGCGCCGCTGATCGCGTTCCTGCCGACCCGGCGCCACGGCATCGGCGCGTTCGTGTGGGTGGGCACCGTCGGGGTCCATCGCCGCCGCGACCTGGACGCGTTGATCGACCGCTACGTCGCGGGGCATGCGGGCCGCCTGCGCGAGCGCCTGCTGCCGACCGCGCTGGCCGTCCTCCACCGGCACCGGGAGGCGGGCGACCGGGTCGTCATCGCGACCGGGGCGCCACCGGAACTGGCGCGCGCGATCCTGGCGTTCGTCGCGCACGAGGACGTGCCGGTGGTCGGCACCGAGGTCGGCCCGCGTTTCTTCGGCGTGGTCGCCACGCGCCATTGCCACCACGAGATGAAGGTGCGCATGTTGCGCGAGGCGGGCTTCGACGGCCCGATCGCGATCGCCTATTCCGATTCGTCCGCGGACCTGCCCCTGCTGCAGGCGGCGGCACGCCCGGTCGTCGTCAATCCGAAGGAGGACCGCGTCGCCATGTTCCGTCGCGTGCTTCCGCCCGGGACGCCGATCCTCAACTGGGGGTGCGCGGGGCGCGCCGGCGAGCCGGCGCCTGCGGACGCTCAGTCGCCCAGCAGCTTCACGAACCGCAGCGACCCGTCCGCGTAGCCGCAGGCGCGGTAGAACGCGTGCGCGGCATCGCGGCGCGCGTTGCTGGTCACCTCGATGCGTGCAATGCCGGTCTGCCGCGCACGCCGTTCGACCTCGCGCAGCAGGCGGCGTCCTACCCCGCGTCGCTCGCGGCCCGGTGCGACCACCAGCGCGGTGATCCGCGCCAGCTCGTTGCCGTGTGCGATGGAGTACAGCGTCTCGAGCGCGACCAGGCCTTCGACCTGTCCGCCGGATTCGGCCAGCAGCAGCACCTGCCTGCGGTCCGCCTGCACCAGCGCGATGCGCTCGGCGGCCTCGGCTCGGCTGCAGGGATAGCCCAGGGCATCCAGCAGCACCGCCACGTCCCCGGCATCGCCGGTGCCGGCCTGGCGCACCCAGCCGTCGGGGCCCGCAGGCGAGGCCTGCCGTGCCACCCTAGCGGGTGCCGAACAGGACGACGGTCTTGCCGCGGGCGTGCAGCACGCCGTCGGCCTGGAGCTTCTTGAGCACGCGGCCGGCCATCTCGCGCGAGCAGCCGACCAGCCGGGACAGCTCCTGTCGCGAGACGCGCAGTTGCGTGCCCTGCGGGTGGCTCATCGACTCCGGCTCGCGCGCCAGGTCGTGCAGCGTGCGCAGGATGCGGTCCGTGACGTCGAGGAACGCCAGGCGTCCCGCCTTGCGGCTCGTGTCGAGCAGGCGGCGCGAGAGCTGCGAGCCGATCGACCACATGATCTTCGGGGCGTCGGTGGCCAGCGAGCCGGTGAGCAGCTGGTACAGGCGCTCGTAGCTGATCTCGGCCAGTTCGCACGCGGTGCGCGTGCGCAGGGCGACTTCGCGCCGCTCGGTCTCGATGAACAGTCCCATCTCCCCGACGAACTCGCCGGAGCCGAGGTAGCCGAGCACCAGTTCGCGGCCGTCGTCCTCCTCGGTGATGATGCTCGTCGAGCCGCTGATGATGTAATAGAGGGTGCCCGCCGGATCACCCGGGCGGAACACGTCGGCGCGCGTGGGATACCGGCGGCGGTGGCAGTGGGCCAGGAACCGCTCGATGACGGCGGCATCCGGGGCCAGCGGGCTGAAGCTCCTGCGCAGGGCTGGCAGGTGCGCTGCGATCGTCGAGTTCATGCGGGGCATCGTCCGGGCGAATTGCCTCAGCTTAGGCGCAAATCGCGGCAGGCGGCAACGTGCGGGCCTTATAATCGCGCCCTTCCCCCCGTCCACCCATCAGCCCACCCGGAGGCCCGCCGTGGTCAAGCCCCTGCCGCGACTCAAGCTCCAGGGTTTCAACAACCTGACCAAGGCGCTGTCGTTCAACATCTACGATGTCTGCTACGCGGTGTCCAAGGACGAGCGCCAGCGCTACATCGAGTACATCGACGAGGAATACAACGCCGACCGCCTGACCCAGATCCTGACGGACGTGGCGGACATCATCGGCGCCAACATCCTCAACATCGCGCGCCAGGACTACGACCCGCAGGGCGCGTCGGTGACGATCCTCATCAGCGAGCAGCCGGTGATCGAGAAGTCCGCCGCCAAGGGCGTGATCTCCGACGCGGTGGTCGCGCACATGGACAAGTCGCACATCACGGTGCACACCTATCCGGAGACGCACCCGCACGCGGGCATCGCGACCTTCCGCGCGGACATCGACGTGGCGACCTGCGGCGTGATCTCGCCGCTGAAGGCGTTGAACTACCTGATCGAGAGCCTGGAATCGGACATCGTCATCATGGATTACCGGGTGCGCGGCTTCACCCGCGACATCAAGGGCAAGAAGCACTACATCGACCACAAGATCAACTCGATCCAGGACTACCTGGCCAAGAACGTGCGCTCGCGGTTCGAGATGATCGACGTGAACGTCTACCAGGAAAACATCTTCCACACGAAGATGCACCTGAAGGAGTTCGACCTGGACCGCTACCTGTTCGAGGAGCAGGCGCGGAACCTGTCGTTCAAGGAACGGATGAAGATCGAGGCGCTGCTCAAGCGCGAGATCGAGGAGCTGTTCCACGGGCGCAACCTGGTCGTCTGACCGGTTGCGTTGTCGCGGCCCACGCCGCTCCTACAGGCCGATTTTCATAGGCGATAGGCGACCGCCTTCATGAGGCGGGACGCGGCCGACATCAATGACGGGATGGGCGGGGGCAGCGTTCGCGCGCCGCCCGCTTCCGCATTGGCGGCATGCCGGGCCTCGTCGTCCTTCATCACTGCCAGGATCGCGCGGCTGCGGCGGTCGGCCACCGGAAGGCGTTGCAGGTGGCGGTCCAGGTGCGCCTCGACCTGGCGCTCGGTCTCGGCGACGAAGCCCAGGTTCCAGCCGTCGCCGCGCAGGCCGGCCAGCGCGCCGATCGCGTAACTGCCCGCGTACCACAGGGGGTTGAGCAGGCTGGGGCGGTCGTCCAGTTCGCGGAGGCGTTGCGCGCACCAGGCCAGGTGGTCGGTCTCCTCGCGCGCGGCATGCAGCAACGCGTCGCGGGTCGCCGGATCGCGCGCGACCGCGGCCTGGCCGACGTACAGCGCCTGCGCGCAGACCTCCCCGACATGGTTCACCCGCATCAGGCCGGCGGCGTGGCGCCGTTCGGCTTCGTCCAGCACGACCTCGGGCTCGTCGCCGGCCGGGTTAGGGCGTTCCGCGGCAACGGCGCCGAGCACCGTGCCCAGCGCGTTCTGGGCATCGATGAGCAGGCGGTCGAGTCGGGAATAGGCGCGTCGGGTCATGCGCGCACTCTATCCGCGCCCGCTGCATCCGCGTCGTCGAGGCAGCCGGCGAGGAACTCCAGGGGATGCTGCACGGGCAATGGCGTGCCGTTGGCCAGGTGCAGGCGGCAACCGATGTTGGCACTGAGCAGCCGGCTGGCGCCGCTGGCGGCGAACTGCGCGAGCAGCGGTGCACGGAACGCCGCGGCGCGCACCGGGTCGTCGATCATCCGGGTGCCGGCGGCGCCGCAACAGCCATGGCCGGCGTCCAGCAGCACGACGTCGAGCCCGGGCACGCGCGCCAGCAGGGCACGGGTCGCCTGGCCGCTGCGCACGACGCTCTGCTGGGTGCAGGGCACGTGCAGGGCCACGCGTTCGCGCGTCTCGCGGAACGCGAGCCGCGCCGGCTGGCGCGCGAGGAACGCCGCCGCGTCCTCCACGACATCGGGCCCGCCCAGCGCGTCGGCCACCGCTTCGTGGCAGCCGCTGGCCAGGGTGAGCACCTGGCCATAGCCGGCGAAGGCATCGCGGTTGCGCGCGGCGAGGGTGCCGGCGGCCGACCGGTCGCCGGCATGGGCGTGGAGCGTGCCGCAGCAGCCCTGGCCGCGGGGGACCTCGGCATCGAAGCCGAGCGCCGCGCACAGCCGCGCGACGGCGCCCCGCAGGCCGGCTTCGTACGGACGTGCGACACAACCGGAAAACAGCGCCACCCGGGTGACCAGGCCCGCGGGCGCCGGCGGGCGTGCCACCCGGCGCGGGGGCCGGGGCAGGGGGCGCAGCGCGCGCGGCAGCACCGGCCACGCCAGGCGGTACAGCCCGAGCAAGGCGGCGAGCAGGACCGGCATGGCCGCAAGTCGTTCCATGAGGCGGTTGCGCCAGCCCGGCGGGCGCCGTTCGCGCTGCTGCGCCCGGGCCTCGACCAGGAGCGGGCCGTACTGCACGCCGGCCGGGCACACCGCCTCGCAGCGGCGGCACCCCAGGCACTGGTCCAGGTGGGTTTCCCCGGCCGGGGTGGGCGCGTCGGGCGCCAGCGCCCAGGCCCGGGCGAGCGCGATCCGCCCCCGGGCCGACTCGGCCTCGATCCGTTCCAGCGAATAGGTGGGGCAGGCCGGCAGGCACAGGCCGCATTGGACGCACTGGTCGGCCAGCGCCACGAGCCGGCCCGCGGGTCCGAGGGGGCTGGTCGGGTGTCCGGGCATGGCCGGCGATGCTAGCACCCGGCCCCGCGCGAACGCCTGGGCAGCTTGCGGCTCCCGGCCCGGGACGCTATCATTCCGCTTCTTTGTCGGCCGGATCCATTGGCCACCCACATCGCGAGGCGACGTTCGGCGGCCCGGCACCGGGCACGCGGAACCAGCCCGGCAAGGCACCCCAGAAGAGCCCTCATGAAGACTTTCATTGCAAAGAACGAGACCGTCCAGCGCGACTGGTACGTCGTCGACGCCGAGGGCAAGACCCTGGGCCGCCTTGCCGCCGAGCTCGCCCGCCGCCTGCGCGGCAAGCACAAGCCCGTCTACACCCCGCACGTCGATACCGGCGACTACCTCGTGGTGGTCAATGCCGAGAAGATCGCGGTGACCGGCAAGAAGCTGCAGGACAAGATGTACCACCGGTTCACCGGCTACGTCGGCAACCTCAAGTCCGAGAACCTGGCCCAGGCGCTCGAGCGCCATCCCGAGCGCGTGCTCGAGATCGCGGTCAAGGGCATGCTCCCCAAGAACACGCTCGGCCGCGCGATGTACCGCAAGCTGAAGGTCTACGCAGGCCCGAACCACCCGCACACGGCGCAGCAGCCGCAGCCCCTGGAACTCTGATCATGGCAACCACCCAGAACTACGGCACCGGCCGCCGCAAGTCCTCCACCGCCCGCGTGTTCCTGCGCAAGGGCAACGGAAGCATCACCGTCAACGAGCGCCCGCTCGACGAGTTCTTCGGTCGCCAGACCGCGCGCATGATCGTGCGCCAGCCGCTCGAGCTGACCAAGTCGACCGACAAGTTCGACATCCTGGTCACCGTCGAGGGCGGTGGCACCACCGGCCAGGCCGGCGCCATCCGCCTGGGCATCGCCCGCGCGCTGGTCGAGTACGACGAGTCGCTGAAGGGCGAGCTGCGCAAGGCCGGGTTCATGACCCGCGACGCGCGCGAGGTCGAGCGCAAGAAGGTCGGCCTGCACAAGGCGCGCCGTGCCACGCAGTTCTCGAAGCGGTAATCGCCCTCCAGGGACGAGGTCGTCCAAGCGGGATTCACGACCGTTGGGTAACATCGCTCCATAGCCCCGTCGCCAAGCGGTAAGGCACCTGACTCTGACTCAGGCATTCGGTGGTTCGAATCCATCCGGGGCTGCCACATTCGCGATGCATCCGGGAAGCCCGCCAAGTGCGGGCTTCCTGCTTTCCGGGCACCCGTCGCGCCGCGGCCACGCTCACGTCGGCAAGACGACATCCGCGGCAGGCTGAACCGGGACTGCCCAGGAGGCGACGGATGCCCGACCGCGACAAGACACCCCTGTCCACGAAGCAGGCCACCAGCCGCGAGCTCGACGACGCGCTGGAGGACACCTTTCCCGCCAGCGACCCGCCGTCGATGACCTCGCCGCTGGCCGCCACGCCCTCGGCGGGCGAGATGCACCCGCATGGCGATGGCAGCGACGTGCGCGTGTACCGGGTGGTGTCGATGGCCGATGCGTCGGATCCGTTCGGCGCCGACGGCAACGACAAGGGGGGGCGCTGGACCTCCCCCGGCACGTGTTGCGTCTACGCCGCCCGGACGCCGGCGGGCGCGCTGCTGGAGTTCCTGGCGCACCGCGATGGCGATGGCCCGGCGAACGTGGCGATGGCCGTGGGCGTGATCCCCGCCACGTCGGTGCTGGTGCAGAGCCACGAGCCCAGCAAGTGGGACGAGCGGCCCTACCGGGCGGACGTGCGCCAGGTCGGCGACGCCTGGATCGCGGAAGGCCATTCGCACGCGCTCGCGGTGCCCAGCGCGCTGTGCCCGGATGAATGGAACATCCTGCTCAATCCCGCCCACCAGGACCACGCCGCGCTGCGGGTGGCCCGGCTGCAGCCGCTGTCGCTGGACGAGCGGCTGGCAGGCGGCTGAACCGGGTCAGTCGAACGTGGTTTCGCTCTGGACGCAGTCGGCGCCGCCGCAGTCGTGCCAGTCGCGCGCGCGCACCAGTTCGGCCGGGGTCCAGCCCGCATCGCTGAACATGTCGCGCACGGCGACGCCGTAGCGGGCCGACGACTGGTCGATGGTCTCGTGGCCGGGGTGGGCCTCGAGGCCGGGAGTGGGTGCGTTGTTCGGATACGGCATGGGTCGCGCCTCGCCGGTTGGTCCCGGGGTGACTTCGATCGGGGGTGACCGTTTTAGGGGCCGCCGCGTTAGCACCGCGTCACGGCGATGTCGCGGACGCGCACCTACACGGCGCCGCCACGGGGGAGCGGGCAGTGTCGGGGAGCGCCGGGCGACGGCGCGCCACCCGACAGGAGACTGCCATGGCCAAGCGAGAACTGGTCGAACCGAACCCCGGCGACAAGCGCTACGTGCGCCGCGACGACAACGGTCGCTTCGACGAATCCGACGACGTGTCCCGTTCCCTCGCGCAGGACGTGCGCCGCGATGCGAAGCACGACGCCCCCAAGGGCCAGGGCGATCGCGGCGACCGCAAGGACTGACTGACCCCGGTCCGGCTCACGGCCGCGTCACGGCACGCGGCGAGACTGGTGGGCCCGACTGAATGCGGAACGCGCCATGGCCGCCACGATCTGGACCGGAACCCTGTCGTTCGGGCTGCTCCACATCCCGGTCAAGCTCATGCCCGGCGAGCGCTCCGTGGACCTGCATTTCAGGATGCTCGACTCGCGCAACAACGCGCGGGTCCGGTACGAGCGGGTCAACGCCGAGACCGGCGAGGAAGTGCCCTGGAAGGACATCGTCAAGGCCTTCGAGTACGACAAGGGCAACTACGTCGTCATGGACGCGGAAGACATCAAGGCCGCGTCCAGCGACGGCAAGGAAGCGGTCGAGATCGAGGCGTTCGTGCCGCTCGAGGACATCGACCTGCGCCACTTCGAGAAGCCCTACGTGCTGGTCCCGGGCAAGAAGGCCGAGAAGGGCTACGTCCTGCTGCGCGAAACGCTGCGCAAGACCGGCAAGGTCGGCATCGCCCGGGTCGTGGTGCGCCAGCGCGAATATCTTTCTGCCGTGCTGCCCCACGAGGACGCCATCATCCTGATGCTGCTGCGCTACCAGCAGGAGATCGTCCCGCTGGAGGAATTCAAGCTGCCTGAAGGCAAGCCGTCCGACTTCCGGGTTAGCCCGAAGGAGATCGAGATGGCGACCCAGCTCATCGAGTCGATGTCTGTGGGCTGGGATCCCGCGGACTACAAGGACGATTACCGCGAACGCCTGCGCGCGGTGATCGACAAGCGGATGAAGAGCGAGGGGGTGGTGTCGCCCGACGCGGACGACGAGGTCGAGCGGGAGGGCATCGCCACCAACGTCGTCGACTTCGAGAGCCTGCTCAAGAAGAGCATTTCCGAGAACAAGCGCACGCCGGCCAGGAAGGCGGCCACGAAGAAGGCGCCGGCGAAACGGGCGGCCAAGGCCGCCAAGGCCGCCAAGAAGCCCGCGGCGCGCAAGAGGAAATCCGCCTGAGCCTGCAGCGCTACCAGGACAAGCGACGCTTCGACGCCACGCCGGAGCCGCCGCCGCGCAAGGTGCGCCGCCGGGGCCGGGAGCCGATCTTCGTCGTGCAGCTGCACCATGCCAGCCGGCGCCACTACGACTTCCGGCTGGAGGTCGACGGCACCCTGAAGAGCTGGGCGGTCCCCAAGGGGCCCTCGTTGCGCCCCGGCGAGAAGCGCCTCGCGGTCGAGGTGGAGGACCACCCGCTCGACTACGCGGATTTCGCCGGCGACATCCCGGAAGGCCACTACGGCGCGGGCCATGTGGACATCTTCGACGACGGCACGTGGACGCCCGCGGGCGATCCCGCCGATGCCATCCGCCGCGGCAAGCTCGAATTCGAATTGCACGGCGAGCACCTGCGGGGTGGCTGGAAGCTGGTGCGCACGCAGCTCAAGGGCGGCGGCAAGCCCCAGTGGCTGCTGCTCAAGCGCGACGACGACGCGGCGCGCGATGCGGAGGCCGACGACCTGATGCCCGAGGCCCTGCAGCGCTCCACGCGCGCGGACGAGCGCAGGCGCGCGGCGAAGAAGACGCGGAAGACGACCAGGGTCGCCAAGCCGGCGAAACGCGCGCGCAAGGCGCCGGCGGGCCAGTGGGCGCGGCGGGCCGCTGCGCTCGAGGGCGCCAGGCCTTTGCGCGACGACGTGCCGGTCCCGCCCCAGCTCGCGCTGGCGCGGACCTCGCCCCCGCAGGGCCAGCAGTGGTTGCACGAGGTGAAGTGGGACGGCTACCGGATGCTCGCCCGGTTGCGCGGCGGCGAGGCGACGCTCCGTTCGCGCAACGACCTGGACTGGACGGGCAAATTGCCGCGCCTGGTCGAGGCACTGCAACGGCTGCCGGTGGCCGATGCGGACCTGGACGGCGAGATGATCGCGCTGGACAGCGAGGGTCGCAGCGACTTCGGCCTGCTGCAGCAGGCGCTCAAGAGCGGCAAGTCCGCGGACCTGCGGTACGCGCTGTTCGACCTGCCGACCGTGGCCGGCGTCGACCTGCGCGAGACCCCGCTCGTGGCGCGCAAGGCACTGCTCAGGGATCTGCTGGAGTCGGCGCCGAACCCGCCGCTGTTCTACAGCAGCCACGGCGTGGGCAACGGCGCCGAGGCCTTCGCCGCCTCGCTGGAGGCGGGCCTGGAGGGCATCGTCAGCAAGCGGGTGGACGCGCCCTATGTCGGGGCGCGCAACGGCGACTGGATCAAGCTGCGCCACCACACCGGCGAGGATTACATCGTCGTCGGGTACACGGCGCCCACCGGATCGCGCACGTCGTTCGGCGCACTGCTGCTCGCACGCGAAGCCGGGGACGGCGGGCTGGAGTACGTGGGTCGCGTCGGCAGCGGCTACAGCCAGGCGATGCTGCGCACGATCCATCGCGAGCTGCAGCCGCTGCGCCAGGACACGCCCACGATCGAACTGCCCGCGCACACGCCGCTGCGCGAGCGGCATGTCACCTGGGTGCGCCCGGAGCTGGTGGTGGAGGTCGCGTTCCGCGGCTGGGGTCGCGAGGGCCTGCTGCGGCAGGCCTCGTTCCTGCGGCTGCGCGACGACAAGCGGCGCACCGCCCCGCGAGGGCGCCGCGCCGCCGCCCGGGCGCCCGCGGCCGCGACGACCCGCGCCGCGGCGAAGAAGCAGGCTTCGCCGTCGAAGTCGCCGGCGAAACCTGCCGCCCCCAAGCCTTCCCCCGGCGTGCGCATCAGCAGCCCGGACCGCATCGTCTACGCCGGCAAGGGCATCACCAAGGGCGAGGTCGCCGATTACTACCGCACCATCGCCGACTGGATGCTGCCCTGGGTCGCGGGGCGGCCGCTGTCCCTGCTGCGCTGCCCGGACGGCGCCGGTGGCGAATGCTTCTTCCAGAAGAACCACCGCGGTGCGCTCGGCGGCAACGTCGACCGGGTGGCGTTGACGAAGAAGCGGGGCGAGGACGCGAGCTACATCGCGGTGCACGACGTCGACGGCCTGCTCGAGCTGGTGCAGATGAACGTGCTGGAGTTCCACCCATGGGGTTCGACGATCGAGCATCTGGAACATCCCGACACCCTCGTGTTCGACCTGGACCCGGGCCCGGGCGTGGACTGGAAGCAGATCCTGGCCGCGGCGCGCGAGCTTCGCGACCGCATGGACGACGTCGGGCTGGCATCGTTCGCACGCCTGTCGGGCGGCAAGGGCGTGCACGTCGTGGTGCCGGTCGCGCCCGTGCACGACTGGGACACCGCCAAGGGATTCTGCGAGGCGGTCGCGCGGACGATGGCGACCATCGCGCCGGACCGCTACGTCGCCACCGCATCGAAGGAACTGCGCAAGGGCCGGCTCTTCATCGACTGGCTGCGCAACGGCCGCGGCGCGACATCGGTGGCGAGCTGGTCGCTGCGCGCGCGGCCGGGCGCGGGCGTGGCGATGCCGGTGCGCTGGGAGGAACTCGGCCGCGCGAAATCCGGCGACCACTACGACCTTCCCGGCGCGCTGCGCCGGGCGGCGCGCCTGACGCGCGACCCGTGGGAGGGTTGGGACGCGGCGCGCGACCAGGCACTGCCCGGCGCATGACCGGCCGCCGCTGGGGCCGGCGCTACAATGCGCGGTCCCCACGTTCCACGGAAGCACGATGAAGCTCGGAAGCCTCAAGGAAGGCGGTCGCGACGGCACCCTCGTCGTCGTGTCCCGCGACCTCTCGCGCGCGGTGCAGGCCACCGGCATCGCGCCGACCCTGCAACGCGCGCTGGAAGACTGGTCCAACGTCGCCCCGCGGCTCAACGCGCTGTACGACGCGCTGAACGACGGCAGCGCCGACGGTGCGTTCGACCTGGACGTCGCCAAGCTCGCCGCGCCGCTGCCACGCGCCTACGAGTTCGTCGACGGCAGTGCGTACCTCCCGCACGTGGCCCGCGTGCGCCGCGCGCGCGGCGCGGAAGTGCCCGAGAGCTTCTACACCGACCCGCTGATGTACCAGGCGACCAGCGCGGGCTTCCTCGGACCGCGCGACCCGGTCCGCGTGGTCGACGAGGCCTACGGGATCGACCTGGAAGCGGAGATCGTGGTGGTCACCGACGACGTGCCGATGGCGGCGACGCCGGAAGAGGCCGCGCGCCACATCCAGTTGATCGGCCTGGTCAACGACGTGTCGCTGCGCAACCTCATCCCGGGCGAACTCGCCAAGGGGTTCGGGTTCCTGCAGTCCAAGCCGCGCTCGGCGCTGTCCCCGGTGTTCGTGACGCCGGACGAACTCGGCGAGGCCTGGCGTGGCAACAAGGTCCACCTGCCGCTGCTGACCCACGTCAACGGCGAATGGTTCGGCGCGCCGGAAGCCGGCGTGGACATGCAGTTCGACTTCGCGCAACTCGTGGCGCATGTCGCGAAGACCCGGCCGTTGTCGGCCGGGACCATCGTCGGCTCCGGCACGATCGCCAACGAGGACACCAGCAAGGGCGCCTCGTGCTTCGCCGAGCGCCGCACGGTGGAGGCGCTTCGCGACGGCAAGCCGTCGACGCCCTTCATGTCCTTCGGCGACACCGTGCGCATCGAGATGCTGGATGCGGCCGGCGACAGCATCTTCGGTGCCATCGACCAGCGCATCGAGCGCCAGGCGGTGGCCTGAGCGGAGCCTGCCCGCGACAGGCGGTCTTCCCCCGCCTCCGTGCCGGGTCTATCTTAGGCGACAGGTCTCGCGGATGGATGCCGCAGGGGAACGACGCTTGAACGACCGGCTACGCCTGTACTCCTACTGGCGCTCGAGCGCCGCCTACCGGGTGCGCATCGGGCTCAACCTCAAGGGGCTGCCGTTCGAGACGGTGCCGGTGCACCTGCTTCGCGATGGTGGCGAGCAGCACTCCGCCGAATTCCGCGAGGCGAACCCGCAGGGGCTGGTGCCGGTGCTGCAGCACGGCAACCGCACGTTGCGCCAGTCGCTGGCGATCCTGGAATACCTGGACGAGACCTGGCCCGCACCGATGCTGCTGCCCAGTTCCGCGCGCGCCAGGCAGCGCGTGCGCGCGCTGGCGCAGGTGGTGGCCTGCGACATCCACCCGTTGAACAACCTGCGCGTGCTGCAGTACTTCGAGCAGACCTGGGGCGTGCCCCAGCCCGAGCGCGAGGAATGGGTGCGCCACTGGCTGCGCGAGGGTCTGGGGGCCTGCGAGGCGATGCTGCACGACCATCCGGCCACGGGGGAATTCTGCGAAGGCGAAGCGCCGACCATTGCCGACTGCTGCCTCATCCCGCAGCTGTACAACGCACGCCGGTTCTCGCTCGACCTGTCGCCGTACCCGACGCTGGTACGCATCGAAGCGGCCTGCCTGGCGCTGCCGGAGTTCGTCGACGCCGCGCCGGAGGCCCAGCCGGACGCGCCCGCGCCTTCGTGATTAGACCGTTTCGTCAGCGCCGAACACGTCGGCGTACGGGTCGTGCTCGCCGCTGCTGCCTTCCGACAGCCGGAACTTCAACGCCAGGCCATCGCGCGAGTCGGCGGCATTGAGCGCGGCCTCCATGTCGATCCTGCCGTCCTTGTGCAGCCGGAACAGGCACTGGTCGAAGGTCTCCATGCCTTCCTCCAGCGAGTCCTCCATCGCCTTCTTGATCTCGTGCACCTGGCCGCGGCGCATCAGGTCGCGCACGTGCGGGGTGTTGATCAGCACTTCGGTCGCCGGCATCCGGCGGCCGTCCACGCCGACCACCAGGCGCTGGGACACCACCGCGCGCAGGTTGAGCGACAGGTTCATCAGCACGTTCTTGTGCGCGGCCTCCGGGAAGAAGTTGAGGATGCGCTCGAGCGTCTGGTCGGCGTTGTTGGAGTGGAGCGTCGCCAGGCACAGGTGGCCGGTCTCGGCGAAGGAGATGGCCGCCTCCATGGTGGTCGCGTCCAGGATCTCGCCGATGAGGATGACGTCCGGCGCCTCGCGCATCGCGTTCTTGAGCGCGTTGTGGAAGGCATGGGTGTCCATGCCCACCTCGCGCTGGTTCACCAGCGACTTCTTGTGCGTGTGCAGGAACTCGATCGGGTCCTCGATGGTGAGGATGTGGCCGGTCGCGTTGCTGTTGCGGTGGTCGATCATCGACGCCAGGGTCGTCGACTTGCCCGACCCGGTGCTGCCCACGATCAGCACCAGCCCGCGCGGCGCCATGATGATGTTCTTGAGCACCTGCGGCAGCTGCAGCTCCTCGATCGAGGGAATGGTCGCCTTGATCGAGCGGATGACCATGGCCACCTCGCCGCGCTGCTTGAACACGTTCACCCGGAAGCGGCCGGCGTCGGGCAGGGCGATCGCGGTGTTCAGTTCCAGGTCGCGCTCGAAGATCGGCACCTGGCCTTCGTCCATCAGCGAGTAGGCGATCTTCTTGACCATGCCGTCCGGCAGCCCGGTGCTGCCCAGGGGGTGGAGCTTGCCCTCGACCTTCACGTGGACCGGCGCCCCCGTGGTCAGGAACATGTCCGAAGCGTTCTTGTCGACCATCAGCTTCAGGAAGTAGCCAATGTCCATTCGTTTCCCCCCGGGATGGGCTGGCACAATGGCCGCAAACCGTCGACACGGCACCGACCAACCATGGACACAAGCTTCGCACGATTCCCCCGGACCCGGCAGGCGATGCGGGCGGCTGCCCCGTCCCCGCGGGCGCTCGCGTTGCTGTTTGTGCTGCTCGTCACGATGCTCGCCGGTTGCGCGACGTTGCCGCCGCCCACCGCGGAAATCGACGCGGCAGTGGCGGCCGTGGTCGCCGCCGAAGCGGCCGATGCCGACCAGCACGCCGCGCGCGAGATCGACCTGGCGCGCGATGCCCTGGTCCGCGCACAGGCGGCGATGTCGGCGGGCGAGGACGACGAGGCACGCAAGCTCGCGCATGCGGCCGCCGCGACCGCGGACCTGGCCCGGGCGCTCAGCCGCGCCAGCGCCGCGGAGAGCCTGCTCGCCCAACGCCTGGCCGCGATCGCCGAACTGGGCGCGCGCCTCGGCCTGGACGCCGGCGCCGGGGTCTCCGCGCCACTGCCCGCGTTGCCGCCGACGGGCGCCGTCGACAGCGCCGGGGGCCTTGTCCAGCGGCTGGCCCTGCTGGATGCCGACCCGCGCCTCCAGGGCCACGCGGCCTACGAGCGCCTCCGTGCGCGCCAGGCGCTGGATGCGCTGCTCGCCGCCGACCGGGGCGACCGGGACGACGCCCGCTACGTCGCCAACGTGCGGGTGCAGGCCGCCGAAATCGCGGCGCGCGGCGAGGCGATGCAGGCCGAGGCGATGGCGCTGGAACTCGAGCACAGCCAGCTGATGGTGGAAGCCAGCCGCCGCGAAGCCGAGGAGGCCCGGCAGGAAGCGGCGAGGCTCCGCCTGGAGGCCCAGGTCCGGGCCGAGGAGGCTGCCCGCCTGCGCGCGGCCGCCGCGGACGCCACGGCGGCCCGCATCGCCGCCGAGGAGGTGATCCTGGAGGTCGGGGGAGACCAGGCCGAGCGCTTGCGCGAAGCCCGGGAGCGCGAGGCCGAACTGGCCCGCCAGGAAGCTGAATTGCTGCGGCAGGCGGCCGAGGCCGAGGCCGCCGCGGAGGCCGCGGAGGACGAGGCGGGCCCTGCCTGATCCGCGCCTGTCGGGGTCGCCGATAGGTCCCCGGATTGCCTTGCCGGACGCCGGGGGGAGGAGTAGGGTCAATCATCCGGGCGGTCCTGTTTGCCGCCTGGCGAGCCAGGCCGATGTCGCAAGCGCCAGCACTCCAGGAGGGCGCCGCCGGAAGCGGATTCCGTGCCGGCCCCCGGAGTGCGTGGACCGGCCGGGCAGTTCCCCGAAAGACGCATTCGACGCCCCGTGCCCCGCAGGCCGGGGCGTTTTCGCATGTGCAACACGCAACCCAGCAGGAGGTCTCCATGTTCGAAGGGCAACCACAGGTGGAACTCGAGGCATTGATGAAGGCCAACACCGAGTTCCGGCAGCTCTACCACCGCCACAAGGAACTCGACAAGCAAGTGCTGGATGCCGAGCTCGGCGTGCTCCCCGTCGACGACACCACCCTGGCCCAGATGAAGCGCGAGAAGCTGGCCGCGAAGGACCGGCTCACGCGCATGTACGACCGCATGCACCACTGACACCTGCGTCGGCGCGCCCCCCGCGCGCCGACCTGACCGCCTTGCATGGGCGGCGCCGGCCTTCCTCGTCGGACGGCGCCGCCCGTGCAACACCCCACGGCCACGGCCGTGCAACAGGCGCGCGTTGCATCGATAATCGTCGCTTCGCCGCGAAGACGGCACCGGAGCGCGACATCCGATGGCCGACCCGTCCGCCGAATCGACCGTCCACCAGTCCGTCCTCGCACTGATCGGCGACACCCCGATCGTGAAGGCGCAACGGCTGGATACCGGCCCGTGCGAGCTTTACCTGAAGCTGGAAAGCCAGAACCCCGGTGGTTCGGTCAAGGACCGCATCGGCGTCAGCATGATCGACGCCGCCGAGCGCCGCGGCGACATCAAGCCGGGCGACACGCTGGTGGAGGGCACCGCGGGCAACACCGGCATCGGCCTGGCGCTGGTCGCGCGGCAGAAGGGGTACCGGCTGGTGCTGGTCGTCCCGGACAAGATGAGCCGGGAGAAGATCTTCAACCTCAAGGCGATGGGCGCGGAGGTCGTGCTCACCCGGTCGGACGTCGCCAAGGGCCACCCGGACTACTACCAGGACATGGCCGCGCGGATCGCGCGCGAGACCCCGGGCGCGTACTTCGTCAACCAGTTCGGCAACCCCGACAACCCGGCCGCGCACGAGCACGGCACGGGGCCCGAGATCCTGCGCCAGATGGCGACGGTCGGCGGCCTCGATGCGCTGGTGTTCGGCTGCGGGTCCTCGGGCACGATGACCGGCCTGTCGCGCTGCTTCGCCGAGCACTCCCCGCACACCGAACTGGTGCTGGCCGACCCGGTCGGGTCGATCCTCGCCGAGTACATCAACGAGGGCACGCTGTCGGACAAGTCTGCCAGCTGGATGGTGGAGGGCATCGGCGAGGACTTCCTGCCGTCGATCTCCGACTTCTCGCGGGTGACGAAGGCCTACGCCATCAGCGACAAGGAAAGCTTCCTCACCGGGCGCGAGCTGCTGGAGAAGGAGGGCATCCTGGGCGGCTCGTCGACCGGCACGCTGCTGGCCGCGGCCCTGAAGTACTGCCGCGAACAGACGACGCCGAAAAGGGTGCTGACGCTGGTCTGCGACACCGGCAACAAGTACCTGTCGAAGATGTACAACGA
>JAKFFJ010000041.1:0-3312 GCA_036675265.1 Luteimonas sp.
CGCGCAACGTGATCACCATCGCCGGCACCCGCGCCGAGCTCGAAAACTACATGCGCACGATCGAGATCTTCGACGTCGACTGGCTCGCGGGCATGTCGGTGGGCGTGTTCCCGCTGCAGTCCGGTCGCGCCAGCCGCGTCGTCGCCGACCTCGAGAAGGTGTTCGGCGAGCAGAGCAAGTCGCCGGTCGCCGGCATGTTCCGCTTCATGCCGCTGGACGGCGCCAACGCGGTGCTGGTGATCACCTCGCAGCCGGCCTACCTCGACGACATCCAGCAGTGGCTCGAGCGCATCGACGGCGCCGGTGGCGAGGAACAGTTGTTCTCGTATGAACTCAAGTACGTCAAGGCCAAGGACTTGGCTGATCGGCTCGCCGAGGTATTCGGAGGCAGTGGCCGCAGCAGCGGCAACGGCAGCACGGGTGCACCGTCGCTGATGCCCGGGCTGGAACCGACCGAGATCAAGGACGGCGGCATGGATGGCGAAAGCAGCGCGCCGATGACCGGCGGCGGCCTAGGCAGTGGCCAGATGTCCCTGAATCCGCGCGAAGGCGGAGGCGATGGCGCGGTCACACTCGAGGTTGAGGGGACCCGTGTCGGCGTGTCCGCGGTGGATGAGACCAACACCCTGCTGGTGCGCGCCAACCCATCAGCCTGGGCTTCGATCCGCGAAGTGATCGAACGCCTCGACATCATGCCCCTGCAGGTGCACATCGAGGCGCAGGTGGCCGAGGTCACGCTGTCGGGCGACCTCAGCTATGGCGTCAACTGGTACTTCGAGAACGCGGTGAGCGATCCCGTAACCCCAGTTGCTGGCAGCGGCCTTCCAAGTGGCGCGGGTCTTGCAAACGCTGTCGGTCGTGGCATCTGGGGCGACATCCGCGGCAGCCTCCTGCCGGGTGGTGTGGGCTGGACGTTCCTCGGCCGCAATGCCGCGGCCGTGATCTCCGCCCTCGACCGGGTGACGGACGTGCACGTGCTGCAGACGCCATCGGTGCTGGTGCGCAACAACGCCGAAGCGACCTTCAACGTCGGCAGCCGCATTCCGATTTCCTCGGTGACCGTCAATCCGGGATCTGGCGACGTCGGCAACACCTTCAGCCAGGTGCAGTACCTCGACACCGGCACGATCCTGAAGGTACGGCCACGCGTGACCAAGGACGGTATGGTGTTCCTCGACATCGTGCAGGAGGTCAGCACCCCGGGCCCGGCTGCGACGGCCGACCCGCAGGGCAACGTCCGCATCGATACACGACGGTTGAAGACGGAAGCGGCGATCCAGAGCGGTGAGACCGTGATGCTGGCCGGTTTGATCCGCGACGAGGTTGGCCGTGGCTCCAATGGCGTGCCGGGGCTGAGCCGGATTCCGGTGATCGGGGGCTTGTTCGGTCGGCAGACCTCCAGCACCGGTCGCAGCGAAGTCATCGTACTGCTGACCCCGACCATCGTCCGCAACCCGCAGGAAGCGCGGAACCTGACCGACGAATACAGCCGCCGGTTCCGGGCCATGGAGCCGCTGAACAAGGTGCCGACGTCGCGGTGAATGCGGCGGCATCCGCGCCACACGTCGTGTTGCCCGTAGTCCTGTTGCCTGTCGGCGTCGACGACGACGCGCTGGATGCCTGCCTCGGCGCGCTCGAGACGGGCACCCCCGCCGGTACCCGCGTCTGGCTCGCCGACGATGCGCAGGCCGGGCCGCGCGGCGCGGCGATCATCGAGCGTTGGCTGCAACGCACGGCGCTGCAGGCGCACTACACCCGGCGCCAGCGCATGCTCGGCGAAGTCGCGCACCTCGACGAAGTCCTCGGCGCCTGCGGCGATGCCGACGTGGTCGTGCTTGCCGCGGATGCCATCCCGACCCCGGGATGGTTGCAGCAGCTCGCGTCGTGCCTGGCCCGCGATGCGTCGATCGCCACCGCGACCCCGTGGTGCAACGCCGGCGAAACCGCATCGTGGCCGCGGATCGGGGAAATCTCCGCAGTTCCCGACGAACCGCAGCGACTCGCGCGCGCCTGCGCCGCGATGCCGCCACTGCACCCGGAACTGCCTGCAGCCGTCGGACACGCCGTCGCGCTGCGCGGCTCGGCGCGCCGGCGTGCCGGTGGGCTCGATGCGGCCAGCTATGGCTCCTGGTACGCGGCGCTGGTCGACCTGTCGTTGCGACTGGGCGGGCTCGGCTGGCGCAATGCGTTGTGCGAAACCGCCTTCGTCGCGCGCGGCGGCGAAGGCGCGCCGTCCGACGGCGACCTCGATGCGCTGGCGGTGCGCTGGCCGGCGTGGCATGCGCGACTGGCGCGATTCCTGATGGACGATCCCCTGCACGCCATGCGCGCGCAGCTGGCGCAGCGGCTCGCGGCCGTCGACACGCCAATGCCGCAGCGCGATCTGTTCGCCGACGTGCCCGCGATCGCGGCCGAGGCGATCGGCAAGATCGGCAAGATCGGCGCCGAAGGCCCTGTCGATCCGGGCACGCAAGCCGAACCGCAGGTTCGCGGCGAGGAGCCGATCGGCGAATGAGTGCAGGGAACGCGAGCACAGGGAACGCGAGCGCAGAAAACGTGCTTCATCCCATCGCCGCGATCGTGGTGACCCACCAGAGCGCGGGCACGATCGAGGAATGCCTGTCGCGCCTTCGCGCCGCCGTTGGCGTGGCCGAGATCCGCGTGGTCGACAACGCCTCCGGCGACGACACCCTCGCGGTCGTGCAGCGCCATGCCGCCGCCGATCCGCGCCTGCGTTTCATCGCCAATCCCGACAACCCCGGCTTCGCCGTCGCCTGCAACCAGGGTGCCGCCGACAGCCATGCGCCATGGCTGGCTTTCGTCAATCCGGATTGCCTGGTCGAGGTGGATTCACTCGCCCGCCTGCGTGTCCACGCCGAAAGGCTGGGGGAAACGCTGCTCGGCGCCGACCTGGTCGACGAGGCCGGCGTGCGCGACGCCGCGGCGCGTCGGCACGATCCGCATTTCGCCAGGATGCTGCGCGCGCCGTCGTCGGCGCGCCTTGGCGTGCCGATCGACGAATCGCAGGCCGTGCAGCGCGTGGACGCGGTGTCCGGCGCGCTGATGCTGCTGCCGCGCGCGCTGTTCACGCGCATCGGCGGGTTCGATGCAGCCTATCGGCTGCATGCCGAGGACCTCGACCTGTGCCGGCGCGCGCGCGCCGCCGGCGCGACGATCGCGGTCGCCAACGACGTGCGCGTCGTGCACGTGCGCGGGGTATCGTCGCGCGCACGGCCGTTGTTCGTCGAGTGGCACAAGCATCGCGGTTTCTGGCGCTACTTCCGCAAGTTCGAGGCGCCGTCATGCGGCCTG
>JAKFFJ010000067.1:0-3261 GCA_036675265.1 Luteimonas sp.
ATCGCCGATCGCCACGGAGACCTGCACCGCGCCTTGCGCTGGCAGGTGCCGCCGTTCTTCAACCTGGCCGAGGCGTGCTGCGGCCGCTGGGCGCGCGACGCCGCCACGCGCGAGCGCATCGCGATCGTTCACGAGGCCGAGGACGGCGGCGTCACCCGCGTCAGCTACGCAGAGCTGCAGGCGCAGGCCAACCGCCTCGCGCACGCACTCGAACGCGCGGGCCTGCAGCGCGGCGACCGTGTTGCGCTGGTGCTGCCGCAGCGGGCCGAGACGGCGGTGGCGCACATCGCGATCCAGCAGGTCGGCGCGGTGGCGATGCCGCTGTCCATGCTGTTCGGACCCGAGGCGCTGGAGTACCGGCTGCAGGACAGCGCGGCTCGCCTGGCCATCGTCGATACGGGTGCGCTGGCGAATTTGCGCGCTGCACGGTCGGCGTGTTCGCAGTTGGCGGCGGTGCTGGTGGTCGGCGGCGATACGGGCGCCGCGGCGGAGCCGGGCGAACTCGACTGGCACACCGCGCTGCAGCGCGAGTCGCCGGTCCACGCCGCTGTGACCACGCAGGCGGGCGACGGCGCCATCCTCATCTATACCAGCGGCACCACCGGCCCGCCCAAGGGCGCACTCCTCCCGCAGTGCGCGCTGCTCGGCAATCTTCCGGGCTTCGTGTGCAGCCAGAACGGCTTCGACGGTGCGTGGCGCGAGCTGTGGCCGGACTTGAACGGGCTCTCCCCCGCGAGGGGGGGCGGGGAGGGGGCGGTCGTCGATAGGGGGCACATCCCAACCGCAGGGAGCCAGGAGACGCGCAGCGTCTTCTGGAGCCCTGCGGATTGGGCATGGACGGGTGGGCTGATGGACGCGTTGCTGCCCACGCTCTACTTCGGGCGCACCGTCGTCGGCGCGCAGGGCCGCTTCGACCCGCTGCGCGCTTTCGCGCTCATGCAGCGCCACGGAGTCACGCACAGCTTCCTGTTCCCGACGGCGCTCAAGGCCATGATGAAGGCCGCGCCGGCGCCGCGCGAGCGCTACTCGCTGCAACTGCGCGCCATCATGAGCGCCGGCGAGGCGGTGGGCGATGCGGTGTTCGCCTGGGTCGAGCAGGCGCTCGGCCTGACGGTCAACGAGATGTTCGGCCAGACCGAGATCAACTACATCGTCGGCAACTGCGCCGGCGGCCTCGCCGGTGCGGACCGCGAAGGCCCGCCCGGCTGGCCGGCGCGAGCCGGCAGCATGGGCCGCGCCTATCCCGGCCACCGCATCGCGGTGATCGACGACGCAGGCGAGGAAGTGCCGCGCGGCACGCCGGGCGACGTGGCGCTGCACCGGCGTGATGTTCATGGCGAGCGCGATCCCGTTTTCTTTCTCGGCTACTGGAACAACGAGGCCGCCACGCGCGCCAAGTTCACCGGCGACGCCGACGATTCATGGTGCCGCACCGGCGACACCGCCAGCATGGACGCCGACGGCTACCTCTGGTACCTGGGCCGCAGCGACGACGTGTTCAAGGTGGCGGGCTACCGCATCGGCCCGAGCGAGATCGAGAATTGCCTGGTCAAGCACCCGGCCGTGGCCAACGCCGCCGTCGTGCCCAAGCCCGATGCCGAGCGCGGCGCACTGGTCAAGGCTTACGTGGTGCTGGCGAGCGGCGTGGTGGGCGACGCTGCGCTCGTCGAAGCGCTGCAGCAGCACGTGCGCGGCCGGCTCGCGCCCTACGAGTACCCGAAGGAGATCGAGTTCATCGATGCCCTTCCGATGACCACCACCGGCAAGCTGCAGCGGCGCGTGCTGCGGCTGCAGGAGGAAGAGCGGGCGCGTACAGCGACGGGGCGGGGTTGAGGGCAGCGGGGGGCGGCGAGTTGCCCGACAGCGGCAGTGGGCTTTGGCACCAGCGTGCATATCACGGGACAATGCTCGCCCTCGCGCGGCCCGGCCTTCGGATGGACGGGCTCGCCGACTCATGGAGACACGATGGACCGCCTTGATCCCCTGCACGAAGGGCTCGCTGCGTTGGCGCAGCACCTGGACGATCGACGCGAGGCGATCCTGCGCGCGTGGCGCACGGCAGTGCGTGGCGATCCGGAACTGAGAACGGGTGCAGCGCTGCCGCTGTCTCAACTGCACGATCACATCCCCGGTCTTCTCGATTCGTTTGCGCAGTCCCTGCTGGCCCGGCCGGGCGAGGAGCGTGCCGCCTCCAAGGCGGACCAGGTGGAGGACGCCGCTGCGCATGGCCTGCATCGCTGGCACCAGGGCTACGACCTGCGCGAGGTGACGCGGGAGTTGGGTCGCCTGCACCTGTGCCTGGTCGATGAGCTGGCGAACTTCGAGCGCGCACATCCGGACCTGCGGCGTGACGTCCTGATGGCGGCTCGCCGCCGTCTGGCCGAGCTTTTCAACGACGGCGTGAGCGAAAGCACCGCCGAGTACTTCGCGTTGCAGCAGGTGGAGGCCACGGGGCATGTAAAGGACCTCGAGCGGGCGCTGGAGCAGGTGCGCGAGCTTGAGCTGCAGCGCGGCGAGCTGTGGCGCCAGGCGGCGCACGACCTGCGGGGCAACCTCGGCGTGGTGTCCAACGCGACCACCGTGCTCGGCCGCGAAGATCTCGCGAGCCCGCTTCGCGACAAGTTCCTTCGCCTGTTGACGCGAAACGTCTCCTCGCTGCATGCCTTGCTCGACGACGTGCTGGACTTCGCGCGGCTGCAGGCTGGCCAGGAACATCGCCAGGTCCAGCCCTTCGACGCGGCGGAGCTGCTGCGCGAACTGTGCGAAGACCACCAGCAGTTCGCCGCCGATCGCGGGCTGTCCTTGAGCGCCGATGGACCGCACGCCTGGGTGGTGGAGGGGGACGCCGTGAAGGTCAGGCGCGTGGCCCAGAACCTCGTGTTGAATGCGCTGAAGTACACGGTGCGGGGCGGCGTGTCCATCCGCTGGGGCGAGAGCGCCGCGGACGATGGGCGCCGCTGGATGCTCTCGGTCGAAGACACCGGTCCGGGCTTTCATGCCGGGCCGGGCGCGCCACTGGCGGGTGCGATGGAGCAGGCGACGGTCGAGGCGAAGCTGCTGGATGAGGGAGCAGATGTCGATCAGCACGGCGGTGCGCCGCATGCGGGCCGCGCGCTTGCGCGGGACGATCGCCCCGTTCATCAGCAAGCCGGCGAGGGCGTCGGCCTGTCCATCGTCAAGCGGCTGTGCGAACTGCTCGACGCGACCATCGAACTCGAATCGACGCCGACGGCGGGGACGACGTTCCGGGTACTGTTTCCA
>JAKFFJ010000074.1:0-3188 GCA_036675265.1 Luteimonas sp.
TTGAGCCGCCCCGCCACGTACGAGCCGGATGCCAACCCCCGCTGCACGTCCTCGCAGATCTGCAGGTCCTCGTGCTGCACTTCGTCGCTGAACTTCAGGTCCGCATCGCGCCTCGCCCGCGCCTCGCCTGACGCGTCCGGGGCGTAGTAGAAATCGAATTCCACCCGGCACCTGTCCACGCCCACCGGCACCACGCGGTTGGTCTGCAGCCGCCCCGGCAGGATGTTGAGCATGGTGTTCGGCCACAGCCAGTAGTACAGGGCATCGCCGGTCCCGTAGGTGTCGCCGCCTTCCAGCGGGCTCCACTGGTACGAGTACCACTCGGCGGTCTCGGTGACGTAGCTGCGGTAGTCCAGCAGCCGGTTGAGCCCGGGGTGGATGTGCGGGACGTGGTAGCCCTCCAGGTAGTTGTCGACGTAGACCTTCCAGTTGCAGGCGATGTCGTAGGCGATGTGGTGGTGGTGCCCGAAAGAAGATAGCGGGGGAGCATTCGCCGCCGTGGCGGCTCCTACAGGGGCACGTACGCGTTCGGCGATGCCGGCGACGAAGGCCTCGAACGGGGGTGCGTTGGATTCGTCGACGCAGGCGAACACCAGTCCCTGCCATTCCCGGACGGCGAGTTGGGGGAGCCGGATGTCGGCCGGCTCGAAGCCTTCGACGCCGCCCATCTCCGGCGCGGAGCGGAGCACGCCGTCAAGCGCGTAGGTCCAGCCGTGGTAGCGGCAGCGCAGTGATTTGGCGGCCAGGCCGTCGCATTGGGCGATGGGGCCGGCCCGGTGGCGGCAGACGTTGTGGAACACGCGCAAGGCGCCGTCCGCGCCGCGCACGGCGAGTACCGGGAGGCCGGCGAAGTCGGCGACGACATGGTCGCCCGGCGCCTGCAGGCGGCATGCGTGGGCCACCAGTTGCCAGCCACGGTCGAAGACGAGCGCGCGGTCGCGCGCGGCCATGGCGGGGTCGACGTAGAACTTCGCGTCCAGGGCGATGGCGGTGGCGGCGGGCTGGGGGGACAGGGCGGTGTCGTGGTTCATCGGGGTCATTATCCCTGTACGCGCCGCCATGGCGGCGAAGGGCTTCGCCGGCATGCCGCTCCCACAGGGCGACGACGCGTCGGCTGGTACATGTGCTGCATGGATGATCCCGCTTACGGCGAAGACGCGCCGCCCCGACGCCCCCTCGTTCGCAAGCTGCTGCTCGCAGGCATCGTCCTCGCGGCCGGCTTCCTGCTGCTGTCGCTGCTGCTGCCGGTGGACGAGCCGTTGCGGCCGTTGCCCGAGCCCAGCGTCATCCTGCTCGACCGCCACGGCGAGCCGTTCGCGCGCCGCGGCGGGTACAAGGACGAGCCGGTGTCGGTCGAGGCCTTGCCGCCGCACGTGGTCGACGCCGTGCTGGCGATCGAGGACCAGCGCTTCTACGACCACCCGGGCCTGGACCCGATCGGCATCGCGCGCGCCGCGGTCGCCAACGTCGAGGCCGGCGAGGTGGAGCAGGGCGGCAGCACCATCACCCAGCAGCTGGCCAAGACCGCGTGGCTGGGCAACGAGCGGACGCTGCGGCGCAAGGTGCGCGAGGCGATCGGCGCGCTGTGGCTGGAGCTGCGCCTGGGCAAGGACGAGATCCTGTCGCGGTACCTGAGCTCGATCTACTTCGGCGATGGCGTGCATGGCCTGCGCGCGGCGGCGCGCCACTACTTCGACAAGGCGCCGGCCGACCTCTCGCTGGCCGAGTCGGCGATGCTGGCCGGGATGATCAAGGCGCCCTCGGCGCTCGCCCCCACGGACGACCTGGCCGCCGCGCGCGAGCGCGCAGGCGTCGTCCTGGAGGCCATGGTGGGGGCCGGGATGATCACCGAGGCCGAGGCGGCCGAAGCCGGCCAGGCGAGCGTGCAACCGGGCCGGCCGGACCTGCCGGTGGGCGGCTATTTCGCGGACTGGGTGTCACGCGAGGCGAAGGCAACGGTGGAGCCGGCCTTCGGCTACGAGGCGGTGCGCACCACCCTGGACCTGGAGCTGCAGCGGCATGCCGAACGCGTGCTGCGGCGTGCGCTCGACGGGCGGGGCGGCGCGCGTGGCGCCACCCAGGGCGCGCTGGTGGCGATGACGCCGGCAGGCGAGGTGCTGGCGCTGGTGGGCGGGCGCGACTACGCCGAAAGCCAGTACAACCGCGCCACCCAGGCGCGGCGCCAGCCGGGTTCGGTGTTCAAGCTGTTCGTGTACCTGGCCGCCCTGCGCGACGGCATGACGCCGGACGACCTGGTGTCGGACACGCCGCTGGATGCCGACCGCAAGTGGCGCCCGGCGAACTACGCCGACGATTACGCCGGCGGGGACATCACCTTGCGCGAGGCGTTTGCGCGGTCCAGCAACGTGGCCGCGGTTCGGCTGGCGGAAGACGTCGGCCCCGATGCGGTGGTGGACGCCGCGCGTGACCTGGGGATCGAGAGCGACCTGGCGGCGGAGCCGTCGATCGCCCTGGGGACCTCGGAAGTCGGGCTGATGGAACTGACCGCGGCCTTTGCCGCATTGCCCGCGCGCGCGGTGCCCGTGGCGCCACGCGGCGTGCCGCCGGACGACGGCGAGGCCATCGAAGGCGACGAGCTGGACCTGGAGGAACGCGCCATGTTGCTGGACCTGCTGTGGTCCGCCGTCGAGGACGGCACCGGCCGCGGTGCACGCCTGCCGGGCGTGCCGGTCTTCGGCAAGACCGGCACCACCCAGGACTACCGCGATGCGTGGTTCATCGGCCTGGCCGGCGACCTGGCGGTCGGTGTCTGGGTCGGCAACGACGACAACACGCCGATGGACGAGGTGACCGGCGGCGGCCTGCCTGCCGACATCTTCCGGGACTTCACCGGCGTGGCGCTGCGCCTGATGGCCGACGGGCCCGGGCAGGCGACGGCGCAGGCCGAACCTGTCATCGCGGTATACGAGCCGCCACGAAGGCGCGCCGAACCGGCTGGAAACGGGAAGGCAAAGGGCAGGGGAAAGAACAAGAACAAGCACAAGGGCAAAGGCAAGGGAAAAGGCAACGGCCGCGGAGGTTGATTGGTGGCGTAAAAAATGTGGGAGCCGTGGCGGCTCCCACAGGGGTTACGGGTGGTTCCGCTGCCGGCGGTTACTGCGCTTCGCTGGACGCCTCGGCATCCGGATCCGCATCCGCGTCGGCTTCGGCGTTCTCGTCGGCATCCT
>JAKFFJ010000018.1:0-3183 GCA_036675265.1 Luteimonas sp.
TCAGCGCGACCCGCTTCTCGCCCGGCGCGGATTCGCGCGCAACACCCAAGATGACCGACATGCATCCGCTCCCATGGCTTCCCCACGCATCCTAGCGAATGCGCGGGGATAACGGCGAAGCGGAGGTCGGTCAGTTCTGTCCGACGGCGCGGCTGAGGCGCTGCTGCAACTGGCGCATGGCCTCGTCGAACGGCGCCTGTTCGGTGCCAGCGACGAGCCGGCCTTCCGCCGCGAGCGACGCAAGCTGCTCGGCCGAAGCCACCAGCACGCGCACGCCACGGCGATTGACCAGCAGGAAGCGGCCGGTCAGGGGACTGACCCACGCGACCTTGGCGGCGACATGCTCGCCTTGCGCGTCGAGCAGGCGCAGCCATTCGCCTGGCGCCAGCTGGCGCATGCGTTCGGCCACCTTGGGATCGAAATCGAGGCCGGCATGGCCGCCGACCACGCGCAGCGGGCCCTGGTCGGTGTCGTCGTCGGCCACTTGCGGCGGCGGCAACTTGCGCATGCTGCGCGGCAGGTCGGGTTGTGCCAAGGCACGTACCAGCCCGGCCAGCCATTCCTGGGAGACGTTTTCATCCAGGCCGCAGCTGGCGAGGCAATCGGTGATCGCCTGTTGCAGGGCGATCAGGCGATCGGCCACGACCGCGCCCCGCCCCTGCGCCGCCAGTCCGTCGACCACGGTCAATGCATCACCCAGCGCCAGTACATCGTCGTGTCGCGGCGAACCGAGACCGTCGCGCAGCAGGGTCTGCACCAGGTGGTGTTGCCAGTGTTCGACGAGGAAGTCGCTCACCGCTGCAGTCAATGGCGCCTTGCCCAGCCGTTGCGCGAGTGCGGCACCGGCCTGCAGGCGCGCCTGCAGCAGGCGTTCCTTGCCGTGCACGGCTTCGGAGGCGCGCTTCTCGAGCAGGTCGACACGCTTGCGCTGTTGTTCGAGCAGGGCATCGAGTTCATCCGCGGCCAGCGCGAAGATCTCCAGGTCCTCGTTGTAGTCGGCGACGATGCGCTGGGCGATGCCGGCGGTGCGTTCGAGCAGCTCGCGGTCCTGCGGGGTGGCGCCATCATTGCCTTCACAGGCCTCGGTGATGACGTCGAGCAGGCGCCGCGCCGGATGCTCGCGCTTGAGGAACAGTCCGTCGTCGGTCAACGCAACCCGCACGTACGGCAGCACCAGGCGCGCGTACAGGCGGCGCGCACGGTCGAGCATGGCGTGGGTCTGGAACAGCGATTCGAACAACAGGCCGACCAGGTCGACCGCATCGCGTTCGCCCTCGGCAAGCTGCGTCTGTTCGGGATCGAGGCCGAGACGGCGTGCGCCCTCGCTGAGTTCGGCGCGGATCGCGTCGGCGAGACTGCCGGCCCCAGCCAGCGCGCGCGCGTAGGGTTCGGGCGGATCTCGCTGCAGCAGCGCGGCGACGCTGACGACTTCGGCCGTGCGCAATTCGCGTTTCGGCATCAGCTGGCCACTGACCGACTTGTAATGGCGCGCGGCGGATGCGTTGTCGTCGCCATCGCGCCATGCGTGCAGCTTCTCGCGCAACTCGCCGAAACGGACGCGGGCGTCGGTCAGCGATTCGGCCGTCTCGCCGACCTTGGCCGCTGCGGCCACCTGCGGCGCGCGCGGCGAACCCGCGTTGGCAATGCCGTAACCGGCCGCCGCAAGCACGGTGTTGATCCGACCGTACAAGTCGCCGAGGACGCGCGAGAGCTCCTGTTCGTACTGCCGGAACAGCAGGGGGCGCAGCGTGTCCGGCAATTCCGCGTCGCGGAACGTCGCGATGAACGCGCCGGCGAGTCGGCCGGCGCCGATCGGGTTCGAAGTCGAAGGCTGGCCGAGCTCGGCGGACAACGCTTCCAGGCGTCCATCGAGCAACTCCAGCTGGCGCGCATAGCGCTGCCCGATCGACTCGGCGAGCTTTTGTCCGGCATAGTGATAGTCGAGCTGGTCGTCACCAACCAGGTCGAGCGGCAAACCGGCGCCGTTACGCGGGCGCAGCGGCAACGCGCGGAACTCATCGAAGCCCTGCGCAATCAATTGCCGGTAACGCATGACGAAGGCCGAGTTGCGCTGGCGCAGGGTCAACAATGCAGCGTGGTCCTGGCGGCGACCACCCACCAGTCCGGCGCGTGCCGCAGAATCGTGGAGCGCGTCTTCGATCGGCTGGTACAAGCCACCGGGCACGCCGCCCAATTGCTCGACGGCGAGGCGCTTGATTTCCTCCAGCACGCCAACAGGATTCGAACGCTCGGCATGGCCGAACTCACGCAGACCCGACATGTGACACCCCTTGCTCGCGCGACCCGGCGCGGCGATTTCCGACATTGAGCGCAGCATAGTGTCACCATGCGTCACTTCATTGACCAAATCCACGTTCCGTGACCCTTGTCGCACTTCATGCCGACTGACCTCGCCGCCCTCACCCACCTCGACGCCCGCCGCTCGGTCCCCTCCAGGCAATTGACCGAACCAGGCCCCGACCACGCGACCCTGCTGCGCATGCTGCGCTCCGCGGTGCGGGTGCCGGACCACGGCAAGCGCCTGCCGTGGCGGTTCCTGCGCATCACCGGTGAAGCCCGGCACGCGCTTGGCGAGGCTTTGGTGCGTCGCACGCGCGAACGCGATCCCGACGCCAGCGACGCGGTGATCGACAAGGAGCGGCACCGGTTCTCGCATGCGCCGGTGATCGTCGCAGTGGTCGCAAGGCTTGGCCCCGACGAAAAGATTCCCGAGTCCGAACGCTTTTCCTCGGCCTCCTGCGTCTGCTTCGCATTGCTGCAGGCAGCGCAGGCGTTCGGCTTCGGCGCGCAATGGCTGACCGGCTGGGCCGCTTACGACCCGGCGATCCTGCGCATGCTCGGCCTGGCCGGACACGAGCGCATCACCGGCTTCATCCACATCGGCACGCCGAAGCTGGACGCGCCCGAACGCGAACGCCCCGATCCCGCGGACTTGCTGACCGACTGGACGCCGGCATGAGCTTCGACGGCGGTCCCGGCGCGGCCAGGCCGACGCTCTATCTGGTCGATGCCAGCCTGTATGTGTTCCGCGCCTGGCACTCGATGCCCGACGAATTCCAGGACGCGGAGGGCTGGCCGACCAACGCGGTGCATGGCTTCGCCCGCTTCCTGCTGGAACTGCTCGAACGCGAACGTCCGCGCCACATCGTGGTCGCCTTCGAC
>JAKFFJ010000063.1:0-3142 GCA_036675265.1 Luteimonas sp.
CCCTGACTGGCGCCTGCGGTGCAGGACGATCAGTCGAATGCGAGCTCGCGTCGCTGCTCGGCGCTGGCGATGCCGGCCTCGATGACCCGCATCACCTGCAGCGCCTCGTCGGCGCCCACCGGTGGCGGCGTGCCATCGACGATCGCGTCGCGCAGGCGCGCGTAGTAGGCCGGATAGTCGCCAGGCGGCGAGGGCGAGACTGCCTCGCGCACCCCACCATCGTCGCTGACCTGCAGCAGCGTACCCGGCCGCGGGTCGTGGCCCCAGCCGGCGCCACCCGGTCGCTGGCCGGCGCGCAACGCGTCCTCCTGCGGATCGAGACCGTGCTTGAGCCAGCTGCCGCCGGTGCCATGCACCGCGAAGCGCAGCCCGTGTCCGGGGACCAGCGCACCCGCATGCAGGATCGCGCGCAGGCGTGGATAGCGCAGCTGCACGTGGAAGTAGTCGGTCGCCTGCGCGCCCTCGCGCTGCCGGGCCAGGTCGGCGCTGATCGCCAGCGGCGGCCCGAACAGCTGCAGCACCTGGTCCACCAGGTGTGGACCGAGGTCGTACCACAGGCCGCTGCCGGGTCCCTCGCGGTCGCGCCAGCGGTCCGGCACCTGCGGGCGGAAGCGGTCGAAGTGCGAATGCAGTTCGACGACCTCGCCCAGTGCGCCGGCGTCCAGCAGCATGCGCAGGGCGAGGAAGTCGGCATCCCAGCGCCGGTTGTGGAACGCGCCGAGCACGCGCCGCGCACGACCGGCCGCATCGATCATCGATTGCGCCTGGGCGATGTCCAGCGCGAACGGCTTGTCCACGACCACGTGCTTGCCCGCGGCGAGCGCAGCCAGTGCCAGTGGTGCATGGGTGTCGTTGGGCGTGGCGACGACCACCACGTCGATGTCCGGATCGGCGAAGGCGGACGCCGGATCGGCGACCACGCGCGCGCCCGGATGGACCGCATGGACCTTGCCGGCGTCGCGCGACGCCACGGTGTGCAGGCGCAGGCCCGGGGTCGTCGCCACCAGCGGCGCATGGAAGACACTGCCGGCCAGGCCGAAGCCGAGCAGCGCCACGTTCAGTTCGTTGGCCATGGTGCGGTCCGCGCGAATCGGACCCGCATTACACGGGCCGCGATGCAGGCATGCAAGCGTGCTCATCGTGCTGAATGGTGCACAACCTTCACGCTGGAATTCACCGCTGCTGCACGACGTGCTGCGGAGACTCGCCCTACCCGGCGATACACCGCCGTCCAAGGAGCCTTTCCCATGCGCAAGAGCACCACGATCCTCGCCGCCACCCTGGCCGCCGTCCTGTTTTCGGGCGCGGCGATCGCCAGCGACGACAAGCCGGCGAAGAAGCCCGCCGCCGAGGCAGCTTCGGCGCAACCGGCCGACGATACCTGGATCACCACCAAGGTGAAGTCGAGCCTGCTGGCCGACACCGCGGTGGCCGGCACCAAGATCGATGTCGACACCGTCAATGGCGTGGTCTTCCTGACCGGCACCGCCACCACCCAGGCCCAGGTCGACCAGGCCAAGAAGGTCGCGGCCGGAATCAAGGGCGTGTCCAAGGTCGACACCTCCAAGTTGAAGCTGGCCCCGGCCGGCGGCTGATCGCCCGGCACGGCGTTTGTTGGCGCACCGGGGTGACGACGGCGCGCCACGGCGGCGCGGAGCTCACGCTCCGCGCCGCTTTCTGTTTGCGGGGGCGATAAGCCGCGCGAAGGTGGCCGCGGGCGCTGGTTGCGGGTGTTACATGCAATTACATGGGCACGGAGCGGCCGCTCCGGCTGGTGGAGGCGTGGGGCTCCGTTAGAATCGGGGCTCACTTTCCCGCGACCGCCCCACGCAACGATGCCGATCGAGCCCCAGCCCACAGACGCGAGAGTCGAATCGCTGCTCGCGCGCATGACCCTCGAGGAGAAGGTCGGGCAGCTCGGCATGTTCGCCGACATGGTGCGGCCGTTCGCGCCGGACGTGAATCCGGATGCCAACGTGCGCAACGCCGCCGAGGTGCTCGACCAGGTGCGGGCGGGCCGGGTGGGCGCGCTGTTCAACGGCGTCGGCGCCGCGCAGGGACGCGAGATCCAGCGCGTGGCGGTGGAGGAGAGCCGGCTCGGCATCCCGGTGCTGCTGGCCGCCGACGTGATCCACGGCATGCGCACCGTGTTTCCGATCCCGCTGGGCGAAGCGGCCAGCTTCGAGCCGGCGCTGGCCGAACGTACCGCGCGCGCCACCGCGATCGAAGCCACCGCCGCGGGCCTGCACTGGACCTTCGCCCCGGCCGTGGACATCGCCCGCGACCAGCGCTGGGGCCGCGGTGCGGAAGGTGCGGGCGAGGACACCGTCCTGGGCTGCGCGTTCGCCCAGGCGCGCGTGCGCGGCTTCCAGGGCGCGGATCTGCGCGCGCCCGATTCGCTGCTGGCCACGCCCAAGCACTTCGCCGCCTACGGCGCGGTGGCCGCGGGCATGGACTACAACTACGTGGAGATTTCCGAGGGAACGCTGCAGGACGTGCACCTGCCGCCGTTCAAGGCCGCGTTCGATGCCGGCGCGCTCACCGTGATGACCGCCTTCAACGACATCAATGGCGTGCCCGCCAGCGCCAACCACGCGCTGCTGACCGGGTTGCTGCGCGGGAAGTGGCGGTTCCCGGGCCTGGTGGTATCGGACTACACCGCCGACATGGAGCTGGTCGCGCACGGCTACGCCGAGGACGAGCGCGACGCCACCCGCCGCGCGTTCCTCGCCGGGATGGACATGAGCATGCAGAGCGGCTTCTACGCCGCGCACCTGCCGGCGCTGGTCGCGTCGGGCGAGGTGCCGCTGGCGATGCTGGACGAGGCGGTGCGACGGGTGCTGTCGGTCAAGGCCGCGATCGGCCTGCTCGATGATCCCTACCGGTCGCTGGACCCGGCGCGCGAGGACGATATCTCGCTGCTGGATGCGCACGAGGCGCTCGCGCGCGACGCCGCGCGCCGCTCGATGGTGCTGCTGAAGAACGAAGACGACGTGCTGCCGCTGCGCCGCGATGCCTGCATCGCCCTGGTCGGGCCGTTCGCCCGCGACCGCGACAACATCGAGGGCTGCTGGACCCTGTTCGGCGACAAGTCGCGCTACGTGAGCCTGGAAGAGGGGTTCCGCGACGCGCTGCCGGACGG
>JAKFFJ010000027.1:0-3065 GCA_036675265.1 Luteimonas sp.
GCGGCCACGTCCAGCCCGATCGCGCGTGCGACCGTGGCGCCGTCGATTTCCAGTGGCAGTGCGGGCATGTCCATTCCATGCTCAATGGGGCCGCATGCAGGGTTGCGCAACCGCCATGCGTTCGCCTTGACCTGGATCAGGCCTCGCGCACCACCCATGACACGTCCCTCCGATGGGCAGGTGAACGGGCCTCGACCCGGAAACCGCCGCGCCGCGCCCGCTCCGTTCGTCGGTCCCGGCAATGGCGGATAATGGGCCGCCCGCTTTCCGGCACGCCTGCGTGACCCTCCAAGACGACCCCCTCAAGGCCCTGCTGCTGCCGTTCGATGGCGGCGCCCTGCCGTGGCCCGCGCAGGGGCGCGTGCTGTTCCTGCGCGCGCGCGACGGCTGGCCGCTGCGCCAGTACCCGCTGGCTTCGCTGTGTTGCGAGCAGGGGTTCAAGCCACTGGCCGATGGCCTGCAACAGTCCGGTCTGGACGTGCATGCGCACGTCGGCGACATCGCGGATGCGTCACTGGTCCTGGTGCTGCCGCCACGCCAGCGCGAGGAGGCGCACACGCTGCTGGCCCGCGCGGTGCTGCTTGCGGCGCCCGGCGCCCGCGTGGTCGCCGCGGTGGCCAACGACGAAGGCGCGAAATCGCGCGAGCGCGACCTGCAGCAGCTGGCCGGACTGGATGGCACGCTGACCAAGTTCCACTGCCGGGTGTTCTGGACGCCGCCGCTGTCGGGCGCGCACGACGCGGCGCTGGCGGCGCGATGGCTGCAGGCCGACGCGCCGCGGACCATCCTGGATGGACGATTCACCAGTCGCCCGGGCGTGTTCGCCTGGGACCGGATCGATCCGGCCTCCGCGCTCCTGGCCGCGCACCTGCCCGGCGACCTGGCGGGACGCGGCGCGGACCTGGGGGCCGGCTGGGGTTACCTGACCAGCGAGGTGCTTGCACGCGCACCGCGCGTGACCGCGATCGACCTGTACGAAGCCGAGGCACGTGCGCTGGCACTGGCACGCACCAACCTCGCCGCGCAGGCCGAGCGGGCCGCATTGGCCTTCCACTGGCACGACGTCACCTCCGGCCTGCCCGGATCGGGCTACGACTTCATCGTGAGCAACCCGCCGTTCCATGCGCACGACCGCGGCGACCGGCCCGACCTGGGACGTCGCTTCATCGAGGTCGCCGCGCAGTCGCTGCGTCCCGGCGGTCGCCTGCTGCTGGTCGCCAACCGCCACCTCGCATACGAAGCGACGCTGTCGCGCGAATTCGCATCGCAGCGGGTGCTGGCCGAGGGGGGCGGGTTCAAGGTGATCGAGGCGACCAGGGCGGAACCCGCGCAGGCCAGGGCGACACAGCCTCGAACGGCGAAGACAAGGACGGTGAAAGCGCGATGAGCAAGTCGATGAAGCTGGTCAAGCACCTGGCCAACCTCGGTTACGGCAGCCGCAAGGAAGTGGCCTGGATGTTCCGCGAGGGACGCGTCACCGACGCGGCGGGCGAGGTGCTCTACGCCGACGACCCGCTCGACCACGACAACGTGCGCGTGGATGGCGAGCCGCTGGATCCGGTGCAGGGCCTGGTGCTGATGCTGCACAAGCCCGCCGGCTACACCTGTTCGAGCAAGGACAAGGGCCGCACCGTTTACGACCTGCTGCCGCCGCGCTTCCGCCTGCGCGATCCGGTCCTGTCCACGGTCGGGCGCCTGGACCGCGACACCACCGGTCTGCTGCTGCTGACCGATGACGGCCTGCTGCTGCACCGGATCGTCTCGCCGAAGTCGAAGCTGCCGAAGGTCTACGAGGCGGTGCTGTCCGAAGACCTGCGCGGCGACGAAGCCGCGCTGTTCGCCAGCGGCACGCTGCTGCTGGAGTCGGAAACCACGCCGCTGCTGCCGGCCGCGCTCGAGGTCCTCGGGCCGCGCCGCGTGCGCCTGACCCTGCACGAGGGCCGCTACCACCAGGTGCGGCGCATGTTCGTCGCTACCGGCAACCACGTCGAGGCGCTGCACCGGCCGCAGGTGGGCGGACTGGCGCTGGACGACCTGCCGGAAGGCCAGTGGCGCCAACTTGATGCGGCCGATCTCGGTCGCCTGTTCAACACGGAGACCACGTGAGCCCCTTGCCTTCCATTGCCCCGCTGCCGTTCCTGCCCGATGCGGTGATCTTCGACATGGACGGGCTGATGCTCGACAGCGAGCGCGCGATCAACGCATGCATGGCACAGGCCGCGCGCGAGCTGGGCCATGAGCTGCCAGATTCGCTGTGGCTGCGGATGATCGGCGGTGGCGACGGGCTGTGCCGCCGGCTGGTGTCCGAGCGCATCGGCGAAGCGGCGGCCGATGAACTGCTCGAGCGCTCCGAAGTGCTCTATGACGCGGTCGCCGATGCCGGTATCGACCATCGTCCGGGCATCGTCGATCTGCTGCAATGGCTGGTCGCGCGCGGCATCCCGCGCGCGGTGGCGACCTCGACCCGGCGCCCGCTGGCGATGCGCAAGCTCGCCGCTGCCGGACTGCTGCCGTACTTCGATGCGGTGTGCACCAGCAGCGACGTGCCCAGGCCCAAGCCGGCGCCGGACGTGTACCTGCTCGCCGCATCCACGCTCGGCGTCGAGCCCGCCCGCTGCCTGGTGCTGGAGGATTCGCCCACCGGCGTGCGCGCGGCCTTGGCCGCGGGCATGACCCCGATCCAGGTGCCCGACATGCTCGAGCCCGACGAGGAAGTCCGCGCGTTGCGGCATCGCATCGTCGCCTCGCTCGAAGAGGCGCAGTGGTTGCTGGAGGCACGACTGGCGGTCGGCTGACCGGGGTGGGACGTTTGGTCCGATCCAGTCCCGATCCTCGTTGCGCCTACAATCCACGCGTGCTCCGCTCCCGTGCCCTCGACCGTTCGCTCACCCGGCTGGCGCTGGTCGCCATGCTGCTGGTGGTGTTCGCGCCGTCGCTGAGCCGGGTGCTGGCCAGCGGCACCACCCAGGTGCTGGCGGGCTGGTCGGAGCTGTGCACGACGATGGGCCTGAAGACGCTGCCGAGCGATGCGCGCTCGCTGTCCGACACGCAGGCGCCGTTGCCGG
>JAKFFJ010000051.1:0-69285 GCA_036675265.1 Luteimonas sp.
TCGTTGACGTTGATCGCCGGGACCAGCAGCTTGCCCTGCTCGGCCAGCTGGTACAGGCGGTGCACGCCGGTGGTGGTCTCCTCGGAGACGCCCTTCCAGTCGCGGACCACGATGCCCCAGAAGCCCGGGCGCTCCTTCGCGACGCGCTTGAGCAGGTTCTTGATCACCTGCTCCTCGTGCGAGGTGGCCTTCTCGTCCACCCACTTCGACCCGTTCTCGAGCTCGAAGCCCTTGTGGATCAGCAGGGTGACGTCGCCGCCGTCGTCCACGACCAGCTGCGGACCGAGGAAGCCCCCCTTGCCGTCGGGGAAGCTCAGCGCGGCCAGCGTGCAGTCCCAGTACTCCTCCAGCGACTCGCCCTTCCAGGCGAACACCGGCGTGCCGGTCGCGGCGATCGCGGCGGCGGCGTGGTCCTGGGTCGAGAAGATGTTGCAGGACGCCCAGCGCACGTCGGCGCCGATGTCCTTCAGCGTCTCGATCAGCACCGCGGTCTGGATGGTCATGTGCAGCGAGCCGGTCACGCGCACGCCCTTCAGCGGTGCGGCGTCGGCGTGCTTGCGGCGGATGGACATCAGGCCCGGCATCTCGTGCTCGGCGATGTCGATCTCCTTGCGGCCCCAGTCGGCCAGGGAGATGTCGGCGACCTTGTAGTCGCCGTCCTGCGAGAAAGTCTTGACTTGTGCGTTCATGGTGGAGCTCCGGTTTCGTTGGGGGCAAACCGGGCGCCGTTGTGCTCGAACCCCGCCGAGCCTGGCCGTCGATGGACGGTCGCAGCGCCCCTCGGCGGGGCGGCGGGCGCGCGGCGCCCACCCGTGCCTGGATCCCCGCCTGCGCGGGGATGACAGGGGATTACCTCAGCTTCGCGGCCTTGCGCAGTTCGTCGGCCTTGTCCGTCTTCTCCCACGAGAAGGCCGTCGCCGTCTGCTGCTTGCCGGCGCCGTCGGTGTAGCTGATCTCCACCGGCTTGCGGCCGAAGTGGCCGTAGGCGGCGGTGCGCTGGTACATCGGGTGCACCAGGTCGAGCATCTGCAGGATGCCGTACGGGCGCAGGTCGAAGTGGCGGCGGATCAGCTTCTCGATCAGCGCGTCATCGACCTTGCCGGTACCGAAGGTGGTCACCGAGATCGAGGTCGGCTCGGCCACGCCGATGGCGTAGCTGACCTGCACCTCGCAGCGGTCGGCCAGGCCCGCGGCGACCACGTTCTTGGCGACGTAGCGCGCGGCGTATGCGGCGGAACGGTCGACCTTGGACGGATCCTTGCCCGAGAACGCGCCGCCGCCGTGGCGCGCCCAGCCGCCGTAGGTGTCGACGATGATCTTGCGGCCGGTCAGGCCGCAGTCGCCGACGGGGCCGCCGATGACGAACTTGCCGGTCGGGTTGATGTGGAACTTGGTGCCCTTGTGCAGCCACTTGGACGGCAGCACGGGCTTGATGATCTCCTCGCGCACCGCTTCGACCAGGTCCTTCTGCTTCACGCCCGGGTCGTGCTGGGTCGACAGGACCACCGCATCGATCGCCGTGGCCTTGCCGTCGACGTAGCGCAGGGTCACCTGCGACTTGGCGTCCGGGCGCAGCCACGACAGCGGCGAGTTCTTCTTCTTGCGGACCTTCGCCTGCTGCTCGACCAGCCGGTGCGACAGGTGGATCGCCGCCGGCATGTAGCTCTCGGTCTCGTTGGTCGCGTAGCCGAACATCAGGCCCTGGTCGCCCGCGCCCTGTTCTTCCGGCTTCCTGCGGTCCACGCCCTGGTTGATGTCGGGGGACTGCTTGCCGATCAGGTTGAGCACGCCGCAGGTGGCGCCGTCGAAGCCGACGTCGCTGCTGTCGTAGCCGATGTCGAGGATCACCTTGCGGGTCAGCGCCTCCAGGTCGATCCAGGCGCTGGTGGTGATCTCGCCCGCGACGATCGCCACGCCGGTCTTGACCATCGTTTCGCAGGCCACGCGCGCGCGGCGGTCCTGGGCCAGGATCGCGTCGAGCACGGCGTCGGAGATCTGGTCGGCGACCTTGTCCGGATGGCCTTCGGAGACGGATTCGGAGGTGAACAACGTGGTGGTCATGGGGCCGCGGGCTCCTGCAGGAGTGGATTCATCCCTGTATCCGGATGAAAGGATGGCCGGCAATGATACAGGGGTCGGCCGGGGCGTGCACCATGCCCCGGCCCCGTTCAGTAAACGGTGGCGCGGGCCTGGACGAACGAGAAGAAGAACACGGCGTCCGGGTCGTTCTGGACGTCCCGCATCTCGCGGCGCACCCCCTCGACGACCTCGGGCGTGACCTTTCCGGCGGCCACCAGCTGGTCGGCCGCCGACAGCAGCAGTTCCTCCCAGAACGCGATCATCTGCTTGCGCCGGGCGGGTGCGCGGTTGTCGAAATGGAATGTCTTGACCGTGGTCGTGACGTCCTCGAATCCTCCGGCCAGCAGCAGGTTGCCCAGCTTGGCGCCCACGAAGGGGTCGCCGCCGGCCTCGAGCTGGAAGTCGTTGAACGCCATCCAGTACCGCCAGACATTGGGTGAATAGGGATCCAGCAGGAACGAGGCGTTCATCACCTCGGTGAGGTAAACGACCGCGCCGGGCGCCAGCACGCGGCGCACCTCGCCGAGCACCCGGGCCGGCCCGGGCACGTGCTCGAGCACCCAGCACAGGAAGGCGCCGTCGAAGCTGCGCGGCTCGAAGGGCAGGTCGGTCGCGTCGGCCTGCCGCAGCTCGTACCTGTCAGCCAGCCAGGGCATCCGGCCGAGGTTGGCGCGCGCGGCATCGAGCTGCCCCAGGCTCAGGTCGACGCAGGTGACGTGCAGCCCGGGGAACCGGCGCAGCAGGATCTCCGTCTGCGCCCCGACGCCGCTGCCGACTTCGAGCAGGCGGCGCACCTGGGAGTAGTCGATGTCGTGGAAGACGATCGGCTCGGCCATCCGCGCCTGGCGCAGCAGCCGGTCCTGCTCCTCCGGCGAGAAGCCGTGCAGGTAGGGGAACTCGGTGGCGGTGCTGGTCGTTTCGGCCATGCCGGTCATGCCGCGACGGGAAGCCCGGGCGCGACCCCGGCGACCAGCGCATCGAAGTAGTCGCGGGTGAGCCGCAACTGGTCCGCGGCGGTCGTTGCCGTGTTGGCGACCGCGAGGAAGGCCCGGTTCTCGGGGCGGTCCTTCGCGTACCAGCCCAGGTGCTTGCGCGCGATGCGCACGCCGGACGCCTCGCCGTAGAACGCATGCAGGTCGCGCAGGTGGCCGAGCAGGATGTCGCGCACGACGGCGAGCGTCGGATCCGGCAGGTCGTCGCCGGTGGCCAGGTGATGCGCGACCTGGCCCAGCAGCCAGGGACGTCCCTGCGCGGCGCGGCCGATCATCACCGCGTCGGCGCCGGTGTGGCGCAGCACGGCGGCGGCCTTGCGCGGCGAATCGATGTCGCCGTTCGCCATGACCGGGATCGACAGCGCCGCCTTGACCTCGGCGATCGTGTCGTACTCGGCGGTGCCGCCGTACTGCTGGTCGCGCGTGCGGCCATGGATGGCGAGTGCGGCGATGCCGGCGGCCTCGGCGATGCGTGCGATCGACAATGCGTTCTTCGCGCCCGCCGCCCAGCCCGTCCGGATCTTGAGCGTCACCGGCACGCCGGCCGCGGACACGACGGCATCGAGGATGCGGCCGACCAGTGCCTCGTCGCGCATCAGCGCCGACCCGGCCCAGGCGTTGCAGACCTTCTTTGCCGGGCAGCCCATGTTGATGTCGATCAGCTGGGCGCCGTGGTCGACGTTGAAGCGCGCAGCCTCCGCCATCACACCGGGCACGGTCCCGGCGATCTGCACGCTGACCGGGTCGGGCTCGCCGACATGGTCCATGCGGTGGCGGGACTTGGCGGTGTGCCAGAAGCGCGGGTCGGACGTGGTCATCTCCGACACGCACAAGCCCGCGCCCAGGCGCTTGCAGAGCACCCGGAACGGCTTGTCGGTGACCCCGGCCATTGGCGCGAGGACGACCCGGGGGACGATGGCGTGGGACCCGATCCGCATCCGCCCATTGTAGGAGCGGGCGTGTCGTCCCCGCGAAGGCGGGGATCCATGGATTCCCGCCTTCGCGGGAATGACGTTCCTAGCGCCGACCGCGCCGCCGCCTCCAGAACAGGAACCCGGTCACCAGCAGGAAGGCAGGCACCAGGCCGCCCAGGAAGGTCAGCCAGCGGAACCAGTCGCCTCCCACGGAAGCGATGTGCACCGGGTAGATCGCCTCGGTGAGCCGCGCGCCGGCGTCCTGGTCAGTGGCGTCGTGCGCTAGCAGCACTTGCCCGCCGGCGCGGTCGACGTAGACCAGGCTGCGCCCGTTGGGGTGCCACTCGCCCGCCGCCCGCGCGCGGAAACCGATGACGGCGTTGCCGGGTTCGACCGGGCTGGTGCGGGTGAGGCGCGCATCGGGCAATGCATCGCGGGCCGCGGCAAGGATGCGGGGCCAGTCCGGCGCGGCGTCGCCGGTGGTCGCCAGCGTCGGGGCGGCGGGTGCGGGCTCGCCACCGAACATGCCGGTCAGCACCGCGCGGAAACCGGCGTGGTACACCATCCCGACGCCCGTCAGCGTGGAAAGCAGCAGCAACGGCAGCAGGAACAGGCCGGTGCTGCGGTGCCACGTCAGCCAGCGACGCACCGGCGGGCCGGTGTGCACCGTCAGGTGGCTGCGCAATGTCCCGAAGCGCGGCCACCACAGGTACAGGCCGCTCAGCAGCAACCCGAGTCCGATCCAGCCCACGACGCCCAGCACCTGGTGGCCGGCCTCGCCGCCGAGCAGGTGGATGTGGAAGTCCGCCAGGAACAGCAACGGATCACCGGTGACCTGCCGCTCGAGCAACAACGCGCCATCCGCCGGGGCGAAGTACGCACGGTGGCCGTCCTCGAAATACCCTTGCCAGACCGGCAGGCCGTCGCCCGGCGGCTCCGGCAGGTGCAGGCTGCCCAGCCCTTCGGGCGCCCAGCGCGCCAGGATGCCGGCCAGGACTTCGCCATCGGCGACCGGCGCATGCCCCTCGAGTTGCGGGTGCTGCAGCCGCAACAGGTCGTCGTGGAACACGAGCACGCTGCCCGACAACCCGACGAGCGCGAACAGCGTGCCGACCACCAGGCCGACCCACAGGTGCAGCCACGAGAGCGTGGCGCGCAGGCGTGCCTTCATCGGCGGGCGGGCATCAGAAGCGGTGCGTCCAGCTCGCACTGAACACGCGGCCGCGGCCGGCGACGTAGTCGTCGTTGGCGGGCGTGGTCTGCGAGTAGTAGGTGATGTACTGCCGGTCGAACAGGTTCTCGATGCCCAGGTTCAGGGTGCCCACCGGCAGGCCGATCCGCGCCTGCAGGTCGACGGTCGTGAAGCCCTCGAAGCCGCCGGCCGGTTCGCCACGGTGCTCGAATTCGCGATCGTCCGCGTGGCTGGCCTGCAACCGCGTGGCGACGACCGGCGACCAGTCGTGTTCCCAGAACGCGGTGACGCGGTCCGGGCTGATGTTGACGCCGGGCAGGTCGCTGTCCAACCGGTTGTCCTGGTTGCTGTCGTAGCGACCGTCGGCCGTCGCCCAAGCGACGCCCAGGCGCGCAGCGTCGGTGAGCTGCAGCGCGACGTTGCCCTCGATGCCCTCGATCTCGGTGGCCTCGCGCTTGACGAGGTAACTCTGGGTCGCGGTGTCGAAGGCGAGGCGCGAGCCGAACGCCGAATCGGACCAGTACGCGGCCAGGTGCACCAGCCAGCGGCCGTCGTCGTAGTCGAGCCCGACTTCGCGGTTGTCGGCGATGACCGGCGTCAGGTCGACGAGGCCCTCGACGCTCTGGCCGGGCTCGTCGATGCCGCGCAGCACGCGGCCGATGTCGGCGACGCTGTAGCCCTCCGCATAGGAGGCGTAGAGCTTGAGGTGGTCGGCCAGCGTCCACACCGCGCCGAAGTTGGGCAGTACTTCGCTGAAGGAGGGATTCCCGCCTTCGACGTGCTGGCTGCCCATGCGGGGGATGGTCACGAAGTCGTCGACCTCCAGTTCCGCGCGCTCGTAGCGCAGGCCGCCGCTGAGCATGACCGGGCCGACCTCGTACTGGGCCTGCACGAGCGGCGAGATCGCCTGGTACGTGGTCGGCGGCACGTAGCCGATGTCGGCGACGACGTAGCGCTGGTCGGTCGTGTCGCGGATCACGTCCAGCCCCAGGCTGGCGCGCAGCGGCAGGCCGAACAGGTACCCGCGGGACCAGGTGAACTTGCCGCCTTCCTTCTCCGCGTTGATCTGGGTCTGGTCGTACCAGGTCCCGGTGCTGCCGGTATTGAAGAAGTCCTCGTACGCGAAGCTGCCGTAGCGCGCGGCGAAGTCCGTCCAGAACACCTGCGCCTGGAACGTGCCGCCGGCCAGGTCGCGGTCGGTGTAGTCGAGGCTGACCGAGGTGGAGTCGTTGCGCGGCGGCGCCAGCGGCTGGTCGCCCGGGACCGCGGTGGCGGGGATGCCCTGCTCGAAGTCGCCGACGACGACCGCGTAGTGGCCTTCGCCGGTCAGGCGGAAGCGGTTGGCCGTCAGCTGCAGGCGGCGCTGGTCGTCGAGCGCCCAGCCGCCCTTCGCGAACAGGTTGTGGCTGTGCGCATCCATCAGGTCGCCCTGCACGGGATCGACGGCGATCGCGGCGCCGTCGCCGTCGTAGTACAGGCCTTCCTCGGCATACGAGGCGCCACCGACGAAATCGAACGCGCCCTGGTGCGTGCCGAACAGGTACGAGCCCCGGTAGCCGGCGCTGTCGTCCTGGCGGGGTGCCGCGGTGCTCGCGCCGAGCGTGACTTCCTGGAAGCCTTCGCCGCCACGGCGCGGCGCGCGCTTGGTGATGATGTTGATGATGCCGCCGGACGCGCCCAGGCCCTGCAGCGCGTTGGCGCCGTGGATGACCTCGATGCGCTCGATCATCGCGGGGTCGATGGTGTGCGCGTCGCGCGAGCCGTCGCGCAGCGGGGTGGATTGCGGCACGCCGTCGACCATGTACAGCGGCTGCCGCCCGCGCAGCGACTCGCCGAAGCTCGACATCTTCTGGCGCGATGGCGCGAACGCGGGAATCAGGTTGGCGAGCAGCTGCGACAGGTCGCGGGTCATCGCCAGCTGCTGGCGCAGGGCCTCCTGGTCGACGATCGTGATGGTGTTGGGCAGGGCCGCGTCGGAATCGGGCACGCGGCTGGTGCTGGCGGAAACGACGATCCGGTCCAGGTCCGTCGCGTCGCGGGCATCCTGGGCGAAGGCGGGGGTGGGGGCCAGGGAGGAGAGGGCAGCGGCAATGGCCGCGGCAAGCGGGAGGCGGGTCATGGGCGTCCGACAGGGTGCGATCGGCGCAAGTGTAATGCGAATTATTCGCATTTACAAAATGCCGGCGCCCACGAAGGGGCCGCCGCAGGTCAGTCGCCGAAACGCGCCACCAGTTCGCCGCGTTTCGGCATGGCGACCGCCGCCCCGGGGCGCTCGGACGACAGTGCGGCGTAGCGGTTCGCGAAACGCACGTGGTGCCCGAAGGGCGCACGCCGGTCGAGCGCCAGCGACGCGGCGAGCGCACCGCAGAACGCGTCGCCGGCGCCGGTGGTGTCGCGCACGGCCACCGCTTGCGCCGCGAGCCGCTGGAAGGCAATGGGCCCGCCTCCGCCTGCATGGTCCGGCGCCGTGTCCGGATGCGACACGAAGCAACCCGCCGCCCCGAGGGTGACGACCACCCGTCCGGCTGGCAGGAGCTGGCGACACAGGGCATGCAGCGTGGCGTCGCCGAGCCCGGCGACGGCCTGCGCCGGGATGGCATCGCCCAGGTGGCGATGCACCAGCGCGGCGAACTCGGTCTCGTTCGGCACCAGGACATCGCACGATGCGAGCAGGTCGGGCGTGGTGGGGGCATCGGCGGGCGCGGGATTGAGCAGCGTGGGCACGCCGGCGCCACGCGCCAGTTGCATCGCGGCGCGCACCGCCGGGACCGGCACCTCGAGTTGCGCGAGCAGGACGCCGGCCCCGGCGATGGCGGCGGCGTGGTCCGCGATGAATTCCGGTGACAGGTCGGCATTGGCGCCAGGCGCCACGACAATGCTGTTGGTGCCGTGGGCGGCCACGAAGATGCCGGCCGTCCCCGTCGGCGACCGGCTCCCGGCCACGCGCAACTCGATGCCCTCGGCCTGCGCCATGGCACGCGCCGCCGCGCCGGCGTCGTCGTCGCCGAGCGCGCACGCGAACGTCGTGCCGGCGCCGGCCCGGGCGGCCGCCACGGCCTGGTTGAACCCCTTGCCGCCTGGACCGCTGGCGTAGCGACCACCGATCGTCTCGCCCGGTCGCGGCAGCGACGCGGCCGTCCAGGCATGGTCGAGATTGAAGGAACCGACGACGACGACGCGGGTCACGCGCGCTCCGGGGGGAAGGGACAGCCGGCCGCAGCATAACGCGCGTTCAGCGACCCTTGCCGCCGCGCTGACGACCAGTTTCCTATGGTGGACGTTCCCTCGAACCCACGGCAGACCGTCATGGCCCGCAAGCCCGAAGCGTCACCCGACAAGAAGCGGGACGACCAGCGCGACCTCCAGCGTGATCGTCCTTCCGTAACCAACCGCGCCTGGGGCACGTCGCATGACCCGGGCGACCAGTCGTTCGGGTATCCCGGTCAGGGTGGCTACGGCGATTTCAGGACCCGCGACATCGACGACGCCCCGGTCATGGACCCGCCGGCGCGGGAAGCCGCGGGGGAGTCGCGGGCGCGACCCGACGACCGCCTGCGCGAAGCGGTCGCCGACCGGCTGGATGCGGACGGCAAGGTCGACGCGAACCAGGTGCTGGTGGCCGCCGAGGACGGGGTCGTCACCCTGACCGGTGAAGTGAGCGAGGCGTGGATGAAGGATTGCGCCGAGGACATCGCGCGGACCGTCACCGGCGTGCGCGAGGTGCACAACGCGGTCAGTTGCGACGACGGCAGCGCGTCGTTTGGCCCGCCCGGCAAGGCCGTGCGCAGCGGCGCGGACCAGCGCGGGCCCGCCACCGGCCGGCCGGGGCGCAACGACCGCTAGGACGCGTCGCGCCTCACATCGAGAACCAGGTCAGCACGCCGGCGATCGTCGCGGTCATGAAGGTCGCGATGGAGCCGCCGAGCACCGCGCGCATGCCGAAGCGCGCCAGGTCGGACCGCCGCTCGGGGGCCAGCCCCCCGATGCCGCCGATCTGGATCGCGATCGAGGAGAAGTTGGCGAAGCCGCAGAGCGCGTAGGTCGCGATCAGCGTCGCCTCGGGCGACAGCACGATGTCGGTCCCGCCCTTGAGGATCTCCGACAGGTGCGCGTAGGCGACGAACTCGTTGAGCACGATCTTCTCGCCGATGAGGCCGCCGACGGCCGTCGCATCCGCCCAGGGGGTGCCGATCACCCAGGCGATCGGGGCCAGCACGTAGCCCAGGATCGTCGCCAGGTCGGTGGGCTTGCCCAGCGCCGCCGCCAGTCCCGTCACCTCGCCCAGCCAGGTCAGCGGCCAGTTGATCAGTGCGATCAACGCGATGAACGCCAGCAGCATCGCGCCGACGTTCAGCGCCAGGCGCAGGCCGTCGCTCGCGCCGACCGCGGCGGCATCGATCACGTTGACGGTCGACTTCTCGACTTCCATGTTCACCGTGCCGCGGGTCAGCGGCTCGGCTGTCTCCGGGACCAGGATCTTGGCGATCACCAGCGTCGCCGGCGCGGCCATGATCGAGGCGGCCAGCAGGTGCTTGGCGTAGAACACCTGCGCCGCCTCGTCGCTGCCGCCCAGCATGGTCACGTAGGCGGCGAGCACGCCGCCGGCGATGTGCGCCATGCCGCCGATCATGATCGTCAGCAACTCGGACTGCGTCATGCGCGAGATGTAGGGCTTGATCGTCAGCGGCGCCTCGGTCTGCCCGATGAACACGGACGCGCACACGCTGGTGGTCTCCGCGCCCGACACGCGCATGAGCCGGGTGATCGCCCAGGCCATGCCGCGCACGATCCACTGCATGACGCCGAGGTGGTACAGCACGCCCATCAGCGATGCGAAGAAGATGATGGTCGGCAGCACCTGGAACGCGAAGATGAAGCCCAGGTTGTCGACATCCATCAGGCTGCCGAACACGAAGTTGCTGCCTTCGTTGACGAAGCCGAGCACGCGCACGAAACCGTGGCCGATCGCCTCGAACACGTCCTTTCCGCCCGGCACCAGCAGGACCAGGGCCGCGAACGCGACCTGCAGGGTGACGCCGGTGGCCACCAGCCGCCAGTCCACCGCCCGCTTGTTGTTGGAGAAGAGGAACGCGATGCCGATGAGCACCGCCAGGCCGAACAGCCCGAATGCGACCCGCGCCAGACCTTCCATCGCGCTTTGCTTCCCCTGCGGGCCCCTGCCGCCGACGGCGCAGGTTAGGTCACGCACCCCACGCCGGCAAGCCGCGGTCGTTCAGCCGTCGCGCGCGGCCACGCGGTTGCCGCCCCCGGCCTTGGCCTGCTTCAGGCGCAGGTCGGCGCGGCGCAGCAACCCCGGCAGGTTGCCGGCATCGTTCGGGCAGGCCGCCAGGCCCGCGCTGAACGCCATCGGCAGGCGTTCGCCGCCGCGTTCGGCGACGAAGCCGCGTGCGACCAGTGCGCGGCGCAATGCATCGACGTGCTCCCAGGCCGTTCCGATCGGCTTGCGCAGCAGCAGCACGAACTCCTGGCCGCCCAGGCGCACGAGGTGCTCGTCCTCGCCAAGGTGTTCGCCGAGCAGCGCGGCGACTTCGCGCAGGGCCCGGTCGCCCGCCGGGTGGCCGGCGTCCTCGTTGACATGCCGGAAATGATCCAGGTCCAGCAGCGCCAACGTCCCGCTCGCGCCCGGCTCGATGCCGTCGAGCCAGCGCGGGACCTGGTGCGCCAGCCAGTTGCGGTTGGGCAGGCCGGTCAGCCCGTCGGTGCCGGACAGCTCGACCAGCCGCAGCATCCGCTGGACGATGGCAGCGGCCACCACCGTGAACAACGCGAGCACCAGCAACCGCTGTCCCTGCGCGGCGCCACGGACGGCGCCATGGTCGGCCGAGAGCAGCTGTTCGGGTGAGTCCGCCAGCGCGAATGCGATGGCGGCCAGCAGCGCGTACTGCACGACTGCGAGCGCGCCGGTGGCGATGGCGACGCGCCCGTCGCTGCGAAGGCCTGCCAGGACGATCGCCAGCGGATAACCGCACCAGGCGACCGTGTTGTTGAGCGCGGATGGCCATTCGCCGATCCCGATCGCGACCAGCACCAGCGTGGTGGCGGTCACGTCCCACGCACTGCTGGCGAACGGCAGCCAGGGATGCTGGCGCGGCCGCCGCGCCAGCGCCAGCCAGAGTTGGGCGAACAGGTTGAGGACCAGCACCGCGGCAAGCACCCGCAGGATCCGGGTGAGCGGATCGCCGGCCAGCGCGCCGGCCACCGGCATCAGCAACAGGAGCACGGCGAGCAATGCGCGCAGCCGTGCGACCAGGCGCTCGCCACCCGCGCCCATCGCCAGCATGGTTTCGTCGGGCCGGGACAGCAGCGTTGCCGCGAGCCCGCGCGACGGTCGCAAGTCCCCGTCTTGTCCAGCCTGCATCGCCTACCCCCCGCCGCGAGCATATCGCGGCGTGGCAGGCGCGATCGCCGTGACTCAGTAGGTTCCGGGCACCGCGGGCGGCGGTGGCGGTGCAGGCGCCCGGGCCGGACGCGGCGGTGCCGGGGGCGCCGGCGGCGCGGGGGGTGCGAGCGGCAACGCGGGGAGCGTTGCCGGCACGGTGATCCGCGCACGGGTCGCCTTGCGGTCGCGCAACACGTCCAGCGTCACCTCGGCGCCCGGCTCCAGGCGGCGCAGCGCTTCCATCGCTTCGCGCGGCGTCTCCACCACGGTGCGGCCGACCCTGCGGATCACGTCGCCCGGTTGCAACGCACCCAGGCGCGGTCCCGCGCTGAGCACCAGCACGCCTTCGGTGGTCCCGAAATAACGCCCGAGCTCAGTCCCGACGGTCGCCAGGTTCAGGCCGTTCCAGCGGAAGGCCTCCAGCAGCATCGGCGCCTCGCCGAGGCGGTCCACCTCGCGACGGATGTCCGGCGCGACCCCGGGGACGCCGCCGCGCACGCGCAACCGGCGGACGGCCTCGGGCGTCATGACCACCACGTCGCCATGGGTGCTGATCTCGCGGCCGCTGTCATCCACCCAGACGACCACGCGGTCGCCCAGCCGCGGCGTGACCTCCAGGTCGCGCCGCTTCCCGTCGCGCACGTATCCCAGGCGCACCGGGCGATCGGCATCCAGGTCGGCCAGCAGTCGATGCGCGTTGACCACCCGCAGTTCGCCGGTGCTGCCCAGCAGGTCGCGCCCGTCGATCGACACCAGCAGGTCGCCGGTACGCAGTCCCGCGTCGGCGGCCGCGCTTCCCGGGGTCACGGCGGCGATGGCGACGCCGCGGTCCGCGTCCTGCGCGAGCACCACGCCGATGACGGGTTTCGGTGCGACCTGGCGGCGTGCGGCGCGCTCGACCGCGAGGGGGGTGACCCGCGTGCGCATGTTCGCCGGGACGGAGGGCTTGTCGACCGCGTTCCGGGACGCGTCCTGCGCGACGGCCGGGCCGGCGCCCAACAGTGCCCCGATCGCCATGGCCAGCGGAAGGATCCTTGCAGTGCGATTCATGCCTGTTCCTTTCTATGTGGGGGTTTCAGTTGACCTGCACGAGCACGCCGTCGTACTGCTCGCCGTTGGCGGCCAGCCAGCGGCGCGTGCCTTCGAAGGTGACCAGCGCCTGCAATGCCTCGACACGTTCGTTCCAGAGCGCGTGCGCCTCCGCGGGCGCCAGCCCGGGGGTGGCGAGCGCGTTGTCGATCGCGGCCAGGCGCGACTCGAGCTGCGCGGACATCGCCGCGGCGCTGCCGGTGGCCACGCGGCCGTCGCGGGCGTGCGACAGCAGTGTTTCGAGCAGTGCGGATTCCGCCTGGAGCTCGGCGAGCGTCGGGAGCGCACCCCCGGGGTTGTCGGCGGCCTGCGCGAGGGTGCCGTCCCGTGCAGGCGTGGCGTCGACCGGCGCGGGCGACTGCAGGCCCTGCCACGGCACCGCGATGGCGACGACGAGCGTCGCCGCCAGGGCGAGCCAGGCGGCCGGGCGCATCCGACGCGACCGGATGGCTGCGCGCGGCATCGGCTCCCTGGACGGCACGTCTCCGCCCAGCCTGGCGGCAACGCGCTGCCAGCCATCCACGGGCGGCGACTCCGCGGGCATCCGCGCGAAGGCGTCGCCCCAGTGCGCGGCGGCTTCGTTGGCAGGCACGTCAGGCATGGGCGATCTCCCTGCTGCCTTCCAGCAGCGTGCGCAGGCGGCGGGTGCCGCGCGCGAGTTGCGACTTGGAGAAGCTCGAGGTGCGCTGCATCAGCACCGCGATCTCGTCGTGGGTGTAGCCCTCGGCGTGGTACAGCCACAGCACGCTGCGGGTGGCCTCGGGCAGGCGCGCCAGCGCGCGCTGCAATGCCGCGGCGTCGGCCGCGGCGGGCGGTGGCGGCCCCAGGTCCTCGGCATGGTCCAGCGCGCCGTCGTCGCCCAGCTCGCGCGACAGGCGGCGGTCGCGGCGCAGGCGCATCAGCGCCTCGTTGACCGCGACCTGTCGCAGCCAGCCCCAGAACGGGCTGCCGCCGCGCGCATCGAAGCCATCGATCCGGGAATACGCCTTGAGCATGGTGTCCTGCAACACGTCCTGGGCCTGGTCGCGGTCGCCGAGCATCCGTACGGCGAGGGTGAACACGGGCCGCTCGAACCAGCGGTAGAGCTGCTCGAAGGCCGCCCGGTCGCCGGCTCGCACGCGGGCGAGCAGGGCATCGGGGACGTCGATCGCGAAGCTCGTCGTGGCGGCCATTCAACGAGTCTAGATGCGGCCGGGCGCCGGACCGTCGCAGGGGGCTAACATGTCCGGGGGCGGGCAATTCGCCGGGCCGGCAAGGGGGAAGGGGGCAATGCAGATCTTCATCGTCGTACTGCTGGTGTTCGCGGTGATCACCGTGCTCAAGGGCGTCCGCGTGGTGCCGCAGGGTTACGAGTGGACCGTCGAGCGCTTCGGGCGGTACACGCATACGTTGTCGCCGGGCCTGGCCTTCATCATCCCGTGGGTCGACGGCATCGGCCGCAAGATCAACATGATGGAGCAGGTGATGGACGTGCCCGGCCAGGACGTCATCACCATGGACAACGCGGTGGTCAGGGTCGACGGCATCGTGTTCTTCCAGGTGCTCGACGCGGCCAAGGCCGCCTACGAGGTCGCCACGCTCGAGATCGCGATCATCAACCTGGTGATGACCAACATCCGCACCTCGATCGGCTCGATGGCGCTGGACGAGTCCCTGTCCAAGCGCGACGAGATCAACGCCAAGGTGCTGGTCGCGGTCGACCAGGCCACCCACCCGTGGGGGGTGAAGGTCAACCGCATCGAACTCAAGGACATCCAGCCGCCGCGCGACCTGATCGACGCGATGGCCAAGCAGATGAAGGCCGAGCGCGAGAAGCGCGCCAACATCCTGGAGGCCGAGGGTTTCCGCCAGGCGGCGATCCTCCGCGCCGAGGGCGAGAAGCAGTCGGCGATCCTGGAAGCCGAGGGCGACCGCGAAGCGGCGTTCCGCCAGGCCGAGGCGCGCGAGCGGCTGGCCGAGGCCGAGGCAAAGGCGACCGAGATGGTGTCCACCGCGATCGCACAGGGCGACGTGCAGGCGATCAACTATTTCGTCGCGCAGAAATACGTCGAGGCGCTGAAGGACTTCGCGCGCTCGCCGAACCAGAAGCTGTTGATGCTGCCGATGGAAACGACCGGCGTGCTGGGCTCGCTCGCCGGCATCGCCGAGCTGGCCAGGGCAGTGAAGGACGGCCCGGCCGACGGCGGGCGTGCCTGACATGGGCGCGCTGGTGGCATCGCCGTGGTTCTGGTGGGGACTGGCGCTCGCGTTGCTCGCCGCCGAGGCATTGGCGCCGGGCGCGTTCATGTTGTGGCTCGGCTTCGCTGCCGCAGGGACCGCGCTGATCGCGATGATGGCGCCGATGCCGGTCGACGCGCAGTGGATGCTCTTCGCGGTGCTGTCGCTGTTGTCTGTGCTGGTGGGCTGGCAACTCCGGCGGCGGCATCCGCCCGGCGAGACCGACCGGCCGCTGCTCAACCGGCGTGGTGCGCAGCTGGTCGGGCAGGTGCACGTGCTGGAGTCGGCGATCGTGGATGGCCGCGGCCGGATGAAGATCGGTGATGCGTACTGGACCGCGCTCGGCCCCGACCTCCCGGCAGGCACGCGCGTCCGGGTCCTCGACGCCGACGGCGGCGCGCTGCGGGTCGACGTCGCATCCTGACCACGCAGGGGCGCGCCGGCGCGTCCTACAATGGCCGGCTTCCCGCACGGGGTTCTGCCCCAGGAACCGGCCATGACCCGCAAGACACCCCTCAACGATGCCCATCGCGCGCTCGGCGCGAAGATGGTGGACTTCGGCGGCTGGGACATGCCGCTGCACTACGGTTCGCAGGTGGACGAGCACCACCAGGTGCGGCGCGACGCGGGCATGTTCGACGTCAGCCACATGACCGTCGTCGACCTGCACGGCGACGAGGTGAAGGACTTCCTGCGGCGCCTGGTCGCCAACGCCATCGACAAGCTGAAGGCGCCCGGCAAGGCGCTGTACACCTGCATGCTGGACGAGCGCGGTGGGGTGATCGACGACCTGATCGTCTATGCGATGGGCGACACGCACTACCGGCTGGTGGTCAACGCCGCGACCCGCGAGAAGGACCTGGCCTGGATCCGCAACCAGGCACCCGCCGGCGTCGAGGTCCGGGAGCGGGACGACCTGGCGATGGTCGCCGTGCAGGGCCCGACTGCGCGCGAGCGGGTGCTGGGCCTGCTCGACGGCGACGCGGCGGCGCGCGCCGGCAAGCTCGCCCGCTTTTCCGCGGCCGACGTCCAGTCGCGCGACGGCACGCCACTGTTCCTGGCACGCACCGGCTACACGGGCGAGGACGGCTTCGAGATCGTCGTGCCGGCCGACCGCGTGGAAGCGTTGTGGCAGTCGCTGCTCGACGCGGGCGTCAAGCCGGCGGGCCTGGGCGCGCGCGACACCCTGCGCCTGGAAGCCGGCATGAACCTGTACGGGCAGGACATGGACGAATCCACCACGCCGTACGAAGCCGGGCTGGCCTGGACGGTCTCCCTGGACGAAGGCCGTGCGTTCATCGGGCGCGAGGTGCTCGAGGCGCAGCGCGGGCAGGGGGTGCCGCGGCAGCTGGTGGCCCTGGTGCTCGACGAGAAGGGCGTGCTGCGCCACGGCCAGAAGGTGGTGACCGCCAACGGCGACGGCGAGGTGCTGTCCGGGACCTTCTCGCCGACCCTCGGCAAGGCGATCGCCTTTGCGCGCGTGCCGGCAGGCGACCCCGGCGACGTCCACGTCGAAATCCGCGGCCGCGCGCTGCCGGTGCGCGTGGTGAAGGCCCCGTTCGTGCGCGAAGGGAAGGCTTTACACTAACCGCCCATCCACCCGCCGGCGCCTCGCCGGCCACCGCGACGCAGTCCACGGAGCACCCACATGAGCGAGATCCCAGGCGACCTGAAGTTCATGAAGTCCCACGAGTGGGCGCGCATGGAAGGGGACGGCAAGGTGACCGTCGGCATCTCCGACCACGCACAGGGACTGCTCGGCGACCTGGTGTACGTCGAACTGCCGAACGTCGGCGACCGCATCGAGGCCGGCAACGCCTGCGCCGTGGTCGAGTCGGTCAAGGCGGCGTCCGACATCTACGCCCCGGTGACCGGCACGGTCGTGGAGGTCAACGCCGCGCTGTCCGACAAGCCCGAGACCATCAACGAGGACGCCTACGGCGACGGCTGGATCTTCGTGGTGGAACTCGAGGAGCCTGACCAGCTGAAGGAATTGCTGGATCCGGACGACTACGCCGACCTCGTCGAGGACGGCAACTGACGCGTCGACGACACCGCGTGTCGAACGGAACCCGCGCCGAGAGGCGCGGGTTTTTTCTTGTCGGCGCGGCGTGCCGGGCCGGCAAGGGTCCGCGCACTTTCGCGCAAATCGGCTTGTGCATCGCGGTACGGCGGCGAGTGGCAGGCCTGCCCGTGCCGGCACGCGGACCAGGTTGCCGGCACCCGGCCGGTTGCATCGCGCCATGTTCGACGGTGTCGAAAACATAGTGGACAAAACTTCGCCATGTGGCTGGAACCCGCGCCATTGCTTGTTCCTGGCCCATCGATGTCGCGCGTGCAGGAAATCCATGCCGCGCGGCGTGCAACCGGACGGCATCTCCGGCCGCCCGTTCCCCACGCCCTGGCGCGGCAAGCGCCGACTGGACACCCCCCGGGGTTGTTGACAGTGGAAAAAACCGTGATTACGTTTCGCCCGAGCAGCCCGACTGCGGACACGAGTGAGCCGAGCCATCGCGACAACACGAGCCACATTGCAACCATCCGCCCTGACAGTCACCACGGTGGACGGGACGCATCTCCCCCGCGAAAGCACGATGGCCACACCAGACACGACCCGCGACGCACTGCGCCGCGGGTTTTTTGTTGCGCGCGCCCGGCCCCTGGCCCGGTGCGGCGCAGCCCCCGAATCCGTACCGGCGCGCCCAGCGTGCCGGCGGTTGGCCGCGGGTCCCACTCCCGCGGCGATGCTTCGAACTGGGCAGTAACTCCAGCAAGTCCACTGACGAGGAGCCATCCCATGGCCATGAAGAAAGCTGCGAAGAAGTCCGCCAAGAAGGCGACGAAGAAGGCCGCCCGCAAACCGGCGGCCAGGAAGACCGCGAAGAAGTCCGCCCGCAAGGCAGCCAAGCGCCCCGCGCGCAAGACCGCTGCCAAGAAGACGGCCCGCAAGTCCACCCGCAAGACGGCCAAGCGCCCCGCGCGCAAGACCGCCGCCAAGAAGACGGCCCGCAAGTCGACCCGCAAGACGGCCGCCAAGAAGACGGCGCGCAAGTCGACCCGCAAGTCGGCGGCCAAGCGCCCCGCGCGCAAGACCGCGAAGAAGACGGCTCGCAAGACGGCGCGCAAGTCGACCCGCAAGTCGGCAAGCAAGACCGCGCGTCGCCCGGCGAAGAAGGCGGCCAGGAAGGCCACCCGTCGTCCCGCGAAGAAGGCCGCGAAGAAGGCCGCCAAGCGTCCGGCGAAAAAGGCGGCCAAGCGACCGGCCCGCCGCGCGAGCAAGAAGTCGGCCCCGGTGACCATGCCGGCGCTGCCGACACCGATGATCTAATAAGAAACCCCGATAACACCGTGATCCGACTCCCTCCCCGCGGCCCAGGCGGGGGGGAGTTTTTTTTTGGGGCCGGCCGATGGCCGGTCAGAACGGTGCGGCGGTCGCCGTCGTGCTCTCGCTGCCGGGACGCCGCGGCAGCAGTGCGGGCGCCTCGTAGTGGCTGACGCCCCGTCCGGCGGGCAGGCCCTGCCGGTAGGCGAACATGGCGTCGTCCATGACATCGGCCGAGAGCCACTGGTGCCGGGACAGGCCGATCGCCCGGTCGAGGATCGTCGGCAGCAGGCCTGACGGCAGGCTGCTCTCGCCGTTCCAGAGGATCGCGATGCCCAGGTCGCGCTCCGGCAGCAATGCGATCACGCCGCGATACCCCTGCACGGCGCCTGCGTGGTAGACGAGGCGCTGCCCGGCGTAATCGTAGACGCGGAAGCCGAGGCCGTACCCCGCCTCGGAAACACGCGCGCGACGCCACGATGAAGAACGTGTCTCCGACGGGGTGGAGACGAGCGGTTCGTGGAGGGTGGCGAGCAACGGGGCAGGGAGCACTTCGGGTCGGTGGCCGCCCTGCGCGAGCAACCACTGCGCCATGTCGGACGCGCTGGCGTTGACGCCTGCCGCCGGGGCCAGCCGGTAGTAGGTCGGCTTCGGGCGCACCGACACCCAGCCCGACCGCGTGCGCACGTGCGGCCGCGCCCAGCTCGGGCTGGCCTCGATGCCTTCCAGGCCCAGGCTGGCATCGTGCATCCCGAGCGGACCGAAGATCCGCCGCTCCACCGCCTGGCTGTAGAAGTGGCCGGTGGCCGCGAACACCACGTCGCCAATCAGGCTGAACGCGACGTTCTGGTAGGTGTAGCACTCACCCGGGTCGCAGCGCAGCGGGGTCTCGTAGAGCTTGCGCACCAGGTCGCGGTAGTCGGCGTTACCCTCGATCGCCCGGTCGTACGTGTGGTGCGGGAGCCCGACCTGGTGGCTGAGCACGTCGGCGACCGTCAGCTGGCGTGATGCCGCCGGGTCGTGCAGGCGGAAGTCGGGCAGGAAGTCCTTGAGCCGGCTGTCCCAGCGCAGCGCGCCCTCGGAGACGAGCAGGCCGGTGATGGTCCCTGCGAACCCCTTGGACAGCGAAGCGAGCCGGAACACCGTGTGCTGGCCCACCGGTTCGGCGGCCTCGGTATCCGTGATGCCGTAGCCGCGCATGCTCAGCACCTGGCCGTCGTGCACGATCGCCATCGAGAGCCCCGGGACGCGCCGGCCTTCCACCAGCGCCTGCGCCATCGCCTCGAACTCGCGCACGTCGAAGCCCTTGGCCAGCGGCATCGTGTCGACCGCGGTCGCGGGCGATCGGACTGGCGGCGACGCCCGCTCGGGCGTGACATCGACCAGGACCGGCTCCGCGACCCGGCCCTGCCCGCTGCCGGGAGCGTCGGTGGTCTGGGCGGTCGAGGCGAGCGCCAGCGGCAGCGTCAGGCCGAGCAGGGCGACCCGCCAGCGGCGACGCAAGGGCCTGTCCTGGTTCGGCATCGATTCCACCTCTCCGTCTCGTTCGGCCTGTCCGTCCGATTCTATGCGCCCGGGTTCGCGCCGGAGTGAACCGCAGGTGCAGGGCTGCATAATGGCCACTGAACGCCCCGTCGACCATGACGGCCTCCACGGAATCACCCAGGAGCTTGCCATGACCACCTTGCTGATCCTGATCGCGCTCGCCGCCATCGTCGTGTTCTGGGGCGTCGCGATCTACAACGGCCTCGTCACCGCCCGCAATGCCTTCAAGAATGCCTTCGCGCAGATCGACGTCCAGCTCCAGCGCCGCTTCGACCTGATCCCGAACCTGGTCGAGACCGCGAAGGCCTACCTGTCCCACGAGCGCGGCACCCTGGAAGCGGTCACTTCCGCGCGCAACGCGGCGCAGGCCGGCCTGTCGGCCGCGAAGGCGTCGCCCGGGGATCCCGCCGCGATGGCCGAGCTGGGCCGCACCGAAGCCGCGCTGGAAGGCGCGCTCGGGCGGCTGCTGGTGACCGTGGAGGCGTACCCGGACCTCAAGGCCAGCCAGAACATGATGCAGCTGACCGAGGAACTTTCGAGCACGGAGAACAAGGTCGCGTTCGCGCGCCAGGCGTACAACGACAGCGTGATGGCCTACAACAACAAGCGCGAGGTGTTCCCGGCGAGCCTGGTGGCCAACAACTTCGGCTTCAAGCCCGCCGCGCTGCTCGAGATCCCGGCCGACCAGCAAGCCGCGGTGCGCGCGGCGCCCAGGGTCGAGTTCTGAGGCGTCGCAGCCCGACGGCATGAACTTCTTCGAACGCCAGGCCCAGGCGCGCCGGCTGTCGACGCGGCTGCTGGTGCTGTTCGGGCTGGCCGTGGCCGGGATCGTGCTGGCGGTCGACGCGGCGGTGTGGATCGCCTGGGGACCGCCGGGCGGCGGGCCGCCATCGCCTGGCGTGCTCGCGTTCGCCAGCGCGGCGACGCTCGCCGTGATCGGCCTGGGGTCGCTCTACCGCATCGCATCCCTGCGCTCGGGCGGTGACGCCGTGGCGGTGCAGCTCGGTGGCGTGCCGGTGCCCGAGGACACGACGGACCTGTCGCTGCGTCGGCTGCGCAACGTGGTCGAGGAAATCGCCATCGCCTCCGGCGTGCCGATGCCCGCGCTGTTCGTGCTCGAGCACGAGGCGGGCATCAATGCATTCGCGGCCGGCTACGCGCCTACGGACGCCGCGGTCGCGGTGACCCGCGGCGCGCTGGACCGGCTCAACCGCGACGAGCTGCAGGGCGTCATCGCCCACGAGTTCAGCCACATCCTCAATGGCGACATGCGCCTGAACATCCGGCTGATGGGCCTGCTGTTCGGGATCCTGATGCTCGGGCTGATCGGCAGGAAGGTGCTGTACCTGGGCGGGGGCGGTCGTCGCGGGCGCGGTTCGCTGCCGATCCTCGCCGCGGCGCTCGTGGCGATCGTGGTCGGCTACGTCGGGGTGTTCTTCGCGCGGATGATCAAGGCCGGCATCAGCCGGACCCGCGAGTCGCTGGCCGACGCGGCGGCGGTCCAGTTCACGCGCCAGACCGCGGGCCTGGCCGGTGCGCTGAAGAAGATCGGCGGATTGCCCGGCGGCGCGCGCCTGGCGGACCGCGGCGACGCCGAAGAGGTCAGCCACATGCTGTTCGGGGACGGCGTCGGGTTCAGCGGCCTGTTCGCGACGCATCCGCCGCTGGTTGAACGGATCAAGGCACTGGAACCCGGGTTCGACGCGACCCGGCTGGAAGCGTTGTCGCGCCAGTGGATGCAGCACGCACCCGATGGCCTGGAGGAAGACGCGCGGCTCGGCTTTGCCGCGCGCGATGCCGGCGTGCTTCCCGATGACGCCGCGCAGTTCGCGGTCGACGCGGAGGCCGTCGCCGACCAGGTGTCGCAGCCGGGCGTGGACGATTACCAGCGCGCCGACGTGATCGTCGCGGCGCTCCCGGACGCATTGCGCGCCCTCGCGGCGCGCCGCGAAACCGCCATCCCGCTGGTGATCGCCCTGTTGCGCGACGATGACCCGGCGCTGGCCCGCCGCCAGGACGTCGAGGTCGCCGCGCGGCTGGGCTCGCCGGTCGCGAACGCGGCCCGCGAGTTGCACGCGGGGCCGCTGGCCGGCCTGCATTCGCTGCTCCGCCTCCCGCTGGCGTCGCTCGCGTTCCCGGTGCTGCGGCTGCGGCCGCGGCCGCAGCTCGATGCCTTCCTCGACACGGTGCACGCGGTCGTGCACGTCGATGCGCACGTGTCGCTGTTCGAATACTGCCTGGGCCGCCTGTTGCACGTGCAGCTGCGCGAGTCGCTGGATCCGTCGCGGCACGCCCGCTTCGGGCGGCGCAAGCCGGGGGACGTGCGCAGCGAGATCGCCACCCTGCTGTGCGTGCTGGCCCAGTCCGGGCACCAGGATCCCGCGGAGGCACAGCGCGCCTACCTCGCCGGCATGCAGCGCATCCTGCCGCGCGACCACCTGCCGTACCTCCCGCGCGACGAGGGCGCGCTGGCGCTCGACGCCACCTGGGCGCCGCTCGACCAGCTGGACCCGTTGGCCAAGCAGGCGCTGGTCGAGGCTGCCACGACGACCATCGCGCACGACGGCCGCATGTACGCCCCCGAGGCCGAGCTGCTGCGCACGCTGTGCGGCGTGCTGCATTGCCCGCTGCCGCCATTGCCGGCCGGAGCCTGAGTGTCCGCCCCCGCCCCGGTTCCCGCCCGGGTCCAGCAGGGCGAGTGGTACGCGGTTTCCGTCTCGTTCGTCTATTTCTTCTGCGTGCTGGCCGCGTACTACATGATCCGGCCGGTGCGCGAGCAACTGGCCGCGGCGGTGGGCTCGGTGCACCTGCCGGTGTTCTACGCGGCGACGCTGGTGGCGATGGTCGCGCTCGCGCCGGTGTTCGGGTGGCTGGTCTCGCGGTTCCCCCGGCGCATCGTGGTGCCGCTGGTGTACCTGGCCTTCATCGCCTGCCTGGTCGGCTTCATGCCGCTGTTCGCGCAGCCCGGCCTGCTCGGCACGCGCGCGCTGGGCACGCTGTTCTTCGTCTGGGTCAGCGTGTTCAACCTGTTCGTGGTGTCGGTGTTCTGGATCTTCATGTCGGACATCTGGGTGCCCGCGCAGGCACGCCGCCTGTTCCCGATCATCGCGGTGGCCGGCACGGCCGGCGCGCTGGCCGGTCCTGCATTGACGCGCAGCCTGGTCACCACGCTGGGCATCGCACCGCTGCTGCTGGTGTCCGCATCGTTGCTGGCGGTGGCGATCGCCTGCGTGGTGCTGCTGGGCCACTGGGCGCGCCGGCATGGGCAGCGCCGGCATGAAGCCGGGCATGACGCCGCGGTTGGCGGCGGGATGTGGGACGGCCTGAAGCAGGTCTTCCGCGACCCCTTCATGCGCGGCATGGCGCTCCTGCTGCTGCTCGCCGACGGCATCGGCACCGTCAACTACGCACTGGTCGCCGATTACTCCGGCGCGACGTTCGCGGACGCGGTGGCGCGCACGCGCTTCGCCGCGAACCTCGACCTGGCGACCAACCTGTTGACGGCCATCGTCCAGCTGACCGTCACGCGCTGGATGTTGCCGCGGTATGGCGCGGGCCCGGCGATCCTTGGCTGGGCCCTCGTCAGCGCCGCCGCACTGATGCTCGTGGTGTTCGCGGCCGATCCCTATGCGCCGCTGGCCGGCACGCTGCCCGCGGTGGCCATCGCCCTGGTGGCCAGCCGGGGCCTGGCCTACGGCATGGCCGAGCCGGCCCGCCACAGCCTGTTCGCGCGGGTGCCGCGCAACCTGCGCTACAAGGGCCAGAACGTCGTGGACACCGCGGTGTGGCGCTTCGGCGACCTGGCGATCGCGTCCGGGATGAACGCATTGCGCGGGATCGGGGTGGGCATCGCCGGGCTCGCCGGGCTGAGCGCACTGGCCGCCGCGGCGGCGGCGGCGCTCGGCTGGCGGCTGTCGCGGCGCGTCGAATCAACGCCGGCAGCGGGCGCCATGCCGCCGCCATGACATCACGGATGCCAACGTCCCGATGATGCGCTGGCAATGGCGTCGACGATGGTGGCAGTGGAGCGCCTGGTTGCTGGCGGGCGTGGTGCTCGGGCTGTGCGTGTGGGGCTTCGTCTGGGAGCCTTCGCAACTGGTCGAGCGCGACCACGTGCTGCGCCTCCCGGGCTGGACCCGGGAATGCGACGGCCTGCGCATCGACGTGCTTGCCGACATCCACACCGGGTCGCCGCACAACGGCGTGGAGAAGCTCGACCGGATCGTGCGCACCGTGGTGGACGGTGACGCAGACGTCGTGCTGCTGGCCGGGGACTACGTGATCCTCAGCGTGTTCATGGGCGAGTACGTCCCCGCCGAGGTCGTGGCCGAGCACCTGCGGCCGCTGGCGGCGCGCAAGCCCGTGTACGCCGTGCTCGGCAACCACGACTGGTGGAAGGACGGCCGCAAGGTGAGTGCCGCGCTGTCCGCCGCGGGAATCACGATGGTCGACAACCGTTCCGTCCCGGTCTCGGTGCACGGCTGCGACTTCTGGCTGGCCGGCATCGGCGACCTGTGGGAAGGCAGCCCCGACATCGCCGCCGCCTTCGCGGGCATCCCCGACGACGGTCGTCCCGTGGTGGCGCTGTCCCACAACCCGGACCTGTTTCCCGACGTGCCGGCCCGTTCGACGCTGCTGGTCGCCGGGCACACCCATGGCGGGCAGGTGACGTTGCCGCTGGTGGGCCGGCTGGTCGTGCCGTCCAAGCTCGGCGACCGGTACGCCACCGGTCACGTCGAGGAAGACGGCGAGCACGTCTTCGTGTCGCCGGGGCTCGGCACCAGCATCCTGCCGGTGCGGTTCGGCATCCCGCCCGAGATCTCCCGGTTGACGGTCTTGCGCCGCGAGCCGATGGTGGGGCCGGCGAGGCAACGGGACGACGAATGACGTGGTTCGCATGCGTGCTCGCGCTGGCATCGCTCGCGGGCGCGGCACCGGAAGTACCGCTGGACATCGATGAGCACGTCGTGCGCTACCGCGTGCCTGGCGATGACCTGCAGGACCTGCGCGATGCGTTGCGCAGCCAGGCGCTGTCGGACCGGGCCGGCGGCAGCCATGGCCGGACGCACAGCCGGATCCGGATCCGCTACACGCCGCACCCCGTGTCCGGCGGGTGCAGCGCGAAGGACGCCGGCGTCGCCCTGGAGATCACCACCACGTTGCCGGAATGGCAGCCGGACGGACGGGCGCCGGCCGGACTGGTGGAGCGCTGGCAGGCCGTCGCCGCGGCCTTGCAGGACCACGAGGCGCGCCATCGCGCGCATGCCCTGGCCGCCGCGCGCGAGCTCCAGGCGCGCCTGGCGAAGCTCGGGGTGCAACCCGATTGCCATGCGCTGCGCGGCGAGGTCGACCGCGCGTTCCTCCGCGCCAGGATGAAGGCCGAGTACCGCGACGCGCGCTACGACGCGCGCACGCGCAATGGCCTGGGGGAAGGCATCGAACTGTGAGTCGTCACGCCGCGCGGCGGTCGCCGGGCTGGCGTTCGCCACCGGCGAGCTCGTCGCGGTAGTAACCGGCCGACCGCAGTTCCCACGCCGCGAAGTCGTCGACGCCGATGGCATCGAGCGTCATCGCGCGCAGTTCTTCCAGCTGCGTGCGTTCCTGCGCGGTGATCCAGCCCTCGCGCACGCCCTCGTCGAGCTGCGCATCGAATTCCAGCGCCTCGATGTCGCTGTGCTTGAGCGCCTTGAGGAACTTGCGCTCCACCGGCTCGGCGTTGACCACCGCGGGGAGGTAGCTGGCGATGCGACCGGCCGGGTTGTTGTCGCACGGCGTGGTGAACACCCCGGTGGCCAGGCGGTCGCGCGCATCGTTGGGGACCATCAGCAGGCTCGCCGCCTTGTGGCCCAGCCGGTCGCTCGGCGCCTGCGCGCGCCTGCCCATCGGGAAAACGAGCAGCCACAACAGCCAGCCCACCGGGCGGATCGGGAAGTTGCGCAGCGCCGCCGACAGCGACAGTTCCATGCGGTGCACGCTGTCGTGGAACGCCCACGCGAGCAGCGGCCGGTCGCCGACCGGCCGCCCTTCGTCCTCGTAGCGCTTGAGCATCGCGCTGGCGAGGTACAGGTGGCTGAGCACGTCGCCCAGTCGCCCCGACAGGGATTCCTTGAACTTGAGCTTGCCGCCCAGCAGCAGCATCGACACGTCCGCGCACAACGCCAGCACGGCCGAATACCGGTTGAGCTTGCGGTAGTAGCGCCGGGTGTACGCGTCGCCGGGCGCCGAGCCCACCAGCGCGCCGGTCAGCCCGAACCACACGCTGCGCACGGCATTGGAGATCGCGAAGCCGATGTGCCCGAACAGGTTGCGGTCGAACTCGTCCAGGCGCTGCACCGGATCCTCCAGCGCCACCGCGCGCATCTCCTTGAGCACCCACGGATGGCACAGGATCGCGCCCTGCCCGAAGATCATCAGCGAGCGGGTCATGATGTTGGCGCCCTCGACCGTGATCGAGATGGGCGTCGCCTGCCACGCGCGTCCCAGGTAGTTGCGCGGCCCCAGGATGATCCCCTTGCCACCGTGCACGTCCATCGCGTCGCTGACGACCTCGCGGCCCATCTCGGTGCAGTGGTACTTGGCGATCGCCGAGGGGACCGCGGGCTTCTCGCCGCGGTCGACCGCGGCGGCGGTCGCCTGCGCCAGCGCGCTGATCGCATAGGCCTTGCCCGCGATCCGCGCGAGCGCTTCCTGGACGCCCTCGAAGCGGCCGATCGACAGCCCGAACTGCTTGCGGATGCGCGCGTAGGCGCCGGTGACGACCGCCGCCATCTTCGCTCCGCCACTCGCGGTGGAGGGGAGGGTGATCGAGCGGCCGATCGACAGGCACTCGACCAGCATCCGCCAACCCTGGCCCGCGAAGTCCTCGCCACCGATCAGCTGCGACAGCGGGATGAACACCTCGCGGCCCTGCACCGGCCCGTTCTGGAACGGCGAGTTGAGCGGGAAGTGGCGGCGCCCGACTTCGACGCCTGGCGTCTCGCGCGGCAGGAGCGCGAGGGTGATGCCGATGTCCTGCGTGTCGCCGATCAGGCCATCCGGGTCGTACATGCGGAACGCCAGGCCGATGACCGTGGCGACCGGTGCAAGCGTGATGTAGCGCTTGTCGAACGTGAGCCGGACGCCGACCACCGACGCGCCGTTCCACTCGCCCATGCAGACGATGCCGAAGTCGGGGATGGAGGTCGCATCGGAACCGGCGAACGGCCCGGTGAGCGCGAAGCAGGGGACGTCGCGGCCGTCCGCGAGGCGCGGCAGGTAATGCCGCTTCTGCTCTTCCGTGCCGTAGTGCATGAGCAGTTCGCCGGGACCCAGCGAATTCGGCACGCCGACGGTGGAACTGACCACCGAGGAGATCGACGAGATCTTCTGGATCACCTTGTGGTGCGCGAGCGCCGAGAAGCCCAGGCCGCCGTATTCCTTCGGGATGATCATCCCGAAGAACCGCTCGCGCTTGATGAAGTCCCAGAGCGCCGGCGGCAGGTCCGCGTGGACGTGGGTGATCGTCCAGTCGTCGATCATCCGGCACAGCTGCTCGGTGGGGCCGTCCAGGAACGCCTGCTCCTCGGCGGTGAGCACGGGCGCGGGTTGCGAGAGCAGGCGCTCCCAGCGCGGGCGCCCGGAAAACAGTTCGCCCTCGAAACCGACCGTGCCCGACTCGAGCGCGGTGCGCTCGGTCGCCGACAGCGGCGGGAGGATCCGCGCATAGAACTTCAGCAGCGGCGCGGTGATGTACGGCTTGCGGATGGCCGGCACCAGCAGCGGGACCGCGACGAGTGCCAGCAGCAGGCCGGCGGCGAGCGTGGCGCCGCCGTCGGCGCCCAGGAGCCAGCACGCCAGCAGGCCGCTGGCGCCAATGGCCGCCCAGGTCGCCAGGCGCAGGCGATGGTAGGCGGCGACGGCGCTGGCCAGCAGCAGGAAGAGGAACGGGGCGGCAACGCTCATCGTCAGGCTCCGGCGGACGCTGGGGACATCATCTCTATATAGACCAGTGTGGCGCGTTGCATGCGCCCCGACCGTACGCATGAGTATGGGCCTGCCCGGAGCGACTGTCAAACGCTTGTTTGAACGGGGCCGTTGCAGCGCAGCATACGTTTCCGGCCCGGTGCGTACGGAGCTACACTACGCGGATGCCGGTTCACGTCGCCACGACAGACAAGCCCCAGCGGACGACGCGGCATGCGACGGTCGACGAGCCCGCCCGCGGCGGCAGGCTCAGCGCGACGCACTGGGCGCAGGCCGCACTGGACCTGATTGCCGAACAGGGCATCGCCGCTGTCGCGGTGGAGCCGCTCGCCCGCCGCCTGGGCGTCACCAAGGGCAGCTTCTACTGGCACTTCCCGTCACGCGACGCGTTGCTGCAGGCGGCGCTCGAACGCTGGGAGCGCGTCGAGCAGGACGAGGTGTTCGGCCAGCTCGAGGCGATCGTCGATCCGCGCGCGCGGTTGCGCGCGCTGTTCCAGCTGGTCGCGCACGAAGCCAAGTCGCACATCATCTACTCGGAACTGCTGAAGGCCCTCGACCATCCCGCGGTCGCGCCGGTCATCGGACGCGTGTCGCAACGCCGCCTGGATTACCTCACGGCCTCGTTCCGCCAGGCGGGATTGAGCCGGACGGACGCGCAGCACCGCGCGCGCCTGGCGTATGCCGCCTACGTGGGCTTCCTGCAACTCGGCCTCCAGCTCCGCCAGCCGCGGTTGCCGCATGACGAATTCGAGGCCTACGTGGAACACGTGATGGCCACCCTCATTCCAGACGAACAGGAAACGCCGTGAACGCCGTGACCAAGGATCCCCCGACCCTCGACTCCCACACCTCGCTGGCCTCCCTGGAGGCCTGGGTCGCGGAGGTCGCCGCGTTGACCCGGCCGGACAGGATCCACTGGTGCGATGGCAGCGATGCCGAGAACGTGGTGCTGGTCGCGGGCATGGAAGCCGACGGCACGCTGATCCGGCTCAACCCGCAGACGCATCCGAACAGCTTCCTGCACCGTTCGGACCCGGACGACGTCGCCCGCGTCGAGCACCTGACCTTCGTATGCACCAGCGAGCCCGACGATGCCGGCCCCAACAACCACTGGATGGCGCCGGCCGAGGCCCACGCGAAGATGGACGCGCTGTTCGACGGTTGCATGGAAGGGCGCACGATGTACGTCGTGCCCTATTGCATGGGCCCGATCGGTTCGCCGCTGTCGCGCTGCGGCGTGGAAATCACCGACTCGCCCTACGTCGTCGCCAACATGCGGGTCATGACGCGCATGGGCGCGCCGGCACTGGCGCGGATCGAGCAGGAAGGTCGCTTCGTCAAGGGCCTGCATTCGACCGGCGAGCTGGACCCCGACCGCCGCTTCATCATGCATTTCCCCGAGGAGCTGGCCATCAAGTCGTTCGGCTCCGGCTACGGCGGGAACGCGCTGCTCGGCAAGAAGTGCCATGCGTTGCGCATCGCCTCGCACCAGGCGCGAAACGAAGGCTGGCTGGCCGAACACATGCTGATCCTCGGCGTGACCAACCCGCAGGGCGAGACGCACTACATCGCGGCCGCGTTCCCGTCGGCCTGCGGCAAGACCAACCTGGCGATGCTGATCCCGCCGGAGGGCTACCGGAAGGACGGCTGGGAAGTCAGCACCATCGGCGACGACATCTGCTGGATGCGCCCGGGCAAGGACGGACGGCTGTATGCGATCAACCCGGAGGCGGGTTTCTTCGGCGTCGCGCCCGGCACCTCGAAGAAGTCGAACGCCAACGCGCTGGCCTGCCTGCAGCGCGATGCGATCTTCACCAATGTCGGCGTGACCGCCGACAACCAGCCGTGGTGGGAGGGCCTGGACAACGGGCAGGTCCCGGCCACCGACTGGCGCGGCGAACCGTACGACCCCGCCAAGCGCCCGGCCGCGCATCCCAACTCGCGCTTCACCGTGAGCGCCAAGGCCTGCCCGAGCTGGTCGCCGGAAGCGGAAAACCCGGAAGGCGTGCCGATCAGCGCCATCGTGTTCGGCGGTCGCCGCGCGTCGCTCGTGCCGCTGGTGTTCGAGGCGCGCGACTGGACGCACGGCGTGCTGGTCGGCGCGGCGATGGGATCGGAAACCACGGCCGCGGCCACCGGCGCGGTGGGCGTGATGCGCCGCGACCCGATGGCGATGAAGCCGTTCTGCGGGTACAACTTCGCCGACTACTTCGCGCACTGGCTGTCGTTCGACGATGGCCGCAACAGGCTGCCGAAGGTGTTCCACGTCAACTGGTTCCGCAAGGGCGACGACGGCAAGTTCCTGTGGCCGGGCTTCGGCGACAACCTGCGCGTCATCGAGTGGATGATCGGCCGCGCGGAAGGCAAGGCCGATGCCGTCGAGACGCCGATCGGCAACCTGCCCGCGAACGGTGCGCTGTCGCTCGACGGCCTGGCTTTGACCGACGCCGCGCGCGCGAAGCTGTTCGAGTTCGATCGCGAAGGCTGGAAGGCCGAGTTCGCGAGCATCGCGGAGTACCTCGACAGCTACGGGCCGCGCATGCCGCAAGCGCTGAAGGACGAGCAACAGCGCATCGCCGCGTCCCTGGCCTGACGCACGGCGCGGCCCGCGCCGGCGATGCCGGCCGGTCACCGCGTCCCGTTGCCCCGGGGCGCGGGGCGGCACTTTTTCGCACCGCCGGCAACCTGACTGCGCGATGGCAGGGGCTTGGTGCAACGCAACACACGCCCGAAACCGGCCAGGTAGGCAGATGAATGCATGGATTTAACATGCAAGTCATTGAATAAGAAGAAAACAGGTGCGTTTTTTGACGCTCCCTGCACAACTGCTTCCCCCTGCCGTAAAAATTGCGTTATGCTCGGCCGAGCCAAGCGATGAGACCTACGTCTTCAGGCTTGGCTCACAGTCTTGAGCTGCTGCACTTACCAAAAATTTTTGGAGAGAACGCGAGATGATCAACCTTAAGAAGCTGCCGAGCGCGATCCAGTTCGCGCTGTTCGTCGGCGCCGCTTCCCTCGTCTCGGGCAACGCGATTGCCCAGGACGACGAGGAGGAGGGCACCGAAGAGGAAGCCACTACCCTTGACCGCATCCAGGTCACGGGCTCCCGCCTCAGCCGTGCCGACATCGAAGGCGCTTCGCCGGTCATCGTGATCGACCGCGAGGACATCGATGCTTCGGGCGACGTGTCCGTCGCCGACGTGCTGCGTGACAGCACGTTCGCCTCCTTCGGCAACTTCAAGCCGCAGTCGGGCAGCTCGGCGCAGTCGCTGGCCACCATCGACCTGCGCGGCCTCGGTTCGGGCCGTACCCTGGTGCTGATCGACGGCCGTCGCGCCCCGACCGCACCGCAGGCTGCCTCCAGCGGTACCGACATCAACTCGATCCCGCTGGCCGCGGTCGAGCGCATCGAGATCCTGTCCGACGGCGCGTCGGCGGTGTACGGCTCCGACGCCATCGGCGGCGTGGTCAACATCATCCTGCGCAAGGACTTCAACGGCGTCGAGCTGCGCTACGGCATCCAGCAGACCGAAGTGACCGGCGGCGACCTCGAGGAAGGCTCCATCGCCTTCGGCGTGTCGAGCGACCGTGGCAGCCTGGTCGGCGGCGCGGGCTTCTCCGACCGCGAGATCGTGTTCACCCGTGACCAGATCGGCTACGTGAAGGGCGCCTCGCTGTTCGGCAACAACTACTACGACTGGGAAGAGAGCGGTCCGGCGATCGTCCCGGGTTATGCCTGTAACGATCCGGGCTTCTGGCAGACCAGCAACGGCCTGTGCTCGTACGACTTCAACGCCGTCGCGGCGAACGAAGCGTCGATCAACAACAAGTCGGTCTTCCTGCTGGGCGACTACCAGATCAACGACGACTGGTCGGTCTACTCCAACGCCACCGTCGCCAAGGTCAACAGCTTCGGCCGTTACGCGCCGGCGCCGGGCGTCGTGTTCGTCGAGGACGGCACCCCGCAGGACATCAACGACGGCGTGCGCTGCGACGCGACCGCCGGCGCCGATGCCGACGGGTTCTGCGCCGATGGCACTACCGATGGCAACGGCACGTACTACTTCCACCGCTTCGCGGCCGGCGGCAACCGTGACGACACCGTCTCGGCGATCAACACCGACCTGCTGCTGGGCTTCGAAGGCCAGCTGACCGACACCGTCGGCGTCGACTTCGGCATCCGTCGCACCAACTACGAAGTCGGCACCCGCGGCAACGGTTACGTCGTGGCCCCACTGGCCGCCCAGGCGGCGACCCGCGGCGACTACGACTTCGCCGATCCGTACGGCGCCACGCAGGAGACCCTGCAGGGCTTCACCGTCACCATCAGCCGCGCGTCGGAGTGGACGACCGAGGAAATCTACGGCCTGACCCACTTCGACCTGTTCGAAATGCCGGGTGGCATCTCCAACGCCGTGGTCGGTGCCGAGTACCGCGAAGACACGTTCGTCGACCAGTACGACTCGCTGTCCGAGGCGGGCGTGGTCATCGGTTCGGCGGGCAACTCGTCGGGTGGCGAGCGCACCGTCGGTGCCGCGTACTTCGAGTGGCTGTTCCCGTTCACCACCACGTTCGACATGACCGTGGCCGGCCGTTACGACCGTTACAGCGACTACGGCAGCGACTTCTCGCCGAAGATCTCGGCGCGCTGGCAGCCGCTCGACTCGCTGACCCTCCGTGCCTCCTACGGCCAGGGCTTCCGCGCACCGCCGCTGGACATCCTGTCGCAGAAGACCACGTTCTCGGCCGAGCCGGTCAAGGATCCGCCGTCCTGCCTGGCCGTCGGTTCGCCGGCGACCTGCACCATCCAGGTCAACACGTTCTTCATCGCGAACCCGGAGCTGATGTCGGAGCAGTCCACGCAGTACAGCCTCGGCGCCGTGTGGGCCCCGCTCGAGTGGCTGGACGTGAGCGCGGACTACTACAACATCGAGATCGAGGACCTGATCAGCCAGATCGGTGCCCAGACGCTCATCAACCGCAGCAACGATCCGTCCCTGGGCTCCATTCCCCCGGGCCTCGGCGTCGAGCGCAGCCCGACCAACGGCCGCATCACCGAGATCACCGCGGGCTTCGCGAACGAGGGTCTGCTCGAGACCGACGGTATCGACTTCCGCGTGAACACGGACTTCGACCTCGGCGACATGGGCCGCCTGCAGAACCGCCTGACCGTGTCGTACGTGAACAAGTACGACATCACCAATGCGGCCGGCATCCGGACCGAGTTCATCGACCAGCTGGGCCAGCCGGATACCCGTGCGAACCTGATGAACATCTGGAACATGGGCGACTGGAGCTTCATCCTCAACAGCAACTACATCGCTGGCCAGGAAGACTCCACCGGCCAGGTGGGTGGTTACACCACCAACGATGTGCAGGTTGCGTGGGAAGCGCCGTGGAATGCCACCTTCGCGGTGGGCGCCACGAACGTCGGCGATCGTTACCCGGAGCTGGTCTCCGTGGGTGGCCGTCCGTGGAACTTCGGCCTGTACGACGCCTACGGCCGCACCACGTATTTCCGCTACACCCAGCGCTTCTGATCGATCGAACGCTGTTGCAACACTCGAAGGGCCCCGGAAGGGGCCCTTCTTTTTTGGGCGAGCGCCGGTGCTTGTCTGCGCGGGCGGTGTCGCCTTACGCTCGTCGCGATGCCGACCTCGCTGATCCTCGTCGACGACTTCATCGACAACCCGCACGCGCTGCGGGAGGCCGCCCTGCGGCTCACTTACCCGCACGGCGAAAACATGTTCCCCGGCCGCAACTCGGTGGAGCGGATCAACCTGGAAGGGCTGGCGGGGCAGGTGTCGCGCCTGGTCGGGGAGCCGCTGGCACCCATGCCGCCGACGCAGGCTCACGCGAAGTGCCGGATCACGCTCGGCGGGGACACCGGCAAGGCCAAGGTCCACGTGGATGCCGCGCACTGGTCGGGCATCCTCTACCTGAGCCGTCCGGAGGATTGCCGCGGCGGCACGGAGTTCTTCCGGCACCTGCCCACCAACAGCGACCGCACCGCGTACAACGATGCCGAGGCCCGTGCGCTGGGCTTTCCGTCGGCGCGCGGGATGACCACCTCCATCCTGGACAGCGACAGCACCGACGACAGCAAGTGGGAGATGACGATGCGCGTCCCCATGCGCTTCAACCGACTCGTGCTGCTGCGTCCCTGGTTGTGGCATACCGCGGGCGAGGCCTTCGGCGACAGCCTCGAGAACGGACGCCTCGTGTACCTGATGTTCTTCGCTTCGGCCCGGACCTGACGGTGGCGCGCCGATGACGGATGTCGCGAACGACCCGCGCCGGCAGGCGTGGTCCTCGTACTGGTCGCAGGGCGCGCTGCATTCGTGCACCGGCAGCTTCGATGCCAGGTACAGCGGTGCGATCGGCGCGTTCTGGGATGCGGTCGTGGCCGGAATTCCGGCGGGGTCCCGCGTGCTGGACCTGGCCACGGGCAACGGTGCGTTGCCACTTCGCCTGTGGGAGACCCTCGGCGCCACGTCGGGGATCCGCATCGACGCGGTCGACCTCGCCACGCTGGCCCCGCCGTGGTACGACCCCGGCGAGCACCGGGGGATCGCGTTCCATTCCGGCGTCGCGATGGAAAGCCTGCCGTTCGCCGACGCCAGCTTCGACCGGGTGTTCAGCCAGTTCGGCCTGGAATATGCGCGCTGGCCAGGTGCGTTGCAGGAGTGCGTCCGGGTGGCCCGTGGCGGGGCCCGGCTGGCGTTCGTGATGCACCACGCCGGATCGGTGCTGGTGTCGGTCGGCCGCGAGGAGCTGGCAAACCAGGAATTCCTGTTGGCCACCGGTGGCCTGCTGGACGCGGCGCGAGAGGTCCTGCCATGGATCGCCCGCGCCCGCGCCGGCAGTGCGGACATCCCATCGGATCCCCGCGCCGCCGAGGCCCGCAATGCGTACAACACGGCCGTCGGTGGCGTGGGCCAGGCGATTGCGGCGAGCGCGGTTCCGGACGCCCTGGTCGAGGCCCGGGACTGGGTGCACCGGCTGGTCGGAGGCGTGAGGCTGGACGACCTGCCTGCCAGGACCGACGCGCTGGCGGCGTACCGGGACGCGATGGCGTCCGCTACGCTGCGCACCCGCGAGATGCTCGTGCACGCACTGGACGAAACGCGCGTCGCCGAGGCGGCTGCGGCGCTGGAGGCCGCGTGTCCCGGATGCGGGATCCGTTACGAGCCACTGTCCCAGCGCGAGGGCGTCCTGGCCTGGGGCGTGGTCGCGTCGATCCCGAGCACTTCGAACAAGGGACCAAGCGCACCCGCATAGCGCCGCCAGCGCCCGACCGAGCGAGCGTGCACCGGTTGGCGCACCTGCCAGCGGCTCGGGGACTGGATGGCCCGCGTGCTCGCGTGGAAGTCCATGCAGGCCGGGTCCCAGGGCAGGCCGACGAACGCGACGAGGCGACGCGCCTGCGCCTCGGGCGCGTCCACCAGGTCCTCGTAGGCGCATTCGAGGATCGGCAGCGGGAGCGTGGCCTGCCAGTGGCGCATGAGCCGCACCTGCTGGTCGATGTAGTGCCCGATCGCCGCGAGGTCCGTGGCCAGCGGCTCGTCCAGCGCGAAGTTCTCGCCATAGATCGACACCGCGATGTCGCGCGGGTCGCGCCTGCACCAGATCACCCGCGCGCGCGGGAACATCAACGCGACCAGCCCCAGGTGCAGGAAATCCAACGGTTCCTTGTCCACCAGCCGCGACGCGGTGCCCGGTGCATGGCGCGTGGCGGCCGAGACGTAGCGCCCGATGGCCTCGTCCAGCGCGCCGGGTGCCAACAGTGTGGCCGAACGCGGCCAGGCCATTGCGGCCGGGAAATCGGTGCCCAGGCGACGCGCGACCATGGCGAGGTCCGGCAGTTCGCCGCAGCCGTGGATCGCGGGATGGCTGGCCAGGATCTGCTCGGTCAGCGTGGTCCCGCTGCGCGGCATGCCGACGATGAAGACGAAACGGTCGTCATGCAGCGCCGAGGCGGCGCCGGAGGCGAACAGCGCGCGCGGGAACGCAGCGATGATGTCGTCGACCCGTTGCCCGAGTGCAGCCGGCTCGGGCTCGCCCGCCACGCGCCGGCGCGCGGCATTCGCGTCGTGCCAATGGCGCATCGCCTGCGGGTAGGCCGCGCGGGCGTCGTGCACCTTCCCCAGCGCGTATCCCAGCAGCGCGCGATCGTCGTCGGCGAGCCCCTCGTCTCCCAGCAGCACCGACGCACGGTCGACGAGCGCATCGGGGGCGTCGCCCCGCAACACGCCCAGCAGGCAGGCCATCGCGAACGGCCAGTCCGGATGCAGCGCGAGCGCGCGTTCGTAGGCCTCGCGCGCGGCATCGCGGTCGCCCGCGTCCTCCTCGGCCTGTGCCAGCGCCAGCCACATCGCGTCGGATTGCGGAAGCAACGCGGTGCCTTCCCGGAAGCAGGCCACCGCCCGGTCCTGGAACCCCAGTCGGCTGAAGGACTCGCCCACGCGCAACCGCGCCTGGATGTCGTCCGGGCGTCGCTCGAGCAACCCCTGCCAGAGGGGCAGCGCGTCCGCGGGCCAGCCGGTCCTGAACTCGACATCCGCGAGCGCGCGCAGCGCGGCGTTGTCGCCTGGCGCCAGCGCGTGCGCCCGTCGCAGCGCAGCCCTGGCTTCCTCGTCGCGCCGTGCGCGCAGCAGCGTGGCGCCGAAATGGCGCCAGGCGTCGGCGAAGCCGGGGCGGCGCGCCGTCGCGATGCGGAAATGGTCGAGCGCCGGCTCCAGGTGTCCGTGGTGTGCCTGCAGGCACGCGAGCTGGAAGTGGATGTCGGGGCGCTCCGGGGCCAGGCGGCAGGCCTCCTCCATGTGGCGCAGGGCGCGGTCGTGCAGGCCGTTGCGCGACGCCCACTGGGCGGCGAGCTGGTGGACGGCGGGCGCGGCGTGCGCTTCCGCCAGCAACCGGTCGAGCCGCCGCCCGGACGCCGCCAGGTCGCCGCGCTGCAGCAGGGCGACCACGTCGCGCAGCTGCGCCTGGAGCGCGGCGCTGGCGGGTCCGACCCTGTCGACCGGCGCGGCCATTTCAGAGCTCGCCGAGCTCGGTGGCCCCGTCGTAGTAGTCCACCAGGCCCTCGACGGTCCGGGTCACCAGCGCGCGTTCCAGCAGGGTCAGCATCGGATGCCAGATGTCGAAGATCAGCACCACCCGGCGCTCGGTGCTCCGGTTCCAGGCTTCGTGCAGGATCGTGTCGTCGAAGATGAAGAGCTCGCCCGGTACCCAGGGTCGGGTGTCGTCACCGACCCGGAACGCGCAGCCGCCGGGCACGATCAGCGGCAGGTGCACGGTCAGGCGCGTGTTGGTCGCCCCGTTGTGCGGCGGGATGTGCGCGCCGGGCTGCAGCTCGGAGAACAGCACGGCCGGGGCGCGCGAGCGGATGTGCACCATTGGCGCCTGTTCGACCGCGGCGACCGTCGCGGGGCAGCGCGCGCAATGCGCATCGATCCGCTGGCCGTGCTTCCACAGGAAGTACGCGCCCCACGCCAGGTTGCGGTCGAGTTCGGCGAACTGCCCGCTGGTCTCGCCCGGGCGCGTCTGCACGTAGGGCTCGAATCCCGCGCGGTCGCCGCGGGACACCGCCTCGAGTTCCGTGAGGATGGCAGGCGTCGCGGCCTCTACGGCGGGGGCCCACTCGAAATCCTCCCGGTGGAAGAACTGGATGGCCGGCAGCTCCGGCATCGCCAGGTTGGCCGGCCGGGCCGTCACGAACGCGCGGCGCCCGGTGACGATGTCCAGGCAATGCTCGAAGCGCTCCACGTCGCGCCTGCGCTCCTGCGCCCGCAGGTCCGCCGTGCGCGCCTCCAGGAAGTCGCGCAGCTGCTGCTGGTTGGCCGAGGCCGCGGTGCGCGCATGGTCGATGGTCGCAGCCAGGTGCGGTGCCCGCGCGGCCTCCGGCGGCATCGCCTGCAGGCCGGTGCTCCAGCACAGCGCGGCCTCGCGCGTGCGCCCCGCTGCCTCGAGCAGGCGCGCTTTCTCGAACAGGGCACCCCACGCGCGCGGGTCGTGCCGGATCGCGGCGTCGAGTGCGCCGATCGCGCCCTCGTGGTCGCCCTCCGCGATCCGGATGCGTGCCATCAGGGCATGGGCCATCGCGTGGTCGGGCTTGCTCGCCAGTGCCCGGTCGAGGGCCGCGCGCGCGTCGTCGCGATCGCCCATCGCCAGGTGGCATTGCGCCAGCCGCGTCAGCGCATGCACTTCGCCCGGCGACAACGCCAGCAGCTGCTGCCAACCGCGTGCGGCGCGCGCATGGTCGCCCCGGGCCCCGGCCTCTTCCGCCTCGCGGGCAAGCTGGCCGATGCGCCGGGCGCGCGCGTCAGGAGGGGATGTCGCCATGGCGCCAAGTGTATGACGACGGCGGATGCCGCCGGACCGCGCTCGGCGGCGCTACAGGTCCTGCTCGTAGCGCACGTACGGGATGGTGCCTTCTTCCTCGTCGCCCTCGTACGCGGGCGAGAAGGGATTGCGGCCGCGGGTGACCACGTTTTCCGCGCCGACCGTGAGCTTGCCGCTCCACGGCGTGCGCCAGGTCAGGCCCAGGCCCAGGCCCTGCCACTGTTCCGGCTGGCCCGGCACGTCGACCACGCGGCCGACGATGCTCGCGCCGAAATCGCCGATGCCGCCGCCGATGCTCAGGCTCTTGCTGCTCCAGCGATCGGCGAGCGCGGGGACCTGGTCGGCGGGGACCAGGCGCGCATGCGCGACGGTCCCGCCGATCGAGACCACGGCCTCGCTGCCGAAACTCTTCTGCGCGAACACGGTGAGGTCGTTCTGCTCGAACCGCGCGCCGCGCGGAGACAGCCACGACGGCAGCATGTCCCGGCCGGTGCCGAAGGTGACGCCCAGCCGGGCGCCGGAGCGCGCGACGCTGGCCGTGGCACTGGCACGCCTGCCGCCGACGGCGGCGACGCTGCAGTTCTCGGCCAGGTTGCCGATGGCGCCGGCGATGCCGCTCTTGCGATCACACAGCAGGCCGAGCGAATCGCCGTCCTGCAATCCGAACGCCGCGTCCAGCGAGGTGCGCCCGAACTTCCAGCGCGCACCGGCGCTGCTGGCGGCCGGCTCGAGCAGGAGCACGGCCTCGAGCTTGTCGTTGTTCCAGACGGGCAGGGCGGCCTGGTCGTCGGTCGCGCCCGGCGATTGCGCGTGGACGCCGCCCGCCAACGCGAGCGCGGCGGCGAGGACCAGGGCATTCAGCGGTGGCGACAGGCGCATTGGCATCGCTGGATATCGACCGGTCGAGTGCCGGCAAGTTCCCCATTTCAGGCTCATCCCTAGCCTACCGGATTTATGTTTCCTTAACAATCCGCCGGAGGGCGTCTCCGCGCCGTGAAGACCCGCTACTGGAGGCTTGGCGGGGGTTCCAGGGCCGTGGTGCCGGCCGCGAACAATGCCCCGATGGCATCCGCGTCGAAATGGTAGCGCTGGCCGCAGAATTCGCAACGGATCTCGGCCATGCCCTCCGCGGCGGCGGCCGTGGCCTCCTCTTCGCCGAGCGAGCGCAGCACGTCGGCGACCCGTTCGCGGGAGCACGAGCAGTCGAAGCGCAGGGGCCGCTGGTCCATCAGGCGCGCGCCGTCGTCGTGGTAGAGGCGATGGAGGAGGACCGCGACCGGCCAGTCCAGCAGTTCCTGGGGTGCCAGGGTGTCGAGCAGGGCGCTGGCGCGGGTCCAGCCATCGTCGTCCCCGGCGTCGCCGGGCAGCTTCTGCAGCATGATCCCCGCGGCCCTCGCGTCATCGGCCACCAGCACCAGGCGTGTCGGGAGTTGTTCGGACTGGCGGAAATAATCCTCGAGCGCGCCCGCGAGCGTCGGGGCTTCCAGCGGCACCAGCCCCTGGTAGCGCATCGGCTCGCGTCCGGACGGCGAAGGGTTCTCGATGGTGATCGCCAGGACCGCCCCCCGGCCGAAGTCGCGCAGGTCGCTGCCGGTCGGCCGGGCCGGGCCGGGACCGCCGTTGCCGGTCCCGGTCGCGTCGTCCTCGTCCAGCCGCGCGATGCCGCGCAGGGTGCCGGAGGCGGTGCACTCGGCGAAGAGGAGCCGCAACGGCCCCTGTTCGCCGCGCAACTGCAGCGAAAGGCGGCCTTCGACCTTCGCGTGCGCGGTGAGCAGCGCGGTGGCAACGACCGCCTGGCCCAGGAGCAGCGACACCTCGCGTGGATATTCGGCGCGCGACGCGATCTCGCGCCATGCCTCGTCCAGGTGCACGCGCACGCCCCGCACGCCCGCGGTCTCCAGCAGGAAGCGGGTCAGCCGGTCGGGATCGTGCGAAGCGTCGTCCATCGGTGGGCAGTACCATTGCGCGCTGTCGAATGCGCCCCGGAATTGTATGGCCCTTCCCGTGAAGCGACGTCCAGGCCGGGCGCGGCGCTGGCTGCGTCGCCTGGCATGGCTTGGCATCGCACTGGTCGCGTTCACGGTGGTCCAGGTGGCGGTGCTGCGCTTCGTCGATCCGCCCTTCAGCGCGTTCATGGCCGCGCGCCAGGTCGAGGCCTGGGCCGACGGCGACTGGGACTTCCGCGTCGCGCACGACTGGCGCGACCTCGACGAAGTCTCGCCGCACGTGGCGGTCGCGGTGATCGCCGCGGAGGACCAGCGTTTCGCCGAGCACGACGGCTTCGACTTCGTGGCGATCGAGAAGGCGCGCGAGGCCCATGCACGCGGCGGCAAGCTGCGCGGGGCGAGCACCATCAGCCAGCAGGTCGCGAAGAACCTGTTCCTGTGGGGCGGCCGCAGCTGGGTGCGCAAGGGCATCGAGGCCTGGTACACGCTCCTGGTCGAGGCGCTGTGGCCAAAGGCGCGGATCATCGAGGTGTACGTCAACATCGCGGAATTCGGGGACGGCGTGTACGGCGCGCAAGCCGCCGCGCGGACCTGGTACGGGAAGGACGCGGCCGCCCTCGCGCCCGCCGAGGCCGCGCGGCTGGCGGCCGTGCTGCCCAGCCCGAGGCGCTACAGCGTGCCGAACCCGGGCCCCTACGTGCGAGGCCGGACCGCGGCCATCCAGCGCCAGATGCGCCAGATCGGCGGCACGGGCTACCTGGAGGCGCTGGACCCGGGCGCCTGAGCGCGCGCGGCCGCCGCCCTGGCGGGACACCTGCTAGTACCATCGCCCCATGTCGCGCGACCAGCTGACCATCGTCATCGCCGCCTGCAACGAGGCGGAGTCACTCCCGCTGCTGCAGCCGCGGTTGGCGGCCGTGTGCGACCAGCTGTCGGTGCGCGATGGCGTCGACGCCCGCGTGCTGTACGTCGACGACGGCAGCCAGGACGGCACCTGGGGCCTGTTGCAGGCCTTCGCCGAGGCGGACCCGCGCGTCGGCGTGCTGCGCCTGTCGCGCAACTTCGGCAAGGAGGCCGCGCTCACTGCCGGGCTGGACCACGTCCAGGAAGGTGCGGCGCTGATCCTCGACGCGGACGGCCAGGATCCGCCGGAATTGATCCCGCGCTTCGTCGAGCTGTGGCGCGACGGGCACGACGACGTGTACGGCACGCGCCTGGAGCGCGATGGCGAAGGCTGGATCAAGCGGGCCACCGCGCATGCGTTCTACCGGGTGATCGGGCACCTGTCGAAGACGCCGATCCCGCGCGACACCGGGGACTTCCGCCTGCTTTCCCCTCGCGCGCTCGCGGCGCTGTCGCAGCTGCGCGAGCGCCACCGCTTCATGAAGGGCCTGTTCGGGTGGGTGGGCTACAACCGCGTGGCCGTGCCCTACCAGCGCGACGCGCGCATGGCCGGCGAGACCAAGTTCAACTTCTGGAAGCTGTGGAATTTCGCCCTCGAGGGCATCACCAGCTTCAGCACCGCGCCGCTGCGGGTGGCGACGTACCTGGGCGTGGCCACGGCGTTGCTGGCCTTCGGTTACGGGCTGTGGATCGTGCTGAAGGCGCTGCTGTGGGGCGACCCGGTCGCCGGCTGGCCCACCATGATGGCCGTGATCCTGTTCCTGGGCGGCACCCAGCTCGTCGCGCTGGGACTGATCGGCGAATACCTCGGCCGCCTGTACGACGAGGCCAAGCAGCGGCCGCTGTACCTGGTGGATGCCTGGCGCCCGCCCACGGGGGTATCCTCGTGGCAGGTCCATCCGGGGCAAGGAGGGAGCCATGCGCAAGGTACGGCACCTGCTCGAGGCCAAGGCGCCTGAGGTCTTCGCGATCGGTCCGGATGCCCCGGTCATCGACGCCATCCGGCTGATGGCGGAAAAGGGCATCGGCGCGGTGGTGGTGATGCAGGCCGGGCACCTGGCCGGCATCCTGTCCGAACGCGATTACGCGCGGAAGATCGTGCTGCAGGGGCGTTCGTCGCACGACACGCCCGTGCGCGACATCATGACCGCGAAGGTCGTCACCGTCCGCCTGGACGACAGCATCGAGCACTGCATGCAGCTGGTGACCGACCGGCGCATCCGGCACTTGCCCGTGCTGGAGCGCGACGCGGTGCTCGGCGTCGTGTCGATCGGTGACCTGGTGCGCGCGGTGATCGAGGACCAGCAGGCCGAGATCGACCAGCTGCAGCGCTACATCACGTCGTGACGCCCGCGCGCCTGCGCGGCCGGACTCACTTCGCGTAGCGGCCACCGCAGTCGGCGTCCTCGCCGGGCCCCAGTTCGAGGGTGGCCAGCAATGCGACCGGCGGCGCGATGGTGCCCAGTGCGAGGGCGAATGCCGCGCGCAGCCCGACGCGTGCCGGGTCCGGCGAGACCGACGGGTCGAGGAAGGTCCCGCGCACCAGCAACGGCGACCGGAACACGAACAGGCTGCGATCCTTGGGCCGGGGCCTGAGGGTCAGGGCGAGCCGCTCGTTGCGCAAGTCGACGTCGCCTTCGCCGACGATGATGGTGTCGGTGGTGTCGAATGCGAACGCACGGGCGGCCATCACGCCGTCCTTGACCGCGAAATCCGCGAATGCGCAACGGATCGGTACCTTCCGGTCGCCGGTGATCAGGAATTTCAGCGCCTCGGCGATGTCCAGTCCGGCATATTCCATGAGCAGGTTGCTGACCTGCCCGCGACCCATGCCGAGGGAGACGTCGCCGTTCGACGTGGCCAGCATCTTCGCCACCGAGTTGCCGGTGCCCGCGAGTGCGATGTCCCCGCCGATCCTGCCGATCGCGCCCTGCGCGAGCTCGGCCTGCGGCATCAGTCGTGGCAGGTCGAGCCCGCGCACCGCCGCCTGGGCCTGCATGCGGATCGGCGACTCGCGCGCGTCGAGCCGGATGGTGGAACGCACGTTGCCGCCGGCCACGCCGAAGTCGAGCGGGTCGAGCCGCAGCAGGCCGCCCTCCAGCAGCAGGTGCGCGTCCATGTCGTCGAGCGGCAGGCGGGTGCCCACGATGCGCCCGGCGCGCAGGCGGACGTCGGCATCCATCGCGCCCAGCTTGTCGAGGTTGTACGGGGTGTCCGGCAGCAACCGCCCGCGTGCGGCCGGGCCGGCGCCGTCGCCTGGTGGCGCGCCGATGAAACCGCCGAGGTCGTCCAGGTCGAGCTTGCCGGACGCCAGGTCCGCGCGCAGGTAGGGGCGCGCTCCGCCCGTGTCGACGTTCGCGTCGCCCGCCAGGTCGCTGTCGCCGACGTGGCCGCTGAAGTCGTCGTAATGCCAGGCGTCGCCTTCGCGGAAGAAGTGGCCGTCCAGGTCGTAGGCGGGCGTGGGCGGCAGCGCCAGCCCGAGTAGCGGATAGAGGTCCTCCAGGTCGGCGCCGGAAAGGGCCAGCTGGAGGTCGAAGTCGGTCAGCCGCAGCGGGTCGACCAGCGTGCCGCGCGCGTGCGCGTGGGTGGCGCCCGCGCTGGCCCGCACGTCCAGCCGGTAGGGGCGTTCGCGGTCACGCAGTTCCAGCGGCGACTCGGCCCTGCCCTCGACGACGAACGGGTTGCCCTGCCAGCGCCCGCTTCCCGTGCCGGTGATCGCCGGCGCCGCATCATCCGGCCCCGGTGGCACGCTTTGGACATCGAGCTCGACCATCGTGTCCGCGGCGGCGTCGAGCACTTCCACGTGCCCGTCGTCGATCCACAGCCCGCGGAATTCCGGAGGATCGTCGCTCGGCGACGGGTGCTCGAACACCCAGTTGCCCACCCCCTCCGGTCCCTTTTCGAGGAACGCGCGCGGGCGGTCGAGTCGCAATTCCGGGATGCGCACGTCGCCGCGCAGCAGGGGCCAGACCTCGATGGCCAGCCGCAATCGGTCCGTGGACGCCATGACGGGACGTTCCGACCAGTCGGCGTTGCCCAGCTGCAGCCGGTCGGCCGTCACGACGGTGGTGCGCCCCAGGTCGACATCGAGGTCGCCGCGGATCTCGAACGCACGGCCGGTGCGGGCTTCGACCTGGCGCTCGACGGGGCCCTTGAACCAGTTCCAGTCCCACAGCAGGAGGAGCAGCGCGACGCCGAGCAGCAGCAGCGCGAACGTGGCGCGGCCGGGGTGGGCCGCGATCGTGCGCGCCTCGGCGCGGGCGCGCCTGCGTGCCGACTCGAGTGCTGCTCGGTGACTGGGCAGGGAAGGGGGCATGACGCACCTTCCGCGCAGCCCGGTCAAACGAAGGTGAATGCGCGCGAGGGCGCCGGTCAGCCGTTCGCCAGCGCCTGCGCGTGCTCGCGCGTCGCGTCGAACCGGAGGCCGGGCCAGCGTTCCTGCGCCAGCTGCAGGTTCACCCGGGTCGGCGCGAGGTACACCAGCTGCCCGGCGGCATCCTCGCCGAGGTTCATCGCGTTCCTGTCGCGGAATTCCTCGAGCTTGCGCGGGTCGTCGCCCTTCACCCAGCGCGCGGTGGTGACCTGCACCGGTTCGAACGCCGCGTCGACGCCGTACTCGTCCTTCAGGCGGTAGGCGACGACCTCGAACTGCAGCACGCCGACGGCGCCCAGGATCAGGTCGTTGCTCATCAGCGGCTTGAAGAACTGCGTGGCCCCCTCCTCGCTCAGTTGCGCGAGCCCCTTCTGCAGCTGCTTGAGCTTGAGCGGGTCGCGCAACCGGGCGCGGCGGAACAGTTCCGGCGCGAAGTTGGGGATGCCGGTGAAGGCCAGCACCTCGCCCTCGCTGAAGCTGTCGCCGATCGAGATGGTGCCGTGGTTGTGGATGCCGATGACGTCGCCCGGGTACGCGTTCTCCACGATCTCGCGGTCCGACGCCATGAACGTCAGTGCGTTGGCCAGCTTCATGTCCTTGCCGCTGCGCACGTGGAAGGCCTTCATGCCGGCGGTGAACCTGCCGGAACACACGCGCATGAACGCCACGCGGTCGCGGTGCTGCGGGTCCATGTTGGCCTGGATCTTGAACACGAACCCGGTGAGCTGCGGCTCGTACGGCGCGACTTCCCGCGCGGTGGTCGCCCGCGGCTGTGGCGGGGGCGCGTGCTCCACGAAGAAGTCCAGCAGCGGCTGCACGCCGAAGTTGTTGACGGCCGACCCGAAGAACACCGGCGTCTGCTCGCCCGACAGGTACCGCGCCAGGTCGAAGGGGTGCGACGCGCCCTGCACGAGTTCCAGTTCGTCCCGCAGTTCGGCCAGCATCGCCTCGCCGATGCGTTCGCCCAGGCGCGGGTCGTCGATCGACGGGAAGATGGTCGAATCCTGCCGGGTGAAGTTGCGCCCCTGTTCGTACAGGTGGACCTCGCCCGAGACCAGGTGCACGACGCCCTTCAGGCGCTGGCCCATGCCGATCGGCCAGGTCACCGGCGCGCACTGGATGCCCAGCACCGACTCGACTTCGTCCAGCAGGTCGATCGGCGACTTGCCCTCGCGGTCGAGCTTGTTGATGAAGGTCATGATCGGCGTGTCGCGCAGCCGGCAGACCTCCATGAGCTTGATCGTGCGTTCCTCGACGCCCTTCGCGACGTCGATGACCATGAGTGCGGAATCCACCGCGGTGAGCACGCGGTAGGTGTCCTCGCCGAAGTCCGCGTGGCCGGGCGTGTCGAGCAGGTTGACGATGCGCCCGGCGTACGGGAACTGCATCACCGACGAGGTCACCGAGATGCCGCGCTCCTGCTCGAGCGCCATCCAGTCGGAGGTCGCGTGGCGCGCCGCCTTGCGGCCCTTCACCGAGCCGGCCATCTGGATCGCGCCGCCGAACAGCAGCAGCTTCTCGGTCAGCGTCGTCTTGCCCGCGTCCGGGTGCGAGATGATCGCGAACGTGCGCCGGCGCGCGGCTTCGGTGGAAACATCGGACATGGGGGTGGCGGAGCGAGCGGGGCGGCGATTATAGGCCGCTAGCGCAGGCAGGCCCCGTCGATTCCCAGCGCGCGCGCGACATCGCCCAGGTCGAACGCGGCCACCGACCGGTCGTCGTGCACCGCGAACAGCGCGCCATGCGGGAAGCCCGGCGCCGCGGCGGCATGCAGCGCGATGCCGTCGGTCCACGCAACGGTCTCGCCGCTGAAGGAACCGACCGGCGCCAGGGTGGCGCGCTCGAACACGTGGAACCTGGTCGTGGGTTGCAGCTGGTCGGCGGCGATCCAGAAGCCCGCAGGCACGCCGTCCTCGCCCAGGCCGCAATCCCACAGCGCAACGCCTTCGGCTTCCGCACCGAACGCGGTGGCGACGTCGTGCCCGGTGTACGTCCCGTCCAGCCGGTAGACGCGGAGCGTCGAAGCCGCGGGGGGAAACTCGTCTGCGACCAGCAAGGTGCCGGTGACAGGGTCGCCGGCCAGCGACTCCACCATGTGCAGCATGCCGGCACCCGCGTCGCCGAACGCGCCGAGGTCGCGCGCGACCAGCGCGCCCGCGCCATCGAAGGAGACGCGATAACGGCGCACCCGCTCGTCGAGCTGGTCGCCCGGGGGCACGACGTCGAAGTCTTCGCCCAGCATGTAGCTGTCGGTGACGTAGACCTCGAGTTCGCCCGGCGCGACTTCATGCAGCCACAGGCCGTAGGGGCTGCGCAGCCCGGCGGCGCCGAAGCTGCCCACCGGCTCGAGGCCGGGCAGGCGCAGGACCTGCACGCGGTGCGCATCGCGCTCGACCACGAACAGGTGGTCGCCCCACGCGGCGATGCCGTTCGGACGCAGGAATTCCCCGGGACGGCGGCCCTTGGCGCCGACGGTACGCAGTCGCTCGCCGGTCAACGCATCGTGGATGACGAGGCGGTGGCTCGACTTGCCGGTTGCCACGAGCCAAAGGCCCGCGTCCTCGGTGGGCCAGGTGGCCAGCGAGTCCAGCTCGTCCCCCGCGGCGGGCGGGGACACGTAGCGTTCCGGCACGACCACGCGGGGGACGGCGGGTCGGGCGGGGATGGCCGTGGCCATGTCGCGGGTGGGCCGGGTGGTGCAGGCGGCCAGCATGCTCGCGAGGAGCACGCCCGCGAGAAGCATGCCCGCGCGGCGCACGCCCGCGGGCAACGGGATCGGAAGGAAGGGAAGCGGACGCATCGCAAAAGTATGCGGGGCGGGTGTTGCCAAAATATATATATCGCTTCATCGGCATGAAGCGATTGACAACGCCGGAGACCCCCGGCAAGCTGGCGCCACCATCGAGACCGGCTGAGGGACAGGCCCTTTGGGGGCGCGGGCGTCACCGCCGCGGCACTGCTCGACGACGCGCTGCGCATCGCGCGCGAAGCGCGGGCACCCCGGGTCAAGGCAGCGCGGAAGCCTCTGCGGGCACGGATCCCGGCGTGACCGCCCGCGCGAAGTAGCTCTCGATCGGCTCCGGACGGTGCACCGCGTAACCCTGCGCCATGTCCACGCCCAGCTCGGCCAGGGTCGCCAGCTGCGCCGGCGTTTCCGCGTGCTCGGCGATGCTGCGCTTGTCGAGCACGTGGGCGATGTCGGTGATCGCGCGCACGATCTGCAGCGACAGGGGCGACTCGTGCATCTCGCGCACGAAGCTGCCGTCGATCTTGAAGTAGTCGACATCCAGCGACCGCAGGTAGCCGAACGAGCAGAAGCCGGTGCCGAAGTCGTCCAGCGCGAAGCGGCAGCCGCGGGTGCGCATCTGCGAGATGAACCGCTGCGCGCGCGGGATGTCGCGCAATGCGCTGGTCTCGGTGATCTCCAGGCAAAGCTTTTCCGGCGGGAAGGCGCTGCGCCGCAGGCGCTCGCTGAGGAACGCGATGAATCCTTCGTCCACGAGCGCCTGGGCCGACAGGTTGATGCAGCAGGTGTCGATCCCGCCGGGGTCCGCGTTGCGCTCCAGCCAGCCCAGCGCCAGGTCGATCACGCCGCGGTCGATGCGCACGCCCAGCCGGTAGCGGTCGGCCGCGGGGAAGAACTGCTCCGGCAGCAGCAGTTGTCCGGTGGCGGGGTCGCGCAGGCGCAGCAACAGCTCGAAGTGGCGCCCGGCGGGCGCGGCACCGGGCGGCGGGGCGGCGAGCGGCACGATGGTCTGCCCGTACAGCTGGAAGCTGCGCAGGTCGATCGCGTCGCGCACGCGCACCGCCCAGCGCATCGCGCGCGTGCGGTCCAGGCGCTCGCCGCCGTCCAGCGCGGCCCGGCAGATCTGGTTGCCGCCCAGTTCCTTGGCCGCGAAGCATGCCGCGTCGGCCTGCGACAGCAGGCGGGCGAAGTCCTGCTCGCCCTGGAACGGCACCAGGCCGATGCTGGCGGTCACGCCCAGGCTGCGGCCCTCCCATTCGCAGCGATACCCCTCGATCGCGCGCATGAAGTGGCGCGCGCGTTCCTCGGCCGCGGCGGGGAGGCAGTTGTGCAGCAGCAGGCCGAATTCGTCGCCGCCGAAATGGCCGACGGCGTCGCCGGGCCGGAGCGTTGCCTGCAGCACCCCTGCAATGCCACGGATCAGCGCGTCCCCCGCCGCATGGCTGGCGGTGTCGTTGACCAGCTTGAGGTGGTCCAGGTCGAGGTAGGCCAGCGCCCGCGGCGGCGCGCCCGGGGCCTTGAGCGTCTCGCGCACGACCTGCTCGAAGGCGTTGCGGTTGTGCAGGCCGGTGATCGGGTCGATGGTCGCATTGCGCAACAGCCGCTGCGCGGCGACACGCCGCTCGTGCGTGGCCAGCGCCAGCGCCAATGGCAACGCGCCGAGCAGGCACAGGAACAGCAGCAGCCGCGCGGTATCGAGCGCGCTGGTGGGTACCTCGAAACCGGCCACGCCGAGGCTGGCGAAACTCCCGATCAGCAGGCAGGTGCACAGGATGGCGCGCGCCGTCCACCACGGCGGGAAGCGCATCGCGCACCAGGCCAGCATCGCCAGCGGCAGCGCGGTCACGCCGAGCGCATAGCTGCCGCCAGCGCTGGCGGCCCACGCCATCAGCAGGTAGCTGCCGACCAGCAGCACGAGCCACGCGAGCCGCTCGGGTTCGCTGCCGTGCTCGCGATAGGGGTTCTGGCCAACGCGCACCGGCCGGGGCCGCAGCAGCAATGCCGGGGTGACCGCCACCACGCCGAGCAGGTCGCCCAGGAACCAGCGCAGCAGCCCGGCGCCCGTGGCACCGGCCTCCAGCATCCCGGCATAGCGCAAGCCGGCGATGCCGACCACCGCACTGACGGCGGCCAGCACCACGCCGCCCCGCAACACGTCGAGCGCCTGTCCCAGCCCCATGTGCCCGTGCCGCATGCCGCGCGTGGCGATCCAGCCGCCGGCCACGGTGCCGAGCATGTTGCTGGCCACCGAGAAGGGAACGAAGGCGTCGGGCACCTTCCCGACCGTCGCGTGGTAGGCCAGCAGCGCCAGTGGCACGAACCACGTGTGCCGCACCCCATGCATCACGGCCCCCGCCAGGCCGACGCCCGCGGCCGGCCACAGCAACGCGACCGACCCTTCCTGCAGCGGCAGCGCGGAGAACACGCAGCCGATGAAGTAAAGGGCGGCCAGGCCGAAGCCGTGCCACACCGGTGCCTGCTTCAACTGCAACGTCGTCCCCTGGCCGATGCGTGCAGGAGGCCGAGCATACGCCCGGCGCCGGGGCCAGCGTTAGCCGCCGGCGCGACGGTGTCAGGCAGGGGTGCCCAGGGCCGCGTCGATGTCGCTGGCGCGCACCGCGGCCCAGCCGTCGCCGCCTTCCTCGTCGACCTGCTGCGCGGCACGCGCCGCCAGGTCCACGGCGTTTTCCCACCCCAGGCGCCCGCGACGGTCGCGCATGAGGGGGAATTCCGCCAGGCCCACCGATGCGGTGGCGGCCAGCGATGCGTCGCCGACCTGGTAGGGCTGCGCCGACACCGCCGTGCGCACGCGTTCGCCCATCACCGCGAGTTGCTGGCTGGCCATCGGCCTGAACACGAGCAGGAACGCGTGGTCGCCCCAGCGGGCCACGTAGTCGCCGCTGCGCACGAGCCCGTCGAGGACCTGGGCGATGCGCCGGAGCAGGACATCGGTCGCGTCGCGGCCGTGCGTCCGTGCCAGCGCGTCGAATCCGTCGATCGAGACCAGTGCGAACACCATCGCCTCGCCCTGGTGGGCGCCATGCTCGCCCTCCCGGTCGTAATGGGCCAGGTCCGCCGGCAACTGGTTGGCCAGGTAGCGGCGGTTGCGCAGCCCGGTCAGCAGGTCGGTCTGGCTGGCTTCCTCGAACCGGTGGTTGGCCACTTCCAGCGCCTCGGTCCGCTGCTGCACCTGGCGCTGCAGCACATGGCGCTGGCGGCGGTAGCGATGCTGCTGGTAGCGGTAGCCCGCGAACACCAGCGTCGCCGCCAGCACCGCCAGCAACCCCAGGAACAGCGAGGTCTCGTGGAAGCGCGGACGGATCGCGAACGGCAGCACGGCAGTCGACGGGCCGGCGATCCCCGCGTTGTTGCGACCGCGGACCTCGAAGGCATACCGCCCGGGGGGCAGGTTGGTGTAACGGGCGCTGCGTACGAGCGGGTCCGCGTTGCGCCATGCGCGGTCGTAGCCCCGGAGCCGGTATTCGACGCGGATGCTCTTGGGATCCTGGAAGCTGAGCACGGTGAACTCGAACGACAGGTCGCGCGCGTCGGCGGGCATCGTGGTGCCTGCGAGCGCATGGGCGGCCAGCCAGTGTTCCCCTGCCTGCACGCGCTCGATCGCGACGGTGGGCGGCACGGCGTTCTTTTCGATGTCGTCCGTGTCCAGCGCGACCACGCCATCGCGCGAGGGCAACCACAGCGTGTCGCCGTCGCGGAATCCCTTCGAGTTGCCGGCGCCGTTGCAGCAGAACCCCTGCTGGCCGCTGAGCGGGTCACCGCGTTCGTTGAGCAGCATCTCGCCGCGCACGCGCGCGATGCGGCCCGTCGCGAATGGATGGAGGTCCGCCAGCGGGATGCGCGCGATGCCGCGGATGCCCGCGGCCCACAGGTCGCCCTCGTGCTCGGTGAGGAAGAAGGCGGAGTTCGCCGGCACGCCCTGCGCGTCGCCGAGCGCGTGCCAGCGGCCGCCGTCCAGGAAGTAGAGGGTCTCGGTCAGCGTGGCGAGCACCAGGCGACCGTCCGCAAGTTGCGTCGCTGCAGTGACGTCCAGGCCCGCCGGCAGCCCGGCGTCCAGGCCGAACGGCTCGAAGCGGTCGCCGCGCAACTCGAACACGCCGCCCTGCGTGGTCACGAGCACGCGCCCGGCCGCGTCGCGGAAGAAGAAGCGCGCCCGGCTGTCGGCCAGCCCTTCCGCGACGCCGTAGTGGCGCAGGCCGGCGCCTGCGTCGCCCCGCGGGAGCGTGTAAACGCCTTCGGTGGTCACGAACCAGAGCGTGCCGTCGGTTTCCCGGACGATGCCGTTGACCTGGGCAGTGTCCATCGGGGCGAACAGCGCGGGGCGGCGCACTGTCCCGGCGTCGCCGCCAGCGTGTTCGAGCACGGCCAGGCCGCGGCGCGTGCCGATCCAGAGGCGGTCCGGTTCGGCGAGCAGGTTGTAGCCCAGCGGGTGGGGCAGCCGGGATCCCGGCACCACCTGCCGGAACCGGCCGTCCTCCAGCACGCTGACGCCGTCGTTGGTGCCTACCCAGGTCCGGTCGGCCACCGGGTCCCTCGCGAGTGACCAGACGATGCGCTCGTGCAGCCCCTCCGCGACGCTGTAGCGGCGCGTCCACCCGTTCCACAGGCGGGTGAGCCCTTCCCACTGGCTGCCCAGCCACAGGTTGCCCTCGCGGTCCTCGAAGGCCACGCGCAGGCCCTCGATGCCGCCGGGACCCGCCGCCGCCACGAACTCGGTCAGGCGGCCATCGTTGATGCGCGCCAGGCCTGGATCACCGCCGACCCACAGGTTGCCGTCGCTGTCCGGGTACAGCAGGTCGAGCGCATCGCCGGCCAGCTGCGGCGCGCCGGGCAGGCGCCGCCACCCGTCGCTGGCATGCACGAACAGTCCCGCCGTGGTGGCCGCCCAGACACGGCCTTGCGCCGAGACCAGCCGGTTCACCACGGCCAGCCGCGCGTCTTCCGGAAGGTGGAATGCCTGCCAGCCACCGGGGCCGCGGCGATGCACCGCGCCACGCGCGCCCACCCAGACCGCGTCGCCCGTGGCCAGCAACGCGTGGGCGCGCACCGGGGCGCCGTCCACGGGATGGAGCACGCCCGCGCGCGCCTCGAACAGCCCCGAGGTCGTGGCGACCCAGATCGTGCCGCCCGGGCCTTCGGCGAACGCCTGCACGCTCGGCGCCGGCCAGCGGTCGTCGTCGGCCGCGGGCACCGCCTGGAATCCGTTGCCGTCGTGGACGGCGACGCCCTTGTAGGTGCCGATCCAGAGCCGGCCGTCCGAGGCGGCGAGCAGGGCTTCGACCCAGATCCCGGGCAGCGCGGGCTCGGTGGCGGGCGTGTAGTTGGTGAAGCGAACCCCGTCGAAGCGCGCCAGGCCGGACTGCGTGCCGGCCCACAGGTAGCCGTCGCGGTCCTGGGCAATGGCCAGGGCGCTGATCTGCGGCAGGCCCTCCTGGATGGACCAGTTGTCCCGGACGTAATGGTGGAACGCCTTGTCCGGCTCGAGCGCAACGAGGGGCCGTGGCGCGAGCCACAGCAACAACGCCACCACCGCGGCCGCGACCCGCATCAGCTTTCCCCGGAAAAAGCTGTCCCCCCGCCGGCGTTATAGCACCGTCAGCACTCGATGACGTTGACGGCCAGGCCGCCGCGCGAGGTTTCCTTGTACTTGTCGCGCATGTCGCGGCCGGTGTCGCGCATGGTCCGGATGACCTTGTCCAGGCTCACCTTGTGCTTCCCGTCGCCGCGCAGCGCCATGCGGGAGGCGTTGATCGCCTTCACCGAGCCCATCGCGTTGCGCTCGATGCACGGGATCTGCACCAGCCCGCCGATCGGGTCGCAGGTCAGGCCCAGGTTGTGTTCCATGCCGATCTCGGCCGCGTTCTCGACCTGCGACATGCTGCCGCCCATCGCGGCGGCCAGGCCGCCCGCCGCCATGGAGCACGCCACGCCGACCTCGCCCTGGCAACCGACTTCCGCGCCGCTGATCGAGGCGTTTTCCTTGTAGAGGATGCCGATGGCCGCGGCGGTGAGCAGGAAGTCGAAGATGCCCTGCTCGCTGGCGCCGGGGACGAAACGCTCGTAGTAGTGCAGGACCGCGGGAACGATGCCGGCCGCGCCGTTGGTCGGGGCCGTGACGACCCTGCCGCCGGCGGCGTTCTCCTCGTTGACCGCGAGCGCGAACAGGTTCACCCAGTCGAGCGTGGTCAGCGGATCAGCCTGCGCGTCGGCGGGCATCGCCTCGAGTTCGGCGTGGAGCAACGGCGCGCGCCGCTGCACGTGCAGGCCGCCCGGGAGGGTGCCGCCTTCGCGGATGCCGCGCTGCACGCAGGACTGCATCGCGCTCCAGAGCTCGCGCAGGCCGGCGCGGACCTCCGCCGGCGTGCGCCAGGCCTGCTCGTTGGCGAACATCACCTCGGCGATCGTCATCCCGTGCAGGTCGCACAGCGCGAGCAGTTCCGAGGCGCTGCGGAACGGATACGGGAGCGGGGTGGTGTCGGCGACGATCCGGTCGTCGGCCGCGTCGTCCTGGTTGACCACGAAACCGCCGCCGACCGAGTAGTAGTCGCGGGTGGCGATGACGCCGCCTTGCGCGTCGTACGCGGTGAAGCGCATGCCGTTGGTGTGGTACGGCAGCTTCTGCCGCTTGTTCATGACGAGGTCGGCCTTCTCGTCGAACGGGACCTCGTGCCGCCCCATCAGGCGGATCTTCTTCCCGTCGCGGATCCGCGCGAGCGTGGCGGGGACGGCGTCGGGGTCGACCTGGTGCGGCATGTGGCCTTCCAGGCCCATCATCACCGCCTTGTCGGTGCCGTGGCCGCGGCCGGTCAGCGCGAGCGAGCCGTACACCTCGGCGCGCACGCGCGCGGTGCGACCAAGGTCGCCCGCCTCCTCCAGCCACTTCTGGACGAAGCGCGCGGCCGCGCGCATCGGCCCGACGGTGTGCGACGAGCTGGGACCGATGCCGATCTTGAACAGGTCGAAGGTGCTGACCGCCATGGGAACCCGCGCGTGGTGCAAGAATGACCCGCCATTGTATTCCCGGAGTCCAGGCAGTCCGTGCCCGAGTTCATCCTTTTCCAGCGCGACGACTGCCACCTCTGCGACCTCGCCCTGGCGGAGCTGGCCAGGGCGCGCGCGCCGGAGTTCGCAAGCGTGTTCATCGACGGCGACGCCCGCCTGGAAACGCGCTACGGGACGCGCGTCCCCGTCCTGCGCGACACCCGCGACGGCCGGGAGCTCGAATGGCCGTTCGATGCGCGGCGGCTCGTCGCCTGGCTCGACGCGCCAGCCCTGCCGGGCTAGTCCGGCTGCAGCACCACGCGGGCGCTGACCGCGATCGCGTCGGGCAGCACCGTGGTGTCCGCCCAGTCGCCGCCGCCGACGCCGAACCGCGTGCGGGACACCGAAGCGCGCGCCTCCAGGACCGGCCGCTTCCCGGGATGCCACCGGAGCCTCAACGTCACCGGGGCGCGTACCCCGCGCAGCTCGAGCATCCCTTCGGCCAGGTACCGGCCGTCGCCGAGCGGGCGGAAACCGGCGGCGGTGTAGCGCGCAACGGGAAAGCGCGACACGGCCAGGAACGCGGCGTCGCGCAGCATGTCGTCTCGCTCGGCACTGCCGGTATCGGCGCCGGCGAGCGGCACGACGACGTCCAGGCGGGCGTCGCCGGGGCGAGCCGGGTCGAAGGCGAGCGTCGTGCGGAACCCGGGAAACCGGCCGGAGAAGACTTCGCCGTCGTATTCGCCCGCGAACGCCAGCGTGGAGCCGGGGGCCTGCGTGTAGTCGGCAGCCAGCACGCCGGGCGACAGCAGCGCTGCAACGACGATGCAGGCCCAGGCGATCGGCCTAGCCATCGCGGTCGCCTTCATCGAGCCAGCCGCGAGGCAGCATCCGCGCCAGCGTCGCGTCGCCGCGGAACAGGTGGTGCCACAGCGCCGCGGCGACATGGGCCAGCACGACGACGGCCAGCACCACGAACAGCGTCTCGTGCAGGTCGTGCAGCGTCCCGGCGAGTCCCTCGTCCGGGCCAACCAGCTTCGGCACCGCGAACTGCCCGAACCATTCCAGCGGGCGCAGGCCGCTCGCGGAGTCGTACAGCCACCCGGACAGGGGCATGGCCAACACCAGTGCATACAGTACGCCATGGGTGGCGCCGGCTGCGATGCGTTGCGCGCGGGGCAGGCCCGGGACAGGCGGAGGCGCCCCTGCGTAGAGCCGCCATCCCAGGCGCACGGCGACCAGGGCCAGCACCAGCAGCCCGGTCGACTTGTGCAGGTCGTACACCCAGAACCATTTCGGCGAGCGCGGCAAGGCGTCGAGGCTCAGGCCGATGACGGCCATCACGACGACGAGCAGCGCGATCGCCCAGTGCAGCGCCTGGCTGACCGGGCCCCAGCGCTCGCGATTGCGCAGCCGGGCACCCGGGCCGGTCATGGGGACGCGGCCGTCGCGGGCGCCGGCCCGACGTAGCGCGCCTCGGCCTCGATGCGCAGCTCGACGGTGTCGCCCACGAGGGACGACCAGTCGTCGATGCCGAAGTCGCTGCGTTGCAGGTGCCCGCTCGCCGAGAAGCCTGCGACGCGGTGGAACGGCGGGATCGGATAGCGTTCGAGCTGGTTGAACTGCACTGCCAGGCACGCGTCCCGCGTCACGCCGTGCATCGCGAGGTCGCCGCAGATGCGCGCGGCCCAGGGGCCGATCGGTTCGACGCGATTCGACACGAAGCGCGCATCGGGGTGGTCGTCGGCATCCAGGATGCCGATGGCCGCCCGGTTCCAGGCATCGTCGCCCAGCTCCAGGCGCCCCAGCGGCACGGTCACGTCCACCCGCGCGGACGACCAGTCGCCCGGGGCGAAGGTGATCGTCCCGGTGCTGCCCGAGACCGTGCCGATCGCGCGCGAGAAGCCGGCGTGGTCGATCGCGAATTGCACGCGCGTGTGCACCGGATCAAGCGCGTACTGTCCCGGCCGGTCGTCCGGACCTGCGTGCACGGATGCCGACGCCAGGATCGCCAGCAGCATTGCCGTCGACGGCACGGCAAGCGACAGGCGGGGACAGTGGTGGCGCGAGGGCATGGCCCGATGTTCGGCTAAGCTCGCCACCGCGGCAAGGATGCCGCGTGAAGGAAGGGATGCCATGCGCGTCCGCGATGGCCTGCTGCTGGCCCTGTCCTTGTCGGCCCTGTCGATGGCCTGGCTGACGTCGCACGCGGCGAACGGCGTGCCGCAGCACCCGCGCTTCCGCCTGTCGGGCGTGTCCCAGGGCATGCCGCACACCACCGTCACCGGCCTGGCGCGTGATCGCGCGGGTTACCTGTGGGTCGCCACCAACGACGGGCTGGCGCGCCACGACGGCGTCGGCTTCCGGACCTGGCGGCACGATCCGGCCGACCCGGCGTCGCTGCGACGCAACGTGCTCGAAGCGCTGCTGGTCGACGCGCGCGACCGGCTCTGGGTGGCGAGCGAAGGCGGCGGCCTGGCGATGATGGGTGCCGGCCGCGAGGGTTTCCGCCACTTCACCCGGACGGTCGACCCGCGCATCGGCAGCGACGACGTGTGGTCGCTGGCCAGCCACGCCGACACGCTGTGGTTCGGGACGTATGCGGGCGGCCTGCACCGGATGGACACCACGCCGGGTGGTGCGTGGACGATCGAGCGCTTCGTGCATGCCGGCGGCGATCCGCGCAGCCTGCCCGCCGACAACGTGCTCGCGCTCGCCGTCGACGACGCGGGGCGCTTGTGGGTCGGCACCACGGAAGGACTCGCATGGCACGACGGGACCGGCTTCGTCCCGGTGCCGTTGCCCGGCGGTGACGCGACGCCGATGGTGTATTCGCTGACGGCCGTCGACGGGCGCATCTGGGTCGGTACCGCGGCGGGTGCGTTCCACGTGGCATGGGTGGACGGCGGCGCGCGTGTCGGCACGCCGCCGTGGTCGGGCCATTTCCGCCATCCGGACGCGATGGTGTCGCTGGTGCGGGACCACGACGGCTGGTGGATCGGCAGCCAGCGCCGCCTGTGGCGGATCGGGGACGCCGGCGGAACGCCGGTGCCGCTGCCGCTGGGACCTGGCATCGGCCGTCCCGTGCGCGCGTTGCTCCTCCAGGACGATGGCGCGCTGTGGGCACCGGTGGCGGGCGTCGGCCTGGCCTACCTGCGGTCGGACTGGCGCCGCATCGCGCAGCTGGGGCGTGCGCAGGGCCTGGGTGGCGAGCTGTACCAGGGCATCGTGCCCGCGACCGGCGGTGGTTTCTGGATCGTGGGGCGCCCGGGCCGGCTCGAGCGCATCGATGCCGGCGGCGGCGTCGTGCCGATGGCGGCACGCCTTCGCCACGCCTTGTCCGGGCTGCGGATCCGCGCCGTCGCCGAGGATGCCGCGGGTGGCCTTTGGCTGGGGGCGGGCCGCACGCTGCTGCACGTGGATCGCGCCGGCGGCGTGCGCCGGTGGACGCCCGACGCGCCAGCCGATGCGACGCAGCAGGGCGTCATCGACCACCTGCTGGCGTCGCCGGACGGCGGGCACCTGTGGGTCGCGGCGACGGGATCGGGCGTGCAGCAGCGCGACCTGGCTTCGGGTCGCGTGCTGCGGGATCTCCCGGCGGCCGGGCACGCGGTCCTCGGCCAGGGCGAGACGGAGGCAATGCGTGCCGCGCCGGATGGGGACTTGTGGCTGGCGGGTGATGCCGGGTTGTTGCGCTTCGACGAACGCAGGGCGGCATTCGTTGCCGTCGCCGGGGTCGGACGCGGGCGCATCTACGGGTTCGATTTCGGCGGCGACGACGTGCTCTGGGTCCACCGGTTCGACGCGCTCGAGCGGTACGCGCGTGCCGGTGGCCGCTGGCGGCTGGCCGCGCGCGCTACCGCGGCCGATGGCATTCCCGCCGTGGAATCGGGCGGGTTGCGCGTGGATGCCGCCGGTCGCCCGTGGCTGTCGACGCCGCGCGGCCTGTTCCGGTGGGATCCCGCAGCGCGGCTCGCGCGCCGGTTCGGCGTCCCGGACGGCCTGTCGACGCAGGAGTTCGTCGCGCGGACCCTGGTGCTGGACGATCGCGGCGTGTTGGCGGCGGCGCTGGCGGATGGCGGCATCGTCCTGCTCGACACGGCCATGGTGGAACCGAAGGCGCGCACGCCACCCTTGCGGCTGGACGCGCTGTCGGTGCGGCGCGCGGGGGGCTGGCACCCGCTCGAGCCTGCGCACGCGGTGGCCTTGCGGCCCGGCGACCTGGAGTTGCGGGTGCAAGCGCGACTGCTTGCCTTCGACGATCCGGCGGCGCGCCGGTACTGGTCGCGCGTCGACGGCGTCGATCCGCACTGGGTGGCGCAGGGCGCCGACGGCACGCGCGTGTTCGCCGGGCTGCCCATCGGCGAGCACCTGCTGCGGGTGCGCGCGCGCGATGGCAGCGGGGTTCCCGCGCCGGAGCGCCAGTTGCGCCTGCGGGTGCTGCCGCCCTGGTGGCGGACATCGTGGGCGCTCGCGGCCTGGGTGCTGTTGCTCCTGTCGGCCGTCGCCTGTGCCGGCCTCGTCTACCGGTCGATCCTTGCGCGCCGGCACGTGCTGCGCATGGAGCGCCACGAGCGATCGGTCGCGGAGGCGGCGTCGGAAGCCAAGAGCCGGTTCCTGGCCACGTTCGGCCACGAGGTGCGCACGCCGATGACCGGCGTGCTCGGGATGAGCGAACTCCTGCTGGGCGATGCGCTCGACCCGCGGCACCGTCGCTGGGCCGAGGCGATCCACGCCGCAGGCCACCACCTCCTGCGGCTGGTGGACGATGCGCTGGACCTGGCGCGGATCGAGGCCGGCCGGCTGCCGGTCGCCGCGGAACGGTTCGACCTGCATGCCGTCATCGCCGAACTCGAGGCCTTCCACGCGCCACTGGCTGCGCAACGCGGGCTGGCGTGGTCGGCGACGATCGGCGACGACGTCCCGGTGGGCGTGGTCGGGGACGCGAAGCGGTTGCGGCAGGTGCTGCTCAACCTGCTCGGCAATGCGGTGAAGTTCACCGCCTCGGGCGCCGTGGCATTGCGGGTCGCCGGACGCAGTGGGGACGTGTCGCTGGTCGTCGAGGACACCGGCCCGGGGATGGACGATGCGCAGCAGGCCAGGTTGTTCCGTCGATTCGAGCAGGCCGATGGCGCGCGCACCGCCACGCGGTTCGGCGGCAGCGGCCTCGGGCTGGCGATCAGCCAGGAACTCGTGGCGGCCATGGGCGGGACGATTGCACTGCAGAGCGCCCCCGGCCGGGGTTCGCGCTTCGAGGTACGCCTGCCCCTGTGCGCGGCGTGATGTCCGCTGTCAACGCTCGATGCCGCACTTCTCGTGCAGGCCGGCCTGCACGCCGGCATCGCCCGCATGCAACCTGTCCGCCCGGGCCAGTGCGCGCAACTCGTGCACGACGGCACCGGCGGCGGCGCGACTCTGGAGGATGGCGTAGTTGTCGGTCGACACATGGCCGCCCGCGACATTCAACGCGACAACGTCCCCGGGGCGCAGGGTGTCGAGCAGGTAGCACGACTCCACCAGCGCGGCGGCATGTTCGTCGGCGTAGCGGTTGGTGCCGGTGTCGGGGGATGCCGCGGCAAGCGCGTGCGAGGTTTCGTGGAGCGCCTTGGCGAGCGCGCGGCCGACGACGGCCGACTGGCTGGCAGCCGCCGGCGGCACCGCGACGACCAGGTCGACGACCGGCGTTGCGCCGGCATGCGTGCGCTCGATGTCCCGCGCATGCGCATCGTCGACCAGGGTCACGACCACGCGCGCGCCGCGCGGCCCCGCGAGGCGCTGCAGCCAGTCGAGGGCCTTGTCCAGTTCGCGCGTGAACTTCCATGCCGATCCCGACCAGTCCGCCGCCAGGGCGGCGTCGTGGTGCAACGCGATCGATACGCTGCCACGCGCTGCCTCGCGAAGCAGCCGCGGCGCGATGTCCACCTCGGCTGGCGGCTTGCCGTGGTTCACGTGGCTGGTGCTGGTGAGCTGCGTGGTGTCGCCGTCCCTGGTCGCGCGGACCCCCCACCAGTCGTGCTGGTCGTCCATCGAGGCGCAGCCCGGAAGCAGGCAGGCCGCCAGCAGGCCAACGCAGGCGGCGCGGATCGAAGGGGGCATCCTGACGTGCACCCGGGCAGGATGACCGGGCCGGGTTAAAGCGGCCTTGAACGGCTACAGCGTCCGGACGCGGCTCCCGGCATGCACCGCGTCCACGAGCACCGCGACCCGATCCGGGTCCATGTCGGGCGACATCCCGTGGCCCAGGTTGAACACGTGGCCGTCGCGGGAGCCACCATTGCCGGCGGCGTAGCCGTCCAGCGCCGCCTGGACCGAGGCACGGATCGCATCGGGCGTGGCGTACAACGTGGCCGGATCCAGGTTGCCCTGCAGCGCGACGCGACCATCGACGCGGCGGGCGGCGTCCTGGAGCGTCACGGTCCAGTCGACGCCGACGCCTTCGCAACCGCTGTCCGCCAGCGCGTCCAGGTGGGGCGCATTGCCCTTGCCGAACAGGATCAGCGGCGTGCGGTCGGTGCCATCGCCGCGCGGCAGTTCCGAGGCGATGCGCTGCAGGTAGCGCAGCGAGAACTCCCGGTACATCGCCGGCGACAGGACGCCGCCCCAGGTATCGAACACCTGGAGGACCTGCGCGCCTGCCGTGCGTTGCGCCGCCAGGTAGGCGATGACCGCGTCGGTGACCACGCCGAGCAACCGGTGCATGGCCGCGGGGTCGTTGAGGGCCAGTGCCTTGACCTTGCCCCAGTCCTTGCTGCCACTGCCCTCGACCATGTAGCAGGCGAGGGTCCAGGGGCTGCCTGAGAACCCGATCAGCGGGACGCTGCCGTCGAGCGCCCTGCGGATCGTGCGGACGGCGTCCATCACGTAACGCAGTTCGCCCTCCATGTCGGGCACGCCCAGTCGCGCGATGTCGGCGGCGGTGCGGACCGGGCGTTCGAAGCGCGGCCCCTCGCCGTCGGCGAAGTACAGGCCCAGGCCCATGGCATCCGGAATGGTCAGGATGTCCGAGAACAGGATCGCGGCGTCCAGCGGGAAGCGGCGCAGTGGCTGCAGCGTGACTTCGCAGGCCAGCTCGGGATGCTTGGCCAGGCCGAGGAAGCTGCCGGCCTGCGCGCGCGTGGCGCGGTACTCGGGCAGGTAGCGGCCGGCCTGGCGCATCAGCCAGACGGGGGTGCGGTCGACGGGTTCGCGGCGCAGTGCACGCAGCAGGCGGTCGTTGCGGAGTTCGGAAGACAATTGGGTTCTCGCTGGATGGATCGGGTCAGCGCGGCGCGCCGGCGCCCTGGCTGAAGGTGACCTGGAAGCCCTTCTTCAGCTGCAGGTCGCGGGCGTGCTCGAACGCGGCGGTCGCGCTGGCCTGGTCGGCGAACTGCTCGCGCCGGAGCTGGCTGCGGCCGCCGATCTGGCCGGATTCGCGGACCAGGTTCCAGCCGCCGAGCAGGTCCCGCTCGAGCATCAGCTGCACGAAACGGGGCGCCTCGCGGCCCTCGGGGCGTTGTTGCAGGAGCAGGCGCATGGGACGCGCATTGTACGGGGCGGGCGCTGCGGCCGAGCGTGTTACCGCCGGAGGACTTCGCGCACCGCGGCCTCGTCCACGCCCGGCACCGGCCGCGCGGCGCCTGCGCCGTCCCACAGCACCAGTCGCAAGCCGGTCGAGGTGGCCTTCTTGTCCAGGCGCATCCGTGCCAGCAATGCCTGCGGGTCAAGCCCGGCGGGCAGCGCCACCGGCAGTCCGAACCGGCGGAGCAGGCCCTCGAGGCGTGCGGCGTCGGCCGCCGGCGCATGGCCGAGCAACGTCGACAGCCGCGCGGCCAGCACCATCCCGATGGCCACCGCCTCGCCATGGTTCGGGGCATCGGCGGCATATCCGGATTCGGCCTCGATGGCGTGGGCGAAGGTGTGGCCGAAGTTGAGCAGGATCCGTTCGCCCTGCTCGCGCGGATCGCGCGCGACGATCGCCGCCTTGTGCGCGCATGCCCGCGCAATGGCTTCGGCCAGCGCGGCGTCGTCCCCTGCGAGCAGCGCCTGGGCGTTCGCCTCCAGCCAGTCGAGGAACGACGCATCGGCGATCGCGCCGTACTTGGCCGTCTCGGCCAGGCCGGCCCGCAATTCGCGGTCGGGCAGCGTGCGCAACGTGGCCGTGTCGGCGAACACCGCGACGGGCGGATGGAACGCCCCGACGAGGTTCTTGCCGGCCGGCAGGTCGACGGCGGTCTTGCCGCCAACCGAGGAGTCGACCATGGCCAGCAGCGTCGTGGGCAGCTGCACCACGTCGATGCCCCGCATCCAGCAGGCGGCAGCGAAGCCCGCGAGATCGCCGACCACCCCGCCACCGAGCGCATAGACCGTTGCGTCGCGGGTGGCACCGAGCGTCGCAAGCGCCTCGACGCAGGCTGCGAAGCCCTCGAGCGTCTTGTGCCGCTCGCCCGGTGGCAGCACGAAGCGGGCGACCACGGTGCCGGGTCGCGCGGCCTGCAGCGCCTGCGCGACCCGGTCGGCGTAAAGCGGCGCCACGTTGCCGTCGCTGGCGAGCAGGACATGGCGTCCGCGCATCGGTGCGGCGAGCAGGTCGCCGTCGGCCAGCAAGCCGGGCCCGATGTCGATCGCGTAGGGCGCGGCGCCGCCGACTGCGACCCGATGGCGGGGCGCTGCGTCGGCGGTCACGCGGCCGCCCCGCGGCGCCAGCGGTCGTCCAGCAGGTGGCCCAGGCGGGCGCAGGCTTCGGCGGGTCCCAGGCCGTCGGTGTCGAAGCGCAAGTCGGCCACCTCGGCATACAGCGGCGCCCGCTCGCCGTCCAGGCGCCGGAGCACGTCTTCGCGGTCGGCACGGGCGATCAACGGGCGCGTCCGGTCGCGCGCGAGCCGGTGCAACTGTTCCTCGATCCCGACGTGCAGGTGGACCACGAACCCGCGCGTGCGCAACAGCGCCCGGGTGCCGGCGTCGAGCACCGCGCCGCCGCCGGTCGCCACCACCAGTCCTTCGCCGGCCAGCAGCGCGGCGAGCGACGCGCGTTCGCGGGCGCGGAAGCCGGCCTCGCCCTCGCAATCGAAGATCGTCGCGACCCTGGCGCCGGTGTGGGCCTCGACCTCGCGGTCACTGTCGACGAACGCCAGCCCGAAGCGATCGGCCAGCCGCTTGCCGATGGAGGTCTTGCCGGCGCCCATCGGGCCGACCAGCACGAGGTTCGATGCGGAATCCATGGCGGGATGCTAAGGCCTAACCGTCGGTCGCCGTCGGCCTGCGCCCGGCGTCCAGCGCGATGACGCGGTCGGCGAGGGTGGGCAAGGTCGCCATCGCATGCCGGCTGACGCGTTCGAAGAACTGCACGAAGCGCATGACCTGCGCGTGGTCCATCGCGCGTCGCGCCGGGTGGGCGGCCTGGAGCGTGCGTTCCTGCTGCCAGCGCCAGTCGGGGACGACCTCGAACCCGGGGCCCTGCAGGAACAGCATCCAGGGCAGGCGTTGCCAGAGCGCAGGGTAGTCCCGTGCCAGCGACGCGTTCGCCCAGCGTCGCCAGGTGCCCTCCGGGTCCTCCTCGCGCTCGAGGCGGTTGAGTGGGGCCCGCAACGCGGATTCCGGTTGCGGCGGCACCCTCAGGAACCAGCCTTCGAAGACGACCAGGTCGATGTCGCGTGCCACCGGCCACCGCGAGGGCGGCAGCCGGCGGTCGGCGATCTTGTCGAAGCGCGGCACCCTGGCCGGCGCGCGCGCGGCGAACGCGTCGAGCACCTCGCAGGCAAGGGGTACGTCGTGCGTGCCCGGCGGGCCCCGCGTCGCGCACAGGGGGTGCACGGTGCGGCCAAGCCGCAGGCGCTCGCGCCGGCCCAGGTAGAAGTCGTCGATCGACAGCGCCAGCGCACGCACGCCGCGGTCGCGCGCGGCGGCGACCAGTTGCGAGGCGAGGGTGGACTTGCCGGTGCCCTGCAGCCCGGCGACGGCGTGGACGCGCAGGCCGCGATCCAGCGCCTCGGCCAGCCGCGCCTGCACGAACGCCGGCGGCCAGCCGGCCGTCGCGTGCGGCAAACCGGTGTGATGCAGGCCAGCGGGCATGCGGCGACAATACCGCAATGGAAACGACCGACCCTGGGCTGGCGCGCATCGCGCTGAAGCTGGAGGCGCTGGCCACCTTCGACGCGCTGTTCGCCGAGGCGCTGGAGGCGGGCGAGCCCGACCCGACCGCGATGGTGCTGGCCACCGCCGGCCTCGACGCGCGGCCCTCCGCACGGACCGTGTTGCTCAAGGCCCGCGACGAGCGCGGCTTCGTGTTCTACACGCACCTGGACGGGCGCAAGGGCCGCGAGTTGCAGGCCAATCCCCACGCTGCGCTGCTCTTCCACTGGCCGCGCGTGCGCCAGGGGGTACAGGTGCGCATCGAGGGCGAGGTGAAACTCGTGTCGGAGCAGGAATCCGATGCGTACTTCGCCACGCGCCCGCGCGGCAGCCAGCTGGGCGCGTGGGCGTCGCGGCAGTCGGAGACCCTCGAGGGCCCGGAAGTGTTCGAGGCCCGGCTGGCTTCCGCCGAGCGCGAATTCGAAGGTCGCGAGGTCCCGCGTCCGCCGCGTTGGGGCGGCCTGCGGGTGTGGCCGCGCACGATCGAGTTCTGGTACGGCGCCGCCTTCCGCCTGCACGAGCGCCAGCTCTACGAACGCGACGGACGCAGCGTCTGGGTCAAGCGGATGCTGTATCCCTGATGGCGGGGCCGCGCCGGATCGTCTGCCTCACCGAGGAACCCACCGAGGTCCTGTACGCCCTCGGCGAGCAGGACCGGATCGTCGGCATCAGCGGCTTCACGGTGCGGCCCGCGATCGCGCGACGCGAGAAGCCGAAGGTCAGCGCATTCACTTCGGCGAAGATCGACGAGATCGTGAAGTTGCGTCCGGATTTCGTGGTGGGCTTCTCCGACATCCAGGCCGACATCGCCGCCGAACTGGTCCGTCGCGGCGTGGAGGTGTGGATCAGCAACCATCGCAGCGTCGACGGGATCATCGATTACGTGCGGCGTCTCGGCGCGCTCGTCGGCGCGGCGACGCGTGCGGGCGAATATGCGGACGGACTCCGGCGCGCACTCGACGTGATCGCCGACGAGTCCGCCCGGCTGCCACGCCGCCCGAAGGTGTACTTCGAGGAATGGGACGACCCGCCGATCACCGGCATCCAGTGGGTGGCGGAACTCGTGCGCATCGCCGGCGGCGACGACATCTTCCCCGAGCGTGCGGCCGAACCCCTGGCGAAGGGCAGGATCCTGGGGGACGCGTCCGAAGTGGTGCGCCGGTCGCCGGACATCATCCTGGGCTCGTGGTGCGGCAAGCGGTTCCGGCCGGAAAAGGTGGCGGCGCGGCCCGGGTGGGACGTGATCCCCGCCGTGCGCGACGGCGAGCTGCACGAGGTCAAGTCGCCGATCATCCTGCAGCCCGGACCGGCGGCATTGACCGACGGCGTGGCCGCGATCGCGCGCATCGTCCGCGCGTGGGCCCGGCGCGCCGGGTGATGTGAACGCCGCGCGACGTCCCCCTTCACGTGCGCTGTGGCATACCGCCCCGGTGTCCACTCCCGGAGGCAAGCCCATGTTCCGCAACTTCGTCATCGTCCCGCTGCTCTCGGTCGCCCTGGTCGCCACGTCCTTCACCGGCACGGCCTCGGCCGCGGTGATCAGCACCCAGGACGCCCTGTCCGCCGAAGTGCGCGACGCACGTGAAACGCAGGTCCGTGCCACGCTCGCCCGCGACGACGTGCGCCAGGCGATGGAGCAGCTCGGCGTCAACCCGGCCGACGCGGATGCCCGCGTGGCGTCGCTCAGCGATGCGGAACTGATGCAGCTGCAGGGCCAGCTCGACCGGCTGCCCGCCGGCGGCGACGGCGCGCTGGTGGTCATCGGCGTGGTGTTCGTCGTGCTGCTCATCCTGGAGCTGACCGGCGTCATCAACGTCTTCAACCGCGTTTGATGCCAGGACGCATGGCGGGCCGCGCGGCGTCGCGGCTCGCCCTGGTGCTGCTCGCGCTGGCCGCCTGCGGGTGTGCCATCAACCCGCGGTTTCGCGTCGCCGAAGCGATGCCGGCGGACGCCGGCACGTTGCTGCTCGGCGACGTGCCGTTCCATCCACAGACCGAATACCAGTGCGGCCCCGCCGCGCTGGCCGGCGTTCTGGGCGCCAGCGGCGTCGCGGTCTCGCCCGAAGCGCTCGCGCCGCAGGTCTACCTGCCGGGGCGGGAAGGGAGCCTGCAGCTCGAACTCATCGCGGCGACGCGGCGGGCCGGCCGGATTCCCTACGTCGTCGACCCCTCGCCGGCGGCCCTCCTGTCGGAGCTCGCCGACGGTCGCCCCGTACTGGTGCTGCAGAACCTGCTCACGCGCACCGTGCCGCGCTGGCATTACGCCGTGCTGGTCGGTGCCGACGCCGTCGGCAACCGGCTGGTGCTCAACAGCGGCACGACGCGCGGGCTTGCGCTCGGTGCGCGCAAGTTCCTGCGGACCTGGGACTGGGCGGGACGCTGGGGCATGGTCGCGCTGCGCCCGGGCGAGTTGCCGCGCGATGCCGATCCCGTCAGGTACCTCAAGGCCGTCGCCGACTTCGAGGCGGTCGCCGGCACCGGTCCCGCCGGCCGAGCCTACGAGGCGGCCCTGTCGCGCTGGCCGGAGGAACCGCGCGCGCACCTGGCCGCCGGCAACCATGCCTATGCCTCGGGCGACCCGGCCGGCGCGGCGATGCACTATCGCGCCGGCCTCGCGACGTCGCCGGGCGATGTCCTGCTGGCGAACAACTACGCGAGCGTGCTCGACGAACTCGGCTGCCGGGACGAGGCACGCCGGGTGATCGCGTCGGCGCTGGCCGCAACCCCGGCCGACGGGCGGTGGCGCCCGGCCCTGTCGGCCACGGCCGCGGAGATCGGCCCCGCCGCGAGCGATGACAGCGAGGCGTGCGCGGCGGCGCGCTGAGGTCAGTCGGGCCGGAGTTCGTGCTCGACGCGCAACGTCGTCCCGCCGCCGGCCCAATCCACGTCGATGTCGAACCGCAGCGTGTCCGGCGGCGACGCCTCGATGACCCCGAAGTAGTCGAGCACGGTTTCGCCGGGCGGCACGTTGCCGTGGAGCGCCCGCATCGCCAGCGCGCGGCGCTGCCCGCGCAGGTCCGTGACCGTGGCGGTGACGTTGGCGGCGATCGGCATTTCCCCGGCGCCGTTGCCCCGGCGCACGCCCACCAGCAACAGCACGGTGTCCGGCGCGCGCGCGATGCCGTAGCGCTCGGCCACCGCCGCGTCGAGGCTGGAGGTCCGCAAGGCATTCGCGCGCACGGTGACATCACCGACCTGCGTGGTGGCATGGCGCGGTACGGCCGGTTGCGCGGCCACCGGTTCCGGGGCGCTGCCACCGCACGCGGCGACCAGCACCGCCGCCAGCGCCGCTCCGGCGAGCGCGGGCCTCCCTCTCGATCGAGACGGGCGTCGCATCAGTCGTTCGCTGCGGACAGTTCGCGGCCCCGCTCGCGCGCGGCATGGATGGCGCGGCGGACGAGGTCGCGGAAGCCGCCCGCCTCGAACGCCTCGATCGCGGCCTGGGTCGTGCCGTTGGGCGAGGTGACCCGGCGCCGCAGCTCGGTGGCATCGGCATCGCCCTCGACCAGCATCCGCGATGCGCCGAGCAATGTCTGCAACGTGAGCGTGCGCGATGCGTCGGGCGACAACCCTTCCGCTTCGCCGGCCGCCTGCATCGCTTCGGCCAGCAGGAAGACATAGGCCGGGCCGCTGCCGGACACCGCGGTCACTGCATCCATGACCGATTCGTCTTCGATCCACACCGTCTCGCCCGCGGCGGACAGCAGCGCCTCGGCGCGTTCGCGCCCCGCGCCATCCACGGCATCGTTCGCGTACAGCCCGGTCACGCCGGCCCCCAGCAGCGCGGGGGTATTCGGCATGGTGCGCACCACGGCCTGGCCACCGCCGAGCCACCGGTCGAGTTGCGTGCTGGTGATCCCGGCAGCGATCGACACCACCAGGGGCCGTGCCGCCCGGGCCTGGCCGGACAGCGACGCGCAGACCTCGCGCATCACCTGCGGCTTGACCGCCAGCACCCAGGTGCCCGCGCCGGCCACGGCATCCACGCCGTTGGCGTGCACCTGCACGCCGAAGTCCCGCGCGAGCGCGTCGCGCGCGGCCTCCACCGGCTCGGCGACGTGGATCGCAGCGGGCGCATGCCCGCGCGCCACGAGGCCACCGACCAGGCTGCGCGCCATGTTGCCGCCGCCGATGAACGCGACACCTCCGGCCATCGTCATGCTCCTCGTGGTCCGAACAACGCCGTCCCGATGCGCACCATCGTCGCACCCTCGGCGATCGCCAGCTCGAAGTCGTCGCTCATCCCCATCGAGAGCGTGTCGACCCCGGGGACTGCGGCGGCCAGGCGCTCGAACAGGACGCGCATCCGGGCGAAGGCCGCGCGGCGCCGCTCCCGGTCCGGATGCGGTGCGGGAATCGCCATCAGCCCGCGCAGGCGCAGCCGCGGCTCGGCGGCGACCAGCGCTGCCAGCGCGTCGACGTCCGCGGGCGTGCAGCCGTGCTTGCTTGCCTCGTCGTCGATGTCGACCTGCAGCAGGACGTCGAGCGGCGCCATCGTCGCGGGCCGGGACCGGGCGAGCGCCGCGACCAGCTTCGCCCGGTCCACCGTCTGCACCCAGTCGAAGCTGCGCGCCGCGACATCGGCCTTGTTCGATTGCAGGTGGCCGATCAGGTGCCACTCGATGCCGCTGCCCGCCAGCGCATCCTGCTTGCGACGGGCTTCCTGCACGTAGTTCTCGCCGAACGCCGGGCGTGCGCCGGGTGCGAGGCGCCCGCGCGACTGCAGCAGCGCCGCCAGTTCCGCGACCTCGGTCGCAGTTCGGGACTTGCCCACGGCCAGCAGGCGCGGCGAAGGTCGACCCGAGGCGTCGGCCGCGGTATCAATCCGTTGCAGGACCTCGTCTAGGGCGTTCGCGGCCAGGGCTATACTCCGGGCGGACGGGCGGGGACCCATCCTACCGTCGCGCAATGGCTCCGGGGAGCACGCATGGATATCGCCGAGCTGCTGGCTTTCTCGGTCAAGAACAAGGCTTCGGACCTGCACCTGTCGGCGGGCTTGCCGCCGATGATCCGCGTCGACGGCGACGTGCGGCGGATCAACATCCCGGCGCTGGACCACAAGCAGGTGCACGCGCTGGTCTACGACATCATGTCGGACAAGCAGCGGCGCGACTACGAGGAATTCCTCGAGGTCGACTTCTCGTTCGAGATCCCG
>JAKFFJ010000013.1:0-2851 GCA_036675265.1 Luteimonas sp.
CAACCCGCGCGGGTCGAAGAAGTCGTACTCGATCGCATAGCCCGGACGGGTGATGTGCGCGTTTTCGAAGCCGCGGATCGAATGCACCAGTTCCAGCTGCACGTCGAACGGCAGCGAAGTGGAGATGCCGTTGGGATAGATCTCGGCGACGTCCAGGCCCTCGGGCTCGACGAACACCTGGTGCGAGGCCTTGTCGGCAAAGCGCACCACCTTGTCCTCGATCGAGGGACAGTAGCGCGGGCCGATGCCCTCGATCTGGCCGGAGTACAGCGGGGAGCGATGCAGCGCGCCACGGATGATCCCGTGGGTACGCTCGCTGGTATGGGTGATCCAGCACGGCACCTGGCGCGGATGGTCGGCGCGCGACCCCGTGAACGAGAACACCGGGCGCGGGTCGTCGCCCGGCTGGATCTCCATCACCGAGTAGTCGAGGGTGCGGCCGTCGATCCGCGGCGGCGTGCCGGTCTTCAGCCGGTCGACCACGAACGGGCGCTCGCGCAGCTTCGCCGCGAGCGTGGTCGCGGGCGGATCGCCCATGCGCCCGGCGGCGTACTGGGTTTCGCCGACGTGGATCTTTCCCGCCAGGAAGGTGCCCGCGGTCAGCACCACCGCCGGCGCCTCGAAGCGCAGGCCGGTGTTGGTGATCGCGCCGAGCACGCGATCGCCTTCGATGATGAGGTCGTCGACCGGCGCCTGGAAGATGACGAGATTGGGCTGCGATTCCACCGCGCGGCGGATGAAGGCGCGATACAGCGCGCGGTCGGCCTGGCAGCGGGTGGCGCGCACGGCCGGGCCCTTCGAGGCATTGAGCCGGCGCCACTGGATCCCGGCCGCGTCGGCCGCGCGGGCCATGATTCCGCCCAGGGCATCGATCTCGCGAACGAGGTGGCCCTTGCCGATGCCGCCGATGGCCGGGTTGCAGCTCATCGCGCCGACGGTCTCGATGTTGTGGGTCAGCAGCAGCGTGCGCGCACCGGCCCGGGCGGCCGCCAGCGCGGCCTCGGTGCCGGCGTGGCCGCCGCCCACCACGATCACGTCATGGCAGTGGAAGTCCGGGTTGCTCATCGGGGCCATTATCGCGCGCCGGGAGTTGGCACGGTTCCTGCGTCTATCCGATTGCACCCGGCGTGGCAGAGGCGACAGGGGCGCTCAGGGGCCAGGATGGAACAGGGCTGGCCCAAGCGCATGCCGGGGAAGCAACGAGGGGTCGACGTCGGGGGGCGTCGGCCCCTCACTTTCTTGCGTCGTCGGCAGCACCAGGAAGGTGCCGACACCCGGCGGGGTAACGGAACAGGGGGGATCCGGAGATCCCCGCCGGGCATCGACATGGAGCGCATGACCCGGGACGGGTCGTGAAGCGACGCAACTGGTCACATGGTGGCGTTAGCTTGGACATGCGCGCCAACCCACGCAAGGGTGCTCAGGGAGGGGAAACGGGATCGCCGTCCCGTTTCGGCCGCCGCGCGCGCGGGCGATCGAGGCCGAGCGGACCCGGCGTGGCGCGGCGAACGGGCGAGGAGGCCTCGCGTTCGGCCATGGGCACCGGGCGCTTGGCCTCGACATGGGCGCGCTGCGACGGGTCGAGGCGGCCAAGGTCGCGCCACGGCGGGCGCGGCTGGTCGGGCTGCTGGTTCTGCGGGTTGCCGCCCTGGTCGTCGTCGTGGTCGCCATCGCCGCCGGGCCGGGGACCATGGTGGCCATGCGAATGGCCGCCGGAGTGCCGTGGATAGCCATACCAGCCCGGATAGGAACGGTAGTAGCCGTAACCGATGCTGCCGCCGTACGGATAACCGTAGCCGTAGCCACCGTAGTAGCCGTATGGAGAACCGTAATAGCGGTACTCCGTCGCCGGCTGGTCGTAGTAGTAGTCGCCGCCGGCCCCGCCCCGGTACTGGTAAGTGGCGCAGCCGGCCAGCATCGCGGCGGCGAGCGCGGGAAGGATCAGCTTGCGGATCATGGAGGTGCCCCCTGTCGGATGCCCCCAGCATCGACGGCAGGCATTGAATGCGTGCTTAATCCTGCCGCATCCGCCGCCGCGGTTCCTGAACGGTTATTCCTGGCGATACGATTAGGCATGGACGGAACCCGCTTGTCGCTCCCCACCTTCGAGGACGTGCTCGCCGCCGCGGCACGGATCGCGCCGCATGCGCATGTCACGCCGGTATTGCGCTCGCACGCGCTGGACGAGCTCGCCGGCTGCGAACTGCACTTCAAGTGCGAGCCCCTGCAGCGCGCCGGCGCGTTCAAGTTCCGCGGTGCCTGCAATGCGGTCTGGGCGTTGACCGAGGCCGAGGCCGCGTGCGGCGTGGTCACCCATTCCTCGGGCAACCATGGCGGTGCGTTGGCACTGGCCGCGCGCACCCGCGGCATTCCCTGCCATGTGGTGGTGCCGGAAGGCGCGGTCGCCGCGAAGCTGGCGGCGATCGCGGCCTATGGCGCCACCCTGCACCGCTGCGCGCCGAGCATCGCCGCGCGCGAAGCGATGGCCGCGCAGGTGCAGGCCGAAACCGGCGCGACCTTCGTGCACCCCTATACCGACCCGCTGGTGATCGCGGGCCAGGGCACCGTGGCGCTGGAGCTGCTCAACGCCGTCGCCGGCCTCGATGCCCTGGTGACGCCGGTCGGCGGTGGCGGCCTGGCGTCCGGTTGCGCGCTGGCGATCGCTGCGCTGGACCCGGGTTGCGCGCTGGTGCTGGCCGAGCCGCGCGGCGCCGCCGACACCGCGGTTTCGCTCGCGGCCGGCCGGCGCAGCGTCGACTTCGTGCCGGACACGATCTGCGACGGCCTGCGCGGCACCCTCGGCGCCCCCGGTTTCGAGATCCTGCATGCGCACGGCGCGCAGGCGGTGGTG
>JAKFFJ010000046.1:0-2845 GCA_036675265.1 Luteimonas sp.
CGCGGACGCCGAGTAGGGCACCTCCGCGATGCGTATCCGCGACCACCGCGCCGACGACGAGCCGGAAATCAACCTGGTGCCGATGATCGACGTGATCCTGTGCCTGATCATCTTCTTCGTCGTTACCACCACCTTCGATTCGCGTTCGGTGCTGAAGCTGCAGTTGCCGCAGGCCACCGGTGAGCCGGCCGAAGCCCAGGCCAAGACGCTGACCCTTCTGGTCAACGCCGAGGGTCGCTATTTCGTCGACGACCGCGAAGCGCTGCGCACCGATGTCGAGTCGCTGAAGCAGACCCTGCGCGATGTTGCCGGCGAAGACCGCGAGCGCCCGGTGTTGCTGCGCGCCGATGCACGCACGCCGCACCAGGCGGTGGTCACCGCACTCGACGCCCTCGGGCAGGTCGGTTTCGCACGCGTGTCGATCGCGACCGCGCCGGAATCTGCGAGCACGGCGGCCGCGACGGCCAATCCCCGGTGACCCACCCGCGATGACGCCGACCGCACCCTCGCTCACCTACAAGCGCCTGCGCCGATACGCCAAGCCCTACTGGGCGCTGATCGCCGTGGGCATGCTGGCGATGCTGCTCGAAGCCGCCGCCAGTGGCGGGATCCTGTGGCTGCTGGGCCCGATCGTCGACAATATCTTCGTCAGACATCAATTCAGCTACTGGTTGCCCGCCGGGCTCGTTTTGCTGCTGCTGGCGCGCGGCCTGTTCGGCCTGGTCGGCGACTATTCGATCGCGCGCGCCGGCCGCAACGTCGCGCGCGACCTGCGCATGCAGCTGATGACCAAGTATCTCGCGCTGCCAGGTTCGCGTTTCGACGACGAACCGGTGCCGTCGATGCTCACGCGCCTGGGCGGCGACACGGAGCAGGTGGCGCAGGCTTCGGTCGATGCGCTCAAGGTGATGGTCAGCAATGCGCTCAACATCACTTCGACCCTGCTCGTCATGTTCTGGACCAGTTGGCGGGTCTCGCTGGTGCTGCTGCTGCTGGCGCCGATGATGGCGTGGACGATGGGCAAGGTCGGCAAGCGCTACCGGCGCCTGAACCACGACATCCAGGAAGCGTCCGCGGACATGCTGCAGACCGCCGACCAGGCCCTGAACGCGCAGCAGGAGGTCAAGACCTACGGCGCGCAGGCGTCCGAACTGGAACGCTACGGCAAGCAGACCCGGCACAACGTGCAGCTGTCGCTGAAGATCGAGGTCACGCGCGGTTCGCTGTCGATGTTCGTGCAGGTGCTGGGTGCGATCGGCATGGCGGTGATGCTGGTCGCGGCCGGCTACGAGGCCGCACTCAATCGGCTGACCGCCGGCGATTTCACCCGCCTGATGACGGCGATGGTCAACCTGGTGCCGTCGCTGCGCCAGCTCACCAGCGTGCAGAGCATGCTGCAGCGTGGCATCGGCTCCGCCGAGCGGTTGTTCTCGGTGCTCGACGCGCCCAGCGAGCGCGACGACGGCGACCTCCCGCTCGAGCGTGCCAAGGGCCTGATCGAATTCCGCGATGTCAGCGCGCGCTACGAAGGGCAGGAACGCCCGGCGTTGCACGACCTGAGCTTCACCGCGAGGCCAGGCACCGTCACCGCCATCGTCGGCCGCTCCGGCAGCGGCAAGTCCAGCCTGATCAAGCTGATCGCGCGCTTCTACGAACCCGAAAGCGGGCAGGTACTGCTGGACGGGCATCCGATCCATGCCTACCGCCTCGCCGACCTGCGTCGCCAGATCGCACTGGTCGGACAGCAGGTGATGCTGTTCGATGGCAATGTCGCCGAAAACGTCGCCTATGGCGAAATGCGCGGTGCGTCGACGCAGGCGATCGAGGCTGCCGTGCGCGGCGCCAATGCGATGGAGTTCGTCGAGCGCCTGCCCGACGGGCTGCAGACCCGGATCGGCGCCAAGGGCGGCAAGTTGTCCGGTGGCCAGCGCCAGCGCCTCGCGATCGCCCGCGCGATGCTGAAGGACGCCCCGATCCTGATCCTCGACGAGGCCACCGCAGCGCTCGACAACGAATCCGAACGCCTGGTGCAGGACGCGCTCGACCACCTGATGCCGGATCGCACCACGCTGGTGATCGCGCACCGGCTGTCGACGATCGAGCACGCCGACCAGGTACTGGTGCTCGACCACGGCAACCTGGTGGAGCAGGGCACCCATTCGGAACTGCTCGCACGTGGCGGCCTGTACGCGCACCTGCACCGCATGCAGTTCCGCGAGCCGGCCGAGGCATGAGCGCGACGCGTCCGCAACTCCCCGCGTACTGGTTCGGCGATGCGCCGGTACCGCTGCTGCCCGGGGCGCTCGAAAGCATTTATGCCGGCGCCACCCATTTGCGCCGCCGCGCCTACGCCGCCGGTTTGTTGCGCGCGCGGCGCGTGTCGGTCCCGGTGGTGGTGGTCGGCAACATCGCCGTCGGCGGCACCGGCAAGACGCCGTTGACCATCGCGCTGGTCGAACGCCTGCGCGCGGAAGGCTGGAACCCCGGCGTCGCCAGCCGCGGTTACGGACGCACCGACGAAACGCGCGCGCGCTGGGTCGACCGTGACACCGATCCGGCCGATGGCGGCGACGAACCGGTCCTCATCGTCCATCGCACCGGCGCCAGGGTGCGCGTCGATCGCAACCGCGTCGCCGCTGCGCAGGCATTGATCGACACCGGCTGCGACATCGTCGTCTGCGACGATGGCCTGCAGCACTACCGCCTCGCGCGTGATGTCGAAATCGAAGTGATCGATGGCCGCCGTCGCTATGGCAACGGCCGCCTGCTCCCCGCGGGCCCATTGCGCGAACCGCCCGAGCGCGCAGCGCAATGCGATTTCCGCGTCGTCAACGACGGCGGTTCC
>JAKFFJ010000017.1:0-67696 GCA_036675265.1 Luteimonas sp.
CGAGCAGCCGCTGCCGCCGTATGGCGCCTGCCTGCTCGGCTCGGTGAACCTGACCAAGTTCGTGCGCAACGCGTTCACCGACCAGGCGAGCTTCGACTGGGACGAGTACCGCGAGGTCGTGCGGGTATTCACCCGGATGCTGGACAACGTGGTCGAGGTCAACGGGTTGCCGCTCCAGCGCCAGCGCGACGAGATCATGCGCAAGCGCCGGCACGGCATGGGCTTCCTGGGCCTGGGCTCGACGGTGACCATGCTGAAGATGAAGTACGGCTCGAAGGCGTCGTGCGAATTCACCGAGCGCATCGCCCGCGAGATGGCGGTGGCCGGCTGGGAGATGGGCCTGGCCCTGGCGAAGGAAAAGGGCGCCGCGCCGATCATGGACGAGCTGTTCACCATCGACGCCGGGATGCTGCGCAAGCGCCCGGAGATGGTCCGCGACGGCTGGCAGGTCGGGCAGCAGGTCAGCGGCAAGGTGCTGCACGCCAAGTACTCGCGCTACATGCAGCGGGTGGCCGAGGCGGCGCCTGACCTGGTCGCGGAGCTGGCCGAGGTGGGCGCGCGCTTCACCCACCACAGCTCGATCGCCCCGACCGGAACGATTTCCCTGTCGCTGGCCAACAACGCCTCCAACGGCATCGAACCGTCGTTCGCGCACCACTACAGCCGGAACGTGATCCGCGAGGGCAAGAAGTCGAAGGAGAAGGTCGACGTCTGGTCCTACGAGCTGCTGGCCTATCGCGAGCTGGTCAACCCGAAGGCGATGCCGTTCGCCGAGGACCCGGCGGCGGCGTTGCCGGAGTACTTCGTGTCCGCCGACGACATCAGCCCGAAGGAGCACGTGGACGTGCAGGCCGCGGCGCAGAAGTGGGTCGACAGCTCGATCTCCAAGACCGCGAACGTCCCGACCGACTTCCCGTACGAGGACTTCAAGGACATCTATACCTATGCGCATGCGCAGGGGCTGAAGGGGTGCACCACGTTCCGCTTCAACCCCGCCGCGTTCCAGGGCGTGCTGGTCAAGGAGGCCGACCTGGAGAACACGCTGTACCGGTTCGAGCTGGAGGATGGCAGCGTGCTGGAGGTCAAGGGCAACGAACAGATCGAGTACGACGGCGAGATGCACACGGCCGCCAACCTGTTCGACGCCCTCAAGGAGGGGTACTACGGCAAGTTCTAGGCGCTGCCCGGGCGGGCGGCGTTCACGTGTGCAGTGCGGTTTTTGAGGTATAGCATCGCGCAGGGATCGGACCGGCGGCCGCTTGGCCGACATTTTCCGGAACGTCCCGCCCCGGTTACCAGAACGACATGCAGTAGCGCCCCGAGGAGGGCAACACAAATGAGCAACGGCAACGGAGTGACGGCGAGCCTGTCCAAGGCCGCCGAGAACGTGAAGGACACTGCCGGCAACATCGGCAGCGTGATCGCATCGACCGCCAGCGGCGCGGCCGCCACCGCACGCAAGAGCGCGAAGAAGGCCAGCAAGGCGGTCAAGAAGACCGTGACCAAGGCCAAGCGCAAGCTGACCGCGGCCAGCGCCAAGGCCAAGAAGGAATCGGCGGCGCTGAAGCGCAAGACCGCGGCCGCCAAGAAGCGGAAGCCGGCGACGAAGAAGGCTGCCACGAAGAAGACCGCAAGGAAGTCGGCCGCGAAGAAGGGCGCCCGCAAGTCCACGGCCCGGAAGGCGACCGGCGCGCGGAAGACGACGGCACGGAAGTCCACGGCACGCAAGTCGACGGCTCGCAAGTCGACCGCACGGAAGTCGACCGCTCGCAAGGGCACCGCCCGCAAGACGGCCGGTCGCAAGACGGCGGCCCGCAAGTCGACCGCTCGCAAGTCGACCGCTCGCAAGTCGACGGCGGGCAAGTCGACCGCCAGGAAGGCGTCGGCCCGCAAGGCGCCGGCCCGCAAGTCGGCCTCGCGCAAGACCGCCACCCGGAAGACCGCCACGCGCACGACGTCCACGCGCACGGCGGTCCGCAAGGCCGCCAGCGGTGCACGCAAGTCGACCGCGAAGGCCGCACGCCGGACCGGTGCCATGAAGAAGACCGCCGCCCGCAAGGCCGGCGCACGCAAGGCCGCCGCCACCCGCGCCGGCGCATGACCGACGCCGTGGCCCCCTCGCGAGAGGGGGCCACGGTTTTCCATTGAAGGGCAACACCGCGAGACCGGGGAGCAAGGGGCCGATGGCCGTCAAGATCGAGAAGAAAATCAAGGGCTACAGCGTGGTCCGCCCGGAAGACAAGGCTGCGGCCGCGAAGGCCGACGCCGTGTCGCGCGAGCAGGCCGAGGCCACCCTGGCCACTGCCGACGTCATCCAGATGCACGAGAAGATCGAGCGCCCCGAGGTGCTGGTCGGCGCCACCTACAAGATCAAGTCGCCGCTGGTCGAGCACGCCATGTACGTGACGATCAACGACATCGTGCTCAATGCCGGCACCGAGCACGAGCTGCGCCGCCCGTTCGAGATCTTCGTCAACTCCAAGTCCATGGAGCACTTCCAGTGGATCGTCGCGCTCACCCGGATCATGTCCGCGGTGTTCCGCAAGGGTGGCGACGTCACCTTCCTGGTCGACGAGATGAAGGCCGTGTTCGACCCGAAGGGCGGTTACTTCAAGGCCGGTGGCGTGTACATGCCGTCGCTGGTCGCCGAACTGGGCGCGATCGTGGAAGACCACATGAAGTCGATCGGCCTGATCCACGACCCGGAGATGAGCGCCGCGCAGCGCGCGATGATCGCCGAGAAGCGCAAGGCCTACGAAGACCGCTCAAAAAAAAACTTTGACGTAGGCGCCGCCCCGTCCGCGCCCGCTGCACCCGCGGCGCGCGACGAGGACATCGCGGTCACCGGCGAAGGCGCGTCGTTCCCGCCTTCGGCCACCATGTGCCACAAGTGCAGCACCCGCGCCGTGGTGATCATGGACGGATGCGCGACGTGCCTGAACTGCGGGTATTCGAAGTGCGGGTGAGCGGCCGGGGGCTCGTGCCGCCACCTTGACGCTGCGCGTGGTGCCTTCGCCAGGGCCGACACGCGCCGGCTGGCTGCCATACTTGGATCCGACCGCTGGATCCGGAAGACGCCAATGTCCCGTGTGCCTCGAGTACTGCTTCCCGTTGCCCTGTTGCTGTGGGCATGGTTCCCCCTCATCGCCACCGCCGGGGACGCCGATGACCTGGACCTGTATTTCCGCGCCGCGATGACGATCGAGCCCGACGGTTCGGTCACCCGCCTTGAATGGACGGATGGCGACAGGATCCCCGCGGTGCTGCGCCACCGGCTGGAAGAACGGGTGAGGTCCTGGGAATTCGCGCCAGGGCTGCTGGACGGGCAGCCGGCGCGAACCGAGACGACGCTGCGCCTGCGCCTGCTGGCGCAGGCGCAAGGCGGCGGACTGGCCATCACCGTACAGGACGCCAGGACCGGCGCATCGGTAGGCCCCGTGACGCCGCCGGCATTCCCGCGCAACGCGCTTCGTGCCGGCCAGGACGCCGCCGTGCTGGCGCGCGTCGTGATCGCTCCGGGCGGCGAGCCCGAGGTCAGCGTTGCCGGCTACGCGGGCGACGAACGATGGCGTGGCGAATTCACGGGCGCGGTCGCGGGCATGTTCGACGACCTGTCGGTGCAATTCGAACAGGTGGGTGGGCGACCGGCGCCGGCCGAGTTCACCATCCCCGTCGAGTTCTGCGCCGGCAGCGGCGCATGCGGCCCCTACGAATGGGATGCGGGCGACGCAGCGGCGGCCGACAAGCCGGGCGGCGCGGTGCCTGTCGGCAGCGTCGCCCGCCTCCTCACCGACGTGCGAGGGACCGCGATCTGATGGCGCGCATCCCCCTGCTGATCGACACCGACCCGGGCGTCGACGACGCACTCGCGATCCTGATGGCGTTCGTCGATCCCGACCACGACGTGGTCGGGCTGACAGTCGCGGCGGGCAACGTCGGGCTCCACCACACCGTCGCGAATGCATTGAAGCTGTGCGAGGTGGCCGGTCGCGACGACGTGCCGGTGTTCCCGGGTGCCGCGACGCCGTTGCTGCATGCCGCGCCCCATGCTGCGTTCGTGCATGGGGAGGACGGGTTCGGAGATACGCGATACACGGCAGCGGCGCGTGCGGCGGAGGGGGAACACGCCGCACTGGCGATCCTGCGCCTGTCACATGCCCACGCCGGGCGCCTGCTGCTGGTCGCGCTCGGGCCGCTGACCAACGTGGCGCTCGCGCTGCGGCTGGACCCCACGCTGCCGGAGCGTGTCGGTCGCCTGGTGGTCATGGGCGGCGCGGTCACCGGCCACGGCAACATGACGCCGGCCGCGGAGTTCAACGTCTATTTCGATCCCGAGGCCGCGCACGTCGTGTTCTCGGCGTTCCCGCGCTTCGAGCTTGCGGACTGGGAAGCCGTGCTGCGCCATGGCTTCGCGCATGCCGAATTCGATGGCTGGTTGCGGTCCGGGACGCCGCAGGCCCGCTTCTACGACGCCATCTCGGCGCACACCCGGCGCTGGGCCGCCGGCGAGCGCGGCGACCGCTGGCACTCGGCCGATGCGCTGGCCATGGCGTTCGCCCTGGAGCCTGCGGGGGCGACCGAAGTGCTCGACCGTCCCCTGGCGGTGGAGTTGTCCGGGGCACAGTCCCGCGGGGCAACGCTGGTGGACTGGGACCGGCGGGGCGGGGCGCCCGACAACGCCGCGATCCTGATGGCCTACGACCAGGCCCGGTTCGAAGCCCGGGTCCGCGACGCCCTCGCGTTCAGCTCTCCGACTGCCTGAGGCGGCCGGCGGCTTGCCCCGGGGCGGGCCCACCCGCTATCATGCCCGGCTTCCCGCAACAAACCCGGCGCCCGCCATGAAGGCCGACATCCATCCCGAGTACCGCGAAGTCGTGTTCCAGGACGTGACTTCGGACTTCAAGATCCTCACCCGCTCGACCCTCTCCAGCAAGGAGACGATCAAGTGGGAGGACGGCAACGAGTACCCGCTGGTCAAGGTCGAGATCTCCTCGTCCTCGCACCCGTTCTACACGGGCCAGCACAAGATCATGGACACCAGCGGCCGCGTGGACAAGTTCCGCAAGCGCTACGCCAGCAAGTGACCCTGCGGCGGGCGCAGCGCCCGCCGACGCAACGCAGCGACGGCCGCCCCGGGGCGGCCGTTCGCATGTGCGGGCCTGCACCTTGCACGCCGGCGTATCCGGCGCACGTGCGATAATGATGGTTTCCCCCAGGCGCGCCCCGCAGCCGGCGCGGCCACCCGGTTCGAAGGAGTCCCCCGTGTCCGAACAGCGCAAGTCCGCCATTGGCCAGGCCACCCTGGGCGTCGCCGGCAAGTCCGTCGAGCTGCCGGTCGTCGAGCCGGTGCTGGGCCAGCCCTGCATCGACATCGGCAAGCTCCCGAAGGCAACCGGGTGCTTCACCTACGACCCCGGGTTCACCGCCACCGCCAGCTGCAAATCCGCCATCACTTACATCGACGGCGACGCGGGCGTGCTGCTGTACCGCGGCTACCCCATCGAGCAGTTGTCGGAACAATCCTCGTTCCTCGAGGTGGCCTACCTGCTGATGCATGGCGAGTTGCCCGACGCCGCCGCGTTCTCGCGCTTCGAGCACGAGGTCACGCATCACACGATGATGCATGAGGCGTTCAAGAAGTTCCTCGGCGGCTTCCGCCACGACGCGCACCCGATGGCAATGCTCGTGGGCATGCTCGGCTCGATGGCGAGCTTCTACCACAACGACCTGGACCTGGAAGACCCGGAGCAGCGCCGCATGGCCGCGGTCCGCCTGATCGCCAAGGTCCCGACGATCGCAGCCGCCTGCTATCGCTACTCGATCGGCTGGCCGCTGCGCTACCCGCACAACAACCTCGAATACACCACGCGCTTCCTGCACATGCTCAAGGAAGTGCCGAGCGAGCCGCTGGCCCTCAGCCCCGTGGCCGCCCGTGCGATGGACCTGCTCTTCATCCTGCATGCCGACCACGAGCAGAACGCGTCGACCTCGACGGTGCGCCTGGTCGGATCGACCGGCGCGAACCCGTACGCCTGCGTGGCCGCCGGCGTGGCCGCGCTGTGGGGGCCCGCGCACGGCGGCGCCAACGAGGCGGTGCTGGAGATGCTGCAGGAGATCGGCCGCCCGGAGAACGTGCAGTCGGCCGTCGACCGCGCGAAGGACAAGGAGTCGGGCTTCCGCCTGATGGGCTTCGGCCACCGCGTGTACAAGAACTTCGACCCGCGCGCGAAGATCATCCGCGCGATGTGCCACGAGGTGCTCGAGGACCTGGGTGTCGACGATCCGCTGCTGGAAGTGGCCATGCGCCTGGAGGAGGCCGCGCTGAAGGACGATTACTTCGTTCAGCGGAAGCTGTACCCGAACGTCGACTTCTACAGCGGCATCATCTACAAGGCCCTGGGCATCCCGGCCGAGATGTTCACGGTGATGTTCGCGATCGCGCGCACCGCCGGCTGGGTCTCGCACTGGCTGGAGCAGCAGGACGACCCCGAGAACCGCATCGGCCGCCCACGGCAGGTGTACACCGGCCACGCCAGCCGCGATTACGTTCCCGCCGCGAAGCGCTGATCCCGGCCATCCCCGCGCAGGCGGGGAACCAGGATCGGATGCATGGATTCCCGCCTTCGCGGGAATGACGATCAACCCGCTTCGTAGCCGGCGATTTCGTCGTCGGCCAGCAGGCCGCGCAACTGCGCCGCCGACGCGCGGCGCATCGGCCGTTCGTCCACGCCGGACAGCGGGGCCTGGCGCAACACGTCGTGCGGCAGCACGGTCAGGTCGAACGTCAGCTCGTCGGCGCTGAACAGCCAGACCGGGAAGTCCGCCTGCCGGTTCCGGTCCAGCCGCAGCAGCCGGCTGCGCGATTCCGCCGGGATGCCCTGTTCCTCCAGGAAGCGCGGCACCGCGTCGGCATCGTCGTCGTGCAGGTGCAGCGAGACCGGTGCATGCACGTCGGCGGTCCCGTCCAGCACCGGGCCGACCAGCCGCGGGTCGAACGGCGCGAAGAATTCGAGCGCGCGCAACGCGGCTTCCCGGCGCACCCGCAAGCCTTCGGCGGTCGCCTCGCCCCGGAACAGGCGCTGGTACTCGCGCAGCGCGTCCTCGATCTCGCGGTTGCGCGGCAGCGACGCATCGTCGTGGATGCCCAGCCGCTCGGCGGCCTTGAGCTTGGCCTGGTGGTAGTCGCGGATGCCGCCTTCGGCCATGAGCCGCGCGGCCTCGTGGGCCAGGCGATGCCGCCGTTCGCGGGTACGGGTCAGCTGGTGCGTCTGCGCGTGCTGGCGGGCGTGGTGCATGGCGAACCTCCGCGTGGCCTTGCCCGACTGTACTCCACGGCACCCGTCAGAAGATGTCGAACGCCTCTTCCTCGGTGGCCGCGTCCTCGTCGTACTCCGTGGCGACCTGCAACCGTTCCATGTCCTCGGTCTTCACCCACTCGACCAGGCCGGTGCTGCCCTCGGGCAACAACCGCCCGCCCGGACCGACCGAGACCTTCACCATCCCGTCCGGCGGGTCCAGCGGCACCGGATCGCGTCCTTCGATCGCGACCCGCATGTAGTCGATCCAGATCGGCAGTGCGGCGCGCCCGCCGTACTCGCCGCGGCCCAGGCTCTTGAAGTCGTCGCGGCCGACCCAGACGGTCGTCACCACGTCCGCGCCGAAGCCCGAGAACCAGGCGTCGCGGTGGTCGTTGGTCGACCCGGTCTTGCCGCCCACGTCCTCGCGGCCGAGCACCTTCGCGCGCACGCCGGTGCCGCGCTGCACGACGTCGCGCAGCATCGAGTTGACCTGGTAGGCGGTGCGTTCGTCGATCGCGCGCGGCGCCAGCACGGCATCCTCGGCGAGGGCCGGCACCTCGCCCGCCGCTTCGGCGGCATCGGGTGCCGGCGCGGCGGCCGCCTCGGGCACGGGTGGGCCCAGGTTGAACCCGTCCACCACGTTCGCCGCGCGCACTTCCTCGCCGGCCGTCGCGCCGGGCGCGCAGCTGCGGCAGGCCACGGCGGGCTGCGCCTTGTAGACGAGGGCGCCGTCGCGGTCGCGGACCTCGTCGATGAACCACGGCGCGATCCGGAAGCCGCCATTGACGAACGCCGAGAAGCCGCGGGCCACCGTCATGGGGTGCACGGACGCCGTGCCTAGCGACATCGACAGGTTCGGCGGAAGCTCCTCCTCGTCGAACCCGAAGTGGGAGATGTACTTGCGCGCGTAGTCCACGCCGATCGCGTCGAGCAGGCGCACCGACACCAGGTTGCGCGACTGCACCAGCGCCTCGCGCAGGCGCATCGGGCCCTTGAAGTCGCCGCTGTCGTTCTGCGGGCGCCAGACATTGCCGGCGCGGTCGCGGAACACCACCGGCGCGTCCAGCACGATGGACGCGGGGTTGAACCCGCGCTCGAACGCCGCGGCGTACAGGAACGGCTTGAAGCTCGAACCCGGCTGGCGGCGCGCCTGGGTCGCGCGGTTGAACTTGCTGCCGTTGAAGCTGAAGCCGCCCGACAGGGCGAGCAACGCGCCGTTGTCGGCGTCCAGCGAGACCAGCGCGACCTGCGCCTGCGGCAGCTGCTCCAGCTCGTACCTGGCGGCCTCGTCATCCGGCAGCGGCACGTCCTCGCCCACCACGGCGGGCATCCCGGCTGCCGCTGCGTCGGCTTCGCCATCGGCCGGAGGCTCGACGACGAGCCGCACGCGCACCAGGTCGCCGCGCTCCAAAAGCGCGCCCGGGCTGCGGCCGGTCCACTTGCTCGAGGCCGCATCGAGTTCGATTTCGCGGCCGTCGCGCAGCACCAGCCGCGCGCGCTGGCCTTCGACGGCCAGCACCAGGGCCGGCAGCAATCCATTCTGGCTGTCGACCGTGCGCAGGTAGGCCGCGGCCTCGGCCGCGGTTGCACCCGCGGGCAATTCGATCTCGCGCTCCGCGCCACGCCATCCGTGGCGATGGTCGTATTCGGCCAGGCCCGTGCGGATCGCCTGGTCGGCGGCGGCCTGCAGTTCCGGGTCGATGGTCGTGGTGACGTGGTAGCCGCGCACCAGCACGTCCTCGCCGAACCGCTCGATCATCTCCTGGCGGACCATCTCGGCGACGTAGGGCGCATAGGCCTCGATCGGGCGTTCGTGCGGCTCGGCATGCATCGGCGCGGCCTGCGCGGCCCGCATCCGCGCCTCGGTGATGAAGCCCAGTTCGGCCATCCGCTGGACGATGTAGTCCCGGCGGATCCGGTTGCGCTCCGGATTGCTCACCGGGTTGCCGCTGGACGGGAACTTGGGCGTGCCCGCCAGGGTGGCGACCTCGTCCAGGGTCAGTTCCTGGAGCGACTTGCCGTAATAGAACTCCGCGGCGGCGGCGATTCCGTAGGACCGGTTCCCGAAGAAGCTCTTGTTGAGGTACAGCTCGAAGATCTCGTCCTTCGTGAGCTCGCGCTCCATCTTCAGCGCCAGCAGCATCTCGGCGAGCTTGCGGGTGTAGCTGTACTCGGAGGTCAGGTAGAACTGGCGGGCCACCTGCTGGGTGATGGTCGAGCCGCCCGGCACGCGCTCGTCCTCGGTGGTGGCCAGCAGCCAGATGGCGCGGGCCACGCCCTTGTAGTCGACGCCGGGGTGCTCGTAGAACCGGTTGTCCTCGATCGCGATGAAGGCCTGCTTGATGTCCTCGGGCACGTCCTCGATCTTGACCGGGTAGCGGCGCGTCTCACCGAACAGTGCGATCAGCTTGCCGTCCCGGGCATGGACGTAGAGCGGTTCCTGCAGCTCCACCGTCCGCAGGGTGTCCACGTCGGGGAGCTTGGGGACGATGAGGAAATAGAGCAGGCCGATGGCCAGCAGGCCCAGCAGGGCAACGCCGGCGAACGCGAGCAGCGCCCAGCGCAGCAGGCGGCGAATGGGGGGCATCGAGGGGGCTTTCCGGGGTTCCTGGGCGTGGCCGGCAGTATAGGGGCGGGCCCCGGGGCGCCGTGAAAACAGGTGCGGAGCGCACAGAACGGCGACGTCCCGGGGCCCGATGGGTTGCCACCGGGTAAAAAGTCCGTTATTTAAGGTTCCGGGACACGTTTTGCGCGTAAGCGCCCGTGGATAGGGGAGAAACCGTGGGCCTGATCACAAAAAGCCAGCCACCCTTGGTCGGGGTCGACATCAGTTCGACCGCCGTCAAGCTGCTGCAGCTGTCCCGCGCCGGCGACCGTTACCGGGTCGAGCACTACGCGGTGGAGCCGCTGCCGCCCAATGCCGTGGTCGACAAGAACATCGTCGAGCTCGAAGCCGTGGGCGATGCCATCAAGCGCGCCGTGGCCAAGTCGGGTACGCGGGCCAGGCATGCCGCGGCCGCGGTCGCGGGCTCGGCGGTCATCACCAAGGTGATCCCCATGGCCGGCGACCTCGACGAGGAGGAACTCGAGGCCCAGGTCGAGCTGGAGGCGGTCAACTACATTCCCTACCCCCTCGACGAGGTCAGCCTCGACTTCGAGGTGCTCGGGGCGATCCCGGGCAACCCGGACATGGTCAACGTGCTGCTGGCGGCCTCGCGCACCGAGAACGTGGAGGCGCGCCAGGCGGCGCTGGAGCTGGGCGGCCTGGCCGCGCGGGTGGTCGACATCGAGGCCTTCGCCATCGAGAACGCCTTCGCGCTCCTCTCCGGTGACGCCGGGGCCACGCACGCGGGCATCGTGGCGCTGGTGGACATCGGCGCCAGCACGACCACGCTGAACATCCTCCGCGACGGCCGCTCCATCTATACCCGCGAGCAGGCCTTCGGCGGCAAGCAGCTCACCGACGAGGTGATGCGGCGGTACGGGCTCGGCTACGAGGAGGCCAACCTGGCCAAGCGCCAGGGCGGGCTCCCGGAGAGCTACGAGGAAGAAGTGCTGGTGCCGTTCAAGGAGGCGCTGGTGCAGCAGGTCGGGCGCCTGCTCCAGTTCTTCTACGCGGGCAGCGAATTCAACCGGGTCGACCGGATCGTGCTGGCCGGCGGCTGCGCGTCGATCCCGCGGATCGCGGACATGGTCGAGTCGCAGCTCGGCGTGCCGACGGTCGCGGCCAACCCGCTGGCGCACATGACGCTCGGCCCGCGGGTGCAGGCCCATGCCCTGGCGCAGGACGCCCCGGCGCTGATGATCGCGTGCGGCCTCGCCTTGAGGAGCTTCGACTGATGGCAAGGATCAACCTGCTCCCCTGGCGCGAGGAGCGGCGCAGGCAGCGCCAGAAGGAATTCCTCGTCCTGCTCGGCGGTTCGGCGCTGGGCGCCGTGGTGCTGGCGTTCGCGATCATCAGCTGGCACGGCGCGCAGGTCGATGGCCAGCACGAGCGCAACGACTACCTCAAGGCACAGATCGCGACCCTGGACCAGCAGATCGTCGAGATCGAGAAGCTGGACCAGCAGAAGGCACGGTTGCTGGCGCGCAAGGAAGTCATCGAACAGCTGCAGGCCAACCGCTCGCAGATGGTGCACCTGTTCGACTCGCTGGTCCGCACCATCCCCGATGGCGTCGTGCTGACGTCGATCCGGCAGGAAGGCGACGTGCTCCGGCTCGAGGGGCGCGCGCAGTCCAACGCGCGGGTCAGCAGCTACATGCGCATGCTCGAGACGTCCGGCTGGATGAGCAAGCCTGAGCTCGAAATCATCGAGGCACGCCCCGGCGCGCCCGGCCTGCCGTTCGTGTTCAGCCTCCGCGTGACCCAGACCGACCCGAACAAGACGGTCGACACCGACGGCGACGGCCTGCCCGACGCGGCGCCGGACGAGGCCGCCGCGACCGTCGACGGAGGGCCCGCCGCATGAGCCGCAAGATGTCGCTCAAGGAACTGGACTTCAACAACATCGGCGGCTGGCCGCGCGAGTTCAAGCTCGCGTTCTGCGCGCTGGTCGTCCTGGTGATCATCGGCCTGGCCTGGTACCTGTTCGTGGGTGACCAGCGTGCCGAGCTCGAGGCGCTGGAAGGCGAGGAAACCACGCTGCGGTCGGAGTTCGAGACCAAGCAGGGACGCGCCGCGAACCTCGAGCCGCTCAAGTTGCAGCTCGCGCAGATGGAACAGCAGCTGCAGCAGATGCTGCGCCAGCTGCCCAGCAAGACCGAGATGCCCGACCTGATCGTCGACATCTCGCAGACCGCGCTGGCGACCGGCATCGCCAACGAGCTGTTCCAGCCCGGTCCGGAGACGCCCAAGGAGTTCTACGCCGAGAAGCCCATCGCGCTGCGGATGGTCGGCACCTACCACCAGTTCGGCGCGTTCGTCAGCGGCGTCGCGTCGCTGCCGCGGGTCGTCATCATGACCATGCACGACATTTCGCTGCGTCCGCGCGACGGCGGCAGCCTGGCGCCCAACAGCCCGCTGGTGCTGTCGGGCACGGTCAAGACCTACCGCTACCTGGACGAGAACGAGACGGCGGCGCCGGCCGCGGAGGTCCAGCCATGAACCGGGCCCTGGACGTCGTGCGCCTGGGCGCGATCGCCGCTTCGCTGCTGTTGGTCGCCGGCTGCGGCCGCGGCGTGACCAGCGGCCCCGGCGATCCGTCGAACCTGGAGCAGTGGACCGCGGAAGTGCGGGCACGCCCCGCGCCGCCGCTCGATCCGCTGCCGGTGATGAAGCAGTTCGAGACCTTCGAGTACGCCGCGCAGGACCTGCGCGACCCCTTCAGCAATGCGTTCACCGACGAAGGCGGCGGCTCCGGCCCGCGGCCGGACCCGAACAGGCCGCGCCAGGCGCTCGAGCAGTTCCCGCTCGACAGCCTGGTCATGGTCGGCACGCTCGGGACAGGCAGTGGCATGCAGGCGCTCGTCATGGCGCCGGACAAGGTCACCTACCGGGTGCGTCCGGGCGTCTACATGGGACAAAGCGACGGCCAGGTGGTGGCCGTCCACGAGGACCGGATCGAACTGGTCGAACTGGTACCGGATGGCGCGGGCGGCTGGCTGGAACGCCCGGCTTCCATCGCCATCGAAGAATGAATTCCCTGGGGGATAGCACGATGATCGTCAACAACGCCTACCGCTCGCGCAACAGCGTCCCGCGGCCCGCCGCGTCGGCCTACCGGGCCGGCGCCTTCGGCCTCGCGCTGGGGTTGGTCGCCGCGATCGGCGGCGCCCAGGCCGCACCCGCCTCGGCCGTCGCCACGACCGTCGCACAGGTCGCGCCGGTGTCGTCGATGGACCCGGCCAAGCAGCTGCCCGCCCGGATCGAGGTCGCGGACATCGACTTCAATCGCGGCGAAGGCGGTTCCGGCAAGCTGACCCTGCGCTTCAACCACCCGGGCGCGATGGCCGACCTGCAGAACGAGGCCTCGCGCATCGTCATCCAGGTGCCCAACGCCACGCTGCCGGCGTCGCTGCAGCGGCCGCTGGACGTGTCCGACTTCGCAACGCCGGTCGAGGACATCCAGGCGCGCGCCGGTGCCGGCGGGGCGACCATCGTGCTCGACACCCGCGGCGACTACGAGACGATGGCCTACCAGAGCGGCAACCAGTACATCGTCGAGGTCATGCCGCGCGCCGCGCCGCAGCAGCAACTGGCCACCGGCGGGGCGGTGCAGGGCAACGGCGTGGCGCTGGCGGCCGAGCGGACCTATTCCGGCCAGCCGGTGACGTTCAACTTCCAGGACGTGCCGGTGCGCACCGTGCTGCAGCTGATCGCCGAGGAATCGAACCTCAACATCGTGGTGTCCGACACGGTGTCGGGCAACGTAACGCTGCGCCTGATCAACGTGCCGTGGGACCAGGCGCTGGACATCGTGCTGCGCGCCAAGGGGCTGGACAAGCGCCGCAATGGCAACGTGGTCTGGGTCGCGCCGCAGGCGGAGATCGCCTCGTACGAGCAGAACATCCAGGACGCCCGGATGGCGATCGAGAACAGCGCCGAGCTGCAGACCGAGTTCATCCCGGTCAACTACGCGAACGCCGAGGAGATCGCGCGCCTGCTGACCGAGAGCAGCCGCACCAGCGGCAGCAATGCGGCCGGGGCCGGCCAGTCGGGTGGCTTCCTGTCGCCGCGCGGCAGCATCAGTGCGGACGCGCGCACCAACACGTTGCTGGTGATCGACATCCCGGACCGCGTTGCCGAGATCCGCAACCTGGTGATGCAACTCGACAAGCCGGTCGACCAGGTGCTGATCGAGGCGCGCATCGTGATCGCCACCGAGTCCTTCGCGCGCGAGCTGGGCGCCAAGTTCGGCATCACCGGTGCCGATGGCGACTACAACGACCAGAGCTCGGTGGGCGTCGGCGCGACGACCGGCGACTCCCGCGACAATGCCCGGAGCCGCGCCGACGCGATCGCCGGCGGCGACCCGAGTGGCCGCTACGCCATCAACCCGGACAGCGGCCTCAACGTCAACCTGCCGACCTCGTTCACCAACGCCGGGTCGCTGGCGCTGTCGATCCTCAATGCGGGCTACATGCTCGACATCGAGCTGTCGGCGCTGCAGCAGGAAGGCCGGGGCGAAGTCATCTCCAACCCGCGCATCGTCACCTCCAACCAGAAGGAGGCGATCATCCGGCAGGGCCAGGAAGTGGGCTACGTGACCATCGCGCCGAGCCAGGGCGCGGGCACCATCCCGATCCCGAACGTCCAGTTCAAGGACGTGCTGCTCGAGCTGGCGGTCACCCCGACCATCACCAACGACGGCCGGGTCTTCATGAACCTGGTGGTCAAGAAGGACGAGATCGAGGGCTTCGTGGACACCTCCATCGGCGACGTGCCGACCATCAGCACCCGCGAGGTCACCACCGCGGTGCTGGTCGAGGATGGCCAGACCGTCGTGATCGGCGGCGTCTACGAGTTCCGCGACCGCGAGGACGTGACCAAGGTGCCGTTCCTGGGCGACCTGCCCTTCATCGGCAACCTGTTCCGCAGCAAGGGCCGCAGCCACGAGAAGGCCGAGCTGCTGATCTTCGTGACCCCGAAGGTCATGCGGGTGGCGCAGCGCGGCTGATCGGCGCTGCCCGGGCCGTGGCCAGGATCCGGCGCGAGCTGTTCCCGGGCGAGGTGTTGTTCCGGCAGGGCGATCCTGCCGGGTGCGCCTGGCTGGTCGAATCGGGCGAGGTCGAGCTGCACGCCGGGACAGGCGGCAGCGCACGGTTGCAGGGTGTGTTTGGCGCCGGCGAGCTGATCGGCGAGCTGGCCCAACTGGATGGCGCGCCCTACCGCGCGACCGCGGTGGCACGCAGCGACGCGGTGCTGCTGGCGATCGACGCGGACCAGTTCGCCGAACGCATCGCGGCCAGCGACCCGATCGTGCACGCGCTGGTGGACAGCCTGCGGACCCGGGTACGCGCGCTGCAGGAGGCGCTGCCGCGGGGCACGCCGCTGCCGCTGGAGGACCAGCCCTGCGACGATCCCGAGGATCGCGCCGGCATCGAGAAGATCCGCTTCGAGGCCCAGCTGCGCGAGGCGCTCGACACGGGCACCCTGGAGGTCCACTACCAGCCCATCCACGACCTGCAGGCCGGCCGCATCGGCGGCTACGAGGCGCTGGTGCGCTGGAAGCACGAGGCGCTTGGCCAGGTATCGCCGGCGGATTTCATCCGCCTCGCGGAGGAAACCTCGCTGATCGTGCCGCTGGGCGAATACGTGCTGGACCGCGCCATCGACGTGTTGCGCGGTTTGCACCGGTTGCATGGCGAGGCCGTCCCCAGCGTCGCGGTGAACCTGTCGGCGCGGCAGCTGGTGCAGCCGGGCATGGCGCGCCAGGTCGTCGCGCGTGCCACGCGCGCGGGACTGCCGCGCGGTGCGCTGAAGCTCGAGGTCACCGAAAGCCGGATGCTCGACTACGGGCCGGTCGCGGCGGTCATGCAGCATTGCCGCGCGCACGGCGTGCCGTTCGCGCTGGACGATTTCGGCACGGGCTATTCGAACCTCACGCACCTGCACGAACTCGAGTTCGAGTACGTCAAGGTCGACCAGGCGTTCTGCCGGCACATGCTCGATTCGCGGCGGGCGATGGCGATCGTGGAAGCCATCATCGCGATGGCGCACGGGATCGGCGCGCAGGTGATCATGGAAGGCGTCGAGACGCGGGAGCAACTCGCGGAGCTGCGCCGCATGGGCGTGCGCCACGCGCAGGGCTGGCTCATCGGCAAGGCCCAGCCCCCCGAAGCCGTCCTCGCCGCCCGACCCGACGCCTTCACGCTCTGACGAAGCCGTCGCTTCTTGTGGGAGCCATGGCGGCGAAGGTTTCTTCTTTCGCCAACAGCCGGCGCGCATCGAGGTCGTACCTCGGGCCGCCGTCATGCGTGGGAGTGGTTTGTCCGGCGTGACGGCATCCTGCCTTTAACGCCGGCCGCAGGCCATCCATGGCCTGCTCAAACCACTCCCACGCATGCCGGCGGCCTCCGGTTCCAGCGGGCGCGCCGAGGCGGTTGCGTCGTTTTTTGAACTCCACAAACCGGCGATGTTGCAAGGCGCGGTCGTGGTGGCGTGGCGGGACACTCAGCGCCATGGATGGCGCTGAGTAGCCTACATGGACGTACTTGCGGCGTGTCCCGACACGGCACCAAGGCGGCGCCCCCGGCAGCATCCGGTGAACACCGGGCATCCACGGGCGAACCTTCAGGCTGGTGATCGGTCAAACTCGGCCGGAACCGACTGCGGTGCGATGTCGATGAATGATTCCCGGAGCGAACCGTCCCGCGGGGGCGACCACCCGCGCGATGCCGAAGGCGCGCGGCTGCACGATGCGTTCCGCGGCCTGCGCGAGGCGCTGGCCGCGACGATCGTCGGCCAGGCCGCGCTGGTGGACCGCCTGCTGATCGCCTTGCTGGCCGACGGCCACCTGCTCGTCGAGGGCGCGCCCGGGCTCGCGAAGACCACCGCGATCCGCGCGCTGGCCTCGCACCTGGAAGCCGAGTTCGCGCGCGTGCAGTTCACGCCCGACCTGCTGCCCGCCGACCTCACCGGCACCGAGGTATGGCGCCCGCAGGACGGGCGCTTCGAATTCCAGCCGGGCCCGATCTTCCACCCGCTGCTGCTGGCCGACGAGATCAACCGGGCGCCGGCGAAGGTGCAGTCCGCGCTGCTGGAGGCGATGGGCGAGCGCCAGGTCACGGTGGGGCGGCATACCTATCCGTTGCCCGAGCTCTTCCTGGTGATGGCCACCCAGAACCCGATCGAGCAGGAAGGGACCTTCCCCCTGCCGGAAGCGCAGCTCGACCGCTTCCTGATGCACGTGCGGATCGGCTACCCCGAAGCAGCCGCCGAGACCGAGATCCTGCGGCTGGCGCGCGCGCGCGCGCGGGACCGGCTGCAGCACGCACCTCCGCCGGCGTCGCAGTTGCCGCTGGACGACGTCTTCGCCGCCCGCGCGGCAGTGCTCGAGTTGCACGTCGCGCCGGCGCTGGAGCGCTACCTGGTCGAACTGGTGCTCGCCTCGCGCGACGCCGCGCGCTACGACCCGGTACTGGCACGCCGCATCGCCTGGGGCGCGAGCCCGCGCGGCTCGATCGCGCTAGAACGCTGCGCGCGCGCGCACGCCTGGCTCGCCGGCCGCGACTTCGTCACGCCGGACGACGTGCGCGCGATCGCGCCGGACGTGCTGCGCCACCGGATCCTGCCCAGCTACGAGGCCACGGCCGAAGGCTGGGATGGCGAGCGCCTGGTGGGCGAACTGCTGGAGCGGGTCCCGCTGCCGTGAGCGATGGCGTCCGTCCCGCGCTCGCCGAGCTCATTGCGCTGCGAGCGGCCGCCACCGGTCGCCGGATGCCGCCGCGCGGGCGCCACGGCATCCACGGCCACGGCCTTTCGCCCCTGCGCGGGCGCGGCATGGAATACGCCGAGTCGCGCGAATACGCGCATGGCGACGACGCGCGCCACATCGACTGGCGGCTGACCGCGCGCAGCGGGCGGGCGCACACCAAGCTCTTCCAGGCCGAGCGCGAGCGCCTGACGCTGGTCGTGGCGGACACCGCACCGGCCCTGTACTTCGGCACGCGCGTGCGCTTCAAGTCGGTGCAGGCGGCGCGCGCCGGGGCGGTCGCCGCCTGGACCGCGGTGCGCGACGGCGACCGCATCGCGGCGTTGCGCGGCAGCATGGACGAAGCCCCGGTGGCGCCGGCGTCCGGTCCGCGCGGCGCATTGCGCGTGCTCGATGCGCTGGTGCGCTGGTATGCCGCGCCCCCGCCGGACGACGCGGGCCTGGCGTTCGCGCTCGACCACGCGGCGCGCCTGCTGCGTCCCGGTTCGCGGCTGGTGGTCCTGGCGGATCCGGCGAGCATCGCCGGCGACGAGGCGACGGCCTGGCCCCAGGCGCGATGGGCCGGGCTCGCGCGACACCATGAGGTGATGGTGGTGTTGCTCGTCGATCCGCTGGAACAGGCGCCGCCACGCGCACCGGTGGTCTTCGCCACTGGCGGGCGCAGGCTCGAGCTGGACCTCTCGGCGGCGGCGCAACGCGCGGCGTGGGCGCGGGCGTTCGAAGGCCCCGTCGCGCGGGCACTCGAGCAACTGCCGGCACGTGGCGTGCGGGTGCACGCCCTGGCGACGGACGCATCGAGTGATGCATGGCTGATGCAACTCGGCCCGGCCCGGGCGCGGGTGGCCTGACATGGCGCTGGTGCTGCGCGACATCCACCAGCCACCGGCACCGCCCTGGTGGCCGCCGGCCCCGGGATGGTGGCTGTTGTTCGCGTTCCTGGCCGCGGCGGCACTGGCCGCCTGGGCCTGGCACGCGCGTCGCAGGCGCAGGCGGCGCGCGATCGAGGCCTTGTTCGACGACACGGTCGCGCGCGCCGAAGGCCCGTCGCGATCGGTGGCCGCGATGTCGGAGTTGCTGCGCCGCGCCGCGCGCCGGCACGACCCGCGCGCGGACCGGTTGCAGGGTGCCGAGTGGCTGGCGCTGCTGGCCGCGCGGCTCCCGCCCGGCGACGCCGGGGCACTGGATCCGGGGCAGGCCACCGGACGCCTGCTGCTGGAAGGCGCGTTCCGCACCGACGTCGAGCCGGGCGAGGTCGACGCGTTGCACCCGGTCGCGCGCAAGGCTTACCTGGCGATGATGTCGGGAGGCAGGCGGTGATCGCCGCGCCGGAATGGCTCGGATCGTTTGCCTGGCCGTGGTGGCTGGCGGCGTTGCCATTGCCGCTGCTCGCGCGCTGGCTGCTGCCGCGGCGCCGCGCCGGGGGCCCCGCGCTCCGCGTGCCCTGGGGAGCGCGCCTCCAGTCGGTCGCGGCCGCCGGCGGGCGTTCCCGCGCGGTCGCCGGCGCCGGCGTGCTCGCCTGGCTGGCCTGGGGATTGTTGTGCGTTGCCGCCGCGCGCCCGCAGGCACTCGGCGCGCCCCTCGCGCCGCCACAGGCCGGACGCGACATGATGCTCGCGGTGGACCTCTCCGGCAGCATGGGCGAGGTCGACATGGAACTCGGCGGTCGTCCCGTCGACCGCCTGACGGCGGCGAAGGCGGTGCTTGCCGACTTCCTCGACCGACGCGCCGGTGATCGCGTCGGCCTGGTGGTGTTCGGCGAGCGCGCGTATGCGCTGACACCGATGACACGCGACCTGGCGTCCGTGCGCACGCAGCTGGAGGACAGCGTGGTGGCGCTCGCCGGGCGCGAGACCGCGATCGGCGATGCGATCGGCCTGGCGACCAAGCGGCTGGTGTCGGCGCGCGACACGGCGACGCCGGATGCCGACGACGGCAGCCGCGACGACACGCAGGTGCTGGTGCTGCTCACCGACGGCGTGAACACCGCGGGCGTGCTGGATCCGCGCAAGGCGGCCGAGCTGGCGCGCGATGCCGGCGTCCGCATCCACACGATCGGCTTCGGCACCGAGTCCGGGGCGTTGTCGTTGTTCGGGTTGTCGCTGCCGGGGCCGGCCGGCGGCGGCATCGACGAGGAGGCACTGGCCTCCATCGCCGACACGACCGGCGGCCGGTACTTCCGCGCGCGCGACACCGCGTCGCTGGCCGGCATCTATGCCGAGCTGGACCGGATCGAACCGGTCGAGCGTCCGGGAGAACCGGTGCGCCCGCGGATCGAACGCTACCCCCTGCCGCTGGGTGCCGCGCTCGCGGTGGCCTTGCTCGCCTTTGCATGGCCGCGCGGGCGCGCCCGTCGCGTCCGCGCAACCACGGAGCCGGCGTGATGGACGCCGCCTTCGCCGGGTTCTCCGCCCTCCACCTGTTGCGGCCGCAATGGCTGTGGGCCCTGCTGGCGTTGCCGCTGCTGGGCTGGTGGTGGCGTCGTCGCCGCCTGCGCGCGAGTGCCTGGCGCGACGCCGTCGATGCGCACCTGTTGCCGCACCTGCTCGACGCGGGCGCGGGCAGGCGGGGCCGCCTTGGCTGGATCGCGGCGGCATGCGCCTACGCGCTCGCGGTCGTGGCGCTGTCGGGCCCGAGCTGGCGCCAGGTCGCGCAACCGAGCTGGCAGGCACCGGCGCCGCTCGTGGTCGCACTGGACCTGTCGACGGCCATGCTCGCGACCGACCTCCCGCCTTCGCGGCTGCTGCAGGCACGCGCCAAGCTAGCGGGGCTGCTAAGAACGCGTGCCGGGGGGCAGGTGGGCCTCGTCGCGTATGCGGGCGATGCGTTCACCGTGGCGCCGTTGACGGACGACGTCGCGAACGTGGCGCTGTACCTGGACGCGCTCGATCCGTCGGTGATGCCGGTCGACGGCCAGCGCAGCGACCGCGCGGTCGAGTGGTCGGCCCGCCTGCTGCGGCAGGCGGGGTTCGATCACGGCGACATCCTGCTGCTCACCGACCATGCCGACGGCGAAGCCGTGGCGGCCGCCACCACGGCGCGCGCCGAGGGCTACCGGGTGTCCGCGCTCGGCCTGGGGACGCCGTCGGGGTCGGCCTATCGCGCCCCCGCCGGGGGCATCGCGCATGCGCGGCTGGACGCGGCCTCGCTGCAGGCGCTGGCGGCGGCCGGTGGCGGCACCTACGCGCCGTTGTCGCCCGACCCGTCGGACCTCCGGGCGCTCGGCGTGCTCGAACCACGCCTGGAAGGCGTGGACGCGAGGGTCGGCGACGCACGGAGCCGCGCCTGGCAGGATGGCGGGTTCTGGCTGCTACCGCCATTGATGTTGCTCGCGCTGCTTGCGTTCCGCCGAGGCGGCGCGGCGGCCGCGGTGTTGCTGCTCGTGTGGCTGCCGATGCGGCCCGCCGCCGCGGTCGAGGCCGAAGACCTGTGGCAACGCCCCGACCAGCAGGCCCACGAACAGTTGATGCGCGGCGCCGAGGCGTACCGCGCGGGCGACTTCGACGAGGCGGTGGCGGCCTGGCGCGGATTGCCCGGGGCCGACGCGCAATACAACCTCGGCAATGCGCACGCGAAGGCCGGCCGCTACCGCGAGGCCATCGCGGCGTACGACCGCGCGCTCGCACGGGAACCCGGCATGGCCGACGCGATCGCCAACCGCGCCGCCGTGCAGGCGTTGCTCGACAAGGCCCCCTCCGGCCCGGGTGGCGAGGGCGACACCGGCGACAGCGATGAAGGCGAAGGCCGGCAGGGCGGCGGCGAAGGCGCGCCGACCGACGAGGCCCCGTCCGCCGGGTCGGGCGAATCGTCGTCCGGTCCGGGAAGCGACACGCCGCCACCGTCGGGATCCGGCGAGGACGGCGAGCCGGGCGAAGACGCCCCCGGTGCACCGCAGGATCCCGGGGTGGTCGACGCGGAGGCGCAGCGCGCGGCGGATGCCGCGCAACGCGAGCGCATGCGGCGCGCCTTGCAGGGTCGCGAGGCAGGCAGCGAGGACGCCGGCGAGCCAGGCGCGGACGCGGCGCGCCCGGCCGAGACTGCCGCCGAGCGCGAACGTCGGATCGCCAACGAAGCGTGGTTGCAGCGCGTGCCGGACGATCCGGGCGGACTGTTGCGCCGCAAGTTCGCGCTGGAGTACCAGCGCCGGCAACTGGAGGGACGCCGCTGATGCGCGCGATGTTGCTTGCGGTGCTCCTGTTGCTGGTCCCCGGCATGGCACAGGCCGAGGCGCGCGCGTGGCTGGACCGCGACCGTATCGTGCTCGGCGAAAGCGCCACGCTCAACATCGAGACGGACCAGCCGGGCGTGTCCGCGCCGGACTACGGCGCGCTGCGCGGCGACTTCCGGCTCAGCGGCCACAGCAGCCGGCGCAGCCTGGAACGGCGCAATGGACAGGCCGTGTCGCGTTCGCTGTTCGCAGTGGCACTGGAACCGCGGCGCGCCGGCGTGATCGGCATCCCGGGCATCGTCGTCGGGGGCGAGCGGACGTCCCCGGTCACGCTGACCGTGCTGCCGCGGGACGCCGGTGCCGCGCCGGCACGCGCGGGCGAAGCCGTGTTCATCGAGACGGAAGTCGACGACACGGCGCCCTACGTGCAGCAGTCCGTCGGCATCGTCGTCCGCCTGCACCACGCCGTGCCCCTGGTGACCGGCGAGCTCGACGTCCAGCCGCCGGAGGGGGCAACCCTCCGGCGCGTGGGCGAGGACATCCAGTACACGCGCGAACTCGCGGGCCGCCGCTACAGCGTGCTCGAGCGCCGCTTCCTGCTGATCCCCGAGCGCAGCGGCACGCTGGTGCTCCCGGGAGCGGTGTTCGAGGGGCGCGGCATCGGCGGGTTCTTCGACGACCTGTTCGGCGACGGCGTCGGCGACCGCCTGCAGGCGCGCGGGCGCGCGGCGACGCTAGACGTGCAACCGGTGCCGGCCAATGCGCCGCAACCGTGGCTGCCGCTGCACGACCTGCGGTTGCGCTATGCCACCGTGCCACGCACCGCGCGCGCCGGCGAGGCGGCGACGGTGGTGGTGGAGGCGACCGTCGACGGCGCGGGCGCGGCGTCCGTGCCCGAACTCGTCCTGCCGGTCGGCGACGGCGCGCAGGTCTTCGCCGAGCCGGCGCAGGTCGACGAGCGCCTGCGGGACGGCCGCCCCCGGGCGACGATCACGCGCCGGTTCTCGATCGTGCCGGCGCGCGCGGGCACGTTGCGCATCGAAGGCCCGTCACTGGCCTGGTGGGACGTGCAGGCCGACGCCGCGCGCACGGCATCCTTGCCGGCGATCCAGCTGGAGGTGGCGCCCGGGCAGGGTGCGTTCGCCGCTGCGCCGGCGGGACCTTCGATGCCCGGCGCGGGCACCGCGCCGTCCGTCGATCCTGCGCGGGACGTGACCGGCTGGATCCGCGTCCCCGGCGTGCAGGGCGAGGCCCGGCCCTGGGCGGTCGTCGCGGTGGGCTTCGCGTTGTTGTGGCTGGTGACGCTGGCCTGGGGCCTGGGCCGGCGCAACGCGCCGGTGCCGGTCGCGGTCCCCGGGGCCCCGACGCACGGTCAGGCGACCTCGGCCGCCTTGCGGCGCGCACTCCAGGGGGGCGACCTTGGTGACGTCCTGCACGCGCTCCGGGACCTGGCACCCGCCGGTGCCGCGGGCACGGCGGGCGGTTGGCACGCGCTGCTCGCCGATCCGGCGCAACGCGAAGCCGTCGAAGCGATCGAGCTCGCACGCTGGGGCCAGGGCGATCCCGCGGCCGCGCGCGTCCAGGCGCGCAAGGCCTTCGCCCGCGGTGCGCGTTGGCGTGGCACGGCCGCGGATCCGCAGCCAAGGGAACCGTTGCCGCCGCTTTATCCGGAGTGAGCCAGCGGCAGCGTGCAACGCAGGCACAGGCGGCCGTCGTGGTCGGTGGCCTCGAGCGTGCCACCATGCGCGCGCGCGATCGCGGAGGCCACGAGCAATCGCAGGCCCAGGCTGTCCTCGTCCGGATGCGGCAATGGCTGCGCCAGCAGGGCGCCTCCGGTGCCCCCGGCGCCGCCGGTTGCCAGGACGTCGATGCTCAGGCGGTCGTCCCGGCTGCGCACGCGCACCAGGGGCGTCGCGCCGCCGGCGTGGGCCTTTGCATGTTCGAGCAGCGTGCGCAGCAACTGCACCAGCCGCCGCTGGTCGCCCAGGACGGTGGCGAGCAGGGCGTCGTCGTCGATGTCGGCGGGTGCGCCCCCGGCGCAACCCGCGCCGGTCATCGCCACCTCCAGCAGCTGCACCGGTTCGACCCGGGTCGTGGTGCCCAGCAACCGGTCCTGGCCTGCGCGCAGCCAGTCGTCGAGCTCGTCGATCATGCCGCCCAGCCGGCGCGTCTGCCGTTCGATGAGGTCGTAGAGTTCCTGCTGGCGCGTCGCGTCGAGCTCCCCGCTACGCAACAGGTAGGCCGCGGTCTGCAGCGGGGCAAGCGGACCGCGCAGGTCGTGGGCCAGGCGTTCGAGTCCCCGCAGCCCGGAGCGTGTCGCCTCGTCGCTCACGAGGCCGTCGCTTGACGCCCGTCCGCGCCGTGCACGCTGGCGCAGATGTCGCGCACCGCGCCGAGTTCGGGCGGCTTCACCAGGTGGTGGTCGAACCCCGCCTCGCGCGTGCGCCGGCGGTCCTCGGGCTGGCCCCAGCCCGTCACCGCCGCGAGCAGCAGGCGGTCGCCGCCGGGCTGGCTGCGCAGCAGGCGCGCGAGGTCGTAACCGCTCAGGCCGGGCATGCCGACATCCAGGAACACCACGTCGGGCGAGAACGCCTCGACCTCGGCCGGCACCGCGTGCGGGTCGTACAGGCGCCGTGTCTCGTGGCCCAGCAGCTCCAGCATCATCGCCAGGGTGTCGGCGGCGTCGCGGTTGTCGTCCACCACCAGCGCGCGGCAGGGCGCCGCGCCGGGGGCCGCTGCCGGCGGCGCCGGCAGGTCGGCGCCGTCGTCGTCCGCGACCACGCCGGGCATCCGCCGCGGCAGGTGCACGCGGAACTCGGTGCCCTGTCCCAGCCCGGGGCTGCGCACGCGGATCCGGCCACCGTGCATCTGCACCAGCTTCTGCACGAGGGTCAGGCCGATGCCCAGGCCGCCACGCGTGCGCTCGATCGCGGTGTCCACCTGCGACCCCAGGTCGAAGATGCTGTCCATCTGCTCGGGCGCGATGCCGATGCCGCGGTCGCGCACGCAGACTTCGACTTCGTCGCCTTCGGCGGTGGCCACCACGTCGATCCGGCCGCCCGGATCGGAATACTTCGCGGCGTTGTTCAGCAGGTTGGCGAACAGCTGCGCGAGGCGTTCCTGGTCGACCAGCATCTGCACCGGTTGCTCGGGGACCTCGAGGACGAGTTCGTGCCCGCCGACCTCGACCAGCGGCGTCGCGGTCTCCACCGCGGCCTGCAGCACCGACTGCAGCGTGGTGTGCCGAGGGCGCAGCGTCAGCTTGTCGCGGGTGATGCGCGCGACGTCCAGCAGGTCGTCGATCAGCCGCACCAGCAGCGCGAGCTGCCGCTCCATCGTCGCCTGGAGCGGGTCGTCGGCCTCTTCCGGGCGCCGCAGCCTGCGGATGTTCACCGCGTTCTGGAGCGGCGCCAGCGGGTTGCGCAACTCGTGGGCCAGCGTGGCCAGGAACTCGTCCTTGCGCAGGTCCGCAGCGATGAGCTGGCGCTCGGCGCGGGATCGTTCGCCGATCTCGATGTGCAGCTCGCGGTTGCGGGTGCCCAGCTCCTCGTTGGCCTGGCGAAGCGATTCGTTGAGCTTCTCGAGCTCGCGCGCTTTCTCCAGGCGCAGGGCATCGTTGGCGTCGGCGAGCTGTCGGTTCGCGCGCTGCAGCTCGCGCCGCTTGCGGAACAGCTCCACCAGCACGACCACCTTGCTGCGCAGGATCTCCGGGATGACCGGGACCATCACGTAGTCCACGGCGCCGAGCTTGTAGCCGCGCAACCGGTCCATGTCGGTCACGTTGACCGCGGTGACGAAGATGATCGGCGTCTTCTCGAAGCGCGGATGCTGGTGGATCATGCTCGCGGTCTCGAAGCCGTCCATGCCGGGCATGTTCACGTCCAGCAGGATGAGCGCGAACTCCTCGTCCATCAGGCGCTGCAGCGCCTCCATGCCGGACTTGGCCTCGACCAGGCGTTCGCCCAGCGGTTCGAGGATCGCCCGGTACGTGAGCAACCGTCCCGGCTGGTCGTCGACCAGCAGGATGTTGACCGGCGACGGCTGCTCGCCGTCCGGGGGGAAGGGCGTCAGCGATGCAACCACTGGCGCAACACTCCTAGCAGCTGGTCGGTGACGACGGGCTTGGCGAGATAGTCGGACGCACCGGCCTCCAGGCATTTCTCGCGGTCGCCCTTCATCGCCTTGGCGGTCAGCGCGACGATGGGCAGGGCACGGGATTCGGGCTTGTCGCGGATGGCGCGCATGGTGTCGTAGCCGTCCATGCCGGGCATCATGATGTCCATCAGCACCAGGTCGATGTCCTCGTCCCCGGCGACCTTGTCGATGGCCTCCTGGCCGTTGCCCGCGGTCACGACGGTCATGCCGTGGCGCTCGAGCACGCTGGACAGGGCGAAGATGTTGCGCACGTCGTCGTCGACCACCAGCACGCGCTTGTCGCGCAGCGCCTCGTCGGACTCGTGGAGGCGCTGGACCATGCGTCGCTTGGCCGTCGGCAGCTGGTCGATGACGCGGTGCAGGAACAGCGCGGTCTCGTCCAGCAGGCGCTCGGGCGACTCGACGCCCTTGATGACCACCGACTTGGCGGCGCGCTTGAGGCGCGCGTCCTCTTCGGCCGACAGTTCCTTGCCGGTGAACACCACGATCGGCACCTCCTGCAGCGCCGGGATCTCCTGGATGCGGTCGAGCAGCTCGAAGCCGGTCATGTCCGGCAGGCGCAGGTCCAGCACCACGCAGTCGTAGGGCTCGTCGCCACGCAGGCGCTCCAGTGCCTGCTCGCCAGACGAGGCGGTGTCGATGCTGATGTCGTCGTGCCGGATCAGTTCCTCGATGCTCATCCGCTCGCGGTCGTCGTCCTCCACGATCAGCAGGCGCTTGATCCGCGGCAGCGTGTATTCCTTGATCCGCTGCAGCGCGGCCGAGATCGATTCGGTGGTCGCCGGCTTGGCGAGGTAGGAGAACGCGCCCCGCTCGATGCTGTGGTGGCGTTCCTCCTCGACGGTGACGATCTGCACCGGGATATGGCGGGTGGCCGAGTCCTGCTTGAGCCGTGCGAGCACCGTCCACCCGAGCATGTCCGGCAGGAAGATGTCGAGCGAGATCGCGCTCGGCTTGTGCTCGCGCACCAGCTTCAGCGCCTCCGCGCCGCGGCTGGCGACCAGCACCTTGAACCCGCGCGAGCGGGCGAGGTCGCGCAGCACCGTGGCGTAGCGCGGGTCGTCCTCCACCACCAGCAGCGACGGGTCGCCAGGCGTGAGGTCGCCGCGGTCGTCGGGGACCTGTTCCAGCTCGACCTCGTTGTCCTCGCCGGTGGCCTGCAGGCTGGGAACCTCGCGTTGCTGCCGCGGGCGCTCGGCGCGCGCCGCGGGGCCGGTGTAGTGCAGCGGCAGGTACAGGGTGAAGGTGCTGCCTTCGCCCGGCGCGCTGGTGAGGCGCAACTCGCCGCCGAGCAGGCCCGCGATCTCGCGGCTGATCGCCAGGCCCAGGCCGGTGCCGCCGTACTTGCGCGAGGTGCCGGCATCGGCCTGCTGGAACGCCTCGAACACGATCTTCTGCTTCTCCGGCGAGATGCCGATGCCGGTGTCCTCCACGTCGAACGCGACCACGGTGCCGGCCTTGTCCAGCACCGGGTGGCCGGGGTTCCAGCCGTCGTGCGCCACCCGCGCCCGCAGCTTCACGCTGCCCTTGGCGGTGAACTTGAGCGCGTTGGACAGCAGGTTCTTGAGGATCTGCTGCAGGCGCTTCGGGTCGGAGGTGAGGACCTTGAGCTCTTCCGGGAAGTCGACCTTGAACTGCAGCTCGCGCCGCTCGGCCTCGTGGCGGAAGCTGCGCTCCATGTTCTCGCGCAGGTGGTTGAACGCGATTTCCTCGCTGTCCACCGTCACCGTGCCCGACTCGATCTTCGACAGGTCCAGGATGTCGCTGATCAGGTGCAGCAGGTCGGTGCCGGCCGCGTGGATGGTCTTGGCGAACTCGACCTGGCGGCCGGTGAGGTTCTCCTCCGGGTTCTCGGCCAACTGCTGGCCGAGGATCAGGATCGAGTTGAGCGGCGTGCGCAGCTCGTGCGACATGTTGGCCAGGAACTCGGACTTGTAGCGCGAGGTGAGCGCGAGTTCCGCGGCCTTTTCCTCGAGCGCGCGGCGGGCGTGCTCGATCTGCTGGTTCTTGTGCTCCACCTCGGCCTTCTGCTCGGCCAGCAGCGCCGCCTTGAGCGCGATCTCCTCGTTGGTCTGCTGCAGTTCGTCCTGCTGCGCCTGCAGTTCCACCGCAAGCTGCTGCGACTGCGAGAGCAGGCGCTCGGTGCGCATCGTCGCCTCGATCGTGTTGAGCACGATGCCGATCGAGCCCGACAGCTGCTCCAGGAACGCGCGCTGCGACGGGGTGAACTGGTCCAGCGAGGCGAGCTCCACCACCGCCTTGATCTGGTCCTCGAAGCGCACCGGGATGACGATCACGCTGCGCGGGGGTGCGCTGAGCAGGCCCGACTCGATCTGCACCGAGCCCGGGGGCAGGTCGTTGATCTGGATGAGCTGGCCCTGCGCGGCGACCTGGCCCACCAGGCCCTGGCCGAACTCGAGCGTGCGCGCCGCCGGCGCGCCGCCGCTGTCGGCGTAGCCGGCGAGGTGGCGCAGCTGGCGCTGGCCGCGGTCGTCGGCGGCTTCCACGACGTAGATGACGCCCTGCTGCGCGTTGACCAGCGGCGCCAGTTCCGACAGCAGCATCCGGCCGAGGGTCAGCAGGTCGCGCTGGCCCTGCATCATGTCGGAGAACCGCGCCAGGTTGGTCTTCAGCCAGTCCTGCTCGCGCCCGCCCTCGGTGGTGGCACGCAGGGTGCCGATCATCGAGTTCATGTTGTCCTTCAGGTCGGCCAGCTCGCCGCGCACGTCCACCGTGATCGACCGCGTGAGGTCGCCCTGCGTGACGGCGGTCGCGACTTCCGCGATCGCGCGCACCTGCGTGGTGAGGTTGGCCGCCAGCTGGTTCACGTTCGCGGTCAGGTCCTTCCAGATGCCCGCGGTGCCCGGCACGTTCGCCTGGCCGCCGAGGCGTCCCTCGACGCCGACCTCGCGCGCCACCGTCGTCACCTGGTCGGCGAAGATCGCCAGGGTCTCGGTCATCGAGTTGATGGTGTCGGCCAGCTCGGCGATCTCGCCCTTGGCCTCCACCGTCAGCTTCTTGTGCAGGTCGCCGTTGGCCACCGCGGTCACCACGCGCGCGATGCCGCGCACCTGCGTGGTGAGGTTGGTCGCCATCGAGTTGACGTTGTCGGTGAGGTCCTTCCAGGTGCCGGCGACGCCCGGCACGCGGGCCTGGCCGCCGAGCTTGCCCTCGGTGCCGACCTCGCGGGCCACGCGCGTCACCTCCGCGGCGAAACCGTTGAGCTGGTCCACCATCGTGTTGAGGGTGTCCTTCAGCTGCAGGATCTCGCCCTGCGCATCGACCGCGATCTTGCGCGACAGGTCGCCCTTGGCGACGGCCGTGGCGACCTCGGCGATGTTGCGCACCTGCGAGGTCAGGTTCGACGCCATCGAGTTGACGTTGTCGGTGAGGTCCTTCCAGGTGCCGGCGACGCCGGGCACGCGCGCCTGGCCGCCGAGCTTGCCCTCGGTGCCGACCTCGCGGGCCACGCGCGTCACTTCCGCGGCGAAGCCGTTGAGCTGGTCCACCATCGTGTTGATGGTGTTCTTCAGTTCGAGCATCTCGCCCTTCACGTCCACCGCGATCTTGCGTGACAGGTCGCCGCCGGCCACCGCCGTGGTCACCTCGGCGATGTTGCGCACCTGGGCGGTGAGGTTGGACGCCATCGAGTTGACGTTGTCGGTGAGGTCGGCCCACGTGCCCGCGACGCCCGGCACCTGCGCCTGGCCGCCGAGCTTGCCCTCGGTGCCGACCTCGCGCGCCACGCGCGTGACCTCCGCGGCGAAGCCGTTGAGCTGGTCGACCATGATGTTGATGGTGTCCTTCAGCTGCAGGATCTCGCCCTGCGCGTCCACGCCGATCTTGCGCGACAGGTCCCCCTTCGCCACCGCGGTCGTCACTTCCGCGATGTTGCGCACCTGCGACGTCAGGTTCGACGCCATGGCGTTCACCGAATCGGTCAGGTCGGCCCACGTGCCCGCGACGCCGGGCACCTGCGCCTGGCCGCCGAGCTTGCCTTCGGTGCCCACCTCGCGGGCCACGCGCGTCACCTCGGCGGCGAAGCCGTTGAGCTGGTCCACCATGGTGTTGATGGTGTCCTTGAGCTCGAGCATCTCGCCGCGCACGTCCACCGTGATCTTGCGCGACAGGTCGCCGCGCGCCACCGCGGTGGTCACCTCGGCGATGTTGCGCACCTGGGACGTCAGGTTCGACGCCATCGAGTTCACGTGATCGGTCAGGTCCTTCCAGGTGCCGGCCACGTCGGGCACCTGCGCCTGGCCACCGAGCTTGCCCTCGGTGCCGACGTCGCGCGCCACGCGCGTCACCTCGGCCGCGAAGCCGTTGAGCTGGTCCACCATCGTGTTGACGGTGTTCTTCACCTCCAGGATCTCGCCGCGGACCTCCACCGTGATCTTGCGCGACAGGTCGCCCTTGGCCACCGCGGTGGTGACCTCGGCGATGTTGCGCACCTGGGACGTCAGGTTCGACGCCATCGCGTTCACCGAGTCGGTCAAGTCCTTCCAGGTGCCGGCCACGCCGGGCACGATCGCCTGGCCGCCGAGCTTGCCGTCCGTGCCGACCTCGCGCGCCACGCGCGTCACTTCCGAGGCGAACGACCGCAGCTGGTCGACCATCGTGTTGATGGCTTCCTTCAGCTGCAGCATCTCGCCGCGCACGTCCACCGTGATCTTGCGCGACAGGTCGCCGCTGGCGACCGCGATGGTGACCTCGGAGATGTTGCGCACCTGCGCGGTGAGGTTGTTGGCCATCTGGTTGACCGAGTCGGTCAGCTCCTTCCAGACGCCGGACACGCCCTTCACCTTCGCCTGTCCGCCCAGCAGGCCGGCGGTACCGACCTCCAGCGCCACGCGCGTGACCTCCGAGCTGAACTCCGTCATCTGCTCGAGCATGCGGTTGAGGGTGGTCGCGGCGCGCAGGAACTCGCCCTGCAGCGGGCGGCCGTCGGCCTCCATCGGCACGGTCCGGGTCAGGTCGCCCTTGGACACGGCGGTGACCGCGTCGGTCATCGTCTCCACCGGCCGCACCAGGTCATCGATGAGGTTGTTGACCGACCGCTCCATGTCGGCCCAGGTGCCCTGCCGCGCGGCGGGGGTCACGCGCTGCCGGGTCTGGCCTTCGCGGCCGACCTTCTGGCCGACCCGCGCCAGTTCCTCGGCGAGGCGGCGGTTGTGGTCGACGATGGCGTTGAAGTTCTCGGCCAGCTTCCCCGGGAGGCCGTCCCAGTACAGGGGCAACTGCACCGTGAAGTCGCCGGTGCGCACCGCGTTCATCGCGGCGAGCAGCGCCTGCATCGGATCCTTGTCGTCCAGGACCATGCGGCCGCCCGGGCCGGGCCTGGCCTTGCCGGCCTTGGTCTGCTTGCTTGCGCGCGGGCGGCGGGCGGTATCGGTAGTCACGCGGTGTCTCTCCCCGTCAGGCGATATCTTGTCTGGGCGTAGCTCCCCAAGCTCCCGAACATACCGCAGGCGTGGTCCGGAACGTGTGCAGGGGCTCACGTCGCGAGCGCCCGGCTCGTTCAGGTGGACGGGGGCCCGGTGCTAAGCTCGGCGCCGTTTTCGGGGGAAAATCGATGAACGACACCACGCCGCCGGGCGCCGCGAAGCACGCGCGCCTGCCGCTGCACTGGAAGATGGCGATCGGCTTCGTGGCCGGGCTGCTGCTGGGCCTCGTGGCCCATTACGTCTCCGGCGCGGACGCCCCCTGGGTGCAATGGCTGACCAGCCACGTGACCCAGCCCGCGGGTGCGCTGTTCCTCCGCCTGATCTTCATGCTGGTCATCCCGCTGCTGTTTTCGGCGCTGGTGGTGGGCATCGCCGAGATGGGCGATATCCGCTCGCTGGGGCGGGTCGGCTGGCGGACCCTGGCCTACACGGTGGTGGTCTCGGGCATCGCGGTCGTGATCGGCCTGGTGCTGGTGAACTGGCTGGAGCCGGGCGCGGGGGTCGACCCTGTCGCCGCCCAGCAGATGCTGGTCGAGGGGTCCGAGCGGGCCAGTGCCATCGTCCGTTCCAGCGAGGACCAGCCGCAGGGCCTCGACATGCTCGTGTCCATCGTGCCCAGCAACATCGTCACCGCGGCCGCGGAAAACTCGATCCTGGCGGTGATGTTCTTCGCGCTGATGATCGGCATCGGCCTGGTCATGGCGAAGACCGCGGCCGCCCGGTCCCTCCAGCAGGCGATCGAAGGGCTGTTCGACGTGTCGATGACGCTCATCGGCCTGGTGATCCGGCTCGCCCCGTACGCGGTGTTCTGCTTCATGTTCAACCTGGCCGCGCTGTTCGGCTGGGACCTGCTGGTGCGCCTGGGCGCCTATGTCGGCGTGGTGGTGCTGGCGCTGTCGATCCACATGTTCGTGGTGTATTCGCTGGCGCTGAAGTTGGTTGGCGGCTATTCGCCGCTGCGGTTCTTCCGGAACTCGCAGGAGGCGATGGTGATGGCGTTCTCGACGGCCTCGTCGAACGCCACGCTGCCCACCGCGCTGAAGGTGGCGGAGGAGGATCTCGGGCTGCCGCGCCGGATCTCGCGCTTCGTGCTGACCGTGGGTGCGACCGCCAACCAGAACGGCACTGCGCTGTTCGAGGGCGTCACCGTGCTGTTCCTGGCGCAGTTCTTCGGGATCGAGCTGGGCCTGGGGCAACAGGTGACGGTGATGCTGGTCTGCATCCTCGGCGGCATCGGCACTGCCGGCGTCCCCGCGGGTTCGCTGCCGGTGGTGGCGCTGATCTGCGCGATGGTCGGCGTCCCGCCGGAAGGCATCGGCCTGATCCTGGGCGTCGACCGCTTCCTGGACATGTGCCGGACCACCCTCAACGTCACCGGCGACCTGGCCTGCGCCGTCGTCGTGTCGCGCGGCGAACCGACCGACGCAGCGGTGCCGGCGTCCGCCTGAGCGGACAGCCCGGGCGGCGGGTGGGACAATGGCGGCCGACCTTGCCGCCGAGCCCGCCATGCCCCCTGCCGACACCGCCTCGAAGCCGTCCCGCCGCGACCTCGCCAACGCGATCCGCTTCCTGGCCGCCGACGCGGTGCAGGCGGCGAATTCCGGCCACCCCGGCATGCCGATGGGCATGGCGGACATCGCCGAGGTGCTCTGGAACGACTTCCTGACCCACAACCCGAACAACCCGGGGTGGTTCAACCGCGACCGCTTCGTGCTGTCCAACGGCCACGGGTCGATGCTGCAGTACGCGCTGCTGCACCTGTCCGGGTACGACCTTTCGATCGACGACCTCCGGAACTTCCGGCAACTGGAATCGAAGACGCCGGGCCATCCCGAGAACTTCATGACGCCGGGCGTGGAAACGACCACCGGGCCGCTGGGGCAGGGCTTCGCCAACGCCGTGGGCATGGCGCTGGCCGAGAAGCTGCTGGCGCAGCGCTTCAACCGGCCCGAGCACGCGGTCGTCGACCACCGCACGTGGGTGTTCATGGGCGACGGCTGCCTGATGGAGGGCATCTCGCACGAGGCGGCCTCGCTGGCGGGCACCTGGGGCCTGCACAAGCTGGTGGCCTTCTGGGACGACAACCACATCAGCATCGACGGCGACACGGCGGGCTGGTTCACCGACGACACGCCCGCCAGGTTCGAGGCGTACGGCTGGAACGTCGTGCGGGGCGTCGACGGGCACGACGCGGATGCGATCAAGGCCGCGATCGAGGCGGCGCTGCGGGAGCAGGACAAGCCGACGCTCATCTGCTGCCGCACCACCATCGGGTTCGGCGCCCCGACCAAGGCGGGCAAGGAATCGAGCCACGGCGCGCCGCTGGGGGTCGACGAGATCGCCGCGTGCCGCACGGGGCTGTGCTGGGAGCACGAGGCGTTCCATGTGCCGGAGGCCATTTACGACGGCTGGCGCGCGAAGAACGCCGGCACGGTGCGCGAGGCGCAGTGGAACCAGGCGTTCGACCGGTACGCGGCGCAGTATCCGCAGCTGGCGGACGAGCTGGTGCGCCGGTCGCACGGCGAGCTGCCCGAAGGGTTCGCCGAGGCGGCGAACGCGTATGTCGCGAAGCTGCAGGCGGAAGGCAAGGTGGTCGCCTCGCGCAAGGCCTCGCAGATGGCGATCGAGGCGTTCGCGCCGCTGTTGCCCGAACTGGTGGGTGGCTCGGCGGACCTGGCGCATTCCAACCTGACGTTGTGGAGCGGAAGCAAGTCGGTCGCGACCGATGATGCCGATGCGAACTACATCTACTTCGGCGTGCGCGAGTTCGCGATGACCGCGATCAGCAACGGGCTGGCGCTGCATGGCGGGTTCATCCCGTACGACGCGACGTTCCTGGTGTTCAGCGACTACGCGCGCAACGCGGTGCGGATGAGCGCGCTGATGGGCGCACGGGCCATCCACGTGTACACGCACGACTCGATCGGGCTGGGCGAGGACGGGCCGACGCACCAGCCGGTGGAGCACCTGGCGTCGCTGCGCCATATCCCGGGCAACGATGTCTGGCGGCCGTGCGATGCCGTGGAGTCGGCGGCGTGCTGGCGGGAGGCGATCCAGCGTGGCGATGGTCCGAGCTGCCTGGTGTTCTCGCGGCAGAACCTCGCGCACCAGCCGCGGACGGAGGCGCAGGTGCGCGACATCGCGCGCGGCGGGTACGTGCTGCGCGATTCGAAGGGGGCGCCGGAGCTGATCCTGGTCGCGACCGGTTCGGAAGTCGGCCTGGCCATGGACGCGGCCGCCCAGCTGGGCGACGGCGTCCGGGTCGTGTCGATGCCGTCGACCGACGTGTTCGACCGGCAGGACGCTGCGTACCGGGAGGCGGTCCTGCCGAACGCCTGCCGCAAGCGGGTGGCGATCGAGGCCGGGATCACCGATTTCTGGCGCAAGTACGTCGGCCTGGACGGGGCGGTGGTCGGCATCGACCGGTTCGGCGCTTCCGCGCCCGGCGACGTGCTGATGAAGCACTTCGGCTTCACCGTCGACAACGTCGTCAGGGTTGCCCGGTCCCTCTGAGGACGGTCAGGCGAACAGCAGCTTCGCCGCGGCGACCAGCAGGACCACGCCCAGCGCTTGGCGCAGCGTCCTGGCCGGCAGCCATTGCAGGCCGAGCTGGGTGCCGAGCAGGGCACCCAGGGCGACGGCAACGAGCCAGGCCGGCAGCGCCGACGGCACGCTCCCGCCGGCCAGCACCAGGCCGGACAGCGCCGTCGCCGAATTGATCCAGACGAAGGCCACCGAGGTGCCGCTCGCTTCGCGCGTCGGCATCCAGTGCGCGAACAGCAGCACCGGGGTCAGGAAGATCGCGCCGCCGGTGCCGGTGAGGCCCGACAGGACGCCGATGCCGGCACCGACGACCAGCGCAGGGATCCAGGGCACTTGTCGTCCCACCGACGCGCGATCCTGCGCCTCGGCATCGCGCGCGGCGCGGAACACGCCGACGGCGGCCGCGACCAGCACCAGGCCGAGGAGGATCGAATAACCCGCGCGCGGCAACTGGACCTGTGCCGCCACGAAGGCGGCCGGCGCGGAGGCCACCACGAACGGCACGACGTTGCGCCAGCGCACGTGCCCGCCGCGCCAGAACCGCACGAGGCCGATGCCACCGGCGAGCAGGTTCAATGCAAGCGCGGTCGGCCGCATGTCCTCCGGCGCGAGTCCCGCCAGCGCCATCGTCGCGATGTAGCCGGAGGCGCCGGCATGCCCGACCGACGTGTAGAGGACGGCGACGGCGAACAGCAGCCCTGCCAGCAGCAGGCCGGTGGTCGTCGCGTCCATCGATCAGTCGCGCGACGCCGGCAGGGCCCCGGCGCGGATCAGTGCGCGGCCTCGCCGATGGTCGCGTTCAGCAGTTGCGCCAGCCGCCATGCGCCCTGGCGCACGCGCTGCTCGGCGAGCGGTCGCATCGCGTCCAGGTAGCCGTGGTCCATCGTGTGCTTCGCGGGATAGATGTCGCGGCTGTCGAGCAGGTTGCAGGACTCGAAGGCCCAGGCGACGGGGGCCAGCGGCGGGGTGCCGTTCGGGGTGCCTTCCGGCGGCCACGGCAGTGCATTCAACCGGTCCGCGTAGGTGTCCAGGTCCAGTCCCTCGCTGCCGAGGATGTAGTAGTCCCAGATCGAGTGCAGGTTGGTGCCCATCACGCCGTCGACGTAGTGCTTGCGTGCGTAGGCCTCGGGCTCGAGGTCGGTGCGCAGACTGACCTGGAAGCGGTTGCCGCCCAGGTCGCCGCGGTTGCCGGCATGCATCGGCTGGTGCGCATCGCCGAGGAAGTGCACCAGGAACTTCAGCGCATCGCGGCGTGCCTCCAGCGGCTGCGCGTGGTCCGCCAGGATCGCCTGCTGCGCCTGGATGGCGCCGATGACGCAATCGCCGCCTGCGCAGTCCCGCTCCGGCACGTAGTCACAGCTGCCGTCGGGGTAGTTCACGTAATGCCATTTCGAGGTGGCCTTGAAGCGGTCCGGGTCCTCGTTGCGCAGCGCGTCGGCCCAGTAGGCGACGCCGGAGAGGCTGGGGTGCTGTTCGCCGGCCAGGAGCCGCGCGACCTCCGCGGCCGCCACCGGGTCCAGGTGGCGTTCGGCCAGCTCGCCGGTCAGGCGGTGGCCAAGCGCACTCCAGGCCAGGGCATCGGTCGGCGCCAGCAGTGCGACCGACAGGAGTGAGCCGAGGAGCAGGGGAAAACCGGAGCGTGGGTGCATGGCGGGATGAAGGGCAGCGGCTGGACGGGCTAAAATAGCCGGATTGCGCCAGGAAATGGCGCGCCCCTCCGCGTCTCTTTTCCGGGAGCCCCCAGCAATGGCGATCAAGGTAGGCATCAACGGCTTCGGCCGCATCGGCCGCAACGTGTTCCGTTCGGCCGTCCAGAACTTCGGCAAGGACATCGAGATCGTGGGCATCAACGACCTGCTCGAGCCGGACTACCTCGCCTACATGCTGCGGTACGACTCCGTGCACGGTCGCTTCGACGCGGACGTCTCGGTCGACGGCAACCACCTGGTGGTCAACGGCAAGCGCATCCGCCTGACCCAGGAGCGCGACCCGGCCAACCTGAAGTGGGACGAGGTGGGTGCCGACGTCGTCATCGAGTCCACCGGCCTGTTCCTGACCAAGGAGACCGCGCAGAAGCACATCGACGCCGGCGCGAAGAAGGTGATCCTGTCGGCGCCGTCGAAGGACGACACGCCGATGTTCGTGTTCGGCGTCAACGACGACACGTACGCCGGGCAGGCGATCGTCTCCAATGCGTCGTGCACCACCAACTGCCTGGCGCCGGTGGCCAAGGTGCTCAACGACAAGTGGGGCATCAAGCGCGGCCTGATGACCACCGTGCACGCCGCCACCGCCAGCCAGAAGGTCGTCGACGGTCCGTCCAACAAGGACTGGCGCGGCGGCCGCGGGATCCTGGAGAACATCATCCCGTCCAGCACCGGCGCGGCGAAGGCCGTCGGCAAGGTCCTGCCGGAACTCAACGGCAAGCTCACCGGGATGAGCTTCCGCGTCCCCACGTCCGACGTCTCGGTCGTCGACCTGACGGTCGAGCTGGAGAAGCCGGCCACCTACGCCGAGATCTGCGCGGAAATGAAGGCGCAGAGCGAAGGCGCGCTGAAGGGCATCCTGGGTTACACCGAGGACAAGGTCGTCGCCACCGACTTCCGCGGTGATGCGCGCACCTCGATCTTCGACGCCGAGGCCGGCATCGCCATGGACGACACCTTCGTCAAGCTGGTGAGCTGGTACGACAACGAGTGGGGCTACTCCAACAAGTGCCTGGAGCTGGCCAAGGTCATCTCGGGCAAGTAAGGCCATGCCCATCCTCCGCATGACCGACCTGGACCTGGCAGGCAAGCGCGTGCTGGTCCGCGAGGACCTCAACGTCCCCATCGACGAGGCAGGCCGCATCACGTCGGAACAACGGATCATGGCGGCGCTGCCCACCTTGCGCCGCCTGCTCGACCAGGGCGCGGCGGTGATGGTCATGTCGCACCGGGGCCGCCCGGTGGAGGGCGAGTTCAGCCAGGCCGATTCGCTGGCGCCGGTCGCGGCACGCCTGGGCGAACTGCTCGGCATCGACGTGCCGCTGGTGCGCGACTGGGTGGGCGGCGTGCCGGTCGAGCCGGGCCGGCTGGTCCTGCTCGAGAACTGCCGCATGAACGTCGGCGAGAAGAAGGATGCGCCCGCCCTGGCGAAGTCCTACGCCGCGCTGTGCGACGTGTTCGTCATGGATGCGTTCGGCACCGCGCACCGCGCCCAGGCGTCCACGCATGGCGTGATCGCGGAGGCTGCCGTGGCGTGCGGCGGACCGCTGCTGATGGCCGAGCTCGACGCGCTCGGCAAGGCGCTCGACGCACCCGCGCGTCCGCTGCTGGCGATCGTGGCGGGCAGCAAGGTGTCCACGAAGCTCGAGCTGCTGACCTCGCTGGTCGGCAAGGTGGACCAGCTGATCGTCGGTGGCGGGATCGCCAACACCTTCATCGCGGCGACGGGGCACGGCGTGGGCAAGTCGCTGGTCGAGGCCGACCTGGTCGATACCGCGCGGAAGATCATGGCGGACGCGAAGGCGCGCGGCGCCGACATCCCGGTGCCCACCGACGTGGTGGTGGCGCCTCGCTTCGCCGCGGACGCGCCGGCCACGGTCAAGGCGGTCGACGCGGTGGAAGCCGGCGACATGATCCTGGACATCGGGCCCGACACCGCGGCGCGCTATGCGGCGATGATCGCGGACGCCGGCACGGTGGTCTGGAACGGCCCGGTCGGCGTGTTCGAGTTCGACGCGTTCGGCAAGGGCACCGAGACCCTGGCGCGCGCGATCGCCGCGTCCGGCGCGTTCTCGATCGCCGGCGGCGGCGACACCCTGGCGGCCGTCGACAAGTACGGGATTGCCAGCGACCTGTCGTACATCTCGACGGGCGGCGGCGCGTTCCTGGCGTTCCTCGAGGGCAAGGAATTGCCGGCGGTCACCGCGCTGCGGGCCCGTGGCACCGGCTGATCCTCCCGAAGCCCTGTGCTAGCGTGCCCGGGACCTCGACGCGACGACCATGACCGACCCGAAGACCGCTTCCGGCAAGCATCCCGTCCCGGAGCGCCGCACCAAGATCCTCGCGACGCTCGGTCCCGCGACCGACAAGCCGGGCGTGCTCGATGCCCTGCTGGAAGCCGGCGTCGACGTGGTCCGGCTCAACTTCTCCCACGGCGATCCATCCGCGCAGGCCGACCGCGCCAGCGCGGTGCGCGAAGCCGCTGCGCGGGCCGGCGCCGAGGTCGGCATCCTGGCGGACCTGCCCGGGCCCAAGATCAGGATCGAGCGTTTCGCCGAAGGCAAGGTGCAGCTGGTGGCGGGCGATCGCTTCGACCTGGTCGCCATGGCCGACGCGCCGCCCGGGGATGCCACGCAGGTCGGCGTGAGCTACCTGGGCCTGCCGGGCGACGTGCAGGCCGGCGACGTGCTGCTGCTCGACGACGGCATGGTGCAGTTGCAGGTCGAGGCGGTCGAAGGCGAACGCATCCGGACGACGGTCATCAACGACGCCGTGCTGTCGGACCGGAAAGGGCTGAACAAGCAGGGGGGCGGCCTGTCGCTGGGGGCGCTCACCGAACGCGACCGCGAGCTGATCGGCATCGCCGCAGGCATCGGGGTGGACTTCATCGCCGTGTCGTTCTGCCGGCACGCGGGCGACATGCACGAAGCGCGCCGCATCGCGCGCGCAGCCGGCTGCGAGGCCGCGCTGGTGGCGAAGATCGAGCGCGCCGAGGCCATCGAGAACCTGTCGGAGATCATCGACGCCAGCGACGTGGTGATGGTCGCGCGCGGCGACCTGGGCGTGGAGATCGGCGACGCCGAGTTGCCGGGCCTGCAGAAGAAGATCATCCGCGAGTCGCTGGCGCGCGGGAAGGTGGTGATCACCGCGACCCAGATGCTGCAGTCGATGGTCGAGAGCCCGATTCCGACCCGCGCCGAGGTGCTCGACGTCGCCAACGCGGTGATCGACGGCACCGACGCCGTGATGCTGTCCCAGGAAACGGCAGCCGGCGCGTGGCCGGTGCGCGCGGTGGCGGCGATGGCCCGCATCTGCGCCGGCGCCGAGCGCCAGTTCACCCACGACACCGACTTCGAGGCCGCGCCGCGCAACCTGCAGCGCGCCGACCAGGCGATCGCGATGGCCGCGATGTTCCTCTCCGAGCACATCGGCGTGCGCGCGATCGTGGCCATGACCGAATCCGGCGGCACCGCCAGGTTCCTGTCGCGGTTCCGCTCGCCGGCGCAGGTCTACGCCCTGTCGCGCCATGACGGGGCCCGGCGCCGGATGGCCCTGATGCGCGACGTCGTCCCGATCGACTTCGACAGCCGCGGGCAGGCCTCGCGCGATGCGGCCCGCAGCGCGGTGCGGCAGTTGTTCGACGCCGGCCGGCTGTCCGTCGGCGACCGCGTGATCTTCACCAGCGGCGACCACATGGAGCACCACGGCGCGACCAACACGCTGCGCCTGCTGCAGGTCGGCCCGGAAGGGGCCGCCGAGGGCCTGGGCGAGCTCTGAACCCCCGGATTCCGGCGCTTCGCGCCTGCATCCGGGCTACAATTCGGGTTTCCCCGAACGCCGCAGGAAGCCTGGAATGAGCATCGAACAGCTGGCCGAGACCGCCCTGGCCATGGTGGCCCCGGGCAAGGGCATCATCGCGATCGACGAGTCGAACACGACCATCAAGAAGCGCTTCGACGGCGTCGGCATCGAGTGCACCGAGGAGAACCGGCGCGCCTACCGCGAGATGCTGCTCACCACGCCGAACCTCGGCAAGTACATCTCCGGCGCGATCCTGTTCGACGAGACCATCCGGCAGTCCACCCGGGACGGCGTGCCGTTCGCGAAGGTAATGGCCGAGAACGGCATCATCCCCGGCATCAAGGTGGACAAGGGCACGCATCCCCTGGCCGGTTTCCCGGGCGAAGTCGTGACCGAGGGCCTGGACGGCCTGCGCACGCGCCTGGAGGAGTACTACAGGCTCGGTGCGCGCTTCGCCAAGTGGCGCGCGGTGATCAACATCGGCGACGACGTCCCGTCCGGCACCTGCATCGAGGCCAACTCCCACGCGCTGGCGCGCTACGCCGCGCTGTGCCAGGAGCAGGGGCTGGTGCCGATGGTGGAGCCGGAAGTGATCATGGACGGCGCGCACGACATCGACACCTGCTTCGAGGTCACCGAGGTCACGCTGCGCTCGCTGTTCTCGGCGCTGTACGAGCACAACGTCCTGCTCGAGGGCACCATCCTGAAGGCGTCGATGGTGTTGCCCGGCAGCACCAGCGGCGAGGACGCCTCGGTCGAGGAAGTCGCTGCCGCCACGCTGCAGTGCCTGAAGTCGACCGTGCCGGCGATCCTGCCGGGCATCGTGTTCCTGTCCGGCGGCCAGTCCGACGAGGACGCCACCGCGCACCTGGACATGATGAACCGCATGGGCCCGAACCCGTGGCCGCTGTCGTTCTCCTACGGCCGCGCCATGCAGTCGGCCGCGCTGCAGCTCTGGTCGAAGGACCTGGCCGGCAACGTCGGCAAGGCGCAGGAAACGGTGTTCGCCCGCGCCCGCGACAACGGCCTGGCCGCGCTGGGCCAGTGGGAAGGCGGCGGCGCCTAGAGCGTCGCCAGCCAGGCCTCGTCCGACCCTTCCTCCATCCCTTCGAACAGGAACGTCGACAGGTAGCGCTCGCCGGTATCCGGCAGCATCGCCAGCAGCACGGCGCCCTCCGGGGCGTCGCGCGCGACCTGCAGCGCGGCCGCCACGGTCGCGCCTGCGGAAATCCCGACGAACAGGCCCTCTTCCGCCGCGAGGCGCCGCGCGGTGTCTCGCGCCAGCACATCGTCGATCTTCACGATCGCATCGGCCGCATCGCGGTCCAGCACCTGCGGCACGAAATCGGGCGTCCAGCCCTGGATCTTGTGTGGCTGCCACGCGTCGCCCGACAGCAGCGCGGCGCCTGCGGGCTCGCATGCAGTCACGCGCACTTCGGGACGCGCGACCTTCAGCACCTGCGCCACGCCGGTGAGGGTTCCGCCGGTGCCCCAGCCGGTGACGAAGTGGTCGAGCCTGCGTCCGGCGAAGTCGCGCAGGATCTCGGCGGCGGTCGTGTTGCGGTGGTAGGCCGGGTTCGCCGGATTCTCGAACTGGCGCGCGAGGAACCAGCCGTGGCGTTCCGCCAGCTCGGCCGCCCTGCGCACCATGCCGCTGCCACGCTCGGCCGCGGCAGTGAGGATCACCTTCGCGCCGTACGCCCGCATGAGCTTCCGTCGCTCCACCGAGAAGGTTTCGCTCATCACCGCGACGAAGCGGTAGCCGCGGGCGGCGCAGACCATCGCCAAAGCGATCCCGGTGTTCCCGGACGTGGCTTCCACCACGGTGTCGCCCGGCGCCAGCAGGCCGCGCCGTTCCGCGTCGAGGATGATGGCCAGCGCCAGCCGGTCCTTGACCGAGCCACCGGGATTGAAGGACTCGACCTTCGCGTAGAGCGTGGCGTGCGCGGGTGCGACGCGTTGCAGGCGGACGATGGGGGTGTTGCCGATGGTGGCGGTGATGTCGTCGAGGAGGGGCATGGCGGATGCGTGGCCGGGAAGGGGGCAGTGCCTTTCTACTCCTCCGCGCGCGAGGTCGATAGCCGCATCCGGTCTCGACATCCCTGACCCTTGTCACGGGCATTGCGTGAAGGCGCCCTTACAATCGGGGGATGCCCCAGACGCCCCCCCCACGCCGTCCCGGCCGCGCCGTCGCGACCCTGTTGCTGCTGACCCTGGCGGCCGTTGCCGGCTGTGCCCGCGACGCCGCGCGCGCCGCGGATGCCGGCACCCAGGCGATCCCGGTCACCACCGCGACCGTCGAAGTCCGCCCCTGGACCGACCTGCTGCGCGCCGTCGGCACCGTGCAGGCCCGCGAGTCCGTCGCGGTCACCGCGAAGGTCAGCGAGACCGTCGAGCGCGTGCACTTCGACAGTGGCGACACGGTCCGCGCGGGTGCGCCGCTGGTCACCCTGTCCGGGCGCCAGCAGCAGGCTTCGCTCGCCGAGGCGCAGGCGGCGGCCAATGAAGCCGAGCGGCTGTACCGGCGCCAGGCCGAACTTGCCGAACAGCAGCTCATTGCGCGCGCGCAACTCGACACGCAGCGGGCCAACCGCGACGCCGCCCGTGCGCGCGTCGCCCAGGTGCGCGCCCAGCTGGGCGACCGCACCATCCGCGCCCCCTTCGCCGGCAAGCTCGGCCTGCGCGAGGTCAGCCCGGGCGCGCTGGTCACCCCCGGCACCGTGATCGCCACGCTCGACGCGATCGACCGCGTGTACGTCGACTTCCCGGTGCCGGAACGCGCGCTGGCCTCGCTTGCCACCGGCCAGCGGGTGAGCGGTCGCGCGACCGCCTACCCGGAAATCGAGTTCGAGGGCACGGTGTCGACCATCGGCTCGCGCATCGATCCTTCGACGCGCACGCTGACGGTCCGGGCCGACTTCCCCAATCCCGACCACCGCCTGCGCCCCGGCATGCTGGTGGAAGTGCGCCTGCACCAGCCGGAGCGCGAGGCGCTGGTGGTGCCGGAGATCGCGATCGTGCAGGTGGGGACCGAGGCGTTCGCCTGGCGCGTGGGCGAAGGCGGCAAGGTGGAACGGACACCGGTGTCGGTCGGCAGCCGGCAGCAGGGCCAGGCGGAGATCCTGTCGGGCCTCGATCCCGGGGATCGCATCGTGGTGGACGGCACGGGCAAGTTGCGGCCCGGCAGCGTGGTCGTCGATGCCGGGGAGCGCGAAGCCCGGTGAAGCTTTCGGACGTCTCGATCCGCCGGCCCGTGTTCGCCACGGTGCTCAGCCTGCTGCTGATCGTCCTGGGCGTGATGGCCTTCAGCCGGCTGACGCTGCGCGAACTGCCGGCGATCGACCCGCCGATCGTGTCGGTGGACGTCGGCTATCCCGGCGCGTCGGCGGCGGTCGTGGAGACCCGCGTCACCCAGTTGCTGGAGGACGCGCTGTCGGGCATCGAGGGCATCGAGACCATCGAGTCGCGCAGCGTCAACGGGCGCGCGTCGGTCAACATCGAGTTCACCCTCGAGCGCGACATCGAGGCGGCGGCCAACGACGTCCGCGACGCCATCAGCGACGTCGTCGACCGCATGCCCGACGAGGCCGACGCACCCGAGGTCGAGAAGGCGAACAGCGATTCGGAGACGGTGATCTGGCTCAACATGAGCAGCGACTCGCTGGACACGCTGCAGCTCACCGACTACGCCGAGCGCTACATCGTGGACCGCCTGTCCAGCCTGGACGGCGTGGCGCAGGTGCGGATCGGCGGCCAGCAGCGCTACGCGATGCGCGTCTGGCTCGATGCCGACGCGCTGGCCGCCCGCGGCCTGGACGTCACCGATGTCGAGGACGCCCTGCGCGCCGAGAACGTGGAGCTGCCCGCCGGGCGCCTGGAGTCGCAGGACCGCGACTTCACCCTGCGCGTCGCGCGCGAATACCTGGAGCCCGGCGACTTCGCCGAGATCCCGCTGACCGATGGCGCGGACGGTTACCCGGTCCGGCTGGGCGACGTTGCCGAGGTGGAACTCGCTTCGGCGGAACGGCGCGCCTACTACCGCAGCAACGGGCAGCCCAACATCGGCCTGGGCATCGTCAAGACCTCCACCGCCAACGCGCTGGACGTCGCACGCGCCGCACGCGCGGAAGCCGGGCGGATCCAGGCGACCCTGCCCGAGGGCATGGAGATCTTCGTCGCCTACGACGACACGGTCTTCATCGAGGAATCGATCAAGCGCGTGTACTGGACGCTCGCCGAGGCCGTCGCCCTCGTGGTGCTGGTGATCTGGCTGTTCCTGGGCAGCTTCCGCGCCGCGATGATCCCCGCGATGACGGTGCCCGTCTGCCTGGTGGCGGCATTCGTGCCGCTGTACCTGTTCGGCTACTCGATCAACCTGTTGACGTTGCTCGCGCTGGTGCTGTGCATCGGGCTGGTCGTCGACGACGCGATCGTCGTGCTGGAGAACATCCAGCGGCGCGCGGACCTGGGCGAGCCGCGGCTGGTGGCGGCGCGTCGCGGGACGCGCCAGGTCGCGTTCGCGGTGATCGCCACGACCACGGTGCTGATCGCGGTGTTCCTGCCGGTCGGCTTCATGGAGGGGAGCGCCGGACGCCTGTTCCGCGAGTTGTCCGTCGCGCTGGCGGGCGCCGTGGCGATCTCCGCGTTCGTCGCGCTCACGCTGACGCCGATGATGGCGTCCAAGCTGGTGCGACCGCATCGCGAGGAAAAGTCCACCGCCGTCCATCGCTGGGTGATGGCGCGCCTGGATGCGACCAGCCTGCGCTATCGCGCGCTGCTGGAACGCAGCGTGGAGCGGCCGTGGCTCTGGGGCGCCCTGATGCTCGGCGCGCTGGTGCTGAGCTTCGCGCTGGTCCGCGTGGTGCCCTCCGAGCTGGCGCCCGCCGAGGACCGGGGTGCGTTCTTCGTGTCGATCGTCGGGCCCGAAGGCGCCGGCTTCGACTACACCGTCGAGCAGATGAAGCAGGTCGAGGGCATCTTCGCCGGCATCAGCGGCCAGGACGAGCCGATCCAGCGCTACAACACGCGCGTGCCCGGCGGATGGGGCGCCAGCGAGGAGATGCACACCGGCAACGTCATCGTCTTCCTGCAGGACTGGGACCAGCGCGAGCGCAGCACCAACGAGATCGTCGCCGACCTGCGTGGCGAGCTGGAGCAGCTGCCGGGCGTGCGCGCGAACCCGCGCGTCAGCTCGGGCCTGGTGGGCAGCCGCGGGCAGCCGCTGCAGGTCGTCCTCGGCGGCCCCGAGTACGCGGAGCTCGCGCGCTGGCGCGACCTCGTCATGGCGCGGATGGAGCAGAACCCGGGCCTGTTCTCGGTCGACTCCGACTACCAGGAGACGCGCCCGCAGATGCGCGTGCAGATCGACCGCCGTCGCGCCGCCGACCTGGGCGTGAGCGTCACCGACATCGGCCACGCGCTCGAGACCATGATGGGCGGCCGCCGCGTGACCACGTTCGTGCAGGACGGCGAGGAGTACGACGTCATCGTGCAGGCCGGCCGCAGCGGGCGCACCGATCCCGCGGACCTCGCCGCGCTGCAGGTGCCGGGGCGCGACGGCACCCTGGTCCCGCTGTCCAACCTGGTGACGCTCGAGGAACTGGCGGAGGCCGGCAGCCTCAACCGGTTCAACCGCCTGCGCGCGATCACGATCAGCGCCGGCCTCGCGCCCGGCTACGAGCTGGGCGAGGCGATCGAATGGGTCAACGGCATGGTCGAGGCCGAGCTGCCCGAGTACGCGCAAGTCGACTGGAAGGGCGAGTCGCGCGAGTACCAGAAGGCCGGTGGCGCGGTGCTGCTGACCTTCGCGCTGGCGTTGCTGGTCGTGTACCTGGTCCTGGCCGCGCAGTTCGAGAGCTTCGTGCATCCGTTCACCATCATGCTCACGGTGCCGCTGGCCGTGCTCGGCGCGCTGGGCGGCCTGGCGCTCACCGGCGGCACCCTCAACCTGTTCAGCCAGATCGGCATCGTGATGCTGGTGGGCCTGGCGGCGAAGAACGGCATCCTGATCGTGGAGTTCGCCAACCAGTTGCGCGACCAGGGACGCAGCATCCACGACGCGATCGTGGAGTCGGCCGCCGTCCGCCTGCGCCCGATCCTGATGACGTCCGTGGCCACGATCATGGGGGCATTGCCGCTGGTCCTGGCGGGCGGGCCCGGCTCCGCCAGCCGCGCTGCCATCGGCGTGGTGGTGATCTTCGGCGTTGCGTTCTCTACCGTGCTCTCGCTGCTGGTGGTGCCGGCCGCCTACGTGCTGCTCGCCCCGTTCACGCGCTCGCCGGACGCCGTCGGGCACGAGCTCGACAGGCTCGAGGCAGGGACGCCCCCGGTGGGCGAGCGCGCCGCCTGAATCTTGTAAGGTGGCCGCTCGCCGGCCGCCCGTGGCGCGCCGGACCATCCCTGGGGAGGCCACGTGGAAGCAGTCGTCAACCAACTCAACGCCATCATCTGGAGCCAGGCGCTGATCGTCCTGTGCCTCGGGCTGGGGCTGTACTTCTCGATCCGCACCCGCTTCATGCAGGTGTGGGGCGTGCCGGAGATGATCCGGCTGATGTTCAACAACAAGTCGTCGAACGCGGGCGTGTCGTCGTTCCAGGCGCTGGCCATGTCGCTGGCCGGGCGCGTGGGGACCGGCAACATCGCCGGCGTCGCCACCGCCATCGCCTTCGGCGGGCCTGGCGCGGTGTTCTGGATGTGGGTCATGGCGTTCCTGGGCGCGTCGACCTCGTACGTCGAGTGCACCCTGGCCCAGATCTACAAGGAAAAGGACGACCAGGGACAGTTCCGCGGCGGCCCGGCGTACTACATCGAGAAGGCGATGGGCCAGCGGTGGTACGCGTGGATCTTCGCCGTCGTGACCATCGTCGCCTGCGGATTCCTGCTGCCGATCGTCCAGGTCAACACCCTGGCCGAGAGCATGACCACGGCGTTCGGCATCCCGCCCTGGGTGATCGCCGCGGTGATCGTGCTGTTCCTCGGGCTGATCATCTACGGCGGCGTCAAGCGCATCGCTGCCTTCGCGCAGTTCGTCGTGCCCTTCATGGCGGTCGCGTACATCCTGGTCGCGTTCACGATCATGGTGCTGAACCCCGAGGACGTCGTGGACATGTTCGCGCTGATCTTCGAGAGCGCGTTCGGCGTGCACGCCGGCTTCGGCGCGATGCTGGGCCTGGCGATCGAATGGGGCGTCAAGCGCGGCATCTACTCGAACGAGGCCGGACAGGGCACCGGCCCGCACTCCGCCGCGGCCGCCGAGGTGCAGCATCCGGCACAGCAGGGCTTCGTGCAGGCGTTCGCGGTGTACGTGGACACGCTGCTGGTGTGCAGCGCCACCGCGTTCATGATCCTGGGCACCGGCATGTACAACGTCGTGAACCCGGCCGGCGGGTTCCTGTACCAGGGGCTCGACGGGGCCGTTGCCGGCCCGGACTTCCCGCAGGCCGCGGTCGACAGCGTGTTCCCGGGGTGGGGCGCAGGCTTCGTCGCCGTGGCGATCCTGTTCTTCGTGTTCACCACGATCGTCACCTACTACTACATGGCCGAGACCAACGTCGCCTACATCAACCGCAAGGTGCATCGCCCCTGGCTGATCCAGGTGCTGCGCGTGGTGATCCTCGCGGCGGTGGTCTACGGCGTGTTCCGCACGACCGCGCTCGCCTGGGGGCTGGGCGACATCGGCGTCGGGACGATGGCGTGGCTGAACCTGATCGCGATCGTGATCCTGCAGAAGCCGGCGCTGGTCGCGCTGCGCGACTACAAGCGCCAGAAGGACGCGGGCATCGGCGCGCAGGGAGACTTCACCTTCGACCCGTTGGCGCTGGGCATCCGCAACGCGCATTACTGGGAGCGCCGCGAGGCCGGCAGCGAGCCCGACCTCCCGCGTCCACAGGCAGGCGATGGCCGGTGATGCCGCCGAACTCCGGCTGCATGGGCTGAACGCGATCCTGGCCGTCCACGCGCGACGGCCGCACGCGATCCGGAAGGTGTGGTTGCGCGAGGACCGGATCGGCGCCCTGCAGCCGGTGCTGAAATGGTGCGCCGCGCATCGTGTCGGCTACCGGGTGGTGGAGGACGAAGACCTGCGCAAGCTGGCGTCCACGACGCACCACGAGGGCGTGGTCGCCGACGTGCTGCGGGAGGAACCCCACGTGCTCACCACCTGGCTGCGTGCGCTTCCGGAAGGGCCGTGCTGCGCGCTGTGGCTCGACGGCGTCGGCAACCCGCACAACCTGGGCGCCATCCTGCGCAGCGCGGCGCACTTCGGCGTCGCCGCGGTGCTGCTGCCGAAGGATGCACCGCTGGCGCTGTCGGGCGCGGCCGCGCGCGTGGCCGAAGGCGGCGCGGAGGCCGTGCCGTTCGTGCGCATGGGGCGCAGCGACAACGCCATCGCCCAGTTGCGGGGCGCCGGCTTCCGGCTGGCGGCGACCGTGGTCCACGGCGGTGGCGACCTGTTCGCCGCGGCGCTGCCCGAGCGGGTGGTGTTCGTCCTGGGCGCGGAGGGCGGGGGCATGGACCCCGCATTGGCGGGCGCCTGCGACCTGCGCCTGTCGATTCCCGGCAGCGGGGCGGTGGAGAGCCTCAACGTGTCCGCCGCCACCGCGGTGCTCTTGGCGGCGTGGGTTCAGCGGGGCGGTTGAATCATGCGCGCCATGCGCCCGTTCCCGTCCCCCATCCAGTTGTCAGTACTGTCCGCACTGTTGCTGTTGCTGTTGCCATTGGCGGCAGCGGCATCCGATTTCGCGCTGGATTACCGGGTGGCGCTGCTCCCCGCGAGCGGCGAGGCGCAGGTCGTCATCGCCACGGCGCCGATCGACGGTCGCCTCATCCGCGTGCGCGTGCCGCTGGACCGCGACCGCTACCACGCGGTGCGCGCGGACGGCGCGCTCAGCCGAGACGGCGACGATTACACCTGGGACGTGCCGCGCGACGGCGGCACGTTGCAGTACCGCGTGCGCATCGACCACGAGCGCCGCGGCGACGGCTACGACGCCCGCATCACCCGGGACTGGGCCGTGCTGCGCGGCGACGACCTGGTGCCGCCACTGCGGGCGACGGTCACCCGGGGCGCCGACGCGCGCGCGCGCCTGCGCTTCGCGCTGCCGAAGGGATGGAGCGCGGAAGTCCCGTATGGCCGCAGCAACGACGGCAAGGCCTACGTGGTCGTGGATCCCGAGCGGCGCATGGATCGCCCGGAAGGCTGGATGATCTTCGGCAAGCTCGGCGTGCGCCGCGACCGCATCGCCGGCATGCGCGTCGCGGTCGCGGCACCCACCGGGCAGGACGTGCATCGCGGGGACCTGCTCGCCTTCGTCACCGCGCTCGGCCCCGAACTCGAACGGGCCTTCGGGGACCTTCCGCCACGCCTGCTGCTGGTCCAGGCCGCCGACCCGATGTGGCGCGGCGGGCTGTCCGGCCCGCGCTCGCTCTACCTGCACCAGGAGCGCCCGCTGATCAGCGAGAACGGCAGCAGCACGCCGGCGCACGAGCTCGTCCACGTGGTCACGCGCCTGCGCGGCGCGAGGGACGACGACTGGATCGTGGAGGGACTGGCCGAGTACTACTCGATCGAACTGCCGCGCCGGGCGGGCCTGCTCAGCGACAGCCGCGCGCGGAAGGCATTCGACTGGATGCGCGGGCACGGCGAAGGCGTCGACCGGCTCGACACCAACCGCTCCCGCGAGGAAACCACGGCGCGCGCGGTCGAGCTGTTCGCGGACCTGGCGGCCGAGATCGATCGCGCCACAGACGGCAAGCGCGACCTCGACGACGTCGTCCGGCGCCTGCTCCCCGACCGCGAAGTCTCCCGCGAAAGCCTCCGCGACGCCGCCCGCGAAGTGCTCGGGCGCAAGTCGAAAGTCCTGGATTCGCCGTTGCTGGAATGAGGGCGGCGGGTCGCCTTCGCGGGTGGCGGAGTTGCCTGTCCCTGCCGGGACACGCCGTGAATACGTCCATGTAGGCTAATCCGCGCCATCCATGGCGCGTATTGTCCCGGCAGGGACAGGCAACTCCGCCCTCGAAGGTCTTCCGGCGCTTTTGTTGAATGGCAGGCGCTACGCAACTTGCGAAGGCGCATCCGTGGCTCCCAAGCGGGACACTCAGCGCCATGGATGGCGCTGAGTAGCCTACATGGACGTACTTGCGGCGTGTCCCGCTTGGGAGCCACGGATGCGCCCCCTGCGCATCGTTCCCGCCACCCTACCTACGGAGCAACAGGCGCTTTCGGTGCGCTGCCCCATGTGCCCTCGGCGTCCGCGGCCAGGTATGCGAACACGGCATAGGCCGCGACGTTCTGGGCGAGGGCGGCGGGGTCGATCTTGTCGAGGGTGTCGTCGGGGGTGTGGTGCAGGTCGAAGTAGTCGGTGCCGTCCTGGCGGAGCGTGGCCCACGCGATGCCGAGGTCGCGGAGCGGACCGATGTCGGGGCCGGGGCCGCCTTCGCCGGGCGTGTGCACGATGCCCAGCGGGGCGAGCGCCTTGGCGATGCGGGCGTCCGCGGCTGCCGCTTCCGGTGCACCGGAGCTGGCGTAGGCGTAGATGCGGCCCGCGCCGAAATCGCTCTCGGCCGCGACCTGGTGCAGCGCGACCTCGTCGGCGTGCGCGGCGGCATAGCCCTTCGCGCCGGACAGCCCGTGCTCCTCGTTGGCGAACGCCACCACGCGGATCGTGCGCGCCGGCGCGCGCGGCAGGTCGCCGATCAGCTTGCCGGCGGCCATGGTGATGCCGATGCCGGCGCCGTCGTCGATCGCGCCGGTGCCCAGGTCCCAGGAATCCAGGTGCGCCCCGATCAGCACGACTTCCCCTGGTCGCTCGCTGCCCGTGATCTCGCCGATGACGTTGTGCGAGGTCGCGGTGCCGTCCCAGCCGACGTCGAGCGCGATGCGCACGCGGACCGGCTCGCCCAGGGCCAGCAGGCGCGTGAGCTGGTCGGCATCGGGGATCGACAGGGCCGCTGCCGGGATCGGCACGAGGCCTTCCTCGTAGCGCGTGCCGCCGGTGTGCGGGTTGCGGTGCGAGTCGGTGCCGGCGGAACGCATGAGGTAACCGATTGCGCCGGCGCGGATCGCCGCCGACGGGCCGCGCGAACGCACCTGCGAGCCGGGACCGTAACCGCTGCCGTCGCGCGCGCGGGCCATCTCGTAATCAACGAACGCGATCCTGCCCGCCAGCGATCCGGCCGGCGCCGCCTGCAACGACGCGAGGTCGGGGAAGCGCACGATCCCGCCCTCGACCGTGCCGCCCGGGCTGCCGCCCAGCGCCGTGACCACCAGCGGTTGCGCGTGCGCGCCCAGGACCTCGGCGCGTTCGCTGCGACGCACCCAGCGCGGGAATGTCACGGCCTCGGTCCACACCTTGTCGTAGCCCAGGGCGCGGAACCTGGCCTCGGCCCAGGCGACCGCGCGTGCATCGGCTTCGCTGCCGCCGGGGCGTGGTCCGACTTCGGTCGTCAGCGACTCGACGATGCGGTAGCCGAGGTCGCTGGCGAGCGCCGCCTCGCGCAACTGGGCTGCCGTGTCCTGCGCCCGGGCGGCAGGGGCGAACAGGAACGAGGCAAGCAACGGCAGGGCGATGGCACGCGACGTGGCAACAGGCATGGAATTCCTCAGCGCTTGAGCGAATCGCGGATCTCCCGCAGCAGCAGGATCTCCTCGGAAGGGGCGGCGGGGGCGGCTTCGGCCGGCTTGTTCATCCGGTTGTACGCCCTGACCACCAGGAAGATGACGAACGCGATGACCAGGAAGTCGATGAGGGTCTGGAGGAAGGCGCCGTAGGTGACCACCGGCGCGGCGGCTTCCTGCGCCGCCGCGAGGCTGGCGTAGTCCTTGCCGTCCAGCGCGACGTAGAGCTGCGAGAAATCCACGCCGCCCATCGCCAGCCCGACCACCGGCATGATCATCCCGTCGACCAGCGCGGTGACGATCCTGCCGAAGGCCGCGCCGATCACCACGGCGACCGCCAGGTCCAGCACGTTGCCGCGGGCGATGAAGGCCTTGAATTCATTGATCACGTGATCGTTCCTTCCAGTTCGAGCAGGTCGTCCAGTGCCGCGCGGAACCGGTTGCCGGTGGACAACGGGCCGACGCCGGCCGGCGTGCCCATGAACACCAGGTCGCCCGCGCGGAGCGCATAGAGCTTCGACAGTTCATGCAGGATCTCGGGGACCGACCAGGTCATCCGGTCGAGCGTCGAGGACTGCCGCGTCACGCCGTCCACGTCCAGCGACAGGGTGCGGTGGCCCAGCGTGCCCACCGCGGCAGCGGGCAGCAGCGCGCTCGCGGGCGCGGCGAAATCGAAACTCTTGCCCGTGTCCCAGGGCAGCCCCCTGGACTTGGCCGCGGCCTGCAGGTCGCGCCGTGTCAGGTCCAGGCCGATGCCGTAGCCGAACACCAGGGCGCCCGCGCCGGCGGGCGACACGGTGCCGGCAGGCGCGTCATGGCCGAGCGCCACCACGAGCTCGACTTCGTGGTGCAGCTCGCGCGTGCCGGGCGGATACGGGATGTCGCCGCCGCCCGGCACCAGCGCATCGGCAGGCTTGAGGAAGAACACGGGGCTGCCCCGGTCGGCACCTGCGGCGGGTGCGGCCGCACCCATCTCGCGCGCGTGGTCGGCGAAGTTGCGGCCGACGCAATAGATGCGGCGGACCGGGAACCAGGCGTCGTCGTGCGCGCCGGCGACGCGCAGGCAGGGTTGCGGCGGAGGGGGGAAGACGAAGGCCACGCGCCGCGTCAGCGGGCGAGTGGCAGGCCGGACTTGCCGACGATCCTGTATTCGCCCTCGACCACGTCGCGCGGGCGCGCGGCAGGCCGGTTGCGCTGGCGCAGCAGGCGCAGCCCCAGGCCGGCGAGCAGCATCGCGGTGCCGGCGAACAACCCGAGCACCAGCATCGCCGCGAGCACGACCAGGCCGACGAGCCCGGCCACCAGGCGCAGCAGCGGATTGCGCGGCTTGCGCGGCGCGAAGGCGGCTTGCAGGCGGGACGAGTCGAAACGGAAGGCGCGAACGAACATCGGCGAATGACACAATGGCGGCGGACCGGGCGGGCAGTATCGGGTGATGAACAGGTGAGTATGTGAGGATCTCGTTAAACGACGCGGCCGGGCCGGCTGGCGAGGCCCGAACTGAGACGGAAGGCGCACCCCCGGCGTTGTCCGCACTGTCGCAGTTGCCGGACGGCGAGGTCTGCGCGGCGGACGCCACCATCGGCGGTGAACCCGAGTCGCTGCTGCTGCACCGCGACGGCGACGACGTGCGCGCCTGGCTCAACGTCTGCCCGCATGCCGGCCGCCGGCTCGACTGGTCGCCCGGCAAGTTCCTCCGCACCCGGGACGGCGGGCTGGTGTGCGCGGTGCATGGCGCCACCTTCGAGCTCGGTGCCGGCGAATGCGTTTCCGGACCCTGCCGCGGCGAGCACCTGCGCGCGGTGCCGATCGTGGTGCGCGACGGCGCCGTCTGGCTCGCGTCAGAAGAGTAGGTTCACCGCGATCACCACGATCACCAGGTAGACGAGCGACAGCGGCCCCGCGACGCGCCAGAGGTCGGCGCTGCGGTAGTCCGCAGGACCGGTGATCATCGACATGATCGGGTTGGACGCGGTCATGAAGTTGTTGGACGCCGAAAGCGCGACGATCAGCGCGAACACCGTCGGGTCGCCACCGGCGGCGAGCGCCAGGTTGATGGCCATCGGCACCATCACGATCGTCGCGCCGACGTGGCTGATCACCAGTGAGAAGATCGACGTGAGCAGCGCCAGCGCCGCCTGCAGGATCCAGTCCGGCAGGTCCTGTGGCAGCTGGTCCAGGGTGTTCCCTGCGATCCACGCGGCCGCGCCGCTGCTGTCCATCGCCCAGCCCAGCGGGATCAGGCAGGCCATCAGGAACACGGTCTTCCAGTTGATCGACGCATAGGCCTCGTCGATCTGCAGCACGCCGGTGACCAGCATGCCGGCCACGCCGGTCATCAGTGCGATGGACACCGGCAGCCGCGTGGACAGGGCCAGCAGCATGGTGACCGCGAAGACCACCATCGCGATCTTGAACTTGTGCGGGCGCTGCTCGCCCTTGGGATAGTCGGTGACCACCACCAGGTCCTTGCCCTTGGCGGCGACGGCCAGGTCGGTCCAGATGCTGTGCAGCACCAGCATGTCGCCTGCGCGCAGCGGCACGTCGCGCACGTCCTCGCGCAGCACCTGCTTGTCCCGGTTGATGGCGAGCAGGCTGATGCCTTTCTGCTTGCGCAGCTGCAACTCGCCCGCGGTCTTGCCGAGGAACTTCGACGTCGGCGGCACCACCGCTTCGGAAATGCCGGCGCGGCTGGGGTTGAACAGGTCGCCGAAGTGGCGCAGCCGCGACGACTGGCGCAGGAAGTTGTTCTGCGCGAAATCGGCGATGGCCTGCCGGTCGCCCATCACGCCGAGCACGCTGCCCACCCAGATGCGCGTGTCGGCCGGCGGCGCGAGCCGCGACTCGTTGCCGGACTTCAGCGCCAGCACCAGCGGCGCACGGTGCAACGCCTCGGCCTCGCCCAGCGACATGCCCACCAGCGGGCTGTCGGCCGCCACGGTCAACTCGTAGACGTCGCCCTCGATGCCGTACGCCTGCGCGAAGTAGCTCTGGGTGCGCGCAGGCGTGACGCCCTTGTCGCCGTCCTCGCGCAGCAGCCTGTCGCCGAACAGGTGGAAGTAGAGCAGGGCGGCGCCGAGCAGGGTCAGGCCGATCGGCAAGGGCGCGAACATCCGCAGTGGCTCGAGCGTCGCCACGCCCGACGGCAGGTTGGCGTTCGCCGACACCAGCAGGTCGTTGAGCAGGATCAGCGGCGAGTTGCCGACCATGGTCAGCGTGCCGCCCATCACGATGGCGGTGGCCAGCGGCAGCAGCAGGCGCGACAGCGGCAAACCCGTGCGCGACGACAGCCGCGAGGCGACCGGCAGGTAGAGCGCCATCACCGAGGGGTTCTGCATGATCGAGGAATTGAGGCCGGCCACCGCGGAGGTGAGCAGCAACAACCGGGTCTCCACGCCGTGCGCGCGTCGCAGCAGCCAGCCGGCCAGCCGGTTCAGCGCGCCGGTGCGGTCCAGGCCCGCGCCGAGGATCATGGTCGCGATGATGCTGATGACCGCGTTGCCCGAGAAGCCGTTGAACAGGTCCTCCGGCGCGACCAGCCCGGTCAGGCCCAGCAGGACCAGCACCACCAGGGCGACGACGTCGGCGCGGATCCGCTCGAACAGGAACATCGCCATCGTGAAGCCCACCAGCCCGAGCACGAGCTTCATGTCGGTGGTGAGCGTCAGCGCGGTGTCCATCACGTGTCAGGCGTCCGGCGTCTTGTCGTAGACCAGGTCCCAGACCCCGTGGCCCAGGCGCAGGCCGCGGGCCTCGAAGTGCGTCTGCGGGCGCCAGGGCGGCCGAGGCACCGCGCCGCGCGGGCCAGCCCGGTTGGCGATGCCCGGCGTCGCGTCCAGCACGTCCCACATCTGCCCGGCATAGTCCTGCCAATCGGTCGCGAGGTGCAAGCGCCCGCCGGGTGCGAGCTTGCGCACGAGCAGGGCGGCGAAGCCCGCGCTCACCAGGCGCCGCTTGTTGTGGCGCTTCTTGTGCCAGGGATCCGGGAAGTAGATCCGGACTTCGTCCAGGCTCCCGTCGACCATCTCGTGCTCGAGCACCTCGACCGCGTCGTGGTGGTACAGGCGCACGTTGCGGGCATCGTCCGCGTCCAGCGCGTTGAGCAGGCGGCCGACGCCGGGGGCGTGGACCTCGATGCCGACATGGTCGCGGTCGGGATCGCGCGCGGCGGAGAAGCGCAACGCCTCGCCGTTGCCGAACCCGATCTCCAGCACGCGCGGCGCCTGGCGCCCGAACACGGCATCGAGGTCGCGCGGCGTGCCCGCGTAGTCCAGGCCGAAGCGGGGCCACAACGCATCGAACGCGCGTTGCTGCGCCGGCGTGAACCGGCCCTGGCGCAACACGAAGCTGCGGATCCTGCGCTGGCCCTCCGTGACGGTGAAGGGCTTGGGACCCGCCATCAGCCGACCAGCCCGTCCACCGGCGAGGAGGCGCTGGCGAAGCGCTTGCGCGGGATGCGGCCCGCGCGGAACGCAGCGCGCCCGGCCTCGACCGCCAGCTTCATCGCGTGCGCCATCAGCACGGGATCGCGCGCGCCGGCGATGGCGGTGTTCATCAGCACGCCGTCGCAACCCAGCTCCATCGCGATCGATGCATCCGACGCCGTGCCGACGCCGGCGTCGACGATGATCGGCACCTTCGCGTTCTCCACGATCTCCAGCAGGTTGTAGCGATTCTGGATGCCGAGGCCGGAGCCGATGGGCGCGGCGAGCGGCATCACCGCGACGCAGCCGATGGCCTCGAGCCGTTTCGCAAGCACCGGGTCGTCGCTGGTGTAGACCATGACGTCGAAGCCGTCGGCGACGAGGGTCTCGGCCGCGGCGAGCGTCTGCACGACGTCGGGGAACAGCGTGCGCTGGTCGCCCAGGACTTCGAGCTTCACCAGGGTGTGGCCGTCGAGCAGTTCGCGGGCGAGCCGGCACGTGCGCACGGCGTCGTCGGCGGTGTAGCAGCCGGCGGTGTTGGGCAGGATCGTGTAGCGGTCCGGCGGGAGGACGTCGAGGAGGTTGGGCTCCCCCGGGGCCTGTCCGATGTTCGTCCGGCGGATGGCGACGGTGACGATCTCGGCGCCGGCGGCCCGGGTGGCCAGGCGGGTCTGTTCGAGGTCGGCGAACTTGCCGGTGCCGGTCAGCAGGCGGGAGTGGTAGCGGCGCCCGGCGATGACCAGGGCGTCGTCGGACCCGCGGTCAGCGGGCGCGGATTCGTGGGGGTTCGGCATGCGTCCATGGTACCAAGCGCCCTCGTGCCGGCCGGGCCCGCGCCGGGTGCTGGCCGGTCACCGGCGCGCCGCGCGTTGTCCGATCCGTGGGCCGGGATGTGGCCATCCCCCCGATTGCTGCAAGGACGCCGGCCCACGCCGCGCGATGCGCCACCGCTGCACGCCAAAAGGCACACCCGGCGAGAGCCGGGGTCGCAAAGCTACGGGTCCCGGCGACTTTCCCCCTGCCGCGGATCGCCGGGTTCCCGTTCCGCGGTGCGCATCGCGCACCTGCTAGCCGCCCCCCAGCGCATGCACCACCTCGACCCGGTCCCCGGCTTCGAGCACCCGCGTCGCATGCGCGCTGCGCGGCACGATCTCCCGGTTGACCTCGACCGCCACGCGGCGCCCGGCCAGTCCCTCGCGTTCGAGCAGGCCGGCGACGGTGCAGCCGGCCGGAACGGCCAGCGGCGCGTCGTTGAACACGATCTCGAGTGGGGTGCCCTGCATGGCGCCATTCTAGGCATTGGCGGCCCACCCCGATCCGTGGAACGATGGCGTCCATCCGCCACCGTACAGAAGGTCCGCATGCGCCAGCTCCTCCGCCCCCTCGGCACCGCCCTTGCCGTCGCCCTCGCAGCGGCCGCGGCCCCGGCTGCCGCACAGACGTACTCGCAGACCATCTTCTTCGGCGACAGCATGACCGACACCGGGGCGTTCCGGCCGGCGCTGATCCAGGTCGTGGGACCCAACGGCGCGCTGATCGGGCGCTTCACGACGAACCCCGACTTCATCTGGGCCGACTTCCTGGCCGACTACTACGGCACCGACGCCACGCCGGTGAACCAGGGCGGCGTCAACTTCGCCGTGGGCGGCGCGCGCAACGGCACGAACACGACCACGGCGCTGGGCCCGGTGCCTGCGGTACTGACCCAGGTCAACGCATACCTGGCGGCCACCGGCGGCGTCGCCGACCCGGACGCGCTGTACACGGTGTGGGGCGGCAACAACGACATGTTCGCGATCGCCAACGGCGCACCCGTCGCGGCCACCATGGCGGCGGCGGTGGGTGCGCAGGTCACCGCGATCGGGTTGCTGCAGGGCGCAGGCGCGCAATACGTGCTGATGCCGAACGTACCGGACCTCGGCCTGACGCCGTCGTTCCTGGTGTCGGGCCAGGGCGCCACCGGCACGGCGCTGGCGACGGCCTACAACGCGGCGCTGTTCGACGCGCTGGCCGCGGCTGGTCTTGCCGTGATCCCGGTCGATGCGTTCGCCATCCTCCAGGAGATCGCCGCCGATCCGGGGACGTACGGGTTTTCCAACGTCACGGGCACTGCGTGCCTGCCGGCGTTCACCGCCCAGGCATTGACCTGCAATCCCGGCAATTTCGCCAGCCCGACCGCACCGGACACGTATGCGTTCGCCGACGGCGTGCACCCGACGGGCGCGGCGCACGAGGTCATCGCCGACCTCGCGCTCTCGGCACTGGAAGGCCCGCGGCAGGTCGCGGTGCTGCCGCACTCGGCCGCGATGGTGGGGCGCGCGCGGGCCGGACGGGTCTCGGCCCGGGCGGGCGCGGCCAGCGCCAATGCGGGCCTGCACTGGTGGGCCGACGTGCGTGGCGACTTCCAGCGCTACGAGCGCGGCGACGCGTACGACGGCATGGGGCCGACCCTGACGGTCGGCGTGGGCAGCGGCGGCGACGGACTGGCGTATGGCGCCTTCGTCGGCATCGGCCGCCAGGACATCGACTGGGGCCTGCGCCGCGGCGAATTCGACCAGCGCGACACCACGGTGGGCGGCTACCTGGGCTGGCAACGCGGCGCGTTGTGGGCCAATGCGCAGGCGAGCTGGACGCGCCTGGGCTTCGATGTCGCGCGCGACGTGCAGCTGGGGCCGGCGACCCGCACCCACCGCGGGTCGCCGGACGGCAGCAACCTCGGCGTCGGCGTGGATGCCGGCTGGACGTTCGGCGAGGGCGCCGTGCGGCACGGGCCGGTGGTGTCGGTGCTGTCGCAGCGCATCGAGGTCGACGGTTACACCGAGGACAACCTCTCCTCCAGCGCGCTGGCGTTCCCGGACCAGGCATACGACTCGCTGATCGGCAGCATCGGCTGGCAGGCGAGCTTCGTGGCGGATCCGCGGTTCCGGCCCTACGCCCGGCTGACCCTGGACCGGGAATTCGAGGATGCGCCGGAGCAGGCGTTCGCCCAGGCGTCGTCGATCCCCGGCTCGCTGCCCTACGCGGTACCCGGGCTCGAGTACGACGACCAGTACGCGACGGCCACGTTCGGCGCGCGGACCCGGTTGTTCGGCCTGGAGGCCGACATCGGCGCCAGCACGACGGTCAACCAGGGCAGTGGCACCGACGCCACGGTGTTCGTGACGCTGGGCGGCGGTTTCTGACGCCGGGCCGGGCGGCCGCGGAGGCTTCAGCCGCGGCCCCGTTCCGGCCATAATGGCGGCCGAAAGCGGGTGTAGTTCAATGGTAGAACTGCAGCTTCCCAAGCTGCTAACGTGGGTTCGATTCCCATCACCCGCTCCATCCCACGAATGAAGGCGCCATGGCGACGATGATCGGCTGGCGCGAATGGGTGGCGCTTCCCGCGCTGGGCATCCGGACCCTCCGGGCCAAGGTCGATACCGGCGCGCGCACCAGCGCATTGCACGTGGATGCGCAGTGGCGCTTCACCGAGGCGGGCGGCCCCTGGGTCGGGTTCCGGCTCACCGTCGGCGAGGCAGGCGGTACCGTCATCGAAGCGGCTGCACCCCTGCTGGAGGAACGCGACGTCACCGACTCCGGTGGCCATCGCACGCGTCGCGCCTTCCTGCGCACGCGGTTGGAACTGGCCGGCATCGCGCGGGATGTCGAGGTCAACCTCGCCGACCGCCACGGCATGCGCTTCCCCATGTTGCTGGGTCGTACCGCCCTCGCCGACGCGTTCACGGTCGATCCCGCACGCTCGTTCCTGGCGTCCGGGGACGTGCCCGGGGGAGAGCACGAATGAAGCTGGCGATCCTGTCCCGCAACGGCAAGCTCTATTCCACGCGCCGCCTGGTGGAAGCCGCGCGCGAACAGGGGCACAGCGTGCGCGTGCTCGACCCGCTGCGGTGCTACATGCGCATCGCCGAGGACGGTTTCGCGATGCATTACCGCGGCCGGCCGCTGGCCGGCTACCACGCGGTGATCCCGCGCATCGGCGCGTCCGTCACGCGATATGGCACCGCGGTCCTGCGCCAGTTCGAGTTGATGGGCAGCTACACGCCCAACCCCTCCGACGCGATCCTGCGCGCGCGCGACAAGCTGCGCTGCCACCAGCTGCTTGCCGCGCAGGGGCTCGGCCTGCCGATCACCGTGTTCGGCGACAACCCGGACGACACCCACGACCTGTTGTCGCTGCTCGGCCCGCCGCCGCACGTCATCAAGCTGACCGAAGGCACGCAGGGCGCCGGCGTGATGCTGACCGAAAAGCCGTCGGCGTCGCGCAGCGTGATCGAGGCGCTGCGCGGCCTGTATGCCAACTTCGTGGTGCAGGAATTCATCGGCGAGGCGAAGGGTGCGGACCTGCGCTGCTTCGTGGTCGGCGGCAAGGTCGTCGCCGCGATGCGCCGGCAGGCGCCCAAGGGCGAGTTCCGTTCCAACCTGCACCGGGGCGGCAAGGCGCGCGCGGTGACCGCAACCCTGGCCGAGCAGGAGACCGCGGTGCGCGCCGCGCGCCTGCTCGGGTTGGGCGTGTGCGGCGTCGACCTCATCCGCTCCAGGCGCGGGCCGCTGATCCTCGAGGTCAACGCCTCGCCGGGCCTGGAGGGGATCGAGGGGGCCTCCGGCGTGGACGTGGCGGCGCGCATCGTCGAGTACGTCGCCGGCCGCCTCCAGCGCCGCTCGGCGCGGATCCGCCCGACCCGGCTGCGGCTGGCCCGGGAACGGCCGGGCCTGGCGCCATCCCTGGCGCGCCACTAGGAAAATCAACCAGTTGCGCGTGACGAAGCGTCGGCGGGGCAATCCGCCCCGGCGTTTAACGAGCCTTTAATCGGCCCCGGCGTAGCTTAGTCCGGACCGAAGTCCTGCCGCTTTCCGGACCGGGTACCGCACAGGCATCCCTCGCTGGACGAAGCAGATTACGGTAATCGGGGTAACACTTTTGGCCCAGCGCGGCGCCCGCCGCGACTGGGCCTTCCTTTGCGCTCTGGCAAACTCGGGCACGCCCCCAGGAAGGAATCCCCCATGCGCATCCTCGTGATCGAAGACAACCAGGACATCGCCGCCAACCTCGGCGACTACCTCGAGGACCGCGGGCATACCGTCGACTTCGCCGCCGATGGCGTGACCGGCCTGCACCTGGCCGTGGTCCACGACTTCGACGCGGTGGTGCTCGACCTGAGCCTGCCCGGCCTCGACGGCTTGGAGGTCTGCCGCAAGCTGCGCAACGAGGCACGCAAGCAGACGCCCGTATTGATGCTCACCGCGCGCGACTCCCTGGACAACAAGCTGGCCGGGTTCGACTCCGGCGCCGATGACTACCTGATCAAGCCGTTCGCGCTGGAGGAGGTCGAGGTCCGGCTCAACGCCCTCGCGCGCCGCGGCCGCGGCGTGCAGACGCGCGTGCTCAACGTCGGCGACCTGGAGTACAACCTGGACACCCTGGAAGTGCGCCGCGAAGGCAGGCTGCTGCAATTGAACCCGACCGCGCTGAAGATCCTGCAGGCGCTGATGGAAGCCTCGCCGGCCGTGGTCACGCGCCAGGAGCTGGAGACGCGGGTCTGGGGCGAGGAGCTGCCGGATTCGGACTCGTTGCGCGTGCACATCCACGGCCTGCGCGCGGTGGTCGACAAGCCGTTCGGCACGCCGCTGATCCAGACGCGCCACGGCATCGGCTATCGCATCGCGGCACCCGATGCCTCCAGCTGAGGACCGCGCGCAGGGGGCCGAAGGGGGCCATGGGGGAACCAGGCGCCGACCGCGCTACCGGCGGCAGCTGCGCACCCGCATCATCCTCGCGTTCGTGCTGCTGGGATTCGGGCTGACGCTGCTGCTGGCCTACACCACCAACTGGACGCGCAACCGCGTCGAGAACCAGCTGGTGGAGGACGTGCTGAACAGCAACATCGACCAGTACGCCGCCCGCTACGCGCTCAACCCGGACAACGTCGAGATCCCGGTGCAGCAGATGTACGGGCGGGTCGTCACCCGCGCGGACTTCGACAAACTGCGCCTCACCGAACCGGACTGGTACGAGCTTCCCGACGGCATCCACAACATTTCCGGCACCGAGCCCGACGGGTCGGAGTTCGCCTACAAGCTCGCCGTGCGCAAGACGCCCGACGTCTGGTTCTTCCTGGCGTACGACATGACCCAGTCGGCGCGTGGCGAGGAGCGGTTCAACAGCGCGCTGGTCGGCGTCGTGTTCGTCTTCACCGCTTTGTCGCTGCTGATCGGGTGGTGGTCGGCGTCCCGGGTGATGAGCCCCGTGTCGGAGCTGGCGCGCCGGCTGCGCCTGTCCGGACGCAGTTCGCAACCCGAGTCGCTGGCTGCGCATTTCCCCGACGACGAAGTGGGCCAGCTGGCCGCCGCGCTGGACGACTACGCCGAGCGCCTGACCGAGGTCGTGCAGCGCGACCGGGAATTCAACGCGGACGTCAGCCACGAGCTGCGCACCCCGCTGTCGGTGATCAAGGGCGCGGCCGAGTTGCTGATGACCCGCCCCGACATCGACGAGAAGACCCGCAACCGCCTGCAGCGCATCAAGCGGGCGGAACAGCAGTGCACCGACCTGATCAACGCGCTGTTGCTGCTGTCGCGCAACGAACGGGGCCATGGCATCGCCGACGTCGGCAAGGTCGCGCACCAGCTGATCAACCTGCATCGCACGCAACTGGGTGGCAAGCCGATCGAGCTGCGCCTGGAAGGCGAGGAAGGCCTGGTGGTCGACGCGCCGGAAGCCGCGGTGGCAGTGGCGCTGGGCAACCTGATCGGCAATGCCGTCAAGTACACCGCACAGGGCGAGGTGGTGGTGCGGCTGCTCCCCGGCGCGGTGGAGGTCATCGATTCGGGCCCGGGGCTGAGCGAGGAGGACGCCGCGCGCCTGTTCGAGCGCGGGTACCGCGGCAGCCATGCCGAGCATTCGCAGGGCAGCGGCATCGGGCTGTCGATCGTGCGCCGGCTGTGCGACCTCTACGGGTGGCGCGTGCGCGTCGTGCCCGGTGCCGACCACGGCGTCGAGGCGACGCTGACCTTCCCGGCCAGCGGCGCCTGACGGTCAGCCGTCCAGCGGCTCCAGCCAGCCGTGGCGGTCCGGCGTGGTCCCGTCGAACAGGCCGAAGAACAATTGCTGCATCCGCCGCGTCACCGGTCCCGGCTTGCCGGTCCCGACGGGGCGCCCGTCGACCGACCGGATGGGCGTGATCTCGGCCGCCGTGCCGCACATGAACAGCTCGTCGCACAGGTAGAGGTATTCGCGCGGCAGGTCGCGCTCCACGACGTCGATGCCGGCGTCGCGCGCCAGCGCCATGAGCGTGTGGCGGGTGATGCCGTTGAGCAGCGCGGCGCTCACCGGCGGCGTGTGCAGCGCGCCGTCGAACACCAGGAACAGGTTTTCGCCGGCCCCCTCCGACAGCAGGCCGGTCGACGCCAGCGCGATGCCTTCCCCGAACCCGAGCCGCCGCGCCTCGCGCGCGACCAGTTGGCCGGACAGGTAGTTGCCGCCGGCCTTCGCGCCCGCCGGCAGGGTGTTCGGGGCGAACCGCTGCCAGCTCGAGACGCAGGCGTCGATGCCTGCCTCCAGCACGCCAGCGCCCAGGTAGGCACCCATCGGCCACGCGGCGACCGCCACTTCGACCGGCGTGTCCGCCGACAACCCGAAGCCACCCAGGCCGCGGTACGCGACGGGGCGCAGGTACGCCTTGCCCAACGCGTTGCGTCGCAACACCTCGCGGCAGGCCGCGTTGATCTCCTCGAACGAATACGGCAATGCCATCTCGTAGATGCGCGCGGACGCGAACAACCGACGGGTATGGTCACTGAGCCGGAAGATCGCGGGCCCGTCCGGCGTGTCGTAGCTGCGGATGCCCTCGAACACCGACGAGCCGTAGTGCAGCGCGTGCGACATCACGTGCGTGGTTGCCTCGGCCCAGGGCTTGATGGCCCCGTCGTGCCAGATCCATTCGGGGTACTGCATGCTGGTCGTCCCGTCCGCCGGCGTGTTGGCGGCAAGCGCCCATTCTGACGCCATCGACCGCCTGCGGCATCCCGCTACAGGCGCACCCACCAGCAATCCATGTGCCGGTGCAGGCGCAGCATGGTCGTCACCTGGGAGGCGCTGTCCGGCAGGACCTGCTCCAGGCGCAATCCGGTCGGGCGCACCCGCACCTCCGGGACGGCGAAGGGGTCGTCCGGCGGCCGGGGCCGCGGCACGTCGACGGTCACGATGCGCAGGTCCAGGAGCGGGCGGGCGGCCAGCACGTCCAGCCGGTCCATCGTCGTGTTCGCCACGCGGCCCGGCAGCCCGGGCCAGTGATAGGCCGCGGCCAGCCGGTTGACGTCGCGGCTGTCGATCGCGCTCGTCACCTCGTAGACCAGGTCGGGGAGCGTCCTGGCGCAGCCGCCGTGGTACAGCCGGGACGGAAAGGCGGGGCTGGCCTCATGGCGGGATTGCTCGACGGCACCAATGGAACTGCAGCTGCGGTCGGTGTGGACGACGTTGCCCCCCGGCATCACGCAGCGCCGGACGACCGCACCCGCCGGCGCGGGCCAGCCCACGCCGATGGCGGACAACAGCAGTGCGGCCGTCGCGAATCCTGGACGAGGCATGCCGCCAAGCCTAACGCCATCAGAACCTGACGAAGTAGCAGCCCTCGTAGCGTTCGACGTCGAAGTCGACCACGGCCGCGCCGCCTTCGCCGCCCAGGGTCACTTGCATGACGCCCGAGCTGGAGGCCAGCGTCGTCCCGGCGTCCGCCCAGCTGCCGATGCCCGACGAGGTGATGCTCGCGTCGTAGTAACGGGTGTCGACGACGGTCGAACGCCCCATGCGCTCCAGGCGCTGCATCACCGCCGTGGCCGACGGCTGGTCCATGCCCACCCAGTGGTAGCTCTCGGCGATGCGGTTGACGTCGCCGAGCGCGAACGCGCCCTGCAGGTCCATCGCGAGCTGGGTCGGGCTGCGCGCGCATCCGTCAGCGGGCGACCGGCGAGCGACCATGGGGCGTGAGGTGGCGGGGTACAGCGGCAGCGCGGCGTCCACGTAACCACCGCCGCTCGAGCCGCCCGCACCCGTTTCGGCCTCACGTGCGTCGGCGAGGCGGGCGTTCAATCCGGCGGGCAAGGGCATCGCTTCGGCGCCCAGCGCAGCGCACGGCTGGTCGGTGTAGAGCGTGGTGCCGTCCGATGCGAGGCAGCGCTGGATATCGCTGGCGCGGGCCTGCCCGGTGACGGGCGAACCGGGTGCCAGGCCGGCGATGGCGACGACGGCAGCTAGGGCGAGGGCGGTCCTGTTCATGGCGGCGGAACTCGAAGGCGCGGGGATCACCCGCAGCTTCGTTCCGCGCCGTCAACGCCAGGTCGCTGAACGTGCCGTGGCGCTGAACGCCGCGGCAACCACGTGCCGGTTCACTGCAGGCGGTCGATCACGTTCAGGCTGGGTTTCGCCATGTTCAACGTGTAGAAGTGCAGGGACGGCGCGCCGCCGTCCACGAGGCGCCTGCACATCGCCGCCACGAAGTCGGCCGCGAACTCGCGGATGGCGTCCGTGTCGTCGCCGTAGGCCTGCATCCGCTTGGCCACCCAGCGCGGGATCTCCGCACCGCATGTCTCCGAGAAACGCCGCAACTGCCCGAAGTTGGAGATCGGCATGATGCCCGGCACGATCGGCACGTCCACGCCCATCGCCCGCGCGTCGTCCACGAAGCGGAAGTACGCGTCGGCGTTGTAGAAGTACTGCGTGATCGCCCCGTCGGCACCGGCATCGCACTTCGCCTTGAAGTGGCGCATGTCGGCAAAGGCGTCCTCGGCCTGGGGATGCATCTCCGGATAGCAGCCGACCTCGACGTGGAACCAGTCGCCATGCTCGGCACGGATGAACGCCACCAGGTCGGTGGCGTACCGCAGGTCGCCCATCGTGGCCATGCCCGAGGGCAGGTCGCCACGCAGGGCGACCAGCCGCCGGCAGCCCAGGTCGCGATAGGACTGGAGCAGTGCCCCGATCTCGGCCCGGCTGCCGCCCACGCAACTCAGGTGCGGGGCGGCGTCCAGTGCATGTTCCTCGCGCAGGCGGCGGATGGTCTCCGGCGTGTACGACAGCGTCGAGCCGCCCGCGCCGAACGTGCAGGACACGTATTCCGGCGCGAGCTGCTTCAGGCGCGCCGCGGTCCGGTCGAGCTGCGCGCGCTGCTCGTCGGTCTTCGGCGGGTAGAACTCGAAAGAGACAGGAATCATCGGAACCCCGTGTTCGTCATTCCCGTGCAGGCGGGAATCCACCTTCCCCGGAGCTGGATCCCCGCCTTCGCGGGGATGACAGCCGTTGCCTCAGTAGCGGTAGTGCTCGGCCTTGTAGGGGCCCTCGATCGCGATGCCGAGGTACTCCGCCTGGTCCTTCGTGAGCTTCGTCAGCTTCACGCCGATCTTCTCCAGGTGCAGGCGCGCGACTTCCTCGTCGAGCTGCTTGGGCAGGCGGTACACGGCCTTCTCGTACGTGTCCTTGTTGGCCCACAGGTCGATCTGCGCGAGCGTCTGGTTGGAGAACGAGTTGGACATCACGAAGCTCGGGTGGCCCGTCGCGCAGCCCAGGTTCACCAGGCGGCCCTCGGCCAGCAGGAAGATCGAGTTGCCGTCCTTGAAGGTGTACTTGTCGACCTGCGGCTTGATGTTGAGGCGGGTGGCGCCCGACTCGTTCAGCGCATCGACCTGGATCTCGTTGTCGAAGTGGCCGATGTTGCAGACGATCGCCTGGTCCTTCATGGCCTGCATGTGCTGCAGGGTCAGCACGTCCTTGTTGCCGGTCGTGGTGACGTAGATGTCGGCGGTGCCGAGGCTGTCCTCGACCGTGCCGACCTCGAAGCCTTCCATCGCCGCCTGGAGCGCGCAGATCGGGTCGATCTCGGTGACGATCACGCGGGCGCCGTACGCGCGCAGCGAATGCGCCGAACCCTTGCCGACGTCGCCGTAGCCGCACACGACCGCGACCTTGCCGGCCAGCATCACGTCCATCGCGCGCTTCAGGCCGTCGGCCAGCGACTCGCGGCAGCCGTACAGGTTGTCGAACTTCGACTTGGTGACCGAATCGTTGACGTTGATCGCCGGGACCAGCAGCTTGCCCTGCTCGGCCAGCTGGTACAGGCGGTGCACGCCGGTGGTGGTCTCCTCGGAGACGCCCTTCCAGTCGCGGACCACGATGCCCCAGAAG
>JAKFFJ010000016.1:0-67461 GCA_036675265.1 Luteimonas sp.
AGGCCGAGGATGACGTCACCCCGCTCCCGGGCGACGGCGGCCAGCCGCGCCAGGCTGCCCGGCGCGAGCGTTGCATCGTTGTTGAGGAACAGCATGTAACGGCCACTTGCAATCTCGGCCAGGCGGTTGTTGCTGATGCAGAAGCCGGCATTCTCCCGGCCCGCCAGGATCCGGGTGCCGGGAAACCGCCTTCGGATCCGTTCGAGCGAGCCGTCCGTGGAGGCATCGTCGTGGACAAGCACCTCGAACGGGAACGGGACCTGCTGCGCGAATACGGAAGCGAGGCAGTCCAGCACGAACGTGCCGCCGTTGTAGTTGGCGATGCAGACGCTGACCTCGACACCGGCGCGTGGTTCGCTCATGTCGACGCCCGCTGTCGCGTGATGCGATTCAGGAGCGGCAGCAGGCGCTCCGCGATGACGCTCGTGGAGAACCTGGCCGCGTGGAGCTGCTGCCCGCATCGCCCGATCGCGGCCAGTTCGGCAGGGTGCGCGTGGCCCCAGCGGATCGCGGCGGCGAGCTGGCCGGCGTCGCCCTGGTCGACAAGCAGGCAGTTCACCTTGTCGATGAAACCCAGGTCCTCATCGATGCGCCCGACCACCGTGGGCCGGCCCCACGCCAGGCACTGCGATGTCTTGCCGGTGACCACGCGGCGCGCCTGCGGCGTGTCGCCGAAGGGCCCGCCCAGGCACAGGTCCGCGCGCGGGATCTCGTACCGGAGCAACTGGTCGAAGGGCACCCATGCGCGATGACGATACCGCCGGATGCCCTGGGCCGCACACAAGGCGTGGAGCTGCCGCGCCTGCGCGGGGCTCCCGCCAATGAAGTCGAACTCGACCGCCAGGTCCCCGACCCGCGCCGCTGCGTCGACGATCGTGTCGATGCCGTGCAGCGGGAGGAACGATCCGTAGAACAGCACCCGGAACGCGGGCCGGTGCGACCCGTTGACCTGGGCCGGGACCGGCGCAGGGGCCTCGTCCCTGGGCGCGTCCTCGACCGCGCCGACTGGCAGGACCAGGAGCTTCCCTGCCGGGATCCCGAAACACTGCTCGAAGTAGTCCGCATGCAACCGGGTATCGGTCAGCACGGCGTCGGCGGCCCGCAGGATGGCCGTTTCGTAGCGGTGCCAGAGCGGCGCCACCAGTCGGCCCGGCATCCCGAGCTTGCCCTCCTCGGCCATCGCCGCGTAGGGCGACATCAGCGCGTCGATCACCAACGGCCGGCGCCGGGTGAGCCACCGGACGAGCCAGGCGAGCTCGTGACCGCGGAAGCCCAGGACGTAGACGTCGGGATCGAATTGCCGGCGGGCATGCAGCAGCGCGCGCAGGGTTTCCCAATAGCGGCGGAGGCCGCGGGAGCGGTTGACCGCGAGGACGAGGTCGACGTCTCCGCATTCGGCGAGTGCCTTCCGAAGGGTGCGCCCGCGGATGTAGCCAGGATCCCGGTAGGCCTGGACGTAACAAACGCGCCGTCTCCGCTCGTTCACTGCGCCACCGGCTCCCTGCGGCGGTCGATTTCCGCGCGGTACTCCCGCACCAGCCGCTTCCCTTCCGCGTCCTCCGCGGGAACCATCGCTTCGACCGATTCGAGGAGGGCGCCGGCGGCGGCAGTGTCACCACGCTGCAACAGCAGCGCGGCCGCGAGCAAGCCGGCGGGTGGCCCGCCCGCGCCGTCGGCCCAGGCCTGCCTGGCCTGTTCGAGCGCCCGGGCGTCCCGACCGGCCGCCATCTCGAGCTTCGCGGCCTTGAGCCTGAGCCGCCAGATCGCCATGTGCCCGGGCGCCAGGGCGGTGCGGTCGAGCATCGCGTCGAGCGACTCGGCGGCGACGGCGGGCGGCAGGCCGTCGCAGGGTTTGCGAAGCAGTCCTTCCAACAGCGCCTCGAACGCCACGAGGAGGTCGGCCTCGATCGGCTCGGGCCTTCCCGAAAACGCGGCTGCCCGAGTGTCCTCCGCGGCGGTGCCGCCGCTGCTGCAGGTGATCATCAGGCCAAGCACGGTGCCCAGGCGCCGTGTGCTCGGGTCGGTGGACGCCGACAACCGCGCCGCGTGGCCGCGGGCCTCCTCGAGGGCGGGCGGGGTGCCTGCCATGGCTTGCTGGATGAGGGTGACCCGCAGCCAGCGCGACTCCGGGTGGTATCGCAGTGCCTGCGCGGTCAGCGTTGCCTGCGACTGCCACGCGCGCGCGCGCGCTGCCGTGGCGACCGCGAGCGCGGCGACCAGCGCCACGGCCGCCACGGTGAACACCCTGGGTGCGGCGTCCATGCGCGGCTGCAGGCGCGCGCCGCCCCAGGCCAGCAGGCTCAGCAGCGCCCAGGCCGCGCCGACGGCCGGCAGGTAGACGCGGTGTTCGAAGTAGAGCAGCAGCGGGAACACGGACGACTCGAAGGCCTGTCCCACCAGGTAGATGCCAAGGCCCAGCAGGAGCCCGGGGACTGCCCGGCGCCACCGCCATGCGAGGGCCAGCACCGCGCCCCAGCCGGCAAACGCGAGGGCCGTCGTGGCCGGGTCGAGGAAGCCGCGCGAGACCGGGAAGTCGTCGTGGTACAGGCCCATCCTCGGGCCGTGCGGCAGCACGAGCGCGCCGATGTAGTCCCAAAGGACGCGCGCCTGCGTCATCAGGCGTTCGTCCAGGGAGAACGGGCGGTTTTCGTAGCCGCCGGTGACGAGGGGATGGCCAGCGACGGTCAATGCAAGCGCCGCGAGGGCAGGCAGCAGCAGGAACAGCCCGATGACCGCGCGGGACGCCCAGTGGCGAGGGCGCCCGGCGGCCGGCGCGAACACGCACCACTCGATCACTGCGCACAGCGCGGGGGCGAGGGCGCCGTTCTCCTTCGACAACGTTCCAGCGAGGGTACACGCCGCCGCCAGCGCGAACAGGCCGGCCGCCTTGCGCGTGCGCCCGGCCTCCAGTGCGATCCGCCCGTGGACATAGGCGACCAGCGACAGGAGGACGAACAATGCAGCCAGCATCGCCATGCGCTGGATGACGTACAGGACGGTGCTCGCCAGCAGTGGATGCAGCAGCCAGAGGCTGGCGCCCAGCAGCGGAAGCCACCGGTTGTCGACACCGCGGACGAGCGCCTGTTTTCGCGAGAGGATGGAAAACAGCGCGAACACCGCGATGCCGTTGGCCAGGTGCAGCAGCAGGTTGCCCAACTTCAGCCCCCAGACATCCGGCCCGGTCGCCGCGACGTTGAGGACGAAGCTCGCCATCGAGACGGGGCGCCCGAACCAGCCCGAGTCGTTGCCGAACACCACGGAGCGCCAGTGGCGTTCGCCCCGGATCCACTCCGAGACGGGGACGAGGTTCTGGACGTCGTCGAAGACGAGCGGGCCGCCGAGCCCGACCCAGTAGCAGGCCGCGGTGACGAGCAGGACGGCGGCGAAGGCGAGTCTCGGGCCCAACCGGATTCTCCAAAAAAAGAACCCCGGCGATGAAGCCGGGGTCCTCATGACACGGAACTACCGCCTTCGGTGGATCAACGGCACTGCGACGGCAGGTACTTCTCGGGAATCGTCGACGCTTCGCACGACCAGGTGAGCTGGCCGGACGTGCCGATTTCCGTCGGGGTCAGGACCAGGTTGCCGGTGGTGCCCGTCAGCGAGGTGACCGCCGCGGTCACGACGCCGTCGGTGACGGTGATGGCCGAGACGTAGCTGGTCGCGCCCGGGAACGAGTAGCCCGAAGCCGTGCCATCGATGTCGGTGAGCGCGCCGCCATTCGAGGACAGGGTCTCGGCCACCGCGAGCTTTGCCGGCGCGGCGAGCTGCATCGCTTCCGAAACCTTCGCGCGGACGGTGTAGTCCTGGTAGGCCGGGATGGCGATCGCCATCAGGATGCCGAGGATCGCGATGACGATCATCAGTTCGATCAGGGTGAAGCCTTGCTGCATCTTCTTGGTGTTCATGGAATTCTCCCCTCGGAGGTTGGTTGCTTCACGTGCCTGGCGAGGCCGGACTTCCGGTCCGTCGGCAGCCGTGCGTCGGTGCACGTGCAGCCAAAGCATACGCAGAATCCATGCCAGTAAAGCCCTCGCGCGGGGCAATGTCGGCAATTGCAAAGGCGGTCACGATCGGCGATCGGAAGTGCGGTCCCAAAGCGGACGCACCGGGTCAGTTCCGGGTCCGAAGTGACAAAAATTGTCAGTCGATCCCAAGCTTCTTGAGCTTGTAGCGCAGTGCCCTGAAGGTGATCCCGAGTTGCGCGGCTGCCTTCGTCTTGTTGTAGCGATTGTCCTCGAGGGCCTGCTGGATGGCCGCGCGCTCGATTTCCTCGATGTAGGTGGGCAGCGCGCTGCTGGTGCTTTCGCGGGCGTCGGCCGACCGCGGGTCCTTCGGCGATGGCGGGGCCGCCGGATCCTGCGCCGTGCCGGAAACCGCAAGGCGCGGCTCCGGCAACCTCAGGTCATCGGCACTGATGCGGTCGCCATCGGCCAGCGCGAGTGCGCGTTCGAGGATGTTCTCGAGCTCGCGCACGTTGCCGGGGAACGGATACGCGCGCAGGGCGGCGAGTGCGTCTTCGCCGAGCGTGGGCGGCGCGCGGTCGTGCGCCGATGCCAGGCGCTGCAGCACCGACGCCGCCAGGACGGGCAGGTCGCCGCCGCGCTCGCGCAACGGCGGCACCCGCAACTCGATCACGTTGATCCGGTAGTAGAGGTCGTGCCGAAACGTTCCTTCCGCCACCAGCGCAGCCAGGTCCTTGTGCGTCGCCGAAAGAATGCGGACGTCGACCGGCACCTCGGTACTGGCGCCCACCGGGCGTACCGATTTCTCCTGGATCGCGCGGAGCAGCTTCACCTGCATCGGCAACGGGAGTTCGGCGACCTCGTCCAGGAACAGCGTGCCACCGTCGGCCGCCTGGAACAGGCCGGCCTTGTCGGCGTGCGCACCCGTGAAGCTGCCCTTGCGGTGCCCGAAGAACTCGCTCTCCATCAGTTCGGTCGGGATCGCGCCGCAGTTCACCGGCACGAACGGACCGGCGGCCCGCGCACCGTCGGCATGGATGGTGCGCGCGACGAGTTCCTTGCCCACGCCCGATTCGCCGGCGATGTAGACCGGCGCCTGGCTGCGGGCGACCTTGGCCACCGTGGCCCGCAATTCGACGATGGCCGGGGAGTCGCCCTGCAGGCGGCTGGCCGCGGTGGCGGGAACGCCCGTCCCGGCGGCCTTGTCCGGCTGGCTGAGCTGCAGTGCATGCCCCACCAGCCCGCGCAGCACCGGCAGGTCGACGGGCTTGGCCACGAAGTCGAACGCGCCCGCCTTCAATGCCTCGACCGCGGCCTCGACGTTGCCGAACGCGGTGATCATCGCGACCGGCGTGTCCGGATGGTCGCGCGCGATGTCCGAGATCAGGGAGATGCCGGAGCCATCGGGCAACCGCATGTCGGTCAGGCACAGGTCGTAACGGCCCTGCGCGAGCAGCGCGCGGGCGTCGGACAGGCTCGCCGCGGTGTCCACGCGCAGGCCCATCCGGCCCAGCGTCAACACCAGCAGTTCGCGGATGTCGCGCTCGTCGTCGACGACCAGTGCGCTGCGCGTATCGGTCATGGAATCCCCTCCGCCGCCACCTTAGCGGAACGCGCGCGCGGCCGGCAAAGCGTGACGCGGGTCCGGGGGGGGTCGGTCAGTCCGGCAGCAACGAGTGCGGGCCTGGCAGCCGGACGCGGAAGCAGGCGCCCCCGCCGGGCAGCGGCACATGGTCGAGCGTCGCCTGGTTGGCCCGGCACAGCTCCCGCGCGATGTACAGCCCGAGCCCGGTGCCGTGGCTGGAGGTGGTGAAGAACGGCCGGAACAACTGCGCCGCCACCGTGTCGGGGATGCCCGGCCCGCGGTCGGTGACTTCGATGATCGGCGCGCCACCGGCATCGGCGTGGACATTGACGGCCACCCGCGCCGGCTCGCCTGGCATGCGTCCGTACACCAGTGCGTTGTGCACCAGCGTCGTCAGCACCTGGTGGAGCTGGCGGGGGTCGGCGAGGGCGGGCAGCGACCCGGACCCGCAGCGCAGTTCCAATGTGTCCTGCTCGAGTGGGTGCCCGGCGCGGTAGTCGTCGACGAAGTGGCGGGCGAACGCCGCCAACTCCACGTGTTCCGGATGCGCGCGCTCGCGCCTCGCCAGTCCCAGCACGTTCTCGACGATGCCGTTCATGCGCTGGCACTGCTGCTGCACGATCTGCACCAGGCGACGGTCCGCCTCGCCCAACGGCGCGGACTCGTCCAGCAGCTGCACCGCGTAGTTGATGGCCGCCAGCGGGTTGCGGATCTCGTGCGCGAGGCTGGCCGAGAAGCGTCCCAGGGTGGCGAGCGTGATCGATTCCGCGCGCCGCGACACCAGCGAGATGTCGTCGAGGAACACCAGGGCGTGTTCGCTGTCGGCCAGCAGCCGGGTGAAGCGCGGCACCACTTCGGGCAGGTCCGCGGCAAAGCGCAGGGGCGCGTCGTCGGCCACGCCGTCGCTGCGCCAGCGCTCGAGGCGGCTCGCGAGCTCAGGCGCGACCAGCGCCAGGTTGCGCTGGCTGTCGCTGGTCTCGCCCAGCAGGACGACCGCCGCCTCGTTGGCCAGGCGGATGTCGTTGCTGCCATCGACGAGCAGCACGCCGGTGCGCAGGCGGCGCAGGATCAGCTCGCTGATTTCCGCCAGGTTGGCCGCCTCCACGCCCCGGCGCTGGGCGAGCGCCTGGGTGGCGCGCAACTGGCGGCCCAGCAGGTTGGTCAGGGTGGCGATGGCCAGGAAGCTGACGGCGAACATCAGGACCTCGGCCAGGGGCCGGCCGGTACCGCCGTCCGACAGCGCGCTCCAGGTCGATTCGCCGATCAGCGCCGCCGCGGCCACGGCGCCGGTGGCCAGGCCCATGCGCAGGGGCAGCAGCAATGCCGCGGCACCGATGTTGAACAGGAGCATCAGCGCGATGCCGGCGCCGGACGCGGGCAGGGCATGCATCGCCAGCGTGGCCGCGATCACGTCGATGGAGATGCCGAGCAAGGCCTCGTTGCGCAATTCACGGCGGCGGCCACGCAGCAGCAACACGAGCGATGCCGCCAGGTAGGCGATCGCCACGGCCTGGCCGAGCACGGGATGCCGGGGCACCGCGATCAGCGCTGTCTCGGGCCCGAACAGCACCAGGGCCAGCAGCGCCGCCTCCAGCACCCGGTAGAGGGTGAAGAAGTACAGCTCGCGGCGCAGCGCGCTTTCGGCGTCGAGGGCGTCGGTGTTCGGGTGCGTCACGGCCGGGAGTATGCCCGGCAGGCGCTACAATGGCCGGTCCCCCAGGTACCGGTTGATCCATGAACTTCCACGAATACCAGGCCAAGCAGCTCTTCGCCGACTACGGCATCGCCGTCCCCGCGGGCCGCATCGCCCGCACCGCCGAGGAGGCCGTCGACGCAGCCAAGGCCATCGGCGGCGACTTCTGGGTCGTCAAGGCGCAGATCCACGCGGGCGGCCGCGGCAAGGCGGGCGGCGTCAAGTTGTGCAAGACCCTGGACCAGGTGCGCGAGCATGCCAAGGCCATGATCGGCACGAAGATGGAGACCTACCAGTCGGCCGGCGTGGCATTGCCGGTGGACACGGTGCTGGTCACCCAGGCCACCGACATCGCCAAGGAGCTGTACCTGTCGCTGCTGGTCGATCGCGGCGCCCAGGCGATCACCTTCATCGCCTCGGCCGAGGGCGGCGTGGACATCGAACAGGTGGCCGAGGAGAACCCCGACGCGATCCACCAGGTCGTCGTGAACTACGTGCAGGACCTGCAGCCCTACCAGTGCCGCGAGCTCGGGTTCGCGCTCGGCCTGTCGTCCAAGCAGGTCAGCCAGCTCACGAAGATCATGCTGGGGCTGTACAAGCTGTTCAACGAGAAGGACCTGGCGCTGGTCGAGCTGAACCCGCTGGCGATCCTGAAGTCCGGCGACCTGGCGGTGCTCGACGGCAAGGTCAACTCCGACGACAACGCGACCTTCCGCCATCCCGACCTGGCCGCCATGCGCGACATCCGCCAGGAGGACGAGACCGAGGTCCTGGCCAGCCAGCACGACCTCAACTACGTGACCATGGACGGCAACATCGGCTGCATGGTCAACGGCGCAGGCCTGGCGATGGCGACGATGGACGTCATCAAGCTCAATGGCGGCGAGCCGGCCAACTTCCTGGACGTGGGCGGCGGGGCCAACAAGGAGCGCGTCACGGAGGCGTTCAAGCTGATCCTGCGAGACCCCGACGTGAAGGCGATCTTCGTCAACATCTTCGGCGGCATCGTGCGCTGCGACATGATCGCCGAGGGCATCATCGCCGCGGTCAAGGAAGTGGACGTCAAGGTGCCGGTGATCGTGCGGCTGGAAGGCACCAACGTCGAGGAAGGCAAGGCGCTGCTGCGCGAGTCCGGCCTGGCGATCACGCCGGCCGACGACATCAACGACGGCGCGAAGAAGGCCGTCGCCGCTGCCGCCGCCTGACCCCGGACAAGGAACGAATCGAAATGAGCGTCTTGATCAACAAGCACACCAAGGTCATCGTCCAGGGCTTCACCGGCACCCAGGGCACGTTCCACGCCGAGCAGATGCTCGAGTACGGCACCAAGGTCGTCGGTGGCGTCACCCCGGGCAAGGGCGGCAGCGAGCACCTCGGCCTGCCGGTGTTCAACACCGTGGCGGACGCGGTCGAGGAAACCGGCGCCGACGCCTCGGTCATCTACGTGCCGCCGCCGTTCGCGGCCGACGCGATCCTGGAGGCGGCCGACGCCGGCATCCGCGTCATCGTGTGCATCACCGAGGGCATCCCGGTGCTGGACATGCTGCGCGTCAAGAACACGATTGCCGGCATGGACGTCGTCCTCGTCGGCCCGAACTGCCCCGGCGTGATCACCCCGGGCGAATGCAAGATCGGCATCATGCCGGGCCACATCCACAAGCCGGGCAGCATCGGCATCGTGTCGCGCTCGGGCACGCTGACCTACGAGGCGGTCAAGCAGACCACCGACGTGGGCCTGGGCCAGTCCACCTGCATCGGCATCGGCGGCGATCCGATCAACGGGACGAGCTTCATCGACGCGCTGCGCTGGTTCCAGGACGACCCGCAGACCAAAGGCATCATCATGGTCGGCGAGATCGGCGGCAGCGCCGAGGAAGAGGCCGCCGAGTTCGTCGCCGAGCACGTGACCAAGCCGGTGGTCGGCTTCATCGCCGGTGCCAGCGCCCCGAAGGGCAAGCGCATGGGCCACGCCGGCGCGATCGCCTCGGGCGGCTCCGGTACCGCCGAGGGCAAGTTCGCCGCGATGGAGAAGGCGGGCATCACCACCGTCAAGTCGCCGGGCGACCTTGGCGCCGCCATCGCGAAGCGGCTGGCAGGGTAGGCCCCCACCAGGCGGACGAGGACGGGCAAGCCATGACGTTGCGCATCGCGCTTGCCCAGTTCGACTTCCCGGTCGGTGACGTCGCCGGCAACGCCGACCGGATCGTCGAGCTCATCGAGGAAGCGCGCGACGAGTGGGAGGCCGACCTCGTCCTGTTCCCCGAGCTGGCGCTCAGTGGCTATCCGCCCGAGGACCTGCTCCTGCGGCCGGGGTTCCTCGGCGATTGCCACCGGGAGATGGCGCGGCTGGCGGCCGCCGCGACCGGCATCACCGCGATCGTGGGTTGGCCCGAGTCGGTCGGGCCCATCGTCTACAACGCCGCCAGCATCCTGCGCGAAGGCCGCATCGAGCAGACCTACCGCAAGCGCGAGCTGCCCAACTACGCGGTCTTCGACGAGCGGCGCTACTTCGTGGTCGACCCGGACGGTGGCGACTGCGTGTTCGAACTCGACGGCCTGGCCCTCGGCCTGCTGATCTGCGAGGACATGTGGTTCGCCGAGCCGCTGCATTCGACCATCGAGGCCGGCGCGCAACTGGTCCTGTCGATCAATGCCTCGCCGTTCGAGCGCGACAAGCACGCGCGCCGCGATGCGCTGCTGGAGGACGCGACCCGTCGCTTCGGCGTGCCGATCGCCTACGTGAACTGCGTCGGCGGACAGGACGCGGTGGTGTTCGACGGCGGCTCCCTGGTCGCCGAGGGCGACGGGACCGTGCGCCCGGCCGCGGCCGCCTTCACCGAGCAGATGCTGGTGGTCGACTTCGACCCGGACACGCGTGGCTTCCGGTCAGTGCAGTGGATGGAGGACGGGGACGAGAGCCGCGACGCGCTGGCGTGGCGCGCCGTGGTACGCGGCACCCGCGACTACTGCCGCAAGAACGGCTTCAAGCGCGTGTGGCTGGGCCTGTCCGGCGGACTGGATTCGGCGGTCGTGCTCGCGATCGCGGTCGACGCGCTCGGCGCGGAGAACGTCACCGCCGTCCGCATGCCGTCGCGCTACACGGCAGGCCTGTCGAACGACCTGGCCGCCGCACAGTGCGCCGAGCAGGGCGTGGAGCTGCTGACGCTGCCGATCGAGCAGCCATTCGAGGGATACCTCGCGGCGCTGGCGGACGTGTTCGCGGGGCACCCTGTCGACACGACCGAGGAGAACCTGCAGGCGCGCACCCGCGGCGCACTGCTGATGGCCTTGAGCAACAAGTTCGGCGGGATGCTGCTGACGACCGGCAACAAGAGCGAGTACGCGGTCGGCTACGCCACCATCTACGGGGACATGTGCGGCGGCTATGCCCCGCTGAAGGACCTGTACAAGACCGAGGTGTACGAACTGGCGCGCTGGCGCAACACGGTCGGCGATCCCGTGATCCCGGTGGGCGTCATCGAGCGCCCGCCCTCGGCCGAGTTGCGGCCGGACCAGAAGGACCAGGACTCACTGCCGCCGTACGACGTGCTGGACGCGATCCTGGCGCGCTACATCGACCAGGAGCAGTCCGGCGACGAGATCGCCGCGGCGGGGTTCGACGAGGCAACCGTCGCGCGCATCCTGCAGCTGGTGCGCACCAGCGAGTGGAAGCGGCACCAGGCCGCGCCGGGGCCGAAGGTGTCGCGGCGCGCCTTCGGGCGCGAACGGCGCTACCCGATCACCAACGCATACAGGGGATAGGCGAAAAGCTTCGCCGCCGTGGCGGCTCCCGCAGATCGGCGTCAATCGTCCAGCGGGGAGACTTCGCCCGCGAACGGATTCAGCCTGCGGATGGCCCAGGGGTAGTCGGGCCAGTTCTCGCCGCGCAGCCACGGGTGCTGCGGGGCGTTGAGTTCCAGCACCCGGCGCGCGTCGGCGGCCAGCGTCTCGTTGCCGAGCCGGGTGTGCGCCTCGGCGATCACCGCCACGGCGTCGTGCTGGTACATGCTCTGCGGGTAGGTCTCGAGCAGGTACTCGGCGCGGTTGGCGGCGGCCACCCAGGCACCGCGGCGCAGGTAGTACAGCGCGGTCTCCACCTCGTGCCGGGCGAACAGGTTGGTCAATGCCACCATCCGCTCGCGCGCGTCGGCGGCGTAGCGGCTGTTGGGATAGCGCTCCACCACGACGCCCAGGTCGCTGAACGCCTGGTGCGGCGCGGCGAGGTCGCGACGGCTGGCGTCCAGGCGCCAGACACGCTGCAGGAACACGGTGTCGCGGCCGGAATTGACCAGGCCGCGCAGGTAGTAGATGTACGGCACGTTGCGATGCGTCGGGTAGGTCCGCAGGAAACGGTCGATCGAGGAGATCGCCTCTTCGTGCTTGCCGGCCTTGTACTGCGCGTACGCGGTCTCCATCAGCGCCTGCTCGGTGTACGGCCCGTACGGGTACTGGGCCATCAGTCGCTCGAAGTGCTGCTCGGCGCGCGCCCAGTTGCCGCCGCGCATCGATGCATGGCCCCGCGCATAGAGCGTCTCGACCGGCACGTTCTCCAGCGATTCCTCCTCGCCACCGAACAGGTTCTTGACGCTGGCGCAGCCCGGGACGAGGGCGATCACCAGCAACAGGCCGGACAGGCGCAGGAGGGCAGGACGGAAGGTCATGGGCACGGGACGTGGGGCGCCGGGGGCAAGAGCCGGGATAATAGCAGCATGCCTATCCCCGACCCGCCGCAGAAAGACGCCATGCCCCATGGTGCGGAAGCCCGCCGCGCAAGGGTTCCGGAAGGTGCCGCGGGGCGCCGGTTCGATGCCGTCCTGGCGGAACTGTTTCCCGAATATTCACGTTCGCGGCTCGCGGCATGGATCAAGTCGGGCAATGCGTTGCTGGACGGTGGGCAGGCACGGCCGCGCGACCCGGTCCGCGGTGGCGAGGTGGTCGACCTGGCCGTGGTGGTCCAGACCCAGGTCCACGCCGAGGCCGAGGACATCCCGCTGCGGATCCTCCACGAGGATGCCGACGTGCTCGTGCTCGACAAGCCGGCGGGGCTGGTGGTCCATCCGGGCGCCGGCAATCCCGCGGGCACCCTGGTCAATGCCCTGCTGCACCACGATGCGTCGCTGGCCTCGTTGCCCCGCGCGGGCATCGTGCACCGCCTCGACAAGGACACGTCCGGCGTGATGATGGTCGCGCGGACGCTGACCGCGCACACCGCGCTGGTGGCGCAGCTGTCGGCGCGCCAGGTGCACCGGCAATACCTCGCGGTCGTGGTCGGTGCGCTGGTGTCGGGCGGGACCGCCGCGGCGGCCATCGACCGCCACCCGCGCGACAGGATCCGCATGGCGGTGCGCGAGGACGGCCGGGATGCGATCACCCATTTCCGGCTGCGCGAGCGGTTCCGGGCCCACACGCTGCTCGAATGCCGGCTCGAGACCGGGCGGACCCACCAGATCCGCGTCCACATGGCGCACCTGAAGCATCCGATCGTGGGGGATCCGCTCTATGGCGGTGCGTTGCGCCTGCCCAAGGGGGCGGCCCCCGGCCTGGTCGATGCGCTGCGCGGCTTCCGGCGCCAGGCGCTCCATGCCGAATCGCTGGCGTTCGTGCACCCCGCCACCGGCGAACCGCTGCAATGCGAGGCGCCGGTGCCCGACGACATGCAGGCGTTGTTGCGTGCCTTGCGGGACGACGCACGCGCGAACGCGGAGCGTCGGTGAGCACCGCGGCGCTGCTGGCGGACTGGCCGGCGCCCCCCGGCGTGGTGGCATTCACCACGCTGCGGCAGGGGGCAGGCGTGTCACGGCCTCCCTTCGACGCCTTCAACCTGGGCGCGCGCTGTGGCGACGACGCGGATGCCGTTGCCGCGAACCGGCGCGAACTCGTCGAGCGGTTCGGCCTGCCGGGGACGCCGGTGTGGTTGAAGCAGGTGCACGGGACCACGGTGGTGCGCGTGCCAGCGGGAGCCCCGGGGGAACCCGAGGCCGACGCGGCGGTGACGGACGCGGAAGGCGTCGTGCTCGCGATCCTCACGGCCGATTGCCTGCCGGTGGTGTTCGCGGCCGACGACGGCAGCGAAATCGCGGCGGCGCACGCGGGTTGGCGCGGGCTGGCCGCGGGCGTACTGGAGGCGACCGTCGCGGCGATGCGCGCGCCGCCGGTGCGGTTGCTGGCGTGGCTGGGGCCCGCGGCGGGGCCGGCCGATTACGAAGTCGGCGCCGAAGTGAGGGACGCATTCGTTGATGGCGACGCGTCCGCGGCCAATGCGTTCGTGTCGACGCGCGAAGGGCACTGGCGCGTCGACCTCTACGCACTCGCCCGGTTGCGCTTGCGGCATGCGGGATTGCCTGCCGACGCGATCCACGGCGGGGGCCTGTCGACCATCGCGGCGCCGGGACGGTTCTTCTCGCACCGCCGCGACCAGCGCACCGGCCGCATGGCGACGCTCGCCTGGCGTCAGGCCCGCGCCAGCGCCTCGAGGTAGCCGCGCCGCCACGCGGTGATGTCGTGGCGCTCGAGCGTGTCCATCATCGCGCGCCAGCGCTCCCTTCGTTCGGCAAGGGGCATCACGTGCGCGACGGCGATCGCGTCGGCCACGCCGTCCACGTCGTACGGGTTCACCGCCAGCGCTTCCTGCAGTTCGCCGGCCGCGCCCGCGAAGCGCGACAACACGAGGACGCCCGGGTCCTCCGCGTCCTGGGCGGCGACGAATTCCTTGGCCACCAGGTTCATCCCGTCGCGCAACGGGGTCACCAGCCCGATCTCGGCCGACCGGTAGAAGCCGGTCAGGATGTCGTGCGCGAAGTTGCGGTTGACGTAGCGCACCGGGGTCCAGTCGGGCGACGCATGGCGACCGTTGATGTGCCCGGCCAAGCCCTCGAGCTCGCGGCGCAGGGCTTGGTACTCGGGCACGTCGCTGCGCGAGGCTGGCGCGATCTGCAGGAACGTGATCTCGCCGTGGCGGTCCGGATGGCGTTCGAGCAGCCGCTCGAAGGCCCGGAACCGGTCGGGCAGCCCCTTCGAATAGTCCAGCCGGTCGACGCCGATCGCCATCGCGCGGTCGGTCAGGCTGGCCCGCAGGCGCTGCACGGCCGGCTTGAGGATGGCCTCGGCCGACTGCCGCGCGATCAGCCCGGTGTCGATGCTGATGGGGAACGCGCCGCCCCGGAAGCGCCGGCCCTGGGCGGTCTCCATGCGCCCGGGGGTCAGCACGCGCCCGCCGCCGTACAGGCGCACGTAGTCCTGGAAGCGCTCCAGGTCGCGCACGGTCTGGAAACCGACCAGGTCGTACGAGGACAGCGCATCGAACAGCTCGCCGTGTTCGGGCAGGGCGCCCAGCAGGTCCGAGGACGGCATCGGTACGTGCAGGAAGAAGCCGAGCTTGTTGCCGATGCCGCGTGCGCGCAGCTGCTGGCCGAGCGGGATGAGGTGGTAGTCGTGGATCCAGACGATGTCGTCCGCCTTCAGCAGCGGCGCGAGCTGGTCGGCGAACATCGCGTTGACCCGCCGGTAGCCGGCGTAGGTCTCGCGCGTGTAGTCGACCATGTCCAGGCGGAAATGCAGCAAGGGCCACAGCGTGCGGTTGGCGAAGCCGTTGTAGTAGGCCGCGTGGTCCTCGCGCGACAGGTCCAGGGTGGCGTACTCGATGTTGCCGTCGCGCAGGCGATGCAGCTCGCCGGTCGCATGCCGCACCTTCCTGCCACTCCAGCCGAACCACAGGCCGCCCTCTTCGGCCAGGGCCGCGCGCAGCGCCACCGCGAGCCCGCCGGCGCGGTCCTCGCCGGGCAGCGGCACGCGGTTGGAGACGACGACGAGCCGGCTCATGTCGCGTCCTGCCAGGGACGGCTCAACCGCATCGCGGCGATGATCAGGCCGACGTGCGAATAGGTCTGCGGGAAGTTGCCCCACGCCTCGCCGGTGTCGAAGGCCAGGTCCTCCGACAACAGCCCGAGGGGATTGCGCTGCTGCAGCACCCGCTCGAACATCGCCCGCGCCTCGTCGACGCGGCCGATCGCGGCCAGCGCGTCGATGTACCAGAACGTGCAGATCGTGAAGCTCGTTTCCGGATGCCCGAAGTCGTCGGGTGCGATGTAGCGGAACAGTGCATCGTCGCGGCGCAGCTCGCGGCCGATCGCCTCGACCGTGGCCACGAAGCGCGGATCCTCCGGCGGCAGGAACCCGACGTCGGCCATCAGCAGCAGCGATGCGTCCAGGCGTTCCCCGTCGAAGGCGTCGGCGAAATGCCCCTGCTCCGCGTTCCAGGCCCGGTCGAGCACGCGCGCATGGATCGCGTCGGCGCGGCCGCGCCAATGGGCGGCGCGGCCGCCCAGTCCCAGCCGGTCGGCGATCCTCGCCAGGCGGTCGCAGGCTGCCCAGCACATGACGGCCGAATAGGTGTGGACGTGCGTGCGACCGCGGAACTCCCAGAGGCCGGCGTCGGGCTGGTCGTGCAGCGCGAATGCGCGCTCGCCCAGCGGCTCCAGGCGACGGAACATGTCCTCGTCGCCGGGGCGCTGCAACCGTCGGTCGTAGAACAGCTGCGACGACGCGAGCACGACGCTGCCGTACACGTCGTGCTGCTGCTGGACCCACGCCAGGTTCCCGCATCGCACGGGTCCCATCCCGCGGTAGCCCTGCAGGGTGGGGACCTCGCGCTCGTGCAGTTCCGACTCGAAGCCGATGCCGTACACCGGCTGCAGGACGTCCTCCTCCCCCGTGGCGAGGTTGAAGATGTAGCGCAGGTATTCCTCCATGGTGCGCGTCGCGCCGAGGCGGTTGAGCGCGCGCACGACGAAGGCCGCGTCGCGCAGCCAGCAGTACCGGTAGTCCCAGTTGCGCGGCGTGCCCGGCGCCTCCGGGATCGACGTGGTGAGCGCGGCCACGATCCCGCCGGTGTCCTCGAACTGGCACAGCTTCAGCGTGATCGCGCTGCGGATCACCGCGTCCTGCCACTCCAGCGGGATCGACAGGAAGCGCACCCATTCCTGCCAGTACTCGATGGTCTGCTGCTCGGCGTCGCGGACGAACCGCTCCACCGGCTGCACCAGGGTCTCATCGGGGCCGAGCACGCAATGCAATTCGCGCTCGAGCACGAAGGGCAGCTCGTCGCGCACGAGCCGCAACGGCGCGTTGGTCGTCAACCGCAGCGTCATGGACGGGACCAGGTACCGCACGTGGTTGCTGCCCCAGGTGCGCTCGGGCCAGCGCCCGCCCCAGTCGGCCAGGGGGCGCAGGCGGATGCGGATGCGCGGACTGCCGGCGACCGGCCGCAGCCGCCGCACCACCATCACCGGGCGGTAGAACCGGCCGTGCTGGCGCCACCGCGGCGCGCAGTCGGTGACCTCGACCGCGCCACCGTGGCGGTCGTGCAGCGTCGTGCGGAGCACCGCGGTGTTCGGGACGTAGTGCTGGTCGGCGTGGCTGAAGTCCTCCAGCTCGACCGCCCAGTCGCCACCGTCCAGCTGGGGCGACAGCAGCGAGCAGAACGCCGGTTCGCCGTCGAACGCCGGCACGCAGCCCCACACGATGCGCGCCCGGTCGTCCACCAGCACGCCGAAGCTGCCGTTGCCGATCAGCCCGAGGTCCAGGGTCGCGGTGCGCGTGGCGGCGTCAGGCGTACTCATGCGCCTTGTCCGTCGGCAAGCCAGGCAAGCACGTCGGCCGGGTCGCGCAGGCCGAAGCGCGCGGCGCTGCCCTTGCGGCGCCCGACCAGCACGCTCAGGCCGTCGCGCGCGTTGACCACGTCGAAGCCGTGTTCGTCCGTGAGGTCGTCGCCGGCGAACACGGGGCGCCGCGCGCGGAAAGGCGCTTCCTCGAGGAACGCCGCAATGGCGTCGCCCTTGTCGGCCGATGCAGGCCGCAGTTCCACGACATGGTCCCCGGGCTGCAGCCGATAGCCCTGCAGCCAGGGCTGCGCCGCCGCCGCGAATGCGCGCAGGTCGTCGGCCGCACCGGGGGCGCCGCGCCAGTGCAGGGCCAGCGCCGCGCCCTTGTCCTCCACCAGTGCGCCGGGATGGCGGTCGGCGATCCGGCGTGCATCCTCCCGCACCTTCGCCAGCAGGGGCGCGGGCGGGGGCGCCTCGACCACCCGACCGCTGGCGTCGCGGCGCTCGAGGCCGTGCAAGCCTGCCGACGGCAGTCGCAGCGGGCCGAACAGCGTGTCCAGGGTGGCGAGCGACCGGCCACTCACGAGCGCCAGCGCGCCGTCCAACCGCGCGGAAAGGGCTTCGAGCGCAGCGCGCAGCGCCGCGGGCACCGCCACGGCGTCTGGACGGTCGGCGAACTCGAGCAGGCAACCGTCCACGTCGAGGAACAGCGCCCAGTCGTCGGCAGGCAAGGGCGGCCGTGGGCGTTGTGGGTCGTCCATGGGCATCGGGACATTGTGTCGGATCGGCCGTAGCGGCCGGGTTCACGCCGGCCGCCCCGCCGTGCGGGGGCGACGCTTGCATCGTCGCTTCACGCCCGCATCTGCAGGGTGGACCCGCACTTCCGGAGGACCCGTCCATGCGCATGGACAAGCTCACGTCCCGCTTCCAGCAGGCGCTCAGCGACGCGCAGTCGCTCGCGGTCGGCCGCGACCACAACCTCATCGAGCCGGCGCACCTGCTGGTGGCACTGCTGGACCAGTCCGGCGGGGGCACGCGGCCGTTGCTGGCGCAGGCCGGCGTCAACGTGCCGGTGCTGCGCGAACGCCTGGGCGAAGCGCTGGAGAAATTGCCGAAGGTGTCCGGCCAGGCCGGCAGCATCAGCGTCGGCAACGACCTGTCGCGCCTGCTCAACGTGACCGACAAGCTGGCGCAGCAGCGCGGCGACGCCTTCATCGCGAGCGAACTGTTCCTGCTCGCGCTGCTGGACGATGGCGGCGACGCCGGCCGCGCGCTGAAGGCGGCGGGAGCCGACCGGCAGCGGCTGGAGGCGGCGATCGCGCAGGTGCGCGGCGGCGAGACGGTGCAGGACGAAAATGCCGAGGAACAGCGCCAGGCGCTGGAGAAGTACACGATCGACATGACCGCGCGCGCCGAGTCCGGGAAGCTCGACCCGGTGATCGGCCGCGACGAGGAGATCCGCCGCACCATCCAGGTGCTGCAGCGCCGGACCAAGAACAACCCGGTGCTGATCGGCGAGCCCGGTGTGGGCAAGACCGCGATCGTCGAGGGCCTGGCGCAGCGGATCATCAACGACGAGGTGCCGGAAGGCCTGAAGGGCAAGCGCCTGCTGTCGCTGGACATGGGCGCCTTGATCGCGGGCGCGAAGTTCCGCGGCGAGTTCGAGGAACGGTTGAAGGCAGTGCTCCATGACCTGTCGAGGAACGAAGGGCAGATCATCCTGTTCATCGACGAGTTGCACACGATGGTCGGCGCCGGCAAGGCCGAGGGGTCGATGGATGCGGGCAACATGTTGAAGCCCGCGCTCGCGCGCGGCGAGCTGCACTGCATCGGCGCCACCACGCTGGACGAGTACCGGAAGTACGTGGAGAAGGACGCCGCACTGGAGCGCCGCTTCCAGAAGGTGTTCGTCGGCGAGCCTTCCGTCGAGGACACCATCGCGATCCTGCGCGGGCTCAAGGAGAAGTATGCGGTGCACCACGGCGTGGAGATCACCGACCCGGCGATCGTCGCCGCGGCCACGTTGTCGCATCGCTACATCGCCGACCGCCAGCTGCCGGACAAGGCGATCGACCTCATGGACGAGGCTGCATCGCGCATCCGCATGGAGATCGACTCCAAGCCCGAGGAACTCGACCGCAAGGAACGGCGCCTGATCCAGCTCAAGATCCAGCGGGAGGCGTTGAAGAAGGAGAAGGACGCGGAGTCGAAGCAGCGCCTGGCCGACCTGGAGGAGGAAATCGCCCGGCTGGAACGCGAGTTCAACGACCTGGAGGAAGTGTGGAAGGCCGAGAAGGCGACGTTGCAGGGCGCCACGAAGGTCAAGGAGCAGATCGAGGCGGCGAAGCTGGAGCTGGAAGCCGCGCAGCGCCGCCAGGACTACGCGCGCATGAGCGAGATCCAGTACGGCCAGCTGCCGCAGCTGGAAGCGCAACTGAAGGCCGCGCAGGAGGCCGAGACCAGGGGCTTCACGTTGCTGCAGGACCGGGTCACCGCCGAGGAGATCGCCGAGGTCGTGTCGCGATGGACCGGCATCCCGGTGTCGAAGATGCTCGAGGGCGAGCGCGAGAAGCTGCTGCAGATGGAGGCCAAGCTGCAGGAACGCGTGGTCGGGCAGGCCGAGGCGGTGCGCGCGGTCGCCGACGCGATCCGCCGCTCGCGCGCCGGCCTGTCGGATCCGAACCGCCCCAACGGTTCGTTCCTGTTCCTCGGTCCCACCGGCGTGGGCAAGACCGAGCTGACCAAGGCACTGGCGGGATTCCTGTTCGACTCGGACGACGCGATGGTCCGGATCGACATGAGCGAGTTCATGGAGAAGCACTCGGTGGCGCGGCTGATCGGTGCGCCCCCGGGCTACGTCGGCTACGAGGAGGGCGGCTACCTCACCGAGGCCGTGCGCCGCAGGCCGTACAGCGTCATCCTGCTCGACGAGGTGGAGAAGGCGCACCCGGACGTGTTCAACATCCTGCTGCAGGTGCTCGACGACGGGCGCCTGACGGACGGCCAGGGGCGCACGGTCGATTTCCGCAACACGGTGATCGTCATGACGTCGAACCTGGGCTCGCAGATGATCCAGGACATGTCCGCCGACGATTCACCGGAGAGCTACACGCAGATGAAGGCGGCGGTGATGGGCGCCGTGCAGGCGCACTTCCGGCCGGAGTTCATCAACCGGCTGGACGACATCGTCGTGTTCCACCCGCTGGACAAGGCGCAGATCCGCGAGATCGCGCGCATCCAGACGGCGTACCTGGACAGGCGGCTGGCTGAACGCGGGATCCAGATCGTGCTCGACGAGTCCGCCCTGCAGCTGCTGGGCAACGTCGGCTTCGACCCCGTCTACGGCGCGCGGCCGCTCAAGCGCGCGATCCAGCAGCAGCTGGAAAACCCGCTGGCCCAGAAGATCCTGTCCGGCGAGTTCGGTACCGGCGACACCATCCACGTCGAGGCGAAATCCGGCCAGCTCGTCTTCCGGAAGGCGTGACCGGGGCTCAGGCCGCCGTCGCTGGACCGGTATCGGGTCCGGCCGGCCCGGCGGGCTTGCGGGCGGGGCGGTAGGGCGGGGTGGACATGACCATCTCGGCCAGGGAGTAGGCGAGCTCGCGCTCGGCCATCACCGCGCCGTCCGCACCGTGGGCGATGAGGTGCTGGACTTCACCGTCGCTGTGCGCGCGGGCGAGCACGGTGATCCCCGGGTTGAGCGCCTTGAGGCGCTCGATCGTCTCGCCCGCCTCGAGCGCGTGCGGGATCGCGAACACCGCGAGCGCAGCGCGCTCCGGCGCCGCCTCCCGCATCACGCGCACGTTGGCCACGTTGCCGCGCACCGCCAGGAACCCCGCTTCGCGCGCGTCCTCGACGAGGTGCGCATCGTCCTCGACCACCACCACCGGCACGTCGCGGTGTTGCAGCAGCGACGCGAGCTGCGCGCCCACCCGGCCGTAGCCGACCACGATCGCATGCCCCTGGATGTCGATCGGCACGACGTCCGGCTCGGCGGGGCGGTTCGCTTCCTCCCGCGCCGAACGCTTCGCCTCCCATCCGTCGAGCCAGGAGAACAGGAACGGATTGGCCAGGATCGACAGCAGCGCGCCGGCCAGGATCAAGTCCCGGCCGGTCGGCGGCAGGATGTCCAGGCTCACGCCGAGCGCGGCCAGGATGAAGGAGAACTCGCCGATCTGGGCCAGGCTCACCGCGATCGTGCGGGCGGTCGTTTCCGGATGGCCGAAGGCGCGGACGATCGCCCAGGCCGCAAGCGACTTGCCGACGATGATCACCAGCACGGTCGCGAGCACTTCCTGCGGGTGCTCAATGAGCACGGACGGGTCGAACAGCATGCCGACCGCGACGAAGAACAGCACCGCGAACGCGTCGCGCAGGGGCAGGGAGTCCTGCGCCGCCTTGTGGCCGAACTCGGATTCGGCCAGCAGCATGCCGGCGAAGAACGCGCCCAGCGCGAACGACACGTCGAACAACGCGGTGGAGCCGAACGCCAGGCCCATCGCGATGGCGAGCACCGCCAGCGTGAACAGCTCACGCGAACCGGTGCCCGCGACGCGCTCCAGGATCCACGGCACCACGCGGCGCCCGACCACGAGCATGAAAGCAAGGAAGGCAGCGAGCTTCACCAGCGTGATCAGCAGGACCGTCGCGACGCTTGGTGGCTCGCTCCCGCCCCCGCCGTCGGCGCCCGTCGCTTCCACTGCCGCTTCCGCGATTTCGACGGCGGCGCCGGTCATCTCCGGGCCGGCATCGCCGCCGAGCAACGGCGCCAGCGCCGGCAGCAGGACCAGCGCCAGCACGGTCGCAATGTCCTCGACGATCAGCCAGCCGACCGCGATCCGCCCGCGCCTGGTTTCGACCAGGCGCCGGTCCTCAAGCGCGCGCAGCAGCACCACGGTGCTGGCCACCGACAACGAGAGGCCGAACACGATGCTCGCTCCGTGGGACCAGCCGAGGTACTCGCCCATGGCCCAGCCCAGCAGCGTCGCAACGGTGATCTGCGCGGCCGCGCCGGGCAGGGCGATCGCCTTCACCGAGAGCAGGTCCTTCAGCGAGAAATGCAGGCCGACGCCGAACATCAGCAGGATCACGCCGACCTCGGCCAGTTGCGATGCCAGGGCGACGTCCGCCACCAGGCCGGGGGTGTAGGGCCCGGCGAGGATCCCGGCCATCAGGTAGCCGATCAGGGGGGACAGCTTCAGGCGGTTGGCCAGCGCGCCCAAGGCGAAGGCCAGCACGAAGCTGGTGACGAGCAGGCTGATCAACGAGGCTTCGTGCGGCATCGTGAACAGTGTAAACGCGGCGGGCACGGGTTCCGGCTACCGAGCCGGTAAAATCGGCGGAATGATTTCCTTCCGCAACTTCGCCCTGCGCCGCGGCGAGCGCCTGCTCCTGTCCGACGTCGACCTGGCCCTCCACGCGGGCTACCGGGTGGGCGTGGTCGGGCGCAACGGGACCGGCAAGTCCAGCCTCTTCGCCGCCCTGATGGGCGAGGTGGAACCGGACAAGGGCGACATCGACGTGCCGGGCAAGGCGCGCATCGCCTGGGTGGCGCAGGAGACGCCGGCGCTGCCCGACACCGCGCTGGACTTCGTCCTGTCCGGTGACAGGGCGGTGCACGCGGCGATCCAGGCGGAGGCCAACGCGTTTGCAGCCGAAGACTGGGAGGCCGTCGCGGAGGCGCACCACCGGCTCGAGGAACTCAATGGCTACGACGCCAGCGCGCGTGCCGGCCGGTTGCTGCACGGGCTGGGCTTCGCGCCGGAGACGCACGACCGGGCGGTGGCCGCGTTCTCGGGCGGCTGGCGCGTCCGCCTCAACGTCGCGCGCGCGCTGATGACGCCCAGCGACCTGCTGCTGCTCGACGAGCCGACCAACCACCTGGACCTCGACGCCGTGGTCTGGCTCGAGGAATGGCTGCGGCGCTACCCGGGGACGCTGCTGGTGATCTCGCACGACCGCGAGTTCCTGGACAACGTCACCACCCATACGCTGCACCTGCACGAGGGCAAGGCCAAGCTCTACGTCGGCGACTACACCGCCTTCGAGCGACAGCGCGCCGAACAGTTGCGCCAGCAGCAGATCGCGCACGAGAAGGAACAGGCCGAGCGCGCGCACCTGCAGTCGTTCATCGACCGGTTCAAGGCCAAGGCGAGCAAGGCCAGGCAGGCGCAGTCGCGCATGAAGCGCCTGGCCAAGCTGGCCGGGACGGAGGCGGTGCGGGCAGAACGCTCGTTCCGGATCGAGTTCCCGGAGCCGGCGCGCATCCCGAACTCGCTGCTGCGCCTGGACCACGTCGACGCGGGCTATGCCGCGAACCCCGTGGGAGCCGCCACTGCGGCGAAGCCCTTCGCCGGCATGCCGGCGCCCACACGGGTATTGCGCGACGTCGGCTTCGGCCTGGAAGCCGGGGACCGCATCGGCCTGCTCGGCCCCAACGGCGCCGGCAAGTCGACGCTGGTCAAGACGTTGGTTGGCGAGATCCCGCCGCTCGCCGGGGAGCGCAACGCGCACCCGGACATGCGCATCGGCTACTTCGCCCAGCACACCGTCGAGTCGCTGGTCGCCGGCACGTCGGCCATCGACCACCTGCGCGCGCTGTCGCCGGCCATGGCGACCCAGGCGTTCCGGGATTTCCTGGGCAAGTGGAACTTCGCCGGCGACCGCGCGTTCGAGTCGATCGACGGCTTCTCCGGCGGCGAGAAGGCGCGCCTGGCGCTGGCGCTGATCGCCTGGCGCCAGCCGAACGTGCTGCTGCTCGACGAGCCGACCAACCACCTGGACCTGGAGATGCGCGAGGCGCTGGCCGAGGCGCTGAGCGACTTCGATGGCGCGATCGTGATGGTGTCGCACGACCGGCACCTCATCGGCCTGGTGTGCGAGGAATACTGGCGCGTGCACGACGGGATCGTCGAGCCGTTCGACGGCGACCTCGACGAGTACGCCGCATGGCTGCGTTCCCGCCAGGGGGCGGGCGGTGACAAGGCCGGCAAGTCGGCGAAGCCTGCGCCGGCGGCTGCCCCCGTGGCCGGCACGACGGCGCCGTCGGCTGCGAAGGTCAATCCGCACAAGCTCGCGAAGCTGGAGGCCGGCATCGCCGAACTCGAGCAGGCACTCGCCGCGGGCGAGGCACGGCTCGCCGAACTGTATGCCGCGGGGGACACCGCCGAAGCCGCGAAGGTCGCGATGCGCCAGCAATCGCTGCGGACCGACCTGGACCACGCCGAAAGCCAGCTGCTCGCCCTCTACGAGGCTGCCTGACATGACCGGCCGGAACGTTCGACTGGCTGCCGCTGCCGCGGCGCTGCTGCTGCTGGCCGGTTGCAGGCACCTGCAGGCCGCCGACGCGCACGACGTGTTCTTCGCCAACCTCCAGGCGCTATGCGGGAAGGCCTTCGGCGGCACCGTGGAAGTCGACGAACCCGCCGCGCCCGGCAATGACGCCTTCGCCGGCAAGGCGCTGGTCATGCACGTGCGCGCGTGCGATGGCGACAGCGTGCGGATCCCGTTCCACGTGGGCGACGACCGTTCGCGCACCTGGGTGGTCACCCGCACGGCCGCGGGGCTTCGCCTGGAACACGACCATCGCCATGCGGACGGGACGCCCGACGCCGTGACGATGTACGGCGGCCACACGGCCGGCGCGGGCGCGACGACGCGGCAGGAATTCCCCGTCGATGCAGCGTCCGTGGCGCTGTTCCGGCGGGAAGGGCTGGCTGCCTCGGTCACCAACACCTGGGCGATGGAACTGCTGCCGGGCGATCGCTTCACCTACGAACTCGCACGACCCGGCGGTCGCCTGTTCCGCGTCCGCTTCGACCTGTCCGCGCGTGTTGCACCGCTTCCGCTGCCCCGGGGCAGCGATTGACTTGTGGGAGCCGCCAAGGCGGCGAAGCGCTTCGCCGGCATGCCGGCTCCCAGGGGGGGGCGGTCAGTCGCGCAGGAAGTACTCCACCGTCGTCACCACCCGCACTTTCTTGACCTGCGGGCTGCCCTGGTCGCGGTCGCTGATCGACACCACGCCCTGGTTGGCGTTGCGGATGCCGCCCAGGGTCGCGCCGGAGTCCTTCGCGAACTGGACCGCGGATTCGCGCGCGTTCGCGGTGGCCTCGGCGATGAGGCCGGGCTTGATGTCGTTGAGGCCGGTGTAGTCGAACTCGGGATAGCCACCCTGCTCGAACAGCACCCCGCGGCCGACGAGTTCGCCACTGCGGCGCAGGGCGGCCAGCGCGTCGTCGACCCGCGTGGTCCGCAGGGTCACGGTCGTCGCGTAGCGGTAGCGCTCGGGCGGGCGGTTCTCGCCGAATGCATAGGTCCAGCGATCCTCCAGGCGCGGCGGCGAGACCGCGATCTCCTGCTCGGCGAATCCGGCGTCGGCGAAGAAGGCGCGGATCGTCGCCGTGTTGGCGTCCAGCTGGGCCGTCACTTCGCGCAGGTCGTTGCCGCCGACGAAATGCGGCATGGGCCAGACCACCAGGTCGGCATCGACGATGCGTTCGGCGGATCCCTTGACCGTCACGTAACGGTCGTCGGTGCGGAGCTTCGCCAGGCCCTGCGCGGCGAACCAGCCCGCGCCGACCAGGCCGACGGCCACCAGCAGGGCGGCGATGATCCCGGCGATGCCGGGGGAAGGGCGGTGGTCCATGCGGGTCTCCGGTGGTTCGCGGCAGCCTACGCCGTCATCGGCGCTTCGGCACAATGCCGGGCGCATGGACAACGAACTCGTTTATCTGCTGCTGATCTTCGGCCTGCTGGTCCTCCCCCGCTGGCTGCAGCGCTTCAAGGTCCCCGCGCCGATCACCAGCCTGGCGCTGGGCATCGGCGCGATGCTGCTCTGGGGCGACCGCACCCATGACCCGGTGGTGGTGCTGCTGTCGACCATCGGCATTTCCTCGCTGTTCCTGTTCGCCGGGCTGGAGGTCGACCCTGGCGAGCTGCGCAAGGGGGTCCGGCAGCTGGCCACGCACCTGGCGATCCGGGTGGCGACGCTGTCGGGCACGGCCTGGCTCGCGTGGCGCTTCGTCGGCCTGGAGTGGCAGGCCGCGGCGCTGCTGGCGCTCGCCCTGCTGACGCCCTCGACCGGCTTCATCCTCGACACGCTGGAACGCCTGGGGTTGAACGAGGAGGAGCGGTTCTGGGTCACCAGCAAGGCGATCGCCGGCGAGCTGCTCGCGCTGGCGGCCTTGTTCTTCCTGCTGCAGGCGCACGACGCCATGCAGCTGGCCGCGTCCACCTCCGCGATGATCGCGCTCATCGTCGGGCTGCCGCTGCTGTTCATGGCGCTGGGCCGGTGGGTGGTGCCGCATGCACCGGGGTCGGAGTTCTCGCTGCTGGTGATGGTGGGGCTGGTAGGTGCGTTCGTGACCTACAAGCTGGGCGTGTACTACCTGGTCGGCGCCTTCATCGCGGGACTGGCGGCGCGGTTGCTGCAGGTGCGGATGCCGACCCTCGCGTCGGCCGACAACCTGCATGCGCTGCGGCTGTTCGCGACGTTCTTCGTGCCGTTCTACTTCTTCCACGCGGGCACCGGGATCTCGCGGGAGGCCCTGAGCTGGCAGGCGCTCGCGCTGGGCGTGGCGATCACCGTCGTGGTCGTCCCGCTGCGCATCGCGATCGTGTGGCTGCAGCGACGGGCGCTGTTCGGCCAGCGCGACGGCAGCAACCTGCGGGTGTCGGTGGCCCTGGCGCCCACCCTGGTGTTCACCCTGGTGCTGGCCAACATCCTGCACGCCCGGTTCGGCCTGCCCGACGTGCTGTTCGGCGCGCTGATCCTCTACACCGTGCTGAACACGATGCTGCCCTCGCTGATCCTGCACCAGCCGTTCGACATCGATCCGCTGGACGAGCGTGCCAGGCCGCATCCCGAGGACCGGATCGAGCGCTGAAGCCCACTTGATCAGGCGGGGGGCGGCCCCACAATGGCGTGCCGTACCCTGTTCGCCCAAGCGATCGACTGCACCCCATGCCCATCTATGCCTTCGAGTGCGCCGCCTGCGGCCACGATTTCGACCGCCTGCAGAAGCTGTCCGACCCCGATCCGGCCGCGTGTCCCGCCTGCGGGGCGGACGCGGTCAAGCGCCAGCTGACCGCGCCGTCCTTCCGCCTGTCCGGTAGCGGCTGGTACGAGACGGACTTCAAGAAGGACGGCGACAAGAAGCGCAACCTCGCGGAAAAGGGCGAGGGCGCGGGCGCCACGAAGGAGGCGGCGAAGCCCGAGGCCAAGCCGGCCGAGGCGAAGCCGGCGGCCAGGGCCGAGCCCGCCGCAACGCCGAAAGCCAAGCCCACGTTGGAATAACCGTGGGTCGGCCGGCCGGCAGGCCGGTAAACTAGCGGGCTTTCCCGGCCTGCGATTCCCCATGCGTACCCATTACTGCGGCCTCGTCGACGAGGCGCTGATCGGCCGGACCGTCACCCTGTGCGGCTGGGCGGACGTCGCCCGCAACCTGGGCGGCCTGTGCTTCATCGACCTGCGCGACCACGAAGGCATCGTCCAGGTGCTGGTGGAGCCGCGGCCCCAAGACGATACGCACGCCGAGGTCATGCGCGTGGCCGCCGATGTCGGCTACGAGGACTGCCTGCGGGTCACCGGCATGGTGCGCCGCCGCCAGTCCGTCAACGACAAGCTGCGGACGGGGCAGGTCGAGGTGGTGGCGACCGGCATCGAGGTGCTCAACAAGGCCCAGCCGCTGCCGTTCCACGCCCACGAGAACCCGGGCGAGGACATCCGCCTGAAGTACCGCTACCTGGACCTGCGCACGCCGAAGATGCAGCGGATGATGCGCACGCGCATCCGGCTGGTGCAGGCGCTGCGCCGCTGGCTCGATGCGCGCGATTTCCAGGACATCGAGACGCCGATCCTGACCAAGGCCACGCCCGAGGGCGCGCGTGACTTCCTGGTGCCGGCGCGCATGCACGCGGGCGAGTTCTACGCGTTGCCGCAGTCGCCGCAGTTGTTCAAGCAGATCCTGATGATCGCGGGGTTCGACCGCTACTACCAGGTCGCGCGCTGCTTCCGCGACGAGGCGCTGCGCGCAGACCGGCAACTGGAGTTCACCCAGCTGGACATGGAGTTCGCCTGGGTCGACGAGCAGGTCGTGCAGGACACCGTCGAGCAGATGATGCGCGACGTCTTCCGCGAGGTGATGGCCGTCGAGCTCGGCGCCTTCCCCAGGATGACCTACGCCGAGGCGATGCGCCGCTACGGGTCCGACAAGCCGGACCTGCGCTTCGAGCTGGAGTTGGTCGACGTCGGCGAGCTGGTGAAGGCCAGCGAGTTCAAGGTGTTCGCCGACTGGGCCAATGCCGCGGACGGCCGCGTGGCCGCATTGCGCATCCCGGGCGGCGCCACGCTTTCGCGCAAGCAGGTCGACGAGTACGCCGCGCACGCCGCGAAGTACGGCGCGAAGGGCCTGGCCTACGTGAAGCTGTCGGAGGCGGGCGAGGTGAGTTCGCCGATCGCCAAGTTCTTCGACGAGGCGGCGTTCGCGGCGCTGCTGGCGCACGTCGGCGCGGGCAATGGCGACCTGGTGTTCTTCGGCGCGGGCCCCTGGCGCGTTGCCAGCGAGTTCATGGGCGCCGTGCGCCTGAAGGCCGCGAAGGACTTCGGCCTGGTCACCGACGCGTGGAAGCCCTTGTGGGTCACCGACTTCCCGATGTTCGAGTGGGACGACGAACAGGGCCGCTACGTGGCGCTGCACCATCCGTTCACCGCGCCGGCGGTCGACGACGTCGAGGACCTGCGTGCCAACGCGGCCACCGCCGTCTCGCGGGGCTACGACATGGTGCTCAACGGCAACGAGATCGGCGGCGGCTCGATCCGCATCCACCGCCCCGGGATGCAGGCGGCCGTGTTCGACCTGCTGGGCATCGGCGCGGAGGAGCAGCGGGCCAAGTTCGGCTTCCTGCTCGACGCGCTGAGGTACGGCGCCCCGCCCCACGGCGGCATCGCGTTCGGCATCGACCGCATCGCCGCGCTGATGGCCGGCACCGAGTCGATCCGGGACGTCATCGCCTTCCCGAAGACCACGACCGCGCAATGCCTGATGACGGACGCGCCGTCGCCCATCCCGGACGCGCAGCTCGCCGAGGTGCACATCCGCACCGTCCCCAAGAAATGAACGATGCGGGGGCCGCCATGGCGGCGAATGCGATCCGCCGGGCCAGTGTCGCGGATGCCGACCTGCTGTCCGCGCTGGCGGCGCGCACGTTCACCGAAACCTTCGGGCACCTGTATCCCGCCGGCGACCTCGCGGCCTTCCTGGACGAGGCCTACGCGCCGGCGCGCCAGCGCACGATCCTGGCGCATCCGGACTATGCGGTGTGGCTGCTCGAGCACGACGGCGAGGCGATCGGGCATGTCGCCGCGGGCCCATGCGGCCTGCCGCACCCGGACGTCGCGGCAGGGGACGGCGAGATCAAGCGCCTCTACATCCGCAAGGGGTTCCAGGGCGCAGGCCTGGGCGCGCGGTTGTGCGATGTCGCCATGGCATGGCTGTTGCGCGACGGGCCACGCACGCTCTGGGTGGGGGTGTGGTCGGAGAACCACGGAGCGCAGCGGTTCTACGCGCAGTACGGCTTCGCCCACGCGGGCGAGTATGTGTTCCCCGTCGGCCGCGTGCGCGATCGCGAGTTCATCTTCCGGCGGCCGGCGGGCACGACGTGACGCGCCGTGTCGTCGTGCTGCATGGCCTGTGGATGCCGCGCGCATCGATGCACTGGATCGCCCGGCGGTTGGCGGCGGCCGGCTTCGAGCCGGACCTGTTCGCGTACCGCACCGTCCACGGCGGCCCCGAGGAGGCGATTCCGCGCCTCATGGCCCGGTTGCGCGAGCGTCGCGCCCACGTCGTGGCACACAGCCTGGGCGGCCTGGTGGTCCTCGAGGCGTTGCGGCGGTCGGAGGGCGTGGCGGTCGGCCGGGTCGTCTGCCTGGGATCGCCATTGCGTGGCAGCGCCGCCGCCACGGGCGTGACCAGCCACAAGTGGGGGAGCTTCGCCATCGGCCAGAGCGCGGCGCTGCTGCGCCATGGGTGCGCCGCCTGCGCCGCCGGCGTCGAGGTGGGCGTCGTCGCCGGGCGCAAGCCACTGGGGCTGGGTCGCTTCTTCGGGCACTTCGACGGCGAGAGCGATGGGACGGTGGCCGTGGCGGAAACGCACATCGAGGGCCTCACCGACCACGTGACCGTCGCCGCCAGCCACACGGGCCTGCTCTTTTCCCGGGAGGCGGCCGACCAGGTCGTGGGATTCCTCCTCACCGGGCGGTTCCGGCACGAGCCGCGCTAAAATCGCCGGCTTTCCACGCGCCAGGCACTTTCCATGGGCAGAGGCCCCTCCATCGAGGCCCGCAAGAACGCGGTCGACGCGCGGCGCGGCAAGATCTTCACCAAGATCATCCGCGAGATCTCCGTGTCCGCCCGCGCAGGGGGCGGTGATCCCGCGACCAATCCCCGCCTGCGCACGGCGATCGACAAGGGCCTGTCGGTCAACATGACCAAGGACGTAATCGAGCGCGCCATCAAGAAGGCCACCGGCGAGCTCGAGGGCGTGGAGTACGAGGAGATCCGTTACGAGGGCTACGCGCCCGGCGGGGTCGCGGTGATCGTCGATTGCCTGACCGACAACAAGGTGCGCACCGTCGCCGACGTGCGCCACGCGTTCGGCAAGTTCGGCGGCAACCTGGGCACCGACGGGTCGGTGGCCTTCATGTTCCGGAAGGTCGGCGTGCTCGGGTATGGACCCGGCGCGGACGAGGACCGCATCACCGAGGCCGCGATCGACGCGGGTGCGGACGACGTCGTGGCGTATGCCGACGATGGGTCGGTGGAGGTCATGGCGGCGCCGGATGCGTTCGAGTCGGTCAGGGCGGCGATGTGCACGGCGGGACTCCCGCCTGAACTGGCCGAGGTCACGATGCGCGCCGATACCGACGTGGCCGTGTCCGGCGAGACCGCCGAGCAGGTGTCGAGGCTCCTGGCGTGGCTCGAGGACCTGGACGACGTGCAGGCGGTCCATTCCAACGCCGACCTCGGGTAATGGCGTACATTCCGGCATGACCCGCATCTTCGGCATCGATCCCGGTTCGCAGCGGACCGGCGTGGGCGTGATCGACGTGGACGCGACCGGCCGTTGCACCTACGTCCATTGCGAGGCGCTCGTGTTGCTGGACGCGGCCGATTTCCCGGCCCGGCTCGGGTTGCTGTGCGACGGCCTGGAGGCGCAGCTGGATCGCTGGCAACCGGACGTGGTCGCCATCGAAACCGTCTTCATGGACAAGAACGCGACCTCGGCGCTGAAGCTGGGGCACGCGCGCGGCGCGGCGCTGGCGACGGTCGTGCGCCGGCGGCTGGCGGTGCACGAATACTCGCCGCGGCTGGTCAAGCAGTCGCTGGTCGGCCGTGGCGCGGCGGAGAAGGCGCAGGTCCAGCACATGGTGCGGCTGCTGCTCAACCTGGCCGAAGCCCGGCTGCAGGCCGACGCGGCGGACGCACTGGCCGTGGCCCTCACCCATGCGCACATGAGCGCGACCGCGGCGCGCACCGGCGCCAGCGTCGCGTTGCTGAGGAGGCGCTGATGATCGGACGGCTCAAGGGCATCCTCGTCCACAAGCAGCCACCCTGGCTGGTCGTGGACGTCCACGGCGTGGGCTACGAGCTCGAGGCACCGATGAGCACGTTTTACGACCTGCCCGAGGCGGGGCGCGAGGTCTCGCTGTTCACGCACTACGCGCAGAAGGAGGACAGCGTGTCGCTGTACGGATTCCTGCGCGAAGGCGAGCGGCGGCTGTTCCGCGACGTGCAGAAAGTGTCCGGCATCGGCGCGAAGATCGCGCTGGCGGTGCTCTCCGGCACCAGCGTGGATGAGTTCGCGCGCCTGGTCCAGACGGGTGACATCACCGCGCTCACGCGCATCCCCGGCATCGGCAAGAAGACCGCCGAGCGCATGGTGGTCGAGCTGCGCGACCGTGCGGCGGACTTCCTGGGCGGCGGCGCGACCTTCACCGCGGGCGGCGTGCCCGCCGATCCGCAGTCCGAGGCGGTGGTCGCGCTGCAGCAACTGGGCTACAAGCCCGCCGAAGCCGTGCGCATGGCGCGCGACGCGAAGGCGGAGGGCGACGACGCCGCCGCGATCATCCGGAAGGCACTAAAGTCCGCGCTTCGCTAGCGCGGCCCTCGAGCTGATGGCAAAGACCACGCAATCGCAGGCACCCGCCCACGGCGGTGCGCACGGGCACGGCAAGGCCAGCCTCGCCACGCTGGTGCTCGGCGCGATCGGCGTCGTGTTCGGCGACATCGGCACCTCGCCGCTGTACACGCTGAAGGAGGCCTTCAGCCCGCACTACGGGCTCATCGCCAACCACGACACGGTGCTGGGGATCCTGTCGCTGGTGTTCTGGGCGCTGATGCTGGTGGTCACGCTGAAGTACGTGACCATCATCATGCGCGCCGACAACAACGGCGAGGGCGGCATCATGGCGCTGATGGCGCTGGCCCAGCGGTCGCTGCGCAAGGGCGGGCGGTCCACGTACCTGGTCGGCATCCTGGGCGTGTTCGGTGCTTCGCTGTTCTTCGGCGACGGCGTGATCACCCCGGCGATCTCGGTCCTGTCCGCCGTCGAGGGCCTGGAGGTCGCGGCGCCGGAACTCAGCGAATGGATCGTGCCCATCTCGCTGCTGGTGCTCGTCGCCCTGTTCGCCACCCAGCGCTTCGGCACCGAGAAGGTCGGGCGCGTGTTCGGCCCGGTGACGCTCGTCTGGTTCGTGGTGCTGGCCGTGCTGGGCGTGGTGAACATCCTCCGCGAGCCGGAAGTCCTGCAGGCCATCAATCCCGCGTGGGGATGGCGGTTCTTCGCCGAGCACCAGGTCGGCGGGGTCTTCATCCTGGGCGCCGTGGTGCTGGCGGTTACCGGCGGCGAGGCGATCTACACCGACATGGGCCACTTCGGCGCGCGGCCGATCCGGCTGGCCTGGTATTTCTTCGTCCTGCCGGCACTGATGCTCAACTACCTGGGGCAGGGCGCACTGGTGCTGGAAGACCCGTCCGCCATCCGCAACCCGTTCTACGTCGGCGTGCCCGAGTGGGGCCGGATGCCGATGGTCGTGCTGGCGACCGCGGCCACCGTGATCGCGTCGCAGGCAGTGATCACCGGCGGCTTCTCGGTCGCGCGCCAGGCGATGCAGCTGGGCTACATCCCGCGCATGGCGATCCGCCACACGTCCCGCGAGACCATCGGGCAGATCTACATCCCGGCGATCAACTGGTCGATGATGGTGATCGTGGTCGGCCTGGTGCTCGGCTTCGGCAGCTCGTCGTCGCTGGCCACCGCGTACGGCATCTCCGTGTCGATGACGATGCTGATCGACACGTTGCTGCTGGCGATCGTCGCCCGCGCGCTGTGGCCGACCTGGCGTGCGTGGGTGCTGCCGCTGTGCGTCGTGTTCTTCGTCGCGGACGTCGGCTTCGTGATCGCCAACGGCGCGAAGATCTTCCAGGGCGGCTGGTTCCCGGTGGTGCTGGGCCTGGTGCTGTTCACGCTGCTGCGTACGTGGCGCCACGGCCGGCAGCTGCTGCACGAGGAAGTCCGCAAGGAAGGCATCCAGCTGGACACCTTCCTGCCGGGCCTGATGCTCGCGCCGCCGGTGCGGGTCCCCGGCACGGCGGTGTTCCTGACCGCGGACAAGGACGTGGTGCCCCACGCACTGCTGCACAACCTCAAGCACAACAAGGTGCTGCACGAGCGCAACGTGTTCCTGACCGTCGAGACGCTGGACATCCCGTACGCGGAGCCCGGGCGGCGCCTGCGCATCAGCGAGATCGGCAACGACTTCCACCGGGTGCTGATCCGGTTCGGCTTCATGGAAACCCCGGACGTGCCGCTGGCGCTCATGCGTTCCTGCGACCAGGGCGGGATCCATTTCGACCCCATGGAGACGACGTATTTCGCCAGCCGGGAAACCATCGTGGCCAGCCGCCACCGCGGCATGCCCATCTGGCGCGACAAGCTGTTCGCGGTCATGCACCGCAACGCCGCGCCGGCCAGCGGCTTCTTCCGCATCCCCGGCAACCGCCTCGTCGAGCTCGGGTCCCAGGTCGAGATCTGAGTGGTTCTTCGCTAACAGCCGGCGCGCATTGAAGGGTATGCCTCGGGCCGCCGTCATGCGCGGGAGTGGTTTGTCCGGCGTGACGGCGTCCTGCCTTTAACGCCGGCCGCAGGCCATCCATGGCCTGCTCAAACCACTCCCACGCATGCCGACGGCCTCCGGATCTGGCCGGCGCGCCGAGGCGTGAATGCGTTTGCTCTTGAGCCGCTACGAGCCGGCGATGTTGCAAGGCGCGGTCGTGGTGGCGGGACGGGACACTCAGCGCCATGGATGGCGCTGAGTAGCCTACATGGACGTACTTGCGGCGGGTCCCGGCACGGCACCACGGCCGCGCCCCGCGCACGTCCGGCGGGAACGGGGATAATGGCGGCATGAGCGAAGTCGAGCGGGTGGTGGCGGCGGTCGAGAGCGAGGAGGACGCGGCGATCGAGGCGTCGATCCGGCCGCGGCGCCTGGACGAGTACCTCGGCCAGCAGCCCGTCCGCGAGCAGCTGCAGATCTACATCGAGGCCGCGAAGGGCCGTGGCGAGGCGCTCGACCACGTGCTGGTCTTCGGCCCACCCGGGCTCGGCAAGACCACGCTCGCCCACGTCATCGCCAACGAACTGGGCGTCGGGCTGCGGCAGACCTCCGGCCCGGTGATAGAGAAGGCAGGCGACCTGGCGGCGTTGCTGACCAACCTGCAGCCGCACGACGTGCTGTTCGTCGACGAGATCCACCGGCTGTCGCCGGCGATCGAGGAAGTCCTGTACCCCGCGATGGAGGACTTCCAGCTCGACATCATGATCGGCGAGGGGCCCGCCGCCCGCTCGATCAAGCTCGACCTGCCGCCCTTCACGCTGATCGGCGCGACCACCCGCGCCGGCCTGCTGACCGCGCCGCTGCGCGACCGCTTCGGCATCGTGCAGCGCCTGGAGTTCTATTCGCCGGAGGAGCTGGCGCGGATCGTGCGCCGCTCCGCGAAGATCCTGGCCATCGACTGCGACGCGGAAGGCGCCGGCGAGATCGCCCGGCGCTCGCGAGGGACGCCGCGCATCGCCAACCGGTTGCTGCGCCGCGTGCGCGACTTCGCCCAGGTCCGGGCCGGCGGGCACATCGACCACGAGGTGGCCGACGCGGCCATGAAGATGCTCAAGGTGGACCCGGAGGGGTTCGACGAGCTGGACCGGCGCCTGCTGCGGACGATCGTGGAGGCCTTCGACGGGGGACCGGTCGGCGTCGAGTCGCTGGCCGCGGCGCTCAGCGAGGAGCGCGGCACGCTGGAGGACGTGATCGAGCCCTACCTGATCCAGCAGGGTTACCTGGTGCGCACCGCCCGGGGCCGGATGGCGTCGGCGAAGGCCTATCGCCACCTCGGCCTCAAGCCGAAGACCGGCGCGGCGGACCTGTTCGGCGACCATCCCGGCGGACCCTGAACCGGTGTTCAGTTGGCCGACACGCGTCTACTGGGAGGATACGGACGCCGGGGGAGTGGTCTACCACGCGCAGTACCTGGCCTTCCTCGAACGCGCGCGCTCGGAATGGCTGCGCGCGCGGGGGGTGGCCCAGGACCGGCTGCGCGCGGAACACGACCTGGTGTTCGCGGTGCGGGCGATGCGGATCGACTTCCGCGCGCCTGCCCGGCTGGACGACCTGCTGGACGTGTCGGTCGCGGTACGCGACTGCCGCAAGGCGAGCCTGGTCTTCGCGCAGGCGGTCCATCGCGGTGGCGTGCTGCTGGTCGACGCCGAGGTCCGGGTGGCGGCGCTGCGCGCCTCCGACTTCAGGCCACGGCCGATCCCGCAACAGCTGCAAGACAACCTGGCTTCCCCGGAGACCCCGCCCCAATGAACCTGCTGCCCCTGCTTGCCGTCGCGGTCGAGCCGCTCCCCCAGGACACCGTCGCCGGCATCGAGGAACTGACGGCCGGCGCGCCCCCCGGCGGCAGCGGCGAACTGGACATGCTGCAGCTGATCATCCACGCCTCGCTGCCCGTGCAGCTGGTGATGCTGCTGCTGCTGTTCGCCTCGGTGGCGTCGTGGGTGATCATCTTCCGCAAGAAGAAGGTGCTCGACCGCGCCGAGCGCGAAGCCGAGGCGTTCGAGGAACGCTTCTGGTCCGGCGCCGACCTGACCAAGCTCTATGCGGGCGCCAGCCAGCGCAACCGCGAGGTCGGGGGCATGGAATCCATCTTCGAGGCCGGCTTCCGCGAGTTCTCGCGCCAGCGCCGGGTCGCCGACAGCCGCATGCAACTGGAAGGCGCGCAGCGCGGCATGCGCGTGGCCACCGCGCGCGAACTGGACGGCCTGGAGCACAACCTGGAGTTCCTGGCCAACGTCGGGTCGATCGCGCCCTACGTCGGCCTGTTCGGCACGGTATGGGGCATCATGATCTCGTTCCAGGGCCTGGCGAACGTCAAGGAAGCGACGATCGCCACGGTCGCGCCAGGCATTTCCGAGGCGCTGATCGCGACCGCGATGGGCTTGTTCGCCGCCATCCCGGCCGTCTGGGCGTACAACCGCTTCGCCACGAAGGTCGAGCGCATCGCCGTGCGCTACGAGGCGTTCTCCGAGGAGTTCGCCTCGATCCTCGAGCGCCAGGCGCACGTGGAGTAGGGCGATGGCGATGAACCGGGGTTCGCGTCGCAACCGCAAGCGTCGGCTCATGGCCGACATCAACGTCGTCCCCTACATCGACGTGATGCTGGTGCTGCTGATCATCTTCATGGTCACCGCGCCGCTGTTGAACCTCGGCGTGGACATCGAACTGCCGCAGTCCGACGCGCGCCCGCTGGAGCAGCGGCAGGATCCGGTGGTGGTCAGCGTCGACCGCGAAGGCAACCTGTTCCTCACGGTCGGCGGCGGGGACCAGCAGGCGGTGAGCGCCGAGGACATGGCGTCGCAGGTGGCGGCGTTCGTGCGCCAGAACCCGGACGTCGCCGTCTACGTGGCCGGCGACCGCGACACGCCCTACCAGGTGGTCTACGAAGTGCTGACCGCGCTCCAGACGCAGGCCGGCGTGGAGCGCGCGGGCCTGATGAGCCAGCCGGCGGAGGCCGGCGGTTGATCGCCCGACCATGAGGGAAACCCGCGCCGATACCGTGCAGGCGACCGTGCTGGCCCTGGGCCTGCACCTGTTGCTGTTCGCCATCGCATTCCTGGGCATCTGGTGGACCCGCAACACCGCGCCGGTGTCGGCGGCCGGGCCGGTCATCGAGGCGGAGCTGATCGATGCAGACGCGCTTTCGGAATCGATGCGGCGCGTGCTCCAGGAACGCCCCGATCCCGTCCAGCCCGCAGCCGCGGAGCCCGAGCCACAGCCCGTCGAGCGCGAGACCATCCCGCCACCCCAGCCGGTGATCGAGCCGGTACCGCAGGATTCCCCCGTCCCGCCGCAACCGGACGCCCAGGCACAGGTTCCCGAACCGGACGTCGTCGAGCAGGAACGCGCTTCGGCGCAGGCGATTTCCGACCGGGAAGCCGCGGAACGCGAGCAGGAGGAACGTCGGCGCCAGGAGCAGATCGACCTGACCGAGCGCGAGCGGCAGGAAGAGGCGGAACGCCAGCGTCGCCGCTCCGAAATGGAGCGCCAGCGCGAGGCGCAGCTCGCCGACATCCGTCGCCGGCGCGAAGCGGCCGCGCGCGAGGCCGAACTGGCCCAGCAGAAACTCGACCAGCTGGAAGCCGCGCAGGAAGCCGCCCGGATGGATGCGGCAAGCCCGCCGCCGGGCAATGCCGGGGACAGCACCGACCTGACCGCGCGCTACGCGGCCGCGTTGACGGAAGCGATCCTGCGCCAGTGGACCCGCCCGGACACCGTTCCACTGGGCCAACGGTGCCGGATCGTGATCCGCCAGATCCCGGGCGGCGAGGTGATCGACGCCGAGGTCGACCCCAGTTGCCCCTACGACGAGCGTGGTCGCCGCTCGATCGAGGCGGCCGTGCTGAAGGCGCAGCCACTGCCGTATGCCGGCTTCGAATCCGTGTTCGCGCGCACGCTGACCCTCAATTTCGAGGCCGCGGACCGCTGACGCCCCCAGCGCACAGCCCCCGTTCATCTTTGAGACGTCGTTAACGGCCAAGCTGTTAAGACGGTTCAGCCCCCGCTATCGAAGGATTCGAGATGCAACGACCGCTCCCCCGGCCACTCGGCCGGTTTTCGTTCGTCACCGCGCTGGCCTGCCTCCTGGCGCTGCTGCTGCCGATGGCCGCCGCTGCGCAGCAGCAGGGCCTGGAAATCGACATCGTCGGCGGTAACGCCGCCGCCCTGCCGATCGCCGTGGTCCCGATGCCCTACGAGGGCACGGCCGGCACGCCACCGACGGACATCGCCGCGGTCGTCAGTGCGGACCTCAACCGGTCAGGCCAGTTCCGTGTCCTGCCCGGGATCGACCTGGTCGAGCGCCCGACGCGCGGCAGCGAGATCCGTTACCCGACCTGGCGCGCGTTGCGCCAGGACTTCATCGTCGTCGGCCGCGTCCTGGACGCCGGCGGCGGGGCCTACCGCGTCGAGTACGAACTGTTCGACGTCGCCCGGCAGGAGCGCCTGCTCGGCCTGGCGCTGACCGCACCGGGCGCCGCGTTGCGCGATGTCGCCCACCAGGTCGCCGACGCGATCTACGAGCGGGTCCTCGGCGTGCGGGGCGCGTTCTGGACGCGCATGGCCTACGTGACCGCCAGTGGCGTGGGCCGCGACACGCGCTATGCGTTGATGGTCGCCGATGCCGATGGCTGGAACCCGCAGGAAGTGGTGCGATCGGCCGAACCGCTGCTATCGCCGTCGTGGAGCCCGGATGGCAGCAAGCTCGCCTATGTCAGCTTCGAGCGCGGCAATTCTGAAATCTACCTGCAGGACATTTCCACCGGCGCGCGCCAGGTGCTGGCCAGCTTCAAGGGCATCAACGGCGCCCCGGCGTTCTCGCCCGACGGCCGCAGGCTGGCGTTGACGCTGTCGAAGGGCGGCAACCCCGACATCTACGTGATGGACCTGGGCAGCAAGGCGCTGCGCCAGGTGACCGACCACTACGGCATCGACACCGAGCCGGCCTGGAGCCCCGACGGACAGTCGCTGTATTTCACCTCGGACCGGGGCGGCAAGCCGCAGATCTACCAGGTGCCCGCAGGCGGCGGCAGCGCCAGCCGGATCACCTTCCAGGGCGACTACAACGCGACGCCCAGCGTGTCCTGGGACGGCAAGCAGATCGCCGTGGCGCAGGGCAACGGCAACCAGTACCGGATCGCGCTGCTGGACCGCAGCCTGGGATCGCCGCGCTGGAGCGCGCTGTCGCCGGGCTCGCTCGACGAGTCGCCCAGTTTCGCCCCGAACGCGAGCATGCTGCTGTATGCGGCGCGCGAGGGCCGGCGGGGCGTGCTCTACGCGGTCTCGACCGACGGGCGCGTCCGGCAGCGGCTGGTGCTCGCCGACGGCGACGTCCGCGAGCCTGCCTGGGGCCCCTACCGCCAGCGTCGCTGACGACCCATGCACAGCTGAACGCGCACCCTGTTGCAACCGCGGTACCCGACAGTCCCACGCACCATCCGCATAGACGAGGATCGACGACGATGAACGCCACAACCCGTGCCATGACGATTGCGCTGCTCTGCATCGCGGCCGTCGCCTGTACCAAGAAGGTCAAGGAGGCCCCTCCGGTCACCGATACCGACACGACCCCGCCGGTCACCCAGCCGGTCGACGCCGCCCCCGGCGCCTACACGCCCGATGACCTGGACACCGATGCCTGCCTGCGCACCCGCGTGGTGTACTTCGACTTCGACCAGGCCATGATCCGTCCGGAGTTCACGGCGGCGATGGCCTGCCACGCGAAGTACCTGCGTGACCGTCCGTCGGCGCGCATGAACCTGGAAGGCAACGCCGACGAGCGCGGCAGCCGCGAGTACAACCTCGGTCTCGGCGAGCGTCGCGGCAACGCCGTGTCGTCCGCGCTGCAGGCCAATGGCGGCTCCGCCGGCCAGGTCAGCGTGATCAGCTACGGCGAGGAACGCCCGGTCTGCACCGAGTCCACCGAGGACTGCTGGGCCCGCAACCGCCGCGTCGAGATCGTCTACACGGTCAAGTAAGCGCGCCATCCGCCCGGCCGCCGGCCACCGCCGGCGGCCGCGGCGTTTCCGGCAGGCGGCCCCGGGGAGGGCGGCGATACAGGCCGGACCGGTTACATTTGCGCGGCCGCCCAAAGACCAACACCACCATGTCTATGCGCACGCTCCGCATCGCAACCCTCGCCACCTGCCTGCTCGCGGCGCTGCCGGTCTCGGCACAGCGCGCGAGCCTGGCCGACCGCGTCGCGGCGCTCGAGCGCCAGGCGGCCGCGCCCCAGGGCAATGTCGAGCTCCTCAACCAGATCACGCTGCTGCGCAACGAACTGCAGGCGCTCCGTGCCCAGATCGAGGAACTGCAGCGCCAGCAGCAGGTCCAGGCCGACAATGCCCGCAGCCAGTACCTCGACCTGGACGGTCGGCTGGTGCGGCTCGAGGGCGGGGCGCCCGCGCCGTCCGCCGCGGTGATCGAAGTGCCGGCCGACACGGGCTCCGCCCAGTCCCCGCCGCCCGGGACGATCGTCGAAGCGGTGCCGGTGCCCGGCACCGGCGGCGCCGGCGAGGAAGACGCCTACCTGGCGGCCTTCGACCAACTCAAGCGCGGCGACTACGTCGCTTCCGCGCGCGCGTTCGAGGAATTCCTGGTCCACCACCCCGGTGGCACCTACGCACCCAACGCGTTGTACTGGCTGGGCGAGAGCTATTACGTCACCCAGAACTACGCGATGGCCGAACGGCAGTTCCAAGCCGTGGTCGACCGCTTCCCGGCGCACGACAAGGCCGCCGGCGCGCTGCTCAAGGTCGGGCTGTCGCAATACGGGCAGGACGCGTTCGAGGCGGCGGCCGCGACGCTGGCCGAGGTGGTGGACCGCTATCCGGGCACGGACGTCGCGCGGACCGCCGAGGATGCGCTGCGCTCGATGCGGCTGAACGCGCTGTAGGTGGACGCCGTCCCGACCGATGCGGCTTCGGCCGCTGCCGCGGCGGATCGCCTCAAGATCGCGGAAATATTCCTGTCGTTGCAGGGCGAAGCCCGCGATGCCGGGTGGCCGACGGTGTTCGTGCGGCTGACCGGCTGTCCGTTGCGCTGCCAGTACTGCGATACGGCCTACGCCTTCCACGGCGGGCAATGGCGCGACATCGACGGGATCCTCGGCGAAGTCGCGGCGCACGGCGTGCGCCATGTCTGCGTCACCGGCGGCGAACCGCTGGCCCAGAAGCGATGCCTCTCGCTGCTGGCGAGGCTGTGCGATGCAGGACATGCGGTGTCGCTCGAGACGTCGGGTGCGATCGACATCGCCGCGGTCGATCCGCGCGTGTCCCGGGTGCTCGACATCAAGACGCCGGGTTCGGGGGAAGTGCAGCGCAACCTGTGGGAGAACCTGCCGCTGCTCACGCGCCATGACCAGGTGAAGTTCGTGCTGTGCTCGCGCGAGGACTACGAGTGGGCGAAGGCGGTGGTCGCCGAACGACGGCTGGACGAGACCTGCGACGTCCTGTTCTCCCCGAGCAAGGCCGAACTGGCGCCAACCACGCTCGCCGACTGGATCGTTGCCGACCGGTTGCCCGTGCGTTTCCAGGTCCAGTTGCACAAGCTGCTCTGGAACGACGAGCCGGGCCGATGAGCATGCGCCGGGCCGTGGTGCTGGTGTCGGGCGGCATGGATTCGGCGGTCGTGCTGGCGATCGCGCGCGAACAGGGCTTCGCCTGCCACGCGCTGAGCGTCGCCTACGGCCAGCGGCACACCTCGGAACTGGACGCCGCCAAGCGGGTCGCCGGCGCGCTCGGCGCGATCGAGCACAAGACGGTCGTGGTGGACCTGCGCAGCATCGGCGGGTCGGCGCTCACCGACGAGCGGATCGACGTGCCACTGGACGACGATGGCCACGTGATCGGGGCCGACATCCCCGTCACGTATGTTCCGGCGCGCAACACGATCATGCTGTCGGTCGCACTGGGGTGGGCGGAAGTACTGGGCGCGGCCGACATCTTCTGCGGCGTCAACGCCGTCGACTATTCGGGCTACCCGGACTGCCGGCCCGAGTTCGTCGACGCGTTCGAGCGGCTGGCGAACCTGGCCACCCGCGCGGGCGTGGAGGGCGCGGGCCTGCGCGTGCACGCGCCGTTGCAACGCATGGGCAAGGACGCGATCGTGCGCGAGGGCCTGCGCCTGGGCGTCGACTTCGCCGCCACGGTGTCGTGCTATCGCGCCGATGGCGACGGTCGCGCCTGCAGGCACTGCGATGCGTGCCGGTTGCGGGCGGACGGGTTCGCCGCCGCCGGCGTGGAAGACCCGACGCATTACGCGCCCTGAGCTAGAATCCGCACCCCGTGGGCCGTTAGCTCAGTTGGTAGAGCATCGGACTTTTAATCCGCTGGTCGATGGTTCGAATCCATCACGGCCCACCATTCCTGGTCAGTGACGACCGTTCGCCGGCGTGAAGTCGACCCGGCGCCGTTCGACGATGCGTTCGCCGGTGACGCGGCCTTCCACGAGTTCGTACCCCAGGAGCGCGAACACCCGGTCGCCGATGAAGATGGGGCGGGCGTTGCCGTACCAGTCGACGCAGCTCGCCCGGCATCCGTCGTCGACCTCCGCGGCGGCGGCGGAATCCAGGCGGCCCAGGCCGGCCAGCCGCAACGCGCGGTTGCGCAGGTAGAGGACGGACGCGGACAGGCGGCCATCGCCGTAGCGCAGGATCGGCAGGCCCGCGATGCCGGTGTCGTCCGAATCGGGCTTGTAGAAGAAGCCGTGCGAACGGTCTTCGCCTTGCGCGGCGTTGCGCTGGACGAACACGCTGGCGGCGCCCGCATGGTCGTCCAGCCCCACGCTGGTGAAATGCAGGTCGGGCCCGCGTGAGCCGACCAGGATCGCGTCCGTGCCCATCGCGTCGATGCGCGCCAGTCCATGCCCCAGCCTGATCGCCTGGATCGGGCCGTCCCCGGCATAACGCAGGGCATGCGCGGTCTGGGTGTCCGTGCCGTGGCGCCATGCGCCGCCGTAGACCAGCCAGTCGCCGATGAACCGGTTGTGCAGGTTGTACCGGTCGCCGTCGCCCGGGGGCAGCAGCCTGTAGGCGTCGTGCCCGGCCGCGCCCGAGCCATCACCGAACGCGTCCAGCGGCACGCGCAGCAGGGCGAGGTCGCCGGCATTGCCATGTTTGGCCCACATGCCTTCGCCGTCGCTCATGCTTCCGAGCAGGACGTTGAGGTGGCCGTCGCGTTGCAGGAACGACATCTGGTCGATCGGGCTGCCGGTGGCGCGCAGCCCGGTGGGCGCGGCGCCGTCGAGGGGGATGCGGAACACGGAAGAGGCGTCCGGGCCCTCCGGGTCCCACGGCGCCGCCCACACGTACACCGAATCCTGCGACACGTAGAACACGCGGCCGCCCGGGCCCAGCACGGCCGTGGACTCGCACTGCATCGGCGTCGCGTCGAGCGCGCAGATGCTGACCGTATGCAACGCCAGGTCGTAGGCATCGAGCGGTGCGGCGCTGCGATAGATGCGCGATGCAGGCAGGATCCGATGGAAGTCCGCGGGTGTCGCGCCGGTGCGCCAGCGGCGCAGCGCCGGCGTGAACGCGGCGGGGTCGAGGTCATGGGTGTCGAAGTGCAGGGGCGTGTAGAACACCAGCTTGTCGCCGACCAGGCGGCTGGCGTAGTTGTTGGCGGAGTAGTAGTCGTTGCCGCGCAACTGGTACGTGTCGCGGTACGAGATGTCGCCGTCCGCGCCGAGGTCGAACAGCCCGATCTCGGTACCACCGCGCTCGTAGCTGTAACCGATCACCACGATGGTGCCGTCGCCGATGAGCATCTCGTCGTACCAGGTGCCCCGCGGATCGACGTTCGGCCCGTACGCGTCCACCGCGTCGACCTCGCGCAGGCCGTCGCCGCCGACGGCCAGGGTGAAGAGCCGGCCGCGACGCAGGACCACCAGGTAATCGCCGTGTTTCTTGACGATCCCGCCCTCGTCGACGCCCTGGGTCTGGACGTTGGTGATGGCATCCGGGTCGGCCGGCGTGCCGGTGACCTGGACGCTGTCGAATGACGGCTCACCGGGAGGCGGGGCTGCCGATGGCGCGGGCGGCGCCGCCGGCGGCGGGGGAATCGCGCCGGTGATCTGCGGCAGGTGCTCGCGTGCACGGCGGGCGCGCTCGCGTTCCTGGGCGGCACGGAGGTCCTCCAGGTAGGCGCGGAACTCGGCCTCGTCGGAAAACGGCTCGAGCGTGTCGCCGTCGGCGGCACGGACGTCGTGGAACCCCACGGCGCATGCGAACAGGGCGACGAGAGTGAACCGGAATGGCGACATGGGATCCCCTGGACGAGATGACCGGGATGGTCGACGGTGCTGGTTGTGGTTACGTGTTTCGCGGCCAGGACCGGCCGATCATGCCATGGCTCCGCCGACCGCCTGCCGCGCCGTCGCGAGCGCTTCCAGCACCTCGGCACCATAGCGCTCGAGCTTGCGGTCGCCGACCCCGTTGATGTCGCGGAGGGCCGCGAGTCCGGCAGGATCCGCGAGCGCGATCGCGCGCAGCGTCGCATCGTGGAAGATCACGTAGGCCGGGACGTTCTGTTCGCGCGCCGCCCCGGCGCGCCATTCGCGCAACGCATCGAAGCGGCCCGATGCCTCGGCCGGCAGGTCCGCCAGTGGGGCGTCCGCCCTGCGTCCGGCGCGACTGCGCTTCCGGTCCCGCGCGGGGGGTTCCAGTCGCATCGACAGGGTGCGCCGGCCCTTCAGCACGTCCTCGCTCGCCGCGGTCAGTCGCAACGCACCGTGCCCCTCGACATCGACGTCGAGGACGCCCGCGGCCACCAGTTGCCGGAAGATGCTGCGCCACTGGCCGGCATCGAGGTCCGCGCCGATGCCGTAGGTGCTGAGCGCGTCATGCCCGAACTGGCGGGCCTTTGCGGTGTCCGCGCCCCGCAGCACGTCGACCAGGTGCGCCGCACCGAACCGTTGGCCGGTCCGGTACACGCAGGACAGCGCCTTCTGCGCGGCGACCGTGCCGTCCCAGGTCGCGGGGGGCTGCAGGCAGTTGTCGCAGTTGCCGCACTGCCCCGGGTGCGACTCGCCGAAATACGCCAGCAACTGCTGGCGCCGGCAGGCCGTCGACTCGCAGTAGCCCAGCAGGGCATCGAGCTTGCGTCGCTCCAGGCGCTTGCGTTCCTCGCCCGCATCGCCGTCCTCGATCATCCGCCGCAACAGCACCGCGTCGCCCAGGCCGTAGGCCAGCCAGGCGTCGGCCGGATCGCCGTCGCGCCCGGCGCGGCCGGTCTCCTGGTAATAGCCCTCGATCGACTTGGGCAGGTCCAGGTGCGCCACGAAGCGCACGTCCGGCTTGTCGATGCCCATGCCGAACGCGATGGTCGCGACCATCACCACGCCGTCCTCCTGGAGGAACCGGCGCTGGTTGGCGGCCCGCACGCCTGCATCCAGGCCCGCGTGGTACGGCAGCGCCTTGAACCCCTGTGCCGCCAGGTATTCCGCCGTCGCATCGACCTTCCGGCGGGACAGGCAGTACACGATGCCGCTGGCGCCTCGCCGCTCCTCCAGGAAGGCCAGCAGTTGCCGCCGCCCGTCCTCCTTCGAGGCCACGCCGTAACGGATGTTGGGCCGGTCGAAGGACCCCACGAACGTTCGGGCGTCCTCCAGCCGGAGCCGCTCGACGATCTCGCGCCGGGTCGGGGTATCGGCGGTGGCCGTCAACGCGATCCGCGGCACCTCCGGCCAGCGTTCGTGCAGCACGGTGAGCTCGCGGTATTCCGGCCGGAAGTCATGGCCCCATTGCGAGACGCAATGCGCCTCGTCGATCGCGAACAGGGCAATCCGGGACTGGTCCAGCAGGCCCAGGAACCGGGGCGTCAGCAGGCGTTCGGGGGCGACGTAGAGCAGCTCCAGCGCGCCGTCCAGGAGCTGGCGCTCGACGGACGCGGCCTCGCTGGCCGACAGGCTGGAATTGAGGCAGGCGGCCGCGACGCCGAGCTGTCGCAGGGCCTCCACCTGGTCCTGCATGAGCGCGATGAGCGGCGAGACGACGATGCCTGTGCCTGGCCGGAGCAGGGCAGGCAACTGATAGCACAGGGATTTTCCGCCGCCGGTCGGCATCAGCACCAGTGCGTCGCGGCCCTCGATGAGACAATCGACGACCGCCGCCTGGTCACCCCGGAACTGGGCGAAGCCGAAAATGTGACGCAGTTCCCGAAGTGGGCTTCCGGTCGTCAGGGGAGCGACGGAAACGTGATCTGAATCACGCATTTGCGGGGTATTCCATTCATGTTACCGGATGGATTTCACGTTTGACATAGTGCTAAAGTCACGTTTAACGAAACCTTGACTTGTCCGTACGGGACCTGTCGGGGTGGGAAAAGGGGACCACTGCGACAGTCCGAGTGGGACGTCCGTCGCAGTCCGCGCAGGAGCGATCACCGTCAAGCAACCGACCGACGCATGGTCGGTGCTCAAGCAAGAGTGTGCCATCGCATGAACACCATCGACGTACTCGGAATTGTTCGGAAGCAGCGGTGGGCGCTTGGCGCCGCCGCGTTGCTGTGCGCGGCCGTCGTCAATGCGCAAGGCGCTTTCGAGGTCAAGGGCGCGGTCTTCCAGGACATCGAAGTGCGGACCCCGGAAGGCGAGGTCGAGACGAAGCGCGTACCGGTCGCGACCGTCGTGCCCGGCAATGAAGTGATCTACGAGATCACCTACGTCAACCAGGGCGATGCACCCATCACCGAGGTGGCCATCAACAATCCGGTGCCGCCGCAACTGGCGTTTGTCGACGTCGAAGGCGCCCCGTACACGGCGGTATCGGTGGACGGCGGGCAGGCCTTTGGCGCGCTGGCCGAGTTGACGGTTCCGGCGGACGACGGACGCGAGCGCCCGGCACAGCCCGCCGACGTCACCCATCTTCGCTGGGTGCTCGGCGTCGTCGCACCAGGCAGCAACGGGAAGGTCGCGTTCAGGGCCCGGGTCAAGTAACCACTCCAGCACCACGCCACATCCATTCCGGTCGCGGAACACCGGTTGAGACACACCAGGGGGGAACCTTTACATGAAGCGGAATTCGATCAAGCTGCTGACCGCAGCCCTGCTCCTTGCGGGCGCACAGCAAGCCTTCGCCGAGGGCACCACGGCCGGCACCGACATCATCAGCACCGCGACGGTCGACTACAAGATCAGTGGCGTGTCGCAGGCGACGTTGAATCCGACCTACACGCCCTTCGAGGTCGACCGCCGGGTCAACCTGACCGTCACGCTCGACACGTTGACGAAGAATGTCGCGCCGAACGCGCAGGACCAGGTGCTGGAGTTCACGGTCACCAACGGCACCAACGATGTCATCGACGTCGGACTGGGGGTGCTGGGGGTGCTGAACGGTTCGGGCGACGATTTCGATCCGACCGGGTTGGCCTACTACGTCGAAAGCGGCGCGGTGGCCGGTTTCGATCCGACGGACGTCAGCGCGGCGATCACGTATATCGACGAACTCGGCGCGGACCTGACGAAGAAGGTCTACGTCGTCGGCGACATTCCTGCCGGGCTCGCGGATGCGTTGACCGGCCAGGTCGTCCTGACGGCGACCGCCCTGGAGGGTGGTACCGGCAGCACCCAGGGTGCTGCCCTGGTAGCGGATACCGATGCCAATGATCCCGCGGTGGTCGAGAACGTGTTCGGCGACGCGCAAGGCGCGACGGACGGGGCCACTCCGGATGGCAAGCACAGTGCCGCTGGCACCTACACGGTCGACACGACGACGATCAACGTCAGCAAGACCTCGACCGTCATCACCGACCCCTTCAACTTGACGACCAACCCCAAGGCGATTCCGGGCGCGACGATCCAGTTCTGCATCCTGGTGGATAACACCGGTGCGACTGCTGCCACCGAAGTCAAGGTCGACGACCCGATTCCCACCGGCACGACGTATGTCGCCCAGAGCATCAAGGTGGGCGTTGAGTGCAATACGTATGACACCACTGCGGTCGCCGAGGACGACGATACGACCGACACCGCCGGTGAGGAAACTGACGGCACCAGCGGGAGTTGGGATGGCTCGACGATCCACACGCAGGTGACCAACCTGAACGGTGCCACGAAAACGGCGACGATGTTCCGCGTCAAGATCAACGGAACACCCTGACCGATCCCTGCGGTCCCTGGGTCTTTCGAGGCTGACGCCTCGAAGGACCGGACGCCGGTGCCCATGTGAAAACCAAATGGCCAGCCACCACTACTAGTACGCGCGCGCGCAGGTACGCCCGGCCGATGGTCGCCGGGTGCCTCCTCGGTGCGCTGCTGGCCATGGCGGGCGGGGCTTCGGCGAGCGAGATCCAGAACACGGCGACGGTCCATTACACCCTCGTCCGCACGCCCGGGCAGGGACCGCTGAACGTGACCGTCCCGAGCAACACGGTCCGGATGGCTGTGCTCCCGGCGCCGACCGAGGCGGTGATCGAGTTCCTCACCCAGGTCAGCGCGACGATCGCCGACCTGCCCGAACCTGGCCCGGAGTCGGCGGGGTCCGCGACGTCGCCCCTGCCCATGGGGCTCGGGCAGGTCGTGCCGACCGCCGCAGGGGAATTCATCCGCGTCGATGGCGCCTTTTGCCAGGACCTGTCCGGGACGTTCGCGCCGGCGCCCCCGGTGATCGGCGTCGATGGTCGCCCGCTCGATCCCAACGGCTTCGTGACCGTCGTCGCGACGAGCTATTCGCCCGGCGAAGCGGTGATCGTCAGCGTGGAGGACGGCGACCGCAACCTCGATCCGCTGGTGCGCGACTACGTGAAGGTCACGGTCAGGACCTCGCATCCGAACGAGGCGGAAACCCTGCGCATGCAGGAGACCGGCGAAGATACCGGCAGGTTCGCCGCGGCGCTGCAGAGCGTCCCGATGCCGCCGGACCCCGTCGCGCACGATTGCAGGCTGGCGATCGGCAGCGGCGGCGCGCTGCAGATCGAATACCTCGACGATCCAAACGCACCCGAAACCCAGGTGCAGACCACGATCACCGTCACCCCGAAGCCGCCGTCGCCGAGCAGCGTCGTCCTGCAGCTGTCGCAGCAGGCCTCGGTCGCGGAGGCGTCCATCGGCGACTTCGTCCAGTACACCGTCACCGTGTCCAATCCCGGCGGCGTGCCCGCGCTGGACACCCGCCTGGTCGACGTCCTGCCGCGCGGCCTGCGTTACCGCGACGGTTCGGCGCGCATCGTGTCGCGCAGCGGCGCTTCCGGCGGCACCGCCGGGGTGCCCGACGAGGTCGAGTTCACTGCGCTGGCAAGCGACGGCGGCTCGCTGGCGATAGGCCTCGGGACGATCGAGCCTGGCGTGACCGTCGTCGTGACACTCGTGGCCGAGGTGGGCAGTGGGACGCCTCCGGGCCAGGCCGTCAACGACACCGTGGCGGTCGCGGCCGGGCTGGTGTCCAACCGCCAGCAGACCGTCGTCGCGATCCGGGAACCGCTGATGGTGTCGCACTTCACCATCGTCGGCCGCGTCCTGCAGGGCACCTGCGACGGGGATCCGACGGATCGCGCGGGCGTCCCGGGCGTGCGCGTGCTGCTCGATGACGGCACGTACGTGGCGACCGATGACGACGGTGCCTACCACTTCGAAGGCGTCCGCCCCGGCACCCATGTCGTGCAGCTGGATGTCCCCACCGTTCCCGCCGGACTGGAGCCGGTGGCCTGCGCGGACGACACGCGGCGCGCCGGACGCAGCTTCTCGCAGTTCGTCGAGGCACAGGGCGGCAGCCTGGTGCGCAGCGACTTCGTGCTGCAACCGGCCGCGCCTGCCACCGGTGCGGTCGGCGCGCGGCTGCGTGCAGAAGCCATCGCAGGTGGCACGCGATACACCGCCGAACTCGACGGTGGCCCGGTGCCCGCGTCGAACCTGCGTGCGATGCTGATGCTCCCCGAAGGCGCAAGGGTCGTCCCGGGGTCTGCAACCGTCGACGGCGTCGCGGTGGCGGATCCGGCGGTCGCCGCCAACATCGTCACGTTCGCGCTTGGCGATCCGGGCGCCACCTGGCGGCGCACGCTGCAATTCCATGTGCGCGCCGCGGGCGAGTGCCCTGCCGGCGGGATCGAAGCCAGGCTGGTGGCACTGTTCGATGCCGGCGGCCAGGCAGTGCAGAAAACGGCGCCGGCGACGGCGATGCTGCCCTGCGGCCCACCGGGGCCGTCCGTCGACAGCGGGCGCGTGGAGTCGATCGTCAGCGCCGCCGCCGCAGGGCCGGCGGTTTCGCCGTTCGTGGAAGCGGAACAATCGCGCCGCGCCATCCTCGACGACGCCGCCGCGGCCGGCGGTGGCGACGTCGACTGGTTGCGCGACCAGGCACCCGGTCACGAGTGGCTGTTCCCGGCCGCCGACTACAACCCGCGCTCGCCGCTCACCCGGGCGGTCGTCAAGCACCTGCCCGGCGAAACCGTCCAGGTGCGGATCAATGGCGAGGCGGCTTCGCAGATCGCCTTCGATGGCGTCGTGGTCAACGCCGCGAAGACCGTGGCGACCAGCATCTGGCGCGGCCTGCCGTTGCGGGACGGCGACAACACGCTCGAGGCGCATATCTCCGACGCCGACGGCAACGTGGTTGCGCGACTCTCGCGCAACGTGCATTTCTCGGGGGCGCCGGCACGGGCCGAGCTGGTGCCGGAGCAATCGATCCTGGCGGCCGACGGCCTGCATTCGCCGGTGATCGCGGTGCGCTTCCTCGACCGGACCGGCCGCCCCGTGCGCGCAGGCATGGGTGGCGACTACACCCTGTCGCCGCCGTACCTGCCCGCACAGGCGGTGCAGATGCAACAGCAGCGCCAGCTGGCGGGCATGGAGTCGTTCGAGCCGACCTGGCACGTCGAGGGCGACGACGGCATCGCCTACATCGCGCTGCAGCCGACCAGCGTCGCGGGCAGCGCCCTGTTGGGCTTCCGGTTCCAGCAAGGGCAGGGCAGGCAATCGCGGCAGGCGGACCACCAGGAGCTCGAGGTCTGGCTGAAGTCCACGCCGCGCGACTGGGTGGTCGTCGGCTTCGCGAAGGGCACCGTCGGGTACGACACGCTCGACGGGAACATGGAGGGACTGGACGCGGCCGGCCACGAGGCCGGGTTGACCACCGATGGCCAGCTCTCGCTGTACGCGAAGGGCCGCGTGCTGGGCAAGTGGATGCTCACCCTGGCCTACGACTCGGACAAGCCCACCGACCGCCTGCACCGCCAGGGCCTGTTGTCGGAGATCGATCCCGACCGGTTCTACACCCTGTATGGCGACGGCACCCGGCAGGGATACGACGCCGCCAGCGCCGACAAGGTGTACCTCAAGCTCGAGCGCGACCAGTTCTATGCCCTGTTCGGCGACTTCACCACCGGCCTGGACGACGGCGAGCTGACCCGCTACCACCGCACGCTCAACGGCCTGAAGGTCGAGTACCGCGGGCCGCTGGTCGAGGTCAACGCATTCGCCGCGCAGACTTCGCAGAACCTGGCGCGCGACGAGATCCAGGGCGACGGCACGTCGGGGCTTTACCGCCTGTCGCGCGGTGACATCGTCATGAACGGCGAGCGCGTGCGGATCGAAGTGCGCGACCGTTACCGCAGCGAGCGCATCGTCGAGACGCGCACGCTGGTCCGCCATGTCGACTACGACATCGACTATGCCGCGGGCACGCTGTTCTTCCGCGAGCCGGTGCCCAGCCGGGACTTCGACTTCAACCCGGTCTTCATCGTCGTGGAATACGAGACGCACGGCGACGGCGACACGTACCTCAACGGCGGCGGCCGGGTCGGCGTGGACCTGCTCGAGGGGCGGCTGCGCGCGGGCGTGACCTACCTGAAGGAAGAGGACAGCACCGGGCAGTCGCAGCTGGCCGGCATCGATGCGCGCTTCCGCGTGTCCCCGGCCACCGAGGTGCGCGCCGAAGTCGCCTCGAGCGAAGGCGAGTCCGGCGCGGTCGAGCGCTCCGGCGACGCGTACCTGGTCGAGCTCGAGCACCACGACGAGCGGCTGGACGTGCTCGCCTACGTGCGCCGCCAGGCGCCGGGGTTCGGCCTCGGCCAGCAGAACCGGTCCGAAGGCGGCATGTTCAAGGCCGGTGCCGACCTGCAGTGGCGGATCACCGACCGCTTCTCGCTGCAGGGCCAGGCCTGGCACCAGGAGAACCTGGTGAATGGCGCCACCCGCGACGCCATGAACGTGCAGGGCGAATTCCGTGCCGACGACTGGGGCATGCGCGCCGGCCTGCAATGGGTGCGCGACCAGGCGCTGGATGGGCGGATCGCCGAGTCGCGCCAGGTCACGCTGGGCGCCAACCGCTCGTTCCTGGACCGGCGCCTCGAGCTGACGGCGCGGGCCGACATCGGGCTTGACGGCCGCAACGACAGCGTCGACTTCCCGACGCGCCTGGAAGTCGGCGCCGCCTACGCGCTGACCGACACCTTCCGCGTGCTGGTCGCGCAGGAATTCACCGACGGCGAGGACCGCGACACCTCCACGACGCGCTTCGGGTTCGAGGCGCAGCCCTGGGCGGGCGCGCGCCTGACCAGCACGCTGAACCAGGCGCAGATCTCCGAATACGGGCCGCGCACGTTCGGCGTGCTCGGGCTCGCCCAGCAGTTCCTGGTGGGCGAGCGCTGGAGCTTCGACCTGGCGGCCGACACCAGCCATGCGTTCGACGAATCCGGCGCGCCGTCGATCGTCGTCAATCCCGCGCATCCGATCGCGCCGGGCGGTATCGCGCACGCAGGCGCGCTGACCGAGGACTTCCTGGCGCTGTCGGGCGGTGCGACGTACCGAAGCGAATTGTGGTCGTGGAACGGCCGGCTGGAGCACCGCGATGGCGAACTCACGGACCGCCGCGGCCTGTCGACCGGCTTCCTGCGCCAGGCCGAGGACGGCGTCGCGGTGTCCGCGATGGCCCGTGCGTTCCAGGTCGACAATGCCGACGGCTCCCGCGGGCTGCTGGCCAACGCCAGCGTCGCGGTCGCGTGGCGGCCGCTGGGCAGCCGCTGGTCGCTGCTCGACCGCCTCGAGTTCCGCATGGACGAAGTGCGCCACGGCAACGGCGACGCGCTGGTGGGTCAGGACACGCTGGCGGTCACCGGCGACGCGCGTTCGCGGCGGCTGGTGAACAACCTGGTGGCCAACTACGCCCCCGATCCGTGGACCCCGGCCGACCGCCGCGGCAACCTGTTCGACGTCTCGCAGCGTAGCCAGCTCTCGCTGTACTACGGGTCCAAGTACGTCTTCGATACCTACGGCGGCGAGGACCAGGCGGGTTACACCGACATCTTCGGCGTCGAATGGCGGCACGACCTGTCGCCGAAGTTCGACGTCGGGCTGCGCGCGAGCGTCCGCCACTCCTGGGAGACCCACGCACTGTCGTACGCGTTCGGGCCTTCGGTCGGGTTCTCGCCCTTCGCCAACACGTGGTTCAGCCTGGGCTACAACATCGCGGGCTTCACCGACCGCGACTTCGAGTCCACGCATTACACGGCGCGGGGTCCCTACCTGGTGATGCGCTTCAAGTTCGACCAGCAGACGTTCGGCGGTGGCGCCCAGTGAGGGCGTTCCGGCCAGGCGTGGCCTGCGTGGCCTGGCTGGTGGCGCTGCTCGTGGCGCTCGGTGCCGCCACGGATGCGCACGCCGCCATCAAGACGGTCTACGTCCATGACGACGGAACCCTGACGCGTACGCCGCAGGCCGCCGTGGCGACCGCGGGCATCGTCCCCATCGACAGCAAGGGCGACTTCAACGACTGGGTGTTGGCGCCCCCGGTCGCCGCCGGCAAGTCCCTGGTGCTCAGCCCGGGGAACATCAACGCGACGCTGGTGGTCAGCAGTTCCGCGCCGGTGACCGCCCGGGTGGAGCTATGGGACGGCGCGCCCGGCGCAGTGGGGTCCACGCTCCTCGCCGCCACCGCGGCGGATGTCGCGGTCAACAGCACGACGCCGGTGTCGACCACGTTCGTGATGCCCCTGGCCGGCGCGGCGACCATCGCGGCGGGGCGCCCGCTTGGCCTGCGGGTGATCAATACCCTGGGCCAGGGCGGCAGCAAGACCCTGACCGTCCACCAGTACGGCGCCGGCGTCCGCAGCACGATCGCGTTCGCCACGTCGACCTTCGTCAACGTCGACAGCGTGGCCATCCATTCCGCGGTGTACCCGGGTGCAGCGACGAAGTCGGCCTACGCGCGCAACAACAGCGTGTACGTGCGGGCCGTCGCCAGCGATCCGTTCGGCAGCGCGGACATCAGCGGTGCCACGCTGACCCTGACCGACCCGGGCGGCACGGTGCGCGTCGCTGGCGCGGCCATGCCGCAGGTGGCCGATTCCGGCGTCGCGACGCGCACCTACGAGTACACGTACGTGTTGCCGTCCACGGCGCCGTTCGGCCAATGGACCGCCACGGTTACCGCCAGCGAAGGCACGGAAGGCACCGTGACCCATGCCGGCAACGCAACGTTCCAGGTCGCGCTGGCGTCGCTGTCCATCACGAAGTCGCACACCGGCAACTTCACGGCGGGCACCAACGGCACGTACTCGATCGTCGTGCAGAACAACGGCGGCACCGTGACCGGGCCGACCACGGTCACCGACACGCTGCCGGCCGGCCTGACGTTCGTCTCCGGCACCGGGACCGGGTGGAGCTGCGGCGCTGCCGGGCAGGCGGTGACCTGCACCAACGGCGCGACCATCGCCAATGCCACGAGCCTGCCGACTTTGAACCTGACGGTTGCCGTGGCCGGCAGCGCGCCGTCGAGCGTCAGCAGCCTGGCCAACGTGTCGAACCCCAACGTCAACGGTGGCGCCAGCGTCAGCAGCAACACGGACACGACCGTCGTCGTTCACCCGGACCTGTCGAATTCGGCCACGGCCGTGCTCGACCTCAACGGCGGCGACGCCGAACCCGGCGACGTGCTGCGCTACACGGTCAGCCTCGTCGAGAGCGCAGGCGGCCCGGCCACGTCGATCGGCGTGACCGACGACATGCCGGCGGGCATCACCGGGTTCACGGTGGTATCGACGCCCCCGGGCAGCACGAATGCCTCCACCGGGGGCGGCGGCGCGAACGCCACGGGCCGGCTCGACGTCACCGGCATCTCCGTGCCGGCGAGCGGAACGGCGACGATCGTCTTCGACATCACCGTCGGCGCGGGTGCGGCAGCCGGCTTCACGATCGACACCGCGCCCATCGCCGCGAACCCGAACGGCCCGGGAGGCACCGCCACCGCGCCGACCGTCACCGTGTCGCAGTCCCAGGTCGCCGCCTCCGGCAACAAGCTGCTGTACGTCTACGACAACCTTTCACTGACGCGCACGCCGCAGCCGGCGGCCACCACGGCGGGCGTGCAGATCGCCAGCGGCGGGACGTCGAACTGGACGCTGGCGCCGCCGATCCCGGCGGGTGAAACGCTGGTGCTGCCCGCTGGGGACATCGGCGTGAACCTCGTGACGTCCAGCACGAACGGCAAGTCGGCCACCGTCACGGTGGCACTGTTCGACGGCGCGACCCAGGTGGGCCCCACCGCGACGCAGATCTTCTCGAGCACGGTGCCGACGCTGCGGACCTTCACCATCGCGCTGCCCGCCCAGTACACCCTGGCGGCCGGTGCCCAGCTGGTCCTGCGCGTCACCAACACCACGGGCGGCAACGTGCCGGTCGCCGTGTCCCAGTACGACGGCGTGCGCAGCGACATCAAGTTCGCGACCTCGACCGTGGTCAACGTCGACAGCGTGAACCTCTATTCGTCCGCGTTCCCGGGGACGACCACCAAGCCGTTCTACGCCGCGAACGACGTGCTGTACGTGCGGGCGGTGGTGAGCGACCCGTTCGGCAGCGCCGATATCGGCGGTGCGAGCATCCGCCTGCTGGACGGCAACGGCGTGGTGCAGCTGGCGCCGGCCGAAATGACGATGGTCGCCGATTCCGGCGCCAACGCGCGGACCTACGAATACCAGTTCACGTTGCCGTCGAATGCCATGGTCGGGTTCTGGACCGCCACCGTGACCGGTCGCGAGGGCACGGAAGGCACCATCACCCACCTGGTCAACCGTTCGTTCGGCGTCGGCGTCGCCCAGTTGACGCTGGCGATGTCGCACGCCGGGGATTTCGTCGCGGGCACCAACGGCAGCTATACCCTGGTCGTGCACAACAACGGCGACCCGGTGTCGGGCACCACGACCGTCACGGACACGTTGCCGGCGGGCCTGTCGTTCGTCTCCGGAACGGGCACCGGGTGGAGCTGCAGCGCGGCCGGCCAGGTGGTGACCTGCACCAACGCCACCGCCCTGCCGACCGACGGCGACCTGCCACCGCTGGCGCTGGTCGTCGCCGTCGCCGGCAGCGCCCCGGCGACGGTGAACAACGTCGCGTCGGTCGCCAACGCCGGCGTGGACGGCGGCAACCCGCAGAACAGCAATACCGACGCGACCACGATCCTGCATCCAGACCTGTCGACGTCCACGCTGTCGGTGCTGGACCTCAACGGCGGCGACGCCAACCCGGGCGACGTGCTGCGCTACACGATCGACCTGCACGAGACAGCCGGCGCTGCGGTGGCGGGCGTGGGTGCCACCGTGCAGGTGCCTGCCGGGGTCGCCGGCTTCACGGTGGTGGACGTCCCGGCCGGCAGCACGGATGCCTCGGTCGCCAGTGGCGGCGCGAATGGCACCGGGCTGCTGGACATCACCGGCATCGCGCTGTCGCCCGACGCCAGCGACACGATCGCGTTCGAGGTCACCATCGGGGCGGGCGCGACGCCGGGCGCCACCCTCGACGCCACCGCCATCGTCGCCAACCCGAACGGTCCCGGCGCCACGGCGGCGGCATCGACGATCACCGTGTCGCAATCGCAGGTTGCCGCCTCCGGCAACAAGCTGCTGTACCTGTACGACAACGGCAGCCTGACCCGCACGCCGCAACCGGCCACGAACACCGCCGGCGTGACGATCGCGACCGGCGGCATCCAGAACTGGACCCTGGCGCCTGCCATCCCCGCCGGGAAGTCGCTCGTGCTGGACGCGGGCAACGTGTCGGCCACGATGGTCCTCAACAGCAGCGGCAACACCGTGTCGGTCACTGCAGCGCTGTTCGACGGCGCCACGCAGGTGGGTACCACGGCTACCCAGAACCTGACCAGCAACGCGCCCACGCCGGTGGCGTTCACCATTCCGCTCTCCGCGCCCTACACGCTGGTCGCGGGCCGGCAGCTGGTGCTCAGGGTGACCAACACGTCCAACGGCAACCGCCCGGTCACCGTGCACCAGTACTCGGGCACGCCGAGCGTGCTTTCGTTCAGCACCGCGACGGTGGTCAACGTCGACACCGTCGCGATCTACGCCGCGCCGTACCCCGCCACCACGACGAAGGCGTTCTATGCGGCGAACGACATCCTCTACGTCCGCGCCGTGGTGAGCGACCCGTTCGGCAGCGCGGACGTCGGCGGCGCGACCGTGTCGCTGGCCACGAACGCCGGGGCGCCGATGCTCAGCGCCGCGGCGATGACCCAGGTCGCGGATTCCGGCGTCGCGACCCGAACGTACGAACGCGCCTACACGGTGCCAGTCGGGGCCGCCGTCGGGTTCTGGACCGCCAGCGTCACCGGTCGCGAAGGCACCGAGGGCACGGTCACGCACACGGGCAACACGTCCTTCGGCATCGGCGTCGCGCAGCTGACGCTCGCCAAGTCCCATGTGGGTGACTTCACCGCCGGCGCCAACGGCAGCTGGTCGCTGGTGGCGCACAACAACGGCAGCGCGGTTTCGGGCACGACCACCATCGTCGACACCCTGCCGGCGGGGTTGTCGTTCGTCTCCGGCACCGGCACCGGCTGGTCGTGCGGCGCCGCTGGGCAGGTCGTCACCTGCACCACGACCACCGGCATCCCCACCGGTGCGGACCTGCCGACGCTGACCCTGACCGTCGCCGTCGGCGGTTCTGCCCCGGCGAGCGTTGCAAACGTCGCCACCATCTCGAACCCGGGCGTGGACGGCGGCAACCCGCAGAACAGCAACGCGGACAGCACCACGATCCGGCACCCGGACCTGTCGACCTCCACGCTCGCCGTGCAGGACCTCAACGGCGGCGATGCGAACCCCGGCGACACGCTGCGCTACACCGTCGACCTGGTCGAGTCGGCGACGGCGGCCGCGACGGGCGTGGCCGTCACCAGCGACATGCCGGCGGGCGTGCAGGGGTTCACCGTGGTGTCGATCCCGGCCGGCGCGACGAATGCATCGCTTCCCACCGGCGGAGCGAACGGCACCGGCCGACTGGACATCACGGGTGTCACCGTGGCCGCCGGCGCCTCGGCCAGCGTCGTGTTCGATGTCGTGGTCGGCGCAGGCGCGACACCGGGCACGGCCATCAACGGCGCGGCAGGCATCGCCAATCCCAACGGGCCGGGCGCCTCGCCGATCGCGTCGACGATCATCGTGTCGCAGTCGCAGGTGGCGGCCTCGGGCAACAAGCTGTTGTACCTCTACGACAACGCCACGCTGACGCGCACCCCACAGGTCGCGCTGGATACCGGCGGCGTCGCCATCGCGACGGGCGGCACGCAGGACTGGACGCTATCGCCCGCGATCCCCGCGGGCAAGTCGCTCGAGCTGAGCGCGGGCAACGTCACCGCCACGCTGGTGGTGGACACCGCCAACCAGCAGGCCACGGTGACCGCACGCCTGTTCCACGGCGCGACCCAGGTCGGCACGACGGGCAGCCAGACGTTCACCGCGAACGGCGCCTCGCCGCGCATCTTCACCATCGCGCTGGCGGCGCCATACACCGTGCCGGCGGGCGCGCAACTGGTCCTGCGCGTCGGGACGACCGGCGCGGCGGCGACCGTGCACCAGTACCGGGGCGCGCCCAGCACGCTGTCGTTCGCCACCACCACGGTGGTGAACGTCGACAGCGTGGCGGTCCACTCCGAGGCGTATCCCGCGGCCACCACCGCGCCATTCCTGGTCCACGGGAACACGGCGTACATCCGTGCCGTGGTCAGCGACCCGTTCGGCAGCGCCGACGTCGGCGGCGCCAACATCACCCTCACCGATCCGGGCGGCACGGTGCGCGTCAACAACGTCGCGATGACGCAGGTCGCGGATTCCGGCGTCGCCACGCGCACCTACGAATACCAGTACAACATCCCGCCGGGGGCGCAGCTGGGTTCCTGGACCGCCGGCGTCGTCGCACGGGAAGGCACGGAAGGCACGGTGACCCACAGCGGCAATGCCGCGTTCGCGGTCCAGGGGACCATCTCGGCCGGCATGACCTGGGTGGACGCCAACGCCGGCGATTCGGTGGCATTGACGGTCGCAGGGGGAACCGGCGCGGTCGCCGGCAGTTCGACGGCGCCATCGACCACCACGCCGGCCTCGGGGACGTCGACGGCCGGCGCGACGATCACGTTGTCGCAGGCGTTCACCGTCGGCAGTGCCGGCAGCTACAGCCTCACGCTCACCTGCACGCGCGGCAGCGACGGCACGGCGCTTCCGGTCTCGGGCCTCGGCCTGGACCGGACCATCACCATGCCGGTCGACAGTTCGGTCGCCTGCACATGGACCAACACACTCTCGGTGCCGTTGACGGTGGTCACCGTGACCACGGTGCACTCCGACCCGTTGAACGGGACGGTGAACCCCAAGGCCGTGCCCGGCGCACTCGTGACCCACCAGCTCCAGGTGATCAATCCCGCGCCGGTCGCGGTCGATGCCGACACCGTGGTGGTGACCCACGCGGTTCCGGCGGGCGCCGGCCTGTTCGTCGGCGACCTGGGGGCCGTGGGCTCGGGGCCGGTGTCGTTCGCGGACGGCGTGCCCGCGAGTGGCCTGGCCTACGTGTTCGTGGCGCTCGGGGACGCCGGCGACGACGTGTCGTTCTCGGCCGACAACGGCGCGACGTTCGGATACGTGCCGACGCCCGACGCCAACGGGGTCGATGCGTCCGTGACCCACCTCCGGGTGAATCCGGGAGGCGTCTTCGCCGCGGACGGCGGCACCTTCCAGCTGCAGTACCGCGTCAGGGTGGAGTAAGGCGCTTCACTGCAACAGCGAGCGCAGCATCCAGGCAGCCTTCTCGTGGGTCTGCAGGCGCTGGGTCATCAGGTCCTCGGTCGGGTCGTCCTCGGCGGCGTCGGCGATCTCGAGCACCCTGCGCGCGGACCGGCACACCGCCTCGTTGCCGACCACCAGCTGGCGCACCATCTCCCGCCAGTCCGCGGCGTCGGGCATGCCCGGTTCCTCCGGAATGGACGAAAGCCGGATGAACTCCGCGTACGACCCTGGTGCGTTGTAGCCCAGCGCGCGGATCCGCTCGGCAATCTCGTCGAGCGCGCCCCACTGCTCGGTGTACTGGGCCTCGAACATGACGTGCAGGGCATTGAACATCGGCCCGGTCACGTTCCAGTGGAAGTTGTGGGTCTTCAGGTACAGGGTGAAGCTGTCGGACAGGAACACCGACAGGGCCTGGGCGATCCGGCGGCGGTCGCCATCCGCGATGCCGATGTCGATGGCCGGCGCCGACGAACCCGCGGCCGGCGATGCCGCCGGCGTGTTGCGCGCCGTCCCCGAAGGCTTCGCGGACTTCGCCCGGTGCGTCGTCTTGCGTGGCTTGGCGGTCTTCTTGGCCATGCTGCTGCTCCTGTGGTTGCGGGTTTCCCGGGTCCGTTACGGTGACAATACGCCGCCGCCGTGCCCTTTTGAAATGGATTATTCCTGCCGGATCGATCGATGACGCCTATCGACAAACCCCTGGTCGACCCCGGGCTGCCGATCGCCGCGGAAGCCGATCGCATTGTCGCGTTGCTGCGTGAGCACCAGGTCGTGGTGGTCGCCGGCGAGACCGGCTCTGGCAAGACCACGCAGTTGCCGAAGTTGTGCCTCGCGGCGGGCCGCGGCGTCGCGGGCATGATCGGCTGCACCCAGCCGCGGCGGATCGCGGCGCGCGCGGTCGCTCGGCGCGTGGCCGAGGAACTGCAGGTCCCGCTGGGCGGCATGGTCGGCTACCAGGTGCGCTTCAACGAGGCGGTGGGCGAGCAGACGGCGATCAAGTTCATGACCGACGGCATCCTGCTGGCCGAGATCCAGTCCGATCGCCGGCTGTCGCGCTACGACACGATCATCGTCGACGAGGCGCACGAACGCAGCCTCAACATCGACTTCCTGCTGGGGTACCTCAAGCAGTTGCTGCAGCGGCGGCGCGACCTGAAGGTGGTCGTGACCTCCGCCACCATCGACACCGAACGGTTCTCGGCGCACTTCGGTGGCGCGCCCGTGGTCGATGTCGAAGGACGCGGCTACCCGGTCGAAGTGCGCTACCGTCCGCTGGACGAATTGCGCGCCGATGACGAAGGCACCGGCGCCGCCTCGGTGGTCGACGGGATCGTGGCGGCCTGCGACGAGATCGCGCGCGACCGCGGCGGCGGCGACACGCTGGTGTTCCTGCCGGGCGAGCGCGAGATCCGCGACGCGCACCAGGCGCTGGAGCGGCGGAAGTACCGGCACACCGAGGTGTTGCCGCTGTACGCGCGGCTCTCGGCGCGCGACCAGGACCGCGTCTTCAACCCCGGGCCGCAGCGGCGCATCGTGCTGGCCACCAACGTGGCGGAGACCTCGCTGACCGTGCCGCGCATCCATTACGTGGTCGATCCCGGCCTGGCGCGCATCAAGCGCTACAGCCCGCGGGGCAAGCTGGACCGGCTGCATGTCGAACCGATCAGCCAGGCCAGCGCCGACCAGCGCAAGGGCCGGTGCGGGCGCATCGCGCCTGGCACCTGCTATCGCCTGTATTCCGAGGCGGATTTCGAGTCGCGCCAGCCGTACACGGATCCCGAGATCCGCCGCGCCGCCCTGGGCGGGGTGATCCTGCGCATGCTCGCGCTGCGCTTGGGCAGAGTCGAGGACTTCCCGTTCCTGGAGCCCCCGGACCCGCGCGCGATCGCCGACGGCTGGCAGACGCTCGCCGAGCTCGGCGCGGTGGACGCCGACCGCAGGCTCACCGACATCGGCCGGACGATGGCGCGGATGCCGGTCGACGTGAAGCTCGCCCGCATGCTCGTCGCCGCCAACGGCCACGGCTGCCTGCGCGAGATGCTGGTCATCGCCGCGTTCCTCGGCATCCAGGACCCGCGCGAGCGCCCGGCGGACCAGCGCGGCGCGGCGGACAACGCGCATGCGCTGTTCGCGGATCCGAAGTCGGAGTTCGCCGGCATCCTCAAGCTGTGGGACGCGTACCGCGAGGCGCACGAGGCGCGGACCCAGTCGCAGTTGCGCAAGTGGGCGGGCCAGCATTTCCTCGGGTTCCTGCGGCTGCGCGAATGGCGCGAGCTGCATCGCCAGCTGAAGCTGATCACCGAGGGGCTGGGGTGGACCACGTCATTCCCCCGCGACTCGTCATTCCCGCGCGACTCGTCATTCCCGCGCGACTCGTCATTCCCGCGAAGGCGGGAATCGAGCGATTCGCCAGCCGTGGATTCCCGCCTTCGCGGGAATGACGGACCGTACGCACGCCTGCACCGCGCGCTGATTGCCGGCCTGCCGACCCATATCGGCAACCGCGACCGGAACGCCGATCGCAGGGCCGGCATCGTCTTCGAAGGGCCACGCGGCCGGCGCTTCAAGCTCTTCCCCGGCTCGCCGCTGGCGCGCAAGCCGCCGGCGTGGGTGCTCGCGGCCACGCTGCTCGATACCGAGCAGGTGTGGGGCCTGACCAACGCGGCAATCGAGCCGGACTGGGCCATCGCGGAGTTGCCGCACCTGCTCACGCGCCGCCACCACGATCCCAGGTGGGCGCGGTCGCAGGGGCGGGTGGTGGGCAGCGAGCAGGTGTCGCTGTTCGGGCTGGTGCTGGCGCCGAAGCGACCCGTGCACTACGGCGCGCTGTACCCGGAGGAGTCGCGTGCGATCTTCGTGCGCGATGCGCTGGTAACCGGCGAGATCAACACGCGCAGCGTGTTCCTGGCGCGCAACCTCGCGACGCTCGGCGACGCGAAACAGGAAGAGGCACGCCAGCGTCGCGCGGGCCTGGTGGTCGACGAGGCGTGGCAGGCGCAGTGGTACCTGGACCGGTTGCCCGCGCACGTGCACAACGCCCAGGCGCTGGACGCCTGGTACGCGAAGCTGCCGCCGAAGGAACGCAAGGCGCTGGAATGGTCGCGCGACGACCTGCTGGTCGGCGACGAGAGCGATGCCGCGCGGTTCCCGGCCTTCCTGCCGCTCGGCGAGGCGCGGCTGCCGGTCACCTACCGGTTCGATCCCGGCGCGCCGGACGACGGCATGACCGTGACGGTGCCGCTGCACCTGCTCAACGCGCTGGACGAGGTACGGCTGGGTTGGCTGGCCCCGGGATTCGTCGCGGAGAAGGCGACAGCGCTCATCCGCTCGCTGCCCAAGGCGCTGCGGCGCAACTTCGTGCCCGCGCCCGACTTCGCGAAGGCCTTTGCCGAAGCCTGGGCGCAACCCGGGCCGGACCCGCTGGAAGGCACGCTGGCGCGGTTCCTGCACAAGGCGACAGGCGTGCCCTTGCCGCCCACGGACTTCGACGCGCAGGGCCTCGACGCGCACCTGCGCGCCAACGTGCGGTTGCTCGATCGCGACGGCCGCACCGTGCTTGCCGAGTCGCGGGACCTGGGGGAACTGCGCGGGCGTTTTGGTGCACTGGCTGCTGCGGCCTTCGCCGCGCGCGCCGCCGAAGGCCTGGCCGGCGCCGGCATGACGACGTTCCCGGAAGCGCCGATTCCCGAAACCGTGCGTGGCGCCGGCGGCCTGCCAGCCTGGCCCGCGCTGCACGACGACGGCGACAGTGTGTCGCTGCAGGTGCACGCGGAAGCCGCGAAGGCCGCGGCCGCGCACCCCTCCGGGGTCAGGCGCCTGCTGCGGATCGCGCTTGCCGATCGGCTGCGCCAGGCACGCAGGCAACTGCCGGTCCAGCCGAAGACCGCCCTGCTGTACGCGGCGATCGAATCGGCCGCGGAGCCCGACGCGCGGCGCGACGGCGACCGGTTGCGGGAGGACCTGGTGGAGGGCGCGTTCATGGCGCTCGTCCACCTGCCCGCGTTGGCCGAGGTGCGGGATGCCGACGCGTTTTCCGCGCACCGCGAAACGATCGGGCGCGCACTGTTCCCTGAATCGATGGCCCGCCTGCGGCAGGCCGAGGCGATCCTCGGGCTGGTCGCGGAGGTGCGCGCGGGGCTCGACGGGGAGCTGGTCGGTTGGGCGAGCGGCAACCTCGACGACATGCGCGCGCAACTGGCGGCACTGGTGCCGCCCGGCTTCCTGCGCGACGTGCCCGCCGATGTCCTCCGCGAATACCCGCGCTACCTCAAGGCCCTGGTGTTGCGGGCCGAGCGCGCGCTGCGCGACCCGGCGCGCGACCAGGCTCGCATGCTGGAACTCAAGCCGTTCGCCGATGCGCTTCGCGCAGCCGAGGCGGCCGGCCGCGCCACGGAACCTGGCTGGCGGGCGCTGCGCTGGGACCTGGAGGAATTGCGGGTGCAGCTTTTCGCGCAGGAACTCGCCGCGCGCGGCGGGACATCGCCGAAGAAGCTCGCCGCGCGCCTGAAGGCAATGGATCTCCGCCTTCGCGGGGATGACGCACCGGCGAAGCCGCGCTGAAGCGCGGGCCGGTGCGTCACTTGATCCGTTCGACCTTGGCGCGCTTGTTGTAGCCCTCGACCTGCAGGTACCACACGTTGCCGAACACGCCGGGCGAGATGGTCATCAGCGGCGCGTCGAGCTCGACGCCCTCGAGCCGCGCGCTGTCGGTCTGCTTCCACACCTGCCCGTTGTCGAGCGTGTAGCGGCGGTTCCTGGCGAAGCCGTCGAAGCGGCCCTGGAGCCGCGCGACGATCGCCTCGTCCGACTCGAAGTGGAAGAAGCCGCGGTTGTCGTCCTTGACCTTCTCGGCGGCGGCGGCGGCCGCGAGTTCGGTCTCGACCTGCAGCGTGCCGCGCAGCCAGGCGTTGAGCGCCGCAAGCTCCTCGGGCGACAGCTTGTGCAGCCCCGCGGCGTCGAATTCGTTGGCCGTCATGCGCTGCTCGATCGGGCGCGTGTCCGGGGCGGCCTGGGCCAGCGCCGCGGGCGTGGCCAATGCGAGCGTGAGTGCGAGCAGGGCAGTGCGGAGCGCCATCGGGCTGTTCCTCGGGTCGGGACCCCGCTAGTGTACGAGGTCCCCCGCTCGCTTCGCTGCCGTGACTGCATCGCCACCCCCGGGGCCCGACGACCGCCGCGGTGATCCGCCGGAAGTGCTGGCCGACACCCTGGCGCTGCTTTCGCGGCTGGACGCCGACCGGGATGCGATGGCCGCTGCCGTGCTGCATGCCGGTCCGGATGCCGGGCAGCGGGAGGCCGAGGCGCGCGGAGAGGTCACCCCGGCGGTCGCATCGCTGCTGGAAGGCCAGCGCGCGGCCACCCGGGTCTGGGCACTGCATGCCGAACACCACGAAGGCGGGAACCCGGAAGGACTGCGCCGGCTGTTGCTCGCGATCGTCCGCGACCTGCGCGTCGTGCCGATCCTGCTGGCGCGGCAACTGGCGCGGCTGCGCCATGCCGACCGCCTGCCGGCACCGGAACGCCGCAGGCTCGCGCAACTCACGCGGGACATCCACGCCCCGCTGGCGAACCGCCTGGGCATCTGGCAGCTGAAGTGGGAGCTGGAGGACCTGGCGTTCCGCCAGCTCGAGCCAGCGACGTACCAGGAGATCGCGCGCCTGCTCGACGAGAAGCGCACGGAGCGCGAGCGCCACATCGAGCAGGCGGTGGGGGCATTGCGCGCCGCGCTGTCGGCGCAGGGCATCGAGGGCGACGTGGCCGGGCGGCCGAAGCACATCTACAGCATCTGGAAGAAGATGCAGCGCAAGGACGTGCCCATCGGCGAGCTGTACGACCTGCGCGCGGTGCGCGTCCTGGTCGACGACATCCCGGCCTGCTATGGCGCGCTCGGCGTGGTGCACGCCCTGTGGACGCCGATTCCCAGCGAGTTCGACGACTACATCGCGCGGCCCAAGCGCAACGACTACCGGTCGCTGCACACGGCCGTCGCCGGTCCGGAAGGAAAGACGCTCGAGGTGCAGATCCGGACGCGGGAGATGCACCAGCAGGCCGAGCTGGGCGTCGCGGCGCACTGGAAGTACAAGGAAGGTCGCGGCCGCGAGGCCGGGCGTGCGGCGGACGCGGCGATGGAAAAGCGCATCGCCTGGATGCGGCGCCTGCTGGAACAGCCCGCGGAGGGCGATGCCGCGCTGATGGGAGCTTTGCAGCAGGAACTGGTCGAAGACCGCATCTACGTGCTCACGCCGCGGGGCGAGGTGGTCGACCTGCCGCAGGGCGCCACGCCGCTCGATTTTGCCTACCACGTGCATACCGAGGTCGGCCATTGCTGCCGGGGCGCGAAGGTCGACGGGCGGATCGTGCCGCTGGACCACCGGCTGCGCAGCGGCGACCGGGTGGAAATCCTTACCGGCAAGGTGGCCGAGCCGCGCCGAGACTGGCTGGTGGAGGCGAACGGCTTCCTGGCCAGCAGCCGTTCGCGCGAGAAGGTGCGCACCTGGTTCCACCGCCTGGACCGCGGCCGCAATGCACAGGCGGGGCGCGAGTTGCTCGAGAAGGAACTGCGTCGCATGGACCTGTTGCAGGCCGACCTGGCGCCGGCCCGGGAGCGCTTCAACGCGGCGACCGACGAGGACCTGCACGTGCTTGTCGCCCTCGGCGACGTGGGTCCCCACCAGGTGGCGCGCGCGTTGCTCGAGCACGAACGCGCGGAGGCCGGCGGCCCGGTCGCGCATGCCACGCGGTCGACGCCGGTGCGCCGTCCGGCCAATCGCCCGGCGGCGTTCACGGTGCAGGGCGTGGACAACCTGCTCGTGCAGGTCGCAAGGTGCTGCCAGCCGGTGCCGGGCGAGGCGGTGGCGGGTTACCTCACGACCGGCCGGGGCGTCAGCGTGCACCGCGCCGACTGCGCGACGCTCGGTCGACTCGCGGCGCGACAACCGCAACGCCGCCTGCCCGTGGACTGGGGCCAGGCGGCCGGCAGCCACGACGTCGAAGTCCGGTTGCTGGCACTCGACCGCAAGTGGCTGCTCAAGGACGTCACCAACGCGATCGCCCAGGCCAACGCGCACGTCGACGCGATCCGGAGCGACCAGGAGCGGCGCGGCAATCGCGTACGCCTGAAGATGCGCCTGCGCGTGGGCGATTTCGGGCAGTTGTCGGAACTGCTGGGCAAGCTGGCGGCATTGCCCGGGGTCGAGGACGTGCGCCGGGCGTGACGCCCGGGCCGGGAACGACCGCCTACAGGAACACGCGGCGCACGGTGTCGCGCGCGGCATCGAAGGAAAAATGCCTGGCGACGTTGTCCATCCCGTTGCGCGCCAGCATCGACCACAGCGCTTCGTCCTCGTGCAGGCGCACCACCGCGTCGGCGAACCCCGGCGCATCGCCGGCCACCAGCACGTCTTCGCCGTCGCGCAGGAACATGCCTTCCACGGCGCAGGGCGTGGCCACGACCGGCTG
>JAKFFJ010000085.1:0-2577 GCA_036675265.1 Luteimonas sp.
GCTGATCGAGGCGGCGGCGGACGAACTGATGTCGCTGCACGACGATCCCGGCCTCGACCTCAACACCATCGCCCGCTTCGGTGCGCGCCTGGACGGCGAGGGTGGGCCGCAGCTGGTGCAGGCGGTGGTCGCGCCCGGTTCGGAGTTCATCGGCCGCTCGATCCGCGAACTGGATTTCGCGCGCCAGTTCCACGTGGTGATCGCCGGGGTCTGGCGCCGCAACGGCGAATTGCCGCCGCGCCTGTCCGACGCGCGCCTGCGCGAAGGCGACCTGCTGGTGTTGTGGGGCGCGCCGTCGCGCTTTTCCGAACTGGCCGCGCACCACGGCTTCCTGATGCTGGTGCCATTCGCCGGCGAAGCCAAGCGCCGGTTGCGGGCGCCGTTGGCGCTGGTGATCCTCGGGCTCACGATCCTGGCCGCGGCAACCGAATGGTTGTCGGCGCCGCTGGCCTTCCTGCTGGGCGCCGTGGCGATGGTGGCGACGCGCTGCCTGGATGTCGAACAGGCCTATCGCGACATCGACGTGCGTATCTACGTGATGATCGCCGGGGTGATTCCGCTGGGCATCGCGATGGAGCAGACCGGCACCGCCGACCTGATCGCCAACGGGTTGCTGCACGTCGTGTCCGGATGGACGCCGCTGGCGGTGTTGCTGGTGTTGTTCGGCATTGCGGCGCTGCTGACGCAGATCATGTCTGACTCGGCGACCACGGTCCTGCTGGGGCCGATCGCGGTCGCGCTCGCGCAGTCGCTGGGGCAGCCGGTAACGCCGTTCGTGGTCGTCACCGCGCTGGGCGCGGTGGTCGCGTTCCTGACCCCGATCGGACACCACGGCAATCTGCTGATCCTCGGCCCGGGCCAGTATCGCTTCGGCGATTTCCTGCGCATCGGCCTGCCGCTGACCGTGGTGATCGCCTTGACCAGCGCGTGGATGGCGCGCTGGTTGTGGCTCGATGGACCGTTGTGGCCGGGGTCGGGGTGGTAACCGCGCGGCTTGGCGCGATGACGCGCCGCCTGCCACCTGCTGCGCGAGGAGCGGGCTGGCGAGGAGTGGGCTAGCCGAACAGGTCGCCCTGCGGCGACGGCTTCCGCGGCGCGACGAACCTGGACGCGTCCAGCGCCGGCAACCTGCCGAACCCGATGCGCCTGTGTGCTTTCGCGAATCGTTGCGCGAGCAGTTGCGCGAACGGTCCTTCGCCACGCATGCGCGTGCCGAACGCGCTGTCGTAATCCTTGCCACCGCGCATCTGGTTGATGAGGCTCATCACGTGCGCGGCCCGCTCCGGATAGTGCAGCTGCAGCCATTCGCGCCACACTTCCTTGAGCTCGTGCGGCAGGCGCAGCAGCACGTAGCCGGCGGCGCGCGCGCCATGGGCGTGCGCGGCGTCGAGGATGTGCTCGAGTTCGTGGTCGGTGACCATCGGCACCACCGGTGCCACCATTACTCCAACCGGCACGCCGGCCTCGTGCAGCGCGCGCATCACCCGCAGCTTGCCGTGCGGCGCGGTCGCGCGCGGTTCCATCTTCGCGGCCAGCCTGTTGTCGAGGGTGGTGATCGAGAAGTACACGGTCACCAGCTGCTCGCGTGCCATCGCCGCGAGCAGGTCGAGGTCGCGTTCGATCAGGCCGCCCTTGGTGATGAAGCTGACCGGATGCTTGCATTCGGCCAGTACCTCCAGCACCGAACGCGTGACCCGGTAGCGGCGTTCGATCGGCTGGTAGGCATCGGTGTTGATGCCGAGCGCGATCGGGCTGGGCACGTAACCGGGCTTGGCCAGCTCATGGCGCAGGCGTTCGGCGGCGTTGGTCTTGGCGTACAACTTCGTTTCGAAGTCGAGCCCCGGCGAGAGGTCGAGGTAGGCATGCGAGGGGCGCGCGAAGCAATAGACGCAGCCGTGCTCGCAACCTCGGTACGGATTCACCGACTGGCTGAAGCCGATGTCAGGCGAGTCGTTGCGGCTGATGATGCTGCGCGCGCGTTCCTCGGTGACCTGTGTGTCCAGCTGCGGCAGCGCATCGGCTTCGCCTTCGACCATGGCGTGGTCGTAGACCGACCCCCAACCGTCGTCCTCGCCGCGACGCACGGTCTTCTCGTAGCGTCCGGTCACATGCGAGGCGGCGCCTCGACCCTTGATCGGGCGCTGCGCCTTGCGCGCATCCTCGTGCGCCTGCGCGTCGATGGCGTGCCCATCGAAAGCCTGCTCGTCGCAGGCATTCCCGCCGGCGCCTTGCCTGTCCGCGACAAGCCGGACAGCGACATGACCTGCAGCTCCATGCGCGCGGCGTGCATCGTTCATCGGCGCAGCCTACGCTAGCGCCGTCGCACGTCGCGCGACGGAGCTGAATGCCTTCATGTTCGATGTCCTGCACGACCTCTGGCTCGCGCTGCTGCTGGTCCCGCACATCGGCGTGTACCTGGGCATCGGCTGGGCGCTGTACCTGATCGGGCTCGGCGGCTGGATCGTGCTGCAGAAGCGCGAGCCGGCGGCGACGATCAGCTGGCTGCTCGGGCTGGCGCTGCTGCCGCTGGTCGGGTTCCTGGTCTACCACGTGTTCGGGCCGCACCGGATCACCCGC
>JAKFFJ010000025.1:0-2556 GCA_036675265.1 Luteimonas sp.
GCTCGAGAAGCACATCATGCTCAACGTGCTCGACCAGAACTGGAAGGAGCACCTCGGCCGCATGGACTACCTGCGCCAGGGCATCCACCTGCGCGGCTATGCGCAGAAGCAGCCGAAGCAGGAGTACAAGAAGGAAGCGTTCGAGCTGTTCAGCGAGATGCTGGAGAAGGTCAAGCGCGAAGTGGTGACGTTGCTGGCGCGCGTGCGCATCCGCGATGAGGCCGAGATCGCCGCGGCGGAAGCGCAGGAGCGCGCGCGGGCCGAGGCGATCGCGCGGCAGATGCAGTTCCAGCATCCCGACGTGTTTGATCAAAGCCGGGGTGGGCTGGGTGCCGACGAGGAAGCCGCGCAGGCCGGCGCGCGCGGCAACGCACCGATCAGCAGCGAACTCGGTGACGGCGCGCCGCGCGTGGGTCGCAACGACCCGTGTCCGTGCGGCAGCGGCAAGAAGTACAAGCACTGCCATGGGCAGATCGCCTGACGAGGGTCCTACTTTTCCCCGTACTCGCGGGGAGAAGCAGCCTGGAAGGCGGATGCTGAGTCAGGTTTTGCTTCCCCGCCACGGAAGACGCGGCGCCGATGACTGATATCCCCTTCATCGATGTCGTCGCCGGCGTCATCACCGACGCCCGCGGACGCATCCTGCTCGCGCGCCGGACCGAAGGCCGCGACCTGGCCGGCCTGTGGGAATTTCCCGGTGGCAAGTGCGAGCCGGACGAGACGCCGGAAGCTGCGCTTATCCGCGAGTTGCACGAGGAACTCGGCATCGATGTCGAACTCGGCGCCGCGCTGGTCGCGGTGCCGCAACGCTACCCGCGCAAGCGCCTGCGCCTGGACGTGCGTCGGATCGCGGCATGGCGCGGCAGCCTCAAGGGCCATGAAGGCCAGGCGCTGGCGTGGGTGCCACCGCACAAGCTCACCGGCTATGCCATGCCGCCGGCAGACATCCCGGTCGTCGCCGCCCTGTTGCAACCCGACCGCTACCTGGTCACGCCCGAACCGGGCGATGACGATGCCGCCTGGCTGCGCACGTTGGAACACGCACTGACCATCGGCATCACGCGCGTGCAACTGCGCGCGCGTAGCTGTCCGGCGGCGCGCTGGATCGCATTGGCGCGCAAGGCGGCGCTCCTGTGCCAACGGCACGGATGCGAAGTCCTGCTCAACGGCGATGCGATGCTCGCCGCGGAACTCGGCATCGGCGTACACCTGCAGGCGGCGCAGTTGCGCGCGCTCGCACAGCGCCCCCTGTCGAAGGATGTGCCCGTCGCCGCTTCCTGCCACGGCGCCGACGAGTTGCGGCTGGCGCAGGACATGGGATGCGATTTCGCCGTGCTCGGTGCGGTCAACGCGACCGCAAGCCATCCCGGGGTTCCAGCGATGGGCTGGGACGGCTTCGCGGCGCTGCGCGAGGACGTGTCGCTGCCGATCTATGCCATCGGCGGGATGTCGGCACAGGACGTTGCAACCGCACGCCGGCATGGAGCGCAGGGCGTGGCGGCGATCCGCGGCCTCTGGCCCGCCTCCGCGTAGAAGCGTTCAATCCGCCAGCCTTCCGGCGCTACGCGGCGCCCGCCAAGGATCGATAACGCGCGTCCAGCGCCGCCACGTGCGCATCCAGGCGTTCCAGCGGGCCATCATTGACGATCACATCATCGGCAATCGCCAATCGTTCGCGACGGCCGGCCTGGGCATCGAGCATCTTTTCGGCGAGCGCCGCATCGACGCCGTCGCGCTGCATCAACCGCGCGCGCTGCATGTCCCGTGGCACGTCCACGACCAGGATCCGATCGAGCCAGGGATAGGCGGCGCGCGCACCACCTTCGGCCAGCAGCGGGATCGCAACCACCGCGTAAACGCTGGTGGCGATCGTGCAGGCTTCGCGCAGCGCGGCCCGGATCGGGGGATGCAGGATCGCTTCAAGCCGACGCCGCGCGCCTTCGTCACCGAACACCCGCGCGCGCAAGGTGGCACGATCGAGGCGGCCATCGGACAGCAACAGGCCGCCGCCGAACACGGCCACGACTTCTGCCAGTGCGGGCTGGCCCGGTTCGACCACGGCGCGTGCGGCCACGTCCGCGTCGGCGACAACCACGCCTTGGGCGATGAAGCGATCGGCGACGGCACTCTTGCCCGAGGCAATGCCGCCGGTCAACCCAATGATGAAATCGCTCATGCAGTGCGCCTTGCGGGGAGAGTCAGTTCAGCCCCGACAGCCGCAGATAGCCATCGACCAGCGCCTCGCCCCAGAAGAATGCGACCCAGCCGGCGATGGCGAGATAGGGGCCGAACGGAATTGGCGTCGCCCGGTCCCGCCCCTTCGCCGCCAGCCAGACCGAACCGATGATCGCCCCGACCAGCGACGACAGCAGCACCGTCGGCAGGATGCCCTGCAACCCGACCCAGGCACCCAGGGCCGCCAGCAGCTTGAAATCGCCATGGCCCATGCCTTCCTTGCCGGTGAGCTGTTTGAACACCCAGTACACCGACCAGAGGCTGAGGTAACCGGCCATCGCCCCCAGCAGCGCAGCCTTCGGGCCCATGTACAGGTTTTCG
>JAKFFJ010000084.1:0-2514 GCA_036675265.1 Luteimonas sp.
CGCCCGCCACAGCTCCAGGTCGAACCCGCCCAGCGGCGAACCGCGATAGCCGGAGATGAAGCCGCCGGTGTTGAGCCCCGCGGCCTGGTCGCGCAGCTTCTGCATCAGCGGCAGGCGCACCAGTGCCTGCACGCCGGACAGATAGATGCGGCCTTCGGTGCGGGTGAACTTGTCCTCCAGCGTGTAATCCCGGTCGACCACGCTGTTGGTCAGCAGCGTGTTGGCGGACGAAGGCGAGGAGAGTTCGGCGGTGCTGGTCATGGGGCGGGAGTTCCGTGGAGGAGCCGGTACGGGTGCCGATGCAGGGCCGCGCCGTGCAGGGGGCGGCGGCTGAAAAAACGGGAAATTTTACCAGCCGCCCCCGGAAGCGGTCGCTTTCGGTTGCGCCGGCAACTATTCGGCGACGTGGAAGGTGGAGTAGGCTTGCCGCTCGCGACGCGCATCCTTACCGGGGAAAAGGGATGACCCTGTCTGCCTTGCACGTGATGGTGGTCGAAGACCATGGCTTCCAGCGCCGGATGGCGTTGCGCCTGCTGTCCGACCTGGGGATCGAGCACATCCTGGAAGGCGCCGATGGCGTCGCCGCGCTGGCCGTGCTGGAACAGCAGGCGCAGCCGCCGGACGTGATCCTGGTCGACCTCGACATGCCCGGCATGGACGGCATCGAGTTCATCGGACATGTCGCGCAGCGCCGCCTGGCCCGCGGCGTCGCCCTGGTCAGCGCGCTCGACCCGGCCCTGCTCAATACCGTCCAGACCATGGCCCGCGCCTACGGCCTGCGCGTGCTCGGCAGCATCGAGAAGCCACTGACCGCGGACAAGCTGCAGGCGGTGTTGCAGCGTTACGAGGAGCGCGCGCAGGACGACGACGCCGACGAAGTCATCGAGGTCGATGCCGTGTCGTTGCGCGCGGCGCTGGCCGGCGGCGAGATCCTGCCCTGGTTCCAGCCGCAGGTGGAGTTCGGCAACGGCAAGGTGGTCGGGGTCGAGGCGCTGGCGCGCTGGCAGCGCGCCGATGGCCACATCGTGCGGCCGATGCACTTCATCCCGCTGATCGAAAGCGAAGGCCTGGCGGTCGCGCTCACCGACCTGATGCTCGACCAGGCCTGCCGCTGGAAGCGGCGTTGGGACAGCGATGGCCTGCGCCTGAACCTGTCGGTCAACGTGTCGCCGGCGACCCTGCACGACGCGACCGCGGCCGATCGCTACCAGCAGATCGTCGAGCAGCACGGCGTGGATCCGTCGGAGGTGGTGCTCGAGGTCACCGAGAGCTCGCTGATGGCCGACGCCGCGCGCGGCCTCGGCGTGCTCGCACGCCTGCGGCTGAAAGGCTTCGGCCTGTCGATCGACGATTTCGGTACCGGTTATTCCTCGCTGGCGCAGCTGTCGCAGATCCCGTTCACCGAATTGAAGATCGACCAGGGCTTCGTCGCCGGCGCGCACAACCAGCCGCGCAAGCGCGCGGTGGTCGAGGCCAGCCTGGACCTCGCCCGCAAGCTGCAACTGGAAACCGTGGCCGAGGGCGTCGAATCGATCGACGACTGGCAGATGCTGGCCGAACTGGGTTGCGGCATCGCCCAGGGCTACCTGATCTCGCCGGCGGTGCCGGGCGAGGAGCTGACCAGCACGGTCGGCCGCTGGCGTCGACCGCAATCCTAGGATCGCAACGATGCTGCGCCTGCCGACGCTCAGCATCCGCCACCAGTTGTGGGCGTTGTTCGGGCTGTTCCTGCTGACCGGCGCGACCGTGCTCACCATCGACGAGGTCGCGCAGTACCGCGCGCGGCAGTCGTTGCTGACCCTCAACGACGATTCGCTGCAGCGCCTGCGCCGGATCAAGGCGGTGTCCGACGGCTATGGCCTCGACATCGTCGATACCACCTTCCGCACCCGCAACTACCTGATCACCTGGAACCAGGGCGTGGCGGTGGTCGATGCCGCGCGCAAGCGCATCGACGCCAACTGGGCCGAGCTGGCGCCGATGCCGCGCAGCCCGCGGCAGAAGGCGCTGTTCGAAGAAATCGCGCATGCGCGGGAACGCGCCGACCGGGCGGCCGCGCGCCTGCGCGCGATCCTGGTCGAGCAGGACATCAAGGAACTCGGGCGCTTCGCCGACACCGAGTTGTATCCGGCGATCGACCCGGTGACCACGCGCCTGCAGGCGTTGTCCGACCTGGCCATGGTCGAAGCCGAGCGCGTGGTGCGCGCCGACATCGAGCGCGGTCGCCGGGTCAGCGCGCTGCGCATCGCGTTGTCGGTGTTCGCACTGCTGGTGGCGGGGCTGGCGGGGCGACGGATCCTGCGCAACGTCTATCGCGGCGTCGAGGGCCTGACCTGGCTGGTGCGCAAGATGCGCGACCGCGATTACACCTCGATGCCGCGTTATCGGCCGACCGGCGAGCCCGGCGTGGTGATGGACGCCTTCCTCGACATGCGCGCCGACGTGCTCGAGTTCGAGAACAAGCTGACCGACCAGCTCGCGCGCAACGAGGAAGTGCGCGCCAAGCTCGAGCGC
>JAKFFJ010000077.1:0-2486 GCA_036675265.1 Luteimonas sp.
TCGATCAAGGACGCCAAGCTCAAGGTCGAGACCCAGATCAACGGCGACAAGCTGCGGGTGACCGGCAAGAAACGCGACGACCTGCAGGCGGCGATGGCGCTGCTGCGCGCGACCGAGTTCGCGCTGCCGCTGCAGTTCGAGAACTTTCGTGATTGACGAAGACACCGCGACGACGGGCGATCCGATCGCAGAGACCCGGCGCTGGCTCGAACGCGCGGTGATCGGGCTCAACCTGTGCCCGTTCGCCAAGGCGGTGCACGTGAAGGAACAAGTGCGCTTCGTGCTCAGCGATGCGAGCACGCCCGAGGCGCTGCTGGCGCAGCTCGGCGAGGAACTGGTGCTGCTGCGCGACACGCCGGCCGAACAGGTCGACACCACGCTGCTGGTGCATCCGCAGGTGCTGGGCGATTTCCTCGACTACAACGACTTCCTCGACCAGGCCGATGCGCTGGTCGAAGCGCTGGGCCTGGAGGGCGTGCTGCAGGTCGCCAGCTTCCATCCGCACTACCAGTTCGCCGGCAGCGCGCCGGACGATGTCGAGAATTTCACCAACCGCTCGCCGCATCCGACCCTGCACCTGTTGCGCGAGGACAGCGTGGCACGGGCGGTGGATGCATTCCCGGACCCGGATGCGATCGTCGAGCGCAATATCGCCACGCTGCAGCAGCTCGGCATTGAGGGCTGGCGCAAGCTGTTTCTGTAGGAGCGGCTTCAGCCGCGGGCTTTTTGCCTGGAAGAAGGGCTCGCGGCTGAAGCCGCTCCTACGAACAGCGTCAACCGGCGAACATGCGCTCGAGATCGGCGGCGTCGAGTGCGTGCCACGCCCCCGGCTCGAGATCGTCCAGACCCAAGCCACCAATCCGACTGCGATGCAACGCGTCGACATGGTTGCCGGCCGCGGCGAACATGCGCCGCACCTGGTGGTAGCGGCCTTCGGTGAGCGTCAACCGTGCGTGCCTCGCATCCACGGTGTCCAGGTGCGCCGGTGCCAGCGGCGTCTGTTCGCCCTCCAGCAACAAGCTGCCGCTGGCGAACAGCGCCGCTTCGTCGCCGCGCAGGTCCTGCGCGAGCGTCGCTTCGTAGACCTTCGCCAACCTGGCCTTTGGCGACACGATCCGGTGCAGCAGTGCGCCGTCGTCGGTCATCAGCAGGAGGCCGCTGGTGTCGCGATCGAGGCGGCCGACGGTGGACAGGAGCGGATTGCGCAGGCGGAACCGTGGCGGCAGCAGGTCGTAGACGATGCGGCCGGGATCCCTGGTCGAGCAGGTGTAGCCGACCGGCTTGTGAAGCATCAGTACCAGGCCTTGCGGCGGATCCAGCGCGGCATCGTCGATGCGGATGTCGGCATGCGCCACCTTGTCGTCGGCGTACAGCACTTCGCCCTGCGGGTCGGTGACGCGCCCTTCGCGGAACATCGCGGCGACTTCCTTGCGGCTGCCGTAGCCGAGGTTGGCGATCAGCTTCACCAGCTTCATGGCGACGCCTTCAATGCGTTCATCGAGTTCACCGCGACTTCACCGCTTCGACCACCTTGAACCCATGCTGTTGCGCGAGCGTGCGCACGCTGCCGAAGTTCGCATCGAGCACCGCTTCGTACGGCAGGTGGCGGTTAGCGACCAGCCACAGCCGCCCACCCGGATGGAGCGCCGCGGCGGCGGCGGCGATGAAGTCGCGGCCGATGTCCGGGCGATCGGCGCGGCCATGCGCATGGAACGGCGGGTTGCTGACGATGAAGTCGTAACGGCGCGGCAGGCCGGCGGTGACGTCGTGCCAGTGGTAGTCCAGTGCGACGCGCCCGGCGAACGGTGCGAGGTTGCTGCGCGCCAGGTCGAGCGCGCGCGCCTCGGCCTCGTACAGGTCGAGCGCGGTGACGCGCGGGCAACGCGCCAGCACTTCCATGGACAAATAGCCCCAGCCCGCACCGAGATCGGCGCCGTGTCCGGACACGTCGGCCGGCAGGTGCGCGGCGAGCAGGGCCGAGGCCGGGTCGATGCGATCCCAGGCGAACACGCCGGGACGACTGAGGTAACGGCCCTCCACGGCACCGCCAACCAGGATCGGGCGCGGCGCATCCAGCGTCGACCATTCTTCCGCGAGCGCGGGATCCGCGGCGCCGGACAACGGCCCGGTCCAGAACACGCGGCAGTGGTTTTTCGACAAGGTCTGCAATGGCCCGGCCAGCCGCGCCAGGTCACCCTCGCCGGATTTCGCGCCTTCGGCATTCGGAATGCATGCGAGCACGCGCCCGCCAGGCGCGGTACGCGCGGCCGCACGCGCCATCAACGCACGCGCCTCGTCGCGCTGGCGCGGCGGCAACACCAGCACCAGCGGAAACCGCGTCGTGTCGTCGGCATCAAGGAGCTTGAAGCCGGAACGCTGCAACGCATCGGCCTCGGGCTTGAAGCTCTGTTCGCACACCAGGCCGGGAAGTGCGCGCTGGTGCAGTGGCCAGCCGTCGCGTGCGCGCAGGAACAGTGCGCCGCCGG
>JAKFFJ010000040.1:0-2469 GCA_036675265.1 Luteimonas sp.
GACGAAGTGCTCCGGTTCAAGCGCATCGGCCGCGGCGATCGCATCTGCTGCCTGATCGTCGACGGCGAACCGGATGCCGGCGACGAGCGCGAATGTTTCGCGCCCGCGCTGCGGTTCGAGCTCGATGCCGATGGCACGCTCGGCACGCAAGCCGCCGAACCGGTCGCCGCCGACGTCCGTCCCGGCAAGGACGGCAAGGCGCTGGCGAAACTGAAGCTGCTGTCCGGGCTGCTCGGCGTCGACCTGGACACCCTGCGCCAGCGCGAAGCGTCGCGGCGCCATCAACGCCTGCTCGCGGTCCTCGCGCTGGCGGTGCTGGTGATGCTGGTGACCAGCTTCCTCGCCGTGCAGGCGGTGATCGCACGGCATGCCGCCGAGCGACGGCAGAAGCAGGCCGAGGCGCTGGTCGGTTTCATGCTCGGCAACCTCACCGACAAGCTCGCGGAAGTCTCGCGACTGGACATCATGGAAGCGGTGAACGACGAAGCGATGGCGTTCTTCGAATCGCTGCCGACCACCGACGTCACCGAAGAGTCGCTCGAACAGCGCGCGCAGGCACTGGTCAAGATCGGCAATGTCCGCCGCGACCAGGGCCACCTTCCGCAAGCCCTGCACAGCTACCGCGCCGCCGCCGCACTGTCGGCGAAACTGGCGCAGGCCGCGCCCGCCGATCTCGAGCGCCAGCTGGCCCATGCCGAGATCCTGGCCTACATCGGCACCGCCCGCTGGTACCAGGGCGAACTGGACCAGGCGGAATCCGCATTCGACGCGGCGCGAGGCGTGCTGCTCCGGGTCAGGCCGCTGGCGCCGGCAAACCCGGAACTGCTGTTCCAGCTGTCCACCATCGACAACAACATCGGCCACGTGCTCGAAGGCCGCGGTCGCATCGCCGAGGCCACCGACAACTACCGCTCGATGCTCGCGCTGTCGCAGGAGTTGTTGCGGATCGACGCCGGCAACCGCGAGTGGGTGCAGCAGTCGGGACTGGCGCACAACAACCTGGCCAAGATGGCGTTGTCGCGCGGCGACCTGGAGACCGCAGTAGCCGAGTACGAAGCCGACGTCGGTATCCAGGCCACGCTGGCGCGCCGCGATCCGCTGGCCAACGACCAGGCGGAACGGGTCGTGTGGTCGCGCGCAGCGCTTGGACGCACGCTGGCGATGACCGGCGACGTCGATGCCGGGATCGCACACCTGCGCGCGGCCCTTGGCGAGGTCGCCAGGCTGCTGACCGTCGATGCGGACAACACCTCGTTCCAGGAGGACGACGGCCTGTATGCGATCCAGCTGGCGCGCTGGCTGCGCGTGACCGGTGACGCGACGACAGCAAAGTCACTGGCCACGCGCGGTCTGGTCGTCTTCGAACGCCTGGCCGGACAGGATCCCGGCAATGCCGGTTGGCAGCGATCGCTGGCCGTGGCGCGGCTCGAGCTGGGCGAACAGGCGCGCGATGGCGGTCACCACGCAGGCGCACGCGAGCAGGCCCGGCGGGCGCTCGCCATCCTCGAGCCGCAAATGGCGGCGCAGCCGGAAAACCGCGACACGGTGCTGGCGACGCTCGGCGCGCGCGCGTTGCTCGCCGCCGTTGCCGACGATCCGGCCACCGCCAGCAAGCTGCGCGAGCAGATCCTGGCCACGGCACGGGCGCAAACCTCCGGCCGCGACGATCCGCGGCTGCTGGCGCTGCAGGTCGAGGCCCTGCTCGCGTTGGGCCGCAGGGCCGAGGCTGCCGTGCTCCTGCCCAGGCTGTGGTCGACCGGGTTCGGCGATCCCCACTTCATTGCCCTGCTGCGCTCGCAGGGCCTGCCGGCCCCGACACGTCCGCGGACCAGCCGGCCACCCGAAAAGGTGACGCATGTCTCACATCCGAACCCGCAAGCGTAAGCTGTGCCCCCTCCGGCGGACCTGCGACGTTCCGCCCGACCCGCCTCCCCCGACGTCGCCCTTTCGAGGATCACCGCGATGAACCCAGCGCGTCCAGACGAACAGGAAGAACCGATCGACATGGATGACGGCACCGAGCCACCGGACGATTCCGACGAACGCAAGGCCAAGGTCCAGACCATGACCTCGGATTCCACGCAACGGCTCGCGTCGAACCCGAACATCATCAACAAGTAGTCGTCCCGCATGCGGGGCGGGCCACGCCCGCCCCGTCTGCGCATCCCGACAGGCATGCCTGCCAGCAACGGCGCGGGCCAAGGCCCACCGTCAGGCCGGCAGGCGCTGGTCGTATTCCTTCCGCAGTCGAACCCAGCCGTCCCAGAACGGCGCCGGTGCGTGTCCCTTCGCGCAGGCGACCAGCACGTCCAGGTGCGCGTGCCAGCCGGCGGCGACCATCGTCAACATGTTGCGATCCGGCAGGCGACGGTGGATCACGGTGAGCAGCACGTCGCTGCCCTTCGGTTCCAGCTCGAAGGACACGCCGCCAGTGTTGTTCCAGGCAAAGGCGAGCCTGCGCGGCGGATC
>JAKFFJ010000068.1:0-2466 GCA_036675265.1 Luteimonas sp.
GGCCGCCGCGTGCGAATTGGCGCGCGAACACGACGCCCATATCGTCGTCGTCGCCTGCATCAGCGCCGTCACGCCGATCGTCGCCGCCTGGAGCACCTATCCGATGGCGGTCTACGAAACCCTCGCCGAAGCGGCGCAGGCCAGTGGCTCCAAATTGCTTGCAGGGATCCACGACAGGCTGTCGAAGGCCGGCGTTTCGTACGAAGCCCACGTCAGCGATACGGTGTGGCTGACGACGTCGGAAATCGCGGCGGTGCATGCGCGTTACTGCGACATCACCGTGTTCGGGCGCGTGCCAGGCCTCGATCCGCGCCTGGAAAGCGGCTACTTCTCCGACTTGCTGCTGCAGTCCGGACGTCCGTTGCTGGTGGTACCGGCAAGGCCGGCAACGCGCGCGGCCGGCACCGCAGTGATCGGATGGAAACCCACCCGCGAAGCCACCCGTGCGCTGCATGACGCGCAACCGCTGCTGGAGCGCATGAAAACCGTGCAGATCGTGCTCGTCGCACCCAAGGTTGGTGACCAGCAGCATGGCCAGTTGCCTGGTGCCGACATCGGCGCGCACCTGGCGCGCCACGGCCTCCGCGTGGACGTGGTGGAAGCCCCGCGCCTGGAGGACACGACCGGGGCGACTCTGCTGCGGCATGCGCGGGAGCAGGGCGCATCCCTGCTCGTGGTCGGCGGATACGGACATCGCCGCATGCGCGAGCTGGTGTTCGGAGGGGTGACCAGGACCCTGTTCGACGAAGCCGACATTCCAGTGCTGTTCTCACACTGACTGTCGCACAGCCCGCTCTGAAGGACAGGAGGCGCCTGCCCGCCATGCCGGTGCACTGAAGCGCGGCGGCGCCTGCACCAATGACGGCGTGCGTGGACGCGCGCGCAGGAGCGGCGCTCGACGCGCAGGCACCGGTGTTGACCTGGATCAGGGCGGCCGCGGCCGCAACGGTTCAATGTGGCTCGAAGACGCCATCCGGCCCGTCGCCAGCGAGGAATCCATGCGCATTTCCTTTCCATTCGTCGCGGTGCTGCTCGGCGCGATGGCCGCAACGCCAGTGCTGCCGGCCGCGGCGCAGGCCCATGCCGGCCATCACGCGACGACGCCGGCGCAACCGGGCACCGGCAAGCGTTGGGCCACCGATGCCCCGCTACGCAAGGGCATGGCGGAGATTCGCATCGCCGTAGGCGCATTGCAGCCCGGCGAAGGCCGACACATCGGCCCCGAACAGGCGGCGGCGCTTGCGACCCGGGTCGAGGGCCAGGTCGCCTACCTGGTCGCCAACTGCAAGCTCGAACCGCAGGCCGATGCTGCGCTGCACGCGATCATTGCCAGGCTGCTGCAAGGGGCAGCGGCACTGAAGGCCGATCCGAGCGACCTGGGCGCGCGCGCGACGCTGCGGCAAGCGCTGCAGGACTATCCGCGGCAGTTCGACGACCCGGGCTGGACCACGTCGGAACCGGAAGAACACTGACGCCGGCGCGCGACCGGGCCGCTACCGCTGCGGCCACGCGCCATGCAGGCCTCGAGCCGCGCGCGCCATGGCGCCGGATCGATCCGTTGCAGCGCCAGCCACGCATCGTCGAACAGGGTCTGCTCGTAACGCTCGCCGCGATCGCACAGCAGGCTCACGATGCTGCCGCGCTCGCCGCGCGCGCGCATCTGCGCCGCCAGCTGCAGGCAGGCGACCAGGTTGGTGCCGGAGGAACCGCCGTAGCGGCGCCCGAGCAGGCTTTCGAGCAGCTGCATGCCGGCGATCGACGCGGCATCCGCCACTTCGACCACCGCGTCGACGATCTCGAACAGGAACCCCGGCTCGACGCGCGGCCGGCCGATGCCCTCGATCACGGTGGCCGCACTGGCGAACGCGTCGCGGTCGCGCGAAGCGAAGCCGCGCGCGAACGCACTGCCCGCCGGGTCGGCGACACACAGGCGCGTCGACAGCCCCCGATAGCGCAGGTAGCGGCCGATGGTCGCCGAGGTGCCGCCGGTGCCGGCACCGCACACGATCCAGGCCGGTTCGGGATGCGGCTCGCGCGCCATCTGCCCGAGGATCGACTCGGCGATGTTGTTGTTGCCGCGCCAGTCGGTGGCGCGTTCGGCGAGGCCGAACTGGTCGAGATGGCAGGCACCCTGCGCGGCGTGCCACGCGGCGCGCGCGTGCACCTGCGACGGATCGTCGACGAGGTCGCAGCGGCCGCCGAGCGCCTGCACATCCAGGATCTTGCGCGGCGCGGTGCACGCCGGCATCACTGCCACGAACGGCAACCCGAGCAGGCGCGCGAACCAGGCCTCGGAGATCGCGGTGCTGCCGGAGGAGGCGTCGACCACCACCTGGCCCTCGCGCAGGCGGCCGTTGCACAACGCATACAGGAACAGCGAGCGCGCCAGCCGGTGCTTGAGGCTGCCGGTCGGATGCGAGGCCTCGTCCTTGAAATAGAAGTCGATGCCGGGAAACCCCGGCAACG
>JAKFFJ010000001.1:0-2424 GCA_036675265.1 Luteimonas sp.
GTCCAGCGATGCGCACCACATGTCGTCGCCGCATCCCGAAGGCCTCGGCGCGCAGCTGGCGATGCGCGCGGCATTGGCGCGCGCCGGCATCGAGGCCGCGGCGGTGGGCTACCTCAACCTGCATGGCACCGCGACGCCGGCCAACGACAGCATCGAGGCCGGCGCGGTCGCCGCGATGTTCCCGCCGACGCTCCACGCCGGTTCGACCAAGGGCTGGACCGGGCACACGCTGGGTGCGGCCGGCATCGTCGAATCGGTGTTCGCGCTGCTCGCGCTCGAACACGGCCTGCTGCCCGGCACCCTCAACAGCACCACGCCGGATGCCGCGTGCGGGCCGCAGATCCGCTTCGACAATGCGCAACGCAACATCCGCTACGCCATGAACAATTCGTTCGGCTTCGGCGGCAACAACTGCTCGCTGGTGTTCGCCGCATGAACGCCCGTAGTCCGCGTGGCATGGTCGCCACCATCGAAGGCGTCGGGTACTGGAGCAACGGCCTGCCGTCGTGGGACGCGGCGCGCGAACATGTCCGCAGCGGCGCGTTGCCGGCGGATGCGCCATCGCGACCGTCGCCGCAACTGCTGGCGCCGAACGAACGCCGGCGCGCGCCGGAAACCGTCGCGGTCGCGCTCGAAGTCGCGCTCGCCGCGTGCACCGCCGCGGGCCGCGATCCGAAGGACCTGCCGTCGGTGTTCGCCTCCACCCACGGCGACCTGGCGATCACCGACTACATGTGCGCGACCCTCGCCGAATCGCCACAGACGATTTCGCCGACCCGTTTCCACAATTCGGTGCACAACGCCGCGGCCGGCTACTGGACCATCGGCGCCGGTTGCACCCAGGCCACCACGGCGCTCAGCGCCTTTGATGCCACGTTCGCCGAAGGCCTGCTCGAAGCGCTGGTGCAGCTTGCCGACGACAGCGATCCGGATGACGACAAGGGCATCCTGGACAAAGCAATCCTGCTGGTCGGCTACGACAACGCATCGGTCGGTGCGTTGCGTTCGGTGAATACCTGCAGTGGCCTGCTCGGCGCCGCGCTGGTGCTGTCGCGGCGGCCGCGCGCTGGCACGACGCAGCTGCGTGCGACCCTGGTCGACGCGCACGCGCCGGTGCCCGCCGGTGCGCTCGGGCGCCTCGCCGCCGGCAGTGCGATGGCGCCGATGCTGCCGTTGTTCGACGCGATCGCCAGCGGCGACGACTTCGCCCTGTTGCATGCCGGGCACGGTCGCGCCTTGCGCCTGGAGTTGAGCCATGACTGATGCTTCCATCGCCACGGCCGGCAGTGCTGCACCAGGCAACGTCGCGGTGCTGATCCCGGCGTTGAACGAGGCGCTGCGCATCCGCGACGTGGTGCAGGGCGCGCTCGCGCACTGCCCGCACGTGATCGTGGTCGACGACGGTTCCGACGACGGGACCGCCGATCGCATCGCCGACCTGCCGGTGACGTTGCTGCGGCACGCGCGGCGCATGGGCAAGGGCGCGAGCCTGCGCGACGGCTTCCGCGAAGCGTTGCGGCAGGGCCGCGATGGCGTGCTGACGATGGACGGCGACGGCCAGCATTCGGCCGAAGACATTCCGCGTCTGCTCGCGGCCGCCGCGCGCCATCCCGGCTGCGTGGTGATCGGCGCCCGCCTGCGCAAGCGCGCCAACCAGCCGACCTATCGCCGCCTCGCCAACCAGTTCGGCGACTGGGGCATCGCCTGGGGCACCGGCTACCAGGTCGCCGACAGCCAGAGCGGGCAGCGTTTCTATCCGGCCGCGGTGTGCGCGCTCGACGACGTGCCCGGCGAGGATTTCGTGTTCGAGGCGCAGATCCTGATTTCCGCCGCGCGCCTGCTCGGCGTGCGCTGCGTGTCGGTTCCGATCGAATCGCGCTACAAGACCGTGCATTCCGGCGAGCAGTTCCGCGCCAGCCATTTCAAGCCGCTGCGCGATTTCAGCCGCATCACCAGCCACATCGTGCTGCAGGCCCTGCGCCACGGCGGCATCCTTGGCGTGCGGCGCAGCATCCGCGCCAACCCGCCGGTGATCGACGATCCCAGCGGCGAGTTCGGCAGCGCACGCATGGACACCAAGGCCCTGTCATCAGGATGAACATGCCCGCCGACGAGATTCCCACCGTGCACGCTCCCGTCGAACGCGACGTCGTGATCCTCGGTGGCGGCCTCGCCGGCCTGACCCTGGCGATCCAGCTCAGGCAGCGCGATCCGTCGATCGCGGTCACGGTGCTGGAACGACGCGCGCATCCGGTACGCGAGGCCGCGCACAAGGTCGGCGAATCCAGTGTCGAGATCGGGGCCCACTATTTCGCCGACGTGCTCGGCTTCCGCGAACACCTGGAAACCGAACAGGTCCGCAAGTTCGGCCTGCGCTATTTCTTCAACGATCGCCGCGACGACGTGCAGAACTGCATCGAGCTG
>JAKFFJ010000002.1:0-2424 GCA_036675265.1 Luteimonas sp.
GTCCAGCGATGCGCACCACATGTCGTCGCCGCATCCCGAAGGCCTCGGCGCGCAGCTGGCGATGCGCGCGGCATTGGCGCGCGCCGGCATCGAGGCCGCGGCGGTGGGCTACCTCAACCTGCACGGCACCGCGACGCCGGCCAACGACAGCATCGAGGCCGGCGCGGTCGCCGCGATGTTCCCGGCGACGCTCCACGCCGGTTCGACCAAGGGCTGGACCGGGCACACGCTGGGTGCGGCCGGCATCGTCGAATCGGTGTTCGCGCTGCTCGCGCTCGAGCACGGCCTGCTGCCCGGCACCCTCAACAGCACCACGCCGGATGCCGCGTGCGGGCCGCAGATCCGCTTCGACAATGCGCAACGCAACATCCGCTACGCCATGAACAACTCGTTCGGTTTCGGCGGCAACAACTGTTCGCTGGTGTTCTCGGCAGGAATGGCCGCCGCATGAGCGGCCTGGTCGCCACCATCGAAGGCATCGGTTATTGGGGCAACGGCCTGCCATCGTGGGACGCGGCGCGCGAGCATGTCCGTAGCGGTGCGCTGCCGCAGGACCCATCGACACGTCCTTCGCCGCAACTGCTGGCGCCCAACGAACGCCGGCGCGCCCCGGAAACCGTCGCGGTCGCGCTCGAAGTCGCGCTCGCCGCATGCACCGCGGCAGGCCGCGATCCGAAGACCATGCCGTCGGTGTTCGCCTCCACCCACGGCGACCTCGCGATCACCGACTACATGTGCACTACCCTCGCCGAATCGCCGCACGCGATCTCGCCGACCCGCTTCCACAATTCGGTGCACAACGCTGCGGCCGGCTACTGGACGATCGGCGCCGGCTGCATGCAGGCCACGACGGCACTCAGCGCCTCCGACGCCACGTTCGCCGAAGGCCTGCTCGAAGCGTTGGCGCAGCTCGCCGATGACAGCACGACCGATGGGCACGAAACCGCTGGCGACAAGGCAATCCTGCTGGTCGGCTACGACAACGCAGCGGTCGGCGCCTTGCGCTCGGTGAACCCTTGCACCGGCCTGCTCGGCGCCGCGCTGGTGCTGTCCCGGCAACCGCGTGCACATGCGCCGCAATTGCGCGCGACCCTGGTCGATGCGGATGCACCACCGCACACCGGCGCACTCGCGCAACTGGCCGCCGGCAATGCGATGGTGCCGATGCTGCCGCTGTTCGAAGCCCTCGCCAATGGTGGCGATTTCGCCCTGCTGCACGCCGGACACGGCCGCGCCTTGCGCCTGGAGTTGAGCCATGACTGATGCCTCCATCGCCACGGCCGGCAATGCTGCACCCGGCAACGTCGCCGTGGTGATCCCGGCGTTGAACGAGGCGCTGCGCATCCGCGACGTGGTGCAGGGCGCGCTGGCGCAGTGTCCGCACGTGATCGTGGTCGACGACGGTTCCGACGACGGCACCGCCGAACGCATCGCCGACCTGCCGGTGACCCTGTTGCGGCATGCGCGGCGCATGGGCAAGGGCGCGAGCCTGCGCGACGGTTTCCGCGAGGCATTGCGGCAGGGCCGCGACGGTGTGCTGACGATGGATGGCGACGGCCAGCACGCGGCCGAGGACATCCCGCGCCTGCTCGCGGCCGCCGCGCGTCATCCCGGCTGCGTGGTGATCGGCGCGCGCCTGCGCAAGCGCGCCAACCAGCCCACCTATCGCCGCCTCGCCAACCAGTTCGGCGACTGGGGCATCGCCTGGGGCACCGGCTACCAGGTCGCCGACAGCCAGAGCGGGCAGCGCTATTACCCCGCCTCGGTGTGCGCGCTCGACGATGTGCCCGGCGAGGATTTCGTGTTCGAGGCGCAGATCCTGATTTCCGCTGCGCGCCAGCTCGGTACCCGTTGCGTGTCGGTGCCGATCGAATCGCGCTACAAGACCGTGCATTCCGGCGAGCAGTTCCGCGCCAGCCATTTCAAGCCGCTGCGCGATTTCAGCCGCATCACCAGCCACATCGTGCTGCAGGCCTTGCGCCACGGTGGCATCCTTGGCGTGCGGCGCAGCATCCGCGCCAACCCGCCGGTGATCGACGATCCCAGCGGCGAGTTCGGCGGCGCACGCATGGACACCAAGGCCCTGCCATCAGGATGAACATGCCCGCCGACGAGATTCCCACCGTGCACGCTCCCGTCGAACGCGACGTCGTGATCCTCGGTGGCGGCCTCGCCGGCCTGACCCTGGCCATCCAGCTCAGGCAGCGCAATCCGTCGATCGCGGTCACGGTGCTGGAACGGCGCGCGCATCCGGTACGCGAGGCCGCGCACAAGGTCGGCGAATCCAGCGTCGAGATCGGCGCCCACTATTTCGCCGACGTGCTCGGCTTCCGCGAACACCTGGAAACCGAACAGGTCCGCAAGTTCGGCCTGCGCTATTTCTTCAACGATCGCCGCGACGACGTGCAGAACTGCATCGAGCTG
>JAKFFJ010000020.1:0-61637 GCA_036675265.1 Luteimonas sp.
CGCCGATCAGACTGCGGGCCATGTTGCCACCGCCGATGAAGGCGATGTTCGCGGAGTTGCTCATTTGTTCCCTCATGATGTGGTGGCGCGGGAGCCGAACAGGGCGGTGCCGATGCGGACCATGGTCGCACCTTCGGCGACGGCCAGCGGGAAATCGTCGCTCATGCCCATCGACAAGGTGTCGGCCTGTGGATGCCGCGCGGCGAGGTCGGCGAACAGCCCGGCCATGCGGCGATAGGCGGCGCGCCGCATTTCGATATCGGGATGCGGCGCGGGAATCGCCATCAGGCCACGCAGGACCAGGCGCGGTTCCGCGGCGATGGCGGTTGCCAGGCCAGGGATATCCCGTGGATCGCAACCATGCTTGCTGGCCTCGTCGTCGATGTTGACCTGGATCAGCACGTTCAGTGGCGCGCGGTCCCCTGGGCGGAACCTGGCCAGCGCCGCAACCAGCTTGGTCCGGTCCACGGTCTGCACCCAGTCGAAGAGGTTTGCGGCCAGTTCCGCCTTGTTCGACTGCAGGTGGCCGACCAGGTGCCACTCCAGTTCCTGCGCCGCCAACTCACCGATCTTGGCCTGGGCTTCCTGGACGTAGTTCTCACCAAAAGCGTGCTGTCCGGCCCCCGCCAATGCCGCAATCGCCACCGCCGGCTGGGTCTTGGAAACGGCCAGCAATCGCGGCACTGGCCGCTGTCCCTCAATAGCTGCGTTTTCAAGGCTTTGCAGTGTTGCGCTGAGGCGCTGGGCGAGCATAATCCTTCAACCGTTGGATATGGCGGTGAGGGCGCTATACTGCCTCGCGGGGATGTATCGTTCCACCAGTCGCAGCATTTTTGGGGAAGCAGCGTATGGATATCGCCGAACTTCTGGCGTTCTCGGTCAAGAACAAAGCCTCGGACCTGCACCTGTCGGCCGGCCTGCCGCCGATGATCCGTGTGGACGGCGACGTGCGCCGGATCAACATCCCGGCGCTGGACCACAAGCAGGTGCATTCGCTGGTCTACGACATCATGTCGGACAAGCAGCGCCGCGACTACGAGGAATTCCTCGAGGTCGACTTCTCGTTCGAGATCCCGGGCCTGGCGCGCTTCCGCGTCAACGCGTTCAACCAGAACCGGGGCGCCGCCGCGGTGTTCCGCACCATTCCGTCGGAAGTGCTGACGATGGAGCAGCTGGGCTGCCCGCCGATCTTCCGGCAGCTGATCGACCAGCCGCAGGGCCTGATCCTGGTGACCGGCCCCACCGGCTCGGGCAAGTCGACCACGCTGGCGGCGATGCTCGACCACGTGAACAAGAACGAGTACGCGCACATCCTGTCCGTCGAGGACCCCATCGAGTTCGTGCACACCTCGCAGAAGTGCCTGATCAACCAGCGCGAGATCCACCGCGACACCCACGGATTCAACGAGGCGCTCCGTTCGGCGCTCCGCGAGGACCCCGACTACATCCTCGTCGGCGAAATGCGCGACATCGAGACGATCCGCCTGGCGCTGACGGCCGCCGAGACCGGGCACCTCGTGTTCGGCACCCTCCACACGTCCTCGGCCGCCAAGACGGTCGACCGCATCATCGACGTGTTCCCCGCGGGCGAGAAGCCGATGGTCCGCTCGATGCTGTCGGAGTCGCTGCGCGCGGTGATCAGCCAGGCGTTGCTGAAGAAGGTCGGCGGCGGGCGCACCGCGGCGTGGGAGATCATGGTCGGCGTGCCGGCGATCCGGAACCTGATCCGCGAGGACAAGGTGGCGCAGATGTACTCCGCCATCCAGACCGGGCAGCAGCACGGGATGATGACGCTCGACCAGCACCTGCAGGACCTGGTCAAGCGCAACATGGTGACCAAGCCGCAGGCCCGCGACTACGCCAAGGACAAGCGGCTGTTCGACTAGGCCGGAGGACCCCCATGAGCACACCCGATTTCACTTCCTTCCTGCGCCTGATGGCGCAGCAGAAGGCGTCGGACATGTTCGTCACGGCGGGCATGCCGCCTTCGATGAAGGTCCACGGCAAGATCTCGCCCATCACCCAGGTCGCGCTGACGCCGCAGCAGAGCCGCGACATGGTGCTGAACGTGATGAACCCGCAGCAGCGCGAGGAGTTCGAGAAGACGCACGAGTGCAACTTCGCGATCGGCGTCGCCAACGTCGGCCGGTTCCGCGTCTCGTGCTTCTACCAGCGCAACCAGGTGGGCATGGTGCTGCGCCGGATCGAGACCAAGATCCCCAGCGTCGACGAGCTCAGCCTGCCGCCGATCATCAAGACGCTGGCGATGACCAAGCGCGGCATCATCCTGTTCGTCGGTGCGACGGGCACCGGCAAGTCGACGTCGCTGGCGGCGATGATCGGCTACCGGAACCTGAATTCGACCGGCCACATCATCACGATCGAGGACCCGATCGAGTTCGTGCACAAGCACGAAGGCTGCATCGTCACGCAGCGCGAGGTCGGCATCGACACCGAGAGCTGGGAGGCCGCGCTGAAGAACACCCTGCGCCAGGCACCGGACGTGATCATGATCGGCGAGGTGCGCACCCGCGAGGGCATGGACCATGCCATCGCCTTCGCCGAGACCGGCCACCTGGTGCTGTGCACGCTGCACGCCAACAACGCCAACCAGGCGATGGACCGCATCATCAACTTCTTCCCGGAGGACCGTCGAGGGCAGTTGCTGATGGACCTTTCGCTCAACATCAAGGGCGTGGTCGCGCAGCAACTGATCCCCACGCCGGACGGCAAGGGCCGCCGCGTGGCGATGGAGATCATGCTCGGCACCCCGCTGATCCAGGATTACATCCGCGACGGCGAGATCCACAAGCTGAAGGAAGTGATGAAGGAGTCGACCAACCTCGGCATGCAGACCTTCGACCAGAGCCTGCTCGCGCTCTACCAGGCCGGCGAGATCAGCTACGAGGACGCGCTGCGTTACGCCGACTCCGCCAACGAGGTGCGGCTGCAGATCAAGCTGGCGCAGGGCGGCGACGCACAGAGCCTGGCGAAGGGGCTGGACGGGGTCGAGATCTCCGAGGCGAACTGAGGGTCGCGCCGGCTACGGGGACCGGTCCCCCGCGTCTTCCGCGGCGAATTCCTCCAGGCCCAGCACGTCGAGTCCCTGCTCGAAGCGGATGTCGACGGGAATGCCTGCGTCGGCGAGCCTCGCCAGGTCCGCCTCGAGTTCCGGCTCGATGACGCCGAGCTCGTCGGTGATGCGCTTGGCGTCGGCGTAGTCGCCGTCGCCCTGGATGACCAGGAGCAACGCCGCGAGCTCCCCTGCCGCCGTGCGCATGGCCTCGACGTCCACCCGGTACTTGCCGGTCTCCGGGTCGCGCACGAACGCACCGCGGTCGGCGAAGAAGTTGAAGCGCAGCATGTTGGCCTGGGCGTGCGCGTCGGTGCCGCCGAAGCGGACCGAGCGCAGGATGCCGGCCAGGAACGTCACGTAGTTGTCCTCCAGCTTCCCGGCTTCCATCTCGCCCTTCTGCGCGAGCGCGTCGATCATGTACAGCCCGAGGATGTCGGCCTTGCCCTCCTCGAAGCTCGACGCGTAGTCCTTCAATGCCTCCGACACCGTGCCCTTGCCGTCCAGGGTGTTCTTGATGCCCAGGCCGTGGGCGACCTCGTGGAACATCGTGTTCTGGAAGAACGCGTCGAAGGTCACGTTGTCCAGCTGGTCCGCCGCGATCAGCTCGCTGGCGATCGGCAGCATGATCTTGTCGAACTTCGCGCGCATCACGTTCTGCAGCTGGAGCCGCCGGGTGCCCTTGGCCAGCTGCACCTCCTCGTCGTTGGGCAGGTTGATGGCGATCGTCTTCGCGCCAACGTTCGCATTGCCGCCGTAGTACACCGCCGTGTACGCATTGAGGTCGGCGTTGGAGCCCGGCATCTGGGCCTTGTATTCGTCCGGGACCGGCAAGCCGCGCTGCAGCTCGGGCAGGAATTGCGCGAAGCGCGCCAGGCGCTCGCTCCACGCCATGTCCTTGACCAGCACGAGCCCCTCGTAGGCGGTCTTGTAGCCGAACAGCTGGTCCTCGTAGCTCTCGATCGGGCCGATCACGACGTCCACCGGGTTGCCGCGCATCTCCATCCAGGCCATGTCGCTGGCCTGGAACTCGCCGGTGAGCAGCGCCTCGGCGCGCATCTCCAGGTAGTCGGCGAAGCCTGCGTGCGCGCTGTTTTTCGCGGCCTCCCGGAGCAGCGCCGCCGCGCGTTCCAGGTCATCGGCATACGCGACGTGGTACGGCACGGTGACCAGGTCGCCCGCATCGTCGCGCCGCAGCAGCGTGTACCAGGAGGCCTTGTCCGCGAGGTCGGCCTCCTCGAACTCGGCCTTCGTCATGTCCGCGGGGTAGAACATGCCGCCCGGCGGGCGCGGGCCGACCCCTTCGAGCAGCGGGGTGTCGGCATTGAGCCGGTCCCAGGGGCCGTAGTTGATGCGGACCAGTTCACGGGTCGCGTCATCCGGCGCGCGGGCCAGCAGCGCCTCGCGGTCCCCCGACCAGGACTGCTGCCAGAACAGGTCGTCCATCACCTGCGAGGCCTCCACCAGCAGGGCGATCATCCGCTTGCCGTCCTCGTCGAACGCGGACAGGTCCGCGGTGAGGGGCACGACGGCGTAGTCACCGGCGTGTTGCTCGGCATAGGTGGCAGCCGCCTCCGCGGTGGGCGGGGGTTCGCCCGGCGCGGCTTCCGGCACGCGCTCGCACGCAGCCATGGAGACGACGGCGAGGCATGCGGCCAGGAGGAGGCGGGACGTTCCGGTCATGGCGTTCATGGCGTGGCGATGCTGGGGACGGAATCCCGATCCTACTCCGCCGCGGCGTCGACGCAGCGCAGGCTAGAATGCCGCCCGTGGACGCCCCCCAGACCACCGATACCGCCGACTTCCGCGATTCACTCGCGAACCAGCTGCTCGTCGCGCTTCCCGCGCTCGGCGATCCCACGTTCGCGCGCAGCGTGACCCTGGTCTGCCAGCACGATGCCGAAGGCGCGATGGGGGTCATGGTCAACCGCGCGTCCGAGTACACGCTCGGCGAGGTGCTCCGGCAGATGGGCATCGCGTGCGACGACAAGGCCCTGCGCGCGCGGCCGGTGCTCGCCGGCGGCCCCGTCCATCCCGAGCGCGGGTTCGTGCTGCACGACGGGGAAAACGCGTGGGATTCGACCCTGGCGATCACCCCCGACCTGTCCGTCACCACCTCCCGCGACGTGCTCGAGGCGATCGCGCGCGGCGAGGGGCCGGCGAACGCGATCGTCGCGCTCGGGTGCGCGGGCTGGGGCGCGGGGCAGCTGGAGCAGGAACTCGTCGAGAACAGCTGGCTGACCGTCCCGGCGGACGCGGAGCTGCTGTTCACCCTGCCATTGCCATTGCGCTGGCAGGCATCGGCCGGACGCCTGGGCGTGGACCTGGCGCACCTGGCGGATTACAGCGGCCACGCATGACCGGCCCCGGCACCCCGCCCGGTGACGTCGCAGGCATCCGCCGCGACGGGACCGTGCTGGGGTTCGACGTGGGCATGCGCCGGATCGGCGTCGCGGTGGGCAGCGCCTACGGCACCGGCGCAAGGGCCCTGGCGGTGGTCGACGTGCATGCGCAAGGCCCCGACTGGGCGGAAATCGATCGCCTCTACAAGGAATGGCGCCCGCATGGCCTCGTGGTCGGCGATCCGATGACGCTGGACGGCGGGGACCAGCCGATCCGTCGCCGCGCGCACGCCTTCGCGCGGGAACTCGCCGCACGTTTCGCCTTGCCGGTGGTGCTGGTGGACGAGCGCGCCAGCTCGGTCGAGGCAGCGCAACGGTTCGCCGCGGATCGCGCCGAAGGACGCCGCCGCCGGCGCGACGCGGCCGCGCTCGATGCGGTGGCCGCGGCCGTCATCGTCGAGCGCTGGCTCGCGGCGCCGCAGGATGCGCTGCCGGTGGCGGGCCTGGCGCCATGAGCATCGTCCAGGTCGACCCGGCCGGGCGCTTGCGGCACCTGCTGGCACTCGACGGCTTGCCCCGCGCAACGCTGGAGGCGCTGCTGGACCGTGCGCAACAGTGGACGGACGAGGCACGGGGCGGCGCCGCGCTGCGCGGCCTCCTCGCCGGCCGCGCGGTGTGCACGCTGTTCTTCGAACCGTCCACGCGCACGCGGAGCAGCTTCCAGCTCGCGGCGACGCGCCTCGGGGCGGACGTTCTGAATTTCGACGCGTCCACGTCTTCGACCAGCAAGGGCGAGACCGCGCTGGACACGCTGCGCACGCTGGAGGCGATGGGCGTGCACGGGTTCGTGGTGAGGCACCGCGAAGACGGCGCCGTGGCCGCGCTGGCCGAAGCGGCGGCGCCCGGCACTGCGCTGGTCAACGCCGGGGACGGGCGCAGCGCGCACCCGACGCAGGGGCTGCTCGACATGCTGACGTTGCGCCAGGCGAAGGGCGCGGATTTCTCGAAGCTCCGCGTGCTGATCGTCGGCGACGTCCGCCATTCGCGGGTGGCGCGCTCGGACCTGCATGCGTTGCGGGCGCTCGGGGCCGGGGAGATCCGCGTCTGCGGTCCGTCGACACTGCTGCCGGATGACGGGACCCTGGAAGGGTGCGTGGTCGGCGGCGACCTGGACGCGGCCCTCGATGGCGTGGATGCGGTGCTGACGCTGCGCCTGCAGCGCGAGCGGATGGTCGACGGCCTCGTGGCGTCGCTGGACGACTACCACCGCGACTTCGGGTTGACGGAGGCGCGCCTGCGCCTGGCGGCACCCGATGCGGTCGTGCTGCATCCGGGACCGATGAACCGCGGCATCGAGATCGACGATGCCGTCGCCGACGGGCCGCAGTCGCTGGTGCTGCGCCAGGTCGCGAACGGCGTCGCCGTGCGCATGGCGGTGCTGGAGGCGTTGCTGGGCTGACCCGTCAGCGGATCAGGACGAGGGTCGCCAGTCCCAGGAAGCTGAGGAACCCGATGACGTCGGTCACCGTCGTCAGCACCACGCCGCCGGCGAGCGCGGGGTCGACGTTCATCCGGCGCAGCATCAGCGGCACCAGCACGCCGGCCAGCGCGGCCACCACCAGGTTGATCATCATGGCCGCCGCGATGACGCCGCCCAGTGGCAGGTCGCGGAACCACAGCGCGGCGACGACGCCGACGACCAGCGACCAGGCCAGCCCGTTGAGCAGGCCCACGCTGCCTTCCTTGACCAGCAACGCGCGCAGGTTGCCGCGGCCGACCTGGCCCAGCGCCAGCCCGCGGACCATCAGCGTGAGCGTCTGCGTCCCGGCCACGCCGCCCATGCTGGCGACCACGGGCATCAGCACCGCCAGGGCGACGATCCGTTCCAGCGTGCCTTCGAAACGGCCGATCACCCACGACGCGAGGAACGCCGTGGCCAGGTTGATGCCCAGCCAGATGGCGCGTCGCCGCGCCGCGCGGGGCACGGGGCTGAACAGGTCCTCGTCCTCGTCCAGGCCCGCCGCGCCCAGGGCCTGGTGCTCGGCCTGGTCGCGGATGATGTCGACGACATCGTCGATGGTGATGCGCCCGAGCAGGACGTTGGCGTCGTCCACCACCGGGGCGCTGATCCAGTCGTGGTCGGAGAACTGGCGCGCGACGCTGCCGGCGGACTCGTCCACGTCGATGGCCGGCTGGGTGTCGTCGATCAGCTGGTTGACCGGCGTGTTGGCTTCGTGCGTGAGCAGCACCTGCAGCGCGATCCGGCCCAGGTACTGGTGGCGCCGGCTCACCACGTACAGGTGGTCGGTGTGCTCGGGCAGCTCGCCGCGCAGGCGCAGGTAGCGCAGCACGACGTCCACCGTGGTGTCGGTGCGCACCGTCACCACGTCCGGGTTCATCAGGCGGCCGGCGGTGTCCTCGGGATAGGACAGCGCCTGTTCCAGCCGCTCGCGGTTGTCGCGGTCCATCGACTTGAGGACCTCGTCGATGACCGTGTCCGGCAGGTCCTCGACCAGGTCGGCCAGGTCGTCGATGTCCAGGTCCTCGACCGCGGCGATGATCTCGTCCGGGTCCATCTCCGCGAGCAGGCCCTCTCGGACCTCGTCGCCGACGTGCACCAGCACCTCGCCGTCGTCCTCGGGGTCGACCAGGCCCCACACGACGGTGCGCTTGCCCGGCGGCAGCGACTCGAGCAGGTTGCCGATCTCCGCGGGGGAGAGGGTGTTGACCAGCCGGCGCACGGGACCGAGCCGGCCGCTGTCGAGCGCGTCCGACAGCAGTCGCAGCTGGCGTGCGGTCTTGTCGTGGCGGACGGTTTCGGCCATGCGGGATTATGGCGCGGGGGAACAGGCGCCGGCCATCCATCGCTCGATCGACGCGCGGTCGCGCGCGCGCAGCAGCGCGGGCAGGCGGGTCCGCAACGCGGCCAGGCTGCATCCCCTGATCGCCTGCCTGACTTCCAGCATCGTCGCCGGGTGCAGGCTCAGCTCCTCCAGCCCGAGGGCGAGCAGCAACGGGACGAATGCCGGATCGCCGGCCATCTCGCCGCAGACGGCCACCGGACGGTTGCGCGCGCGCGCCGTGCGGATCACGTCGTGCAGCGTGCGGATCACCGCCGGGTGCATCGGGCTGTACAGCTCGCCCAGCGCGTCGTTGTTCCGGTCGGCGGCGAGCAGGTACTGCACCAGGTCGTTGGTGCCGATCGACAGGAAGTCGACCGCGCCCAGGAACGTGCGCAGTGCCAGCGCCGCGGCCGGCACCTCGATCATCGCGCCCAGCGGCACCTGCTCGGCGACCTCGTGGCCCGCGGCCCGCAGGTCGGCGGTGACCTGCTGCAACAGGCCGCGCACGGCCAGCACCTCCTCGCGCCCGGTCACCATCGGCACGAGCACGCGCACCGGGCCGTAGCCGGAGGCGCGCAGGATCGCGCGCAACTGCGTCTCGAACAGGCGCGTGCGCGCAAGCGACAGGCGCACGCCGCGCACGCCGAGCGCGGGGTTGGGTTCGTTCGCGAGCACCAGCCCGGTGCGGTCCGCCTTGTCCGCCCCGACGTCGAGGGTGCGGATGGTGACGGTGCGGCCGGTCATGCCCAGCACCAGGTCGCGGTAGGCGCGGAACTGCTCCTCCTCGTCCGGCAGCTCGTTGCGCTGCAGGAACAGGAATTCGGTGCGGTACAGGCCGACGCCCGCGGCGCCGTACGCATGCGCGGTGGCGACGTCCTCGCGCGACTCGGCGTTCGCGTACAGGCGGATGTCCACGCCATCCGTGGTGCGCGACGGCTCGCGGCGCAGCCGGTGCAGTTGCCGGCGCTCGCGCGCCAGGTCGCGCAGCCGGGCGCGATGGGCGCGCAGGTCCGACGCATCCGGCTCGACCACCACCAGGCCGGTGCCGCCATCGACCGCGAGCACGTCGCCGTCGTTGACCCGCTGCAGCACCTGCGCGGTGCCCACGACCATCGGCAGGTGCATGCTGCGGGCCAGGATGGCGCTGTGGGACAGCACGCTGCCGGCCGAGGTCACCACTGCGAGCACGCCCTGGGACTGCAGCTGCGCCATCTCCGCGGGGGCGACGGTGTCGGTGACCAGGATCTCGCCGGCCACGCCGGCCACGTGCGTGTCGCAGCGGTGCAGGGCGGCATGGATCCGCCCGACGACCTGGTCGATGTCGTCCAGGCGGCTGCGCAGGTAGGCGTCGTCCATCTCCGCGAACACGGCGGCCAACCGGTCGCGCTGCACGCGCAGGGCGTAGTCCGCGGTGTAGTGGTGGGTCCGCACCAGGTCGTCCAGGCCCTGCAGCAGTTCGGGGTCGTCCAGCAGCAGCGCGTGCAGGTCGAGGAACTCGCCGATCTCCTGCGCCAGCGCGCCGTGCAGCCGCTGGCGCAGCGCGTGCATCTCCGCGCGCACCGTGTCGATGGCCGCGTGCAGGCGCGCCAGCTCGGGCTCGACCGCTTCCGGTTCGAGGTGCTGCTCGACGACGTCGAGCACGTGCGGCAGGCGGACCCGGGCGCGGCCCAGCGCGCTGCCGCGCGAAGCGCCCGTGCCCGGCAATGCCTGCCTCATGCGACGCGCACTCAGGCGTCCTCGTCGAAGCGGCGTTCGAACAGGGCCGACACGGCATCCGCGGCCGCCGCCTCGTCCTCGCCGTCGACCCGCAATACGACGGTGCTGCCGTGGCCGGCGGCCAGCAGCATCACGCCCATGATGCTTTTCGCATTCACCTGCCGGCCGCGCGCGGAGAGCGTCGCCTCGCAGCGGAAGCCGGACAGCAGCTGCACCAGCTTGGCGGTGGCGCGGGCGTGCAATCCGAGCCGGTTGGCCACGGTCATCTCGCGTTCGATCATGTGGGCCCCCCGGTGGGCGTGGTCTCATCCATCGTCGTGCAGTACTCCGTTGCGCGTGCCCGCGGCCGCGATGGCCGGCAGGTCGTCAAGGCCGAGCTCGGCATAGTTCATCACCCGCAGCAGCATGGGCAGGCTGACCGCCGAGACGCGGCGCACCGGCGTGCCCAGGCGCGCGACACGTGCGGCGAGGTTGCTCGGCGTTGCACCGAAGACATCGGTCAGCACCAACACCCCGCTGCCAGCGTCCACCCGTCGCAGGGCCGCGCTGGCCCCCGGCAGCAACGCCTCCGGGTCGCCATCGAAGGGGACTTCGAACGCCTCGGCGCGCAGCGGCAGCGTGCCCAGCAGGCCCGTGGCCACGGCCAGCAGCGCCGGGCCGATGCCTTCATGGGTGATGATCAGGACGCCGACGGCCATCCGGGAAAGTTAGCAGACGCGGCGGCGGGCGTTCAGTCGAGCTCGCGGTGGTGGGTCGCGACTTCCTCCCAGCCGGCGTCGCGGAAATAGTTGGCCAGCCGCTCGGCCAGGTACACCGAGCGATGGCGCCCGCCCGTGCAGCCGAACGCCACGGTCACGTAACTGCGGGTTTCCGAGCGCAGGCGCGGCAGCCAGGTGTCCAGGAACTGCTCGACCTGGGTCGCGTACTGCTCGACGTCCGCATTGCCGTCCAGGTAGGCGCGCACGTCGGCATCGCGCCCCGACAGGGGGCGCAGGCGTGCATCCCAGTGCGGGTTGGGCAGCGGGCGCACGTCGAACACGAAATCCGCGTCCGGGGGCACCCCGCGCCGATAGGCGAACGATTCGAACAGCAGCGACAGCGACGAGGCGTGCCCCAGCCCGAAATCGGTGATCACCTGCCGCCGCAGCTGGTGCACGTTGAGCTCGCTGGTATCGATCACCACGTCGGCGAGCTGGCGCAGGGGCTTGAGCACCTGCCGCTCCAGCGAGATGGCATCGGCCAGCGACAGGCCCAGGTGGCTGAGCGGATGCCGGCGGCGGGTGTCGGCATAGCGCTTGAGCAGCACGTGGTCGGTGGTGTCGAAGAACACCAGCCGCGGGTCGAGCCCGAGCGCGCCCACCGCCGACAGCCATTCCGGGATGTTGGCCAGGTCGCTGTGCCGGTTGCGCACGTCGATGCCGACCGCCAGCCTGTCGCGGGTCCCGCCATCGCCCGTGACGCTCTGCACGAACTGCGGCAGCAGGTCCGCCGGCAGGTTGTCCACGCAGTAGAAGTCCATGTCCTCGAGCGTGTTCAGCGCCACCGACTTGCCCGAACCGGACATGCCGCTGACGATGATCAGGGTGGGTCGCGCGGGTGCGTTCATCCGCCGGCGGGCCTCAGGACGAGCTCTGCAGGAAATGGCTGTGCCGCGCCATGAACGCCGCCGCAGGATCCACGCCCTTCGCCCGCAGGATGTGGGTGCGTGCAGCGGCCTCCGCCAGCACCGCGAGGTTGCGGCCGGGCATCACGGGAATGTTGACCGTGGGCACGTCCAGGTCGAGCACGCGCCGGGCCCCGAGCTCGCCGGTGATCCGGTCCAGCCCGTCCGTCCGCGACGATTCCGACGGTTGGGTCAGGTGCACGACCAGGCGCAGGTACTTGTTCCGCTTCACGGCCGTGTCGCCGAACATCTCGCGGATGTTGAGCACGCCAAGGCCGCGCACCTCGAGCATGTCCTGCAACATCTCCGGGCAGGTGCCGTCGAGCACGTCCGGCGCGATCTGGGTGAACTCCGGCGCGTCGTCGGCGACCAGCCTGTGCCCGCGGGTGACCAGCTCCAGTGCCAGCTCGCTCTTGCCCGCGCCCGACTCGCCGGTGATCAGCACGCCGATGGAGTAGATCTCCATGAACACGCCGTGCAACGTCACGCGCGGCGCCAGGGTCCGCGCGAGGTGGTACTGCAGGTGGTTGAGCAGCTCGTGGCCGCGGCGCGGCGACGTCCAGAGCGGCGTGCCGGATTCGTCGGCGGCCTCGATCAGGTCCGCCGGGCCGGCCTGGTCCTTGCTGATCACCAGCGCCAGCGGGCGGAACTGGATGATCTTCTCGATGGTTTCCCACCGATGGCGCGAATCGAGGGAATCCAGCCAGGCGAGTTCCTCGGTCCCGAGGATCTGCACCTTGTTGGGGTAGATGGTGTTGAGGTAGCCGGCAAGCGACGGACGCCGCGCGACCGTCTGCACCGACGCCAGGATGCGTTCCTGCCCATGGCGGCCCGCCAGCCAGCGCAGGTCGAGCCGCTCGCCGAGCTGCTCGAACAGCTCCATCGCGCTGATCCGCTCGTCCATGGTCAGTCCGCCACGATCGCCGGGGCGAGCAGCAGTTCGCGCAACGCGGCGATGTCGCGCGCATCGCGCAGCGCCGCACGGAACCCGCGGTCGGAAAAGCGCGACGCCAGGTCCGACAGGATCCGCAGGTGCTCACGGTCGAAATGGCGCGGTACCGCCAAGGCGAACACCAGGTCCACCGGCTGGCCGTCACCGGCCTCGAAATCGACCGGCTCGCGCAGCCGCAGGAACGCGCCGCGCGCGCGATCGAACGCGTTGGTGCGCGCGTGGGGAATGGCGATGCCATGGCCGATCCCGGTGCTGCCGAGCTGTTCGCGCTCGCGCAGGGCGGCGGCGATGGTGGCGGTGATGTTGGCCGAGCCGTCGGCCAGCAGGCGCGCCGCGGTATCGAGGACGGCGTCGCGGCCACCGGGTTCGACGAGCAGGGCGATCCGGTCGGCGGCCAGCAACTCGTGCACGGCTTCAGCCGAACTCGCCGGCACGCACCGGGTGCTCGCCGCGATGGTGGTCGACCCGCTTTTCCTTGTGCTTGAGCAGCAGGCGGTCGAGCTTGTCGGCGAGCAGGTCGATCGCCGCGTACATGTCGACGGCGTCGGCGTCGGCGTGGAGGGTCCGGCCCGACAGGCTCACGGTCGCCTCGGCACGGTGCGCCGGCTTTTCCACGCGCAGCTGGGTGCGGACCTCGAGGGGCTGGTCGAAGTGCCGGGCCAGGCGCGAGAGGCGGGTCTCGACGTAGTCCCTGAGGGCAGGCGTGACGGCGATCTGCTGGCCGTGGGTCTCGATGCGCATGTGGCCTCCTTCGACACGACGGGGGAGACAGGATAGCCAGTTCAGGATAGCGCGGCTCACGCCATCCGCAGGCGCTCGGCGGAGACCGGGATCCGGAGGGCCTCTCGGTACTTGGCGACGGTCCGGCGGGCCACGGGGATGCCCGCGGCCTTGAGCGCGTCGGCGAGGCGGGCGTCCGACAGCGGGCGGCGGGGATCCTCTGCGTCCACCAGTCGCCGGATCAGCGCCTGGATCGCCGTGCTGGAGGTTTCGCCGCCCCCGGTCCCGACGCCCGAGGCGAAGAACGCGCGCAAAGGGACCGTGCCGCGCGGCGTGCGGGCGTACTTGCGCGCGACCGCGCGCGACACGGTCGACTCGTGCAGGCCGATCTCGGCGGCGACCTCGCGCAGGGTGAGCGGCCGCAGGGCCTGTTCGCCGAATTCCAGGAAGCCCGCCTGCTGGCGGAGCACGCATTGCATCACCCGCAGCAGCGTCTCGCCCCGCGCCTGCAGGCCCTTGAGCAGCCAGCGGGCTTCCTGCAGGCGGCCGCGCAGGTAGCTTGCATCGGCCCCGGCGGCCCGGTCGGCCATGGTCGCGTAGCCCTGGTGCAGCGTCACCCGCGGCCGCCCGCCGGAAGCGAGCGCCACCTGCCACAGGCCACGATCCCGCCAGACGACGACGTCGGGCGCCACGTAGCTGCCGGGGGGCAGGGCGCCGAACCGGGCGCCGGGCCGCGGGTCGAGCGTGCGCAGCAGGGCAACGGCGGTGGCCACGTCCGCGGGATCCCGCCCGAGTTCGCGGGCCAGGCCGTCGATGCCCGCGCGTGGCAGGCGTTCCAGCGCATCGCCGGCGATTTCCGTGGCCAGCGCCCGTGCCGGCGTGTCGTCCGGCAGCAGGGCGAGCTGCAGGCGCAGGCATTCACCCAGGTCGCGCGCACCGACGCCGACGGGATCGAAGCACTGTATGCGGTGCAGCACCGTGCACGTTTCGTCCGGGGTGGGCGGGGGTTGCAGCCCGGTCGCGGTCGTGATCGCGTCGAGCGATTCGCGCAGGTAGCCGTCGTCGTCGATCGCGTCGACCAGGGCGACGCCGATGGCCCGATCGCGCGTGGTGAAGTGGCCCAGGTGGAGCTGCCACAACAGGTGGTCTTGCAGGCTTTCGCCGGCGGCCGCGGTGTCCTGGCTCCCGTCCGGGGCGTTGCCCTGCCAGGGGAGTGCCGCGACCTCGTCCCAATCGGGTTCCGGCACGGTGTCGATGTCGCCCGCCTCGGCGTCGCCCACGCCGGCTGCCGGTTCGGGCGGCGTTTCGTCCCAGTCCAGCAGTGGATTGGCCTCCACGGCGGCCGCGATCTCCTGCTCGAGTTCGGCGCCCGACAGCTGCAGCAGGTGGATGGCCTGGCGCAGCTGCGGCGTCAGCCTGAGCTGCTGGCCGAGCGCGACCTGGAGGCTGGGCTTCATTGCCTGGGGCTTCTTCGCCTAGAGGCGGAACGCCTCGCCCAGGTAGACGCGGCGCACGTCCGGGTTGGACAGCAGGCTGTCCGGCGCGCCCTGGGCCAGCACCCCGCCCTCGTTGAGGATGTAGGCGCGGTCGCAGATGCCCAGCGTCTCGCGCACGTTGTGGTCCGTGATCAACACGCCGATCCCGCGGTTGCGCAGGTGGGTGACGATGCGCTGGATCTCGCCGACGGAAATCGGGTCCACGCCGGCGAACGGCTCGTCGAGCAGCATCAGGCGCGGCCGCGCGGCCAGGGCGCGCGCGATCTCCACGCGCCTGCGCTCGCCACCGGACAGGCTGAGGCCGGACTGGTCGGCAACGTGCCCGACCTGCAGCTCGTCCATCAGGTCGGCAAGCTCGCGCTCGCGGCCCGCGCGGTCGAGGTCCTTGCGCAGCTCCAGCACCAGGCGGATGTTGTCGGCGACCGACAGCTTGCGGAACACCGACGGTTCCTGCGGCAGGTACCCCACGCCGAGCCTGGCGCGCGCGTACATCGGCTCGTGGGTGATGTCGCGTCCGTCGAGCACGATGGAACCGGCATCGGCCGGCACCAGGCCGACGATCATGTAGAAACACGTCGTCTTGCCCGCGCCATTGGGGCCCAGCAGGCCGACCACCTCGCCGGCATCCAGGGTCAGCCCGAAGTCGCGGACGACTTCGCGCGAGCGGTAGCGCTTGCGCAGTCCCTGCGCGACGAGCATCAGCCTTCGTCCCGTGCGTCGGTCGCGCCCTCGGCAGGCTCGCGCGCGCCGCGCGGCAGGATCCGCATGCGGACCCGGCCGGCGCCTTCGCCGCCGCTTTCCACGCGCCCGGTCTGCATGTTGTAGACCACGCGCTCGCCGCTCATCGAGCCACGCGGTTGCTCGATGCGCACGTCGCCGGTGAAGACCACGACTTCGGTCCGCAGGTTGTAGTCGATCTTCGCGGCGTGCGCGGTCATCGGCGTGCCGTCGTCCATCTGCTGCCGGAGCACGACCGGCGAGCCCGTGAGCACGGCCCTGGACGGGTCGCCGCCGACGAGGGTGATCTCCGCGCGCCCGGCCTTGATCTCGAGCGTGCCCTGCGAAATGGTGACCCCGCCGGACAGGATGTTGGTGCTGTCGCTCTCGAAGGTGCCTTCCTGCCGGCCGGCCTCGATGTCCATGGGCTGGCTGCGGTCGGACGAACGTGCGAAGGCGCCGCCCATCGCGACGGTCGCGGCGGCGGCAAGCATCAGGCTAGCGATTCGGGACATAGCGGGTCTCCACGTCGGATTGCAGCACGTAGTGCTTTGTGGCCAGGTCCACCCGCAGGCCGCGGCCCCGGATTATAGAACCCGGGCGTTGGATCCTCACCGGCGCCCGGGTGCTGGCGCGGTCGTCGCGGGGGAACACATCGAGCTGTTCGGTGGCGAGGATCGTGGCGCCGCCGGTGGCGCCCAGGTCGCGGGCGCGTACGTCGCCACGCAACTGCACTTCGGCGCCATCCGGACTGACCCATGCCGTATTCGAGCGCATCTCCCACTGCGACAGTTCGCCCTCGTCGGCACTGGCCGGGAACAGGAACACGGGTTGCGCCAGGTCCAGCGACTCGTCGCCGGGCTGGCGGGCCAGCTGCGGCGCACGGAGCGTGAAGGCCTCGAGCCCCTCGTCGTCAAGCACCACCAGCTGGAAATCGTACAGTTGGTAATCCGAACGCCCGCTGGCCGGGTCGCGGACCGGTTCAGGTGCGCGATGGGTCCAGACGGACCAGCCCGACACGACGGCGGCCGCCAGCAGGACGAGCGTGAGCAGCCCGCGCCAGCTCCCCATCAGAGCGTGCCCGCCAGGGCCGCTTCGGCGTGGCCCTGTGCGCCGAGCAGCAGGTCGCACAGCTCGCGCGCCGCGCCCTTGCCACCGCGGGCGACGGTGCGCCAGTGCACGCGTTCGCGCACCCAGTGGTGGGCATCGGCCGGCGCGACCGCGAAGCCGGCTTCCGCCTGGACGCGCAGGTCCGGCAGGTCGTCGCCCATGAACGCCACCTGGTCCATGCCGATGCCGTGCCGGTCCGCGATGCCGCGCACGCAGGCCAGCTTGTCGGCCACGCAGGTCCAGGCCTCGATCCCCAGTTCGGCAGCCCGCTGCTCCGCGATCGGGCTGGCGCGCGCGGTGACCAGGGCGACGGCGATGCCGGCCTTGCGCAGCAACACCAGGCCCTGCCCGTCGTGCACGTGGAATGCCTTGAGTTCCAGGCCGTTGCTGTCGAAATACAGCCGCCCGTCGGTCAACGTGCCATCGACGTCGAAACAGGCCAGGCGGATTCGCGCGGCGCGGGCGCGGATGTCGGAGGGGATGTCGTCGAGGTGGTCGTAGGGCATCTAGACCACCCGCGCGCGCAGCAGGTCGTGGATGTTGAGCGCGCCGACCACCTTCCCGGACCCGTCGACCACCAGCAGGGCGTTGATCTTGTGTTCTTCCATCAGGCGCGCGGCCTCGACCGCGAGCGCGTCGGCGCCGATGGTGCGCGGCGTGCGGGTCATCACGGCGTCGATGGTGGTGCGTCGCAGGTCGACGGCGGCGTCGTCCAGCGTCCGCCGCAGGTCGCCGTCGGTGAACAGCCCGAGCAGGGTGCCCGCGCCATCGACCACGGCGGTGATGCCCAGGCGCTTTCGGGTCATCTCCACCAGCGCCTCGCTGATCGACGCGCCGGCATGGATGCGCGGCACCTCGTCGCCGGCATGCATGACGTCGGTGATGTGCAGCAGCAACCGCCGGCCCAGCGCGCCCGCCGGATGGGACCGCGCGAAGTCGTCGGCGGTGAAGCCGCGTGCCTCCAGGAGCGCCACGGCCAGCGCGTCGCCCATCGCCAGCGCCGCGGTGGTGCTGGACGTGGGGGCAAGGTCGAGCGGGCACGCCTCGGCCGGCACGCTCACGTCGAGGTGGACGTCGGCCTCGCGCGCCAGCGTGGAGCCCGCCCGCCCGGTCATCGCCACCAGGCGGTTGCCCTGGCGCTTGAGCACCGGCAGCAACATCAGCAGCTCGTCGGTCTCGCCCGAGTTGGACAGCGCGAGCACCACGTCGGCATCGGTGACCATGCCCAGGTCGCCATGGCCGGCTTCGCCCGGATGCACGTAGAAGGATGGCGTGCCGGTCGAGGCCAGGGTCGCCGCGATCTTCCGGGCGATGTGCCCGGACTTGCCCATGCCGGTGCAGACCACGCGCCCCTGGCAGGCGAGCAGCAGGCGGCAGGCCGCGGTGAAGTCGCCGTCGAGCCGTCCGGCCAGCGCTTCCAGGGCACGGGTCTCGATCTCGAGCACGCGCTTTCCACTCGCGGCGAACGCGTGGTCGGCATCGGCGCCGGGCGCCGGTCGGGACGTGGATTGCGCCATGGGCAAGGGGGCTTTCCGCTAGACTGGCCGGGAGTTTACGCGCAACGACATGCAGTCCCCGATGAACGCCGAGAGCATCCGCCAATTGATCGAAGCCGGGCTCCCCGGCGCCCGGGCCGACGTGCAGGGCGAGGACGGGGTCCATTTCGAGGCCACGGTGGTCAGCGATGCCTTCGCCGGCAAGCTGCCGCTGGCCCGCCATCGCCTGGTCTACGCCACGCTCGGTGAGCGGATGGGCGGCGAGATCCACGCCCTGGCGCTGCGCACCCTGACGCCCGACGAAGCCGGGCGCGCCTGACCATGCAGAAGATCGTCGTGGAGGGCGGCGTGCCGTTGCAGGGCGAGGTCCGCATGTCCGGCGCCAAGAACGCCGTGCTGCCGATCCTGTGCGCGACGCTGCTCGTGGACGGCCGGGTGGACATCGGCAACGTGCCGAACCTGCACGACGTCAAGACGACGCTCCGGCTGCTGGCGGAACTGGGCGTCGGCATCTCGATGGACGACGACTTCTCGCTGCACATCGATCCGCTTTCGGTGCGCAGCCACGTCGCGCCGTACGAGCTGGTCAAGACGATGCGTGCCTCCGTGCTCGTGCTCGGGCCGTTGCTGGCGCGGCACGGGGCGGCCGAAGTCTCGCTGCCCGGGGGGTGCGCGATCGGTTCGCGCCCGGTGGACCTGCACCTCAAGGGATTGCGGGCGCTCGGCGCGGACATCTCGGTGGAGAACGGCTACATCAAGGCGACGGCGCCGCGGCTGCGCGGCGCGCACCACGTGTTCGAGTTCGCCAGCGTGGGCGCGACCGAGAACGTGCTGATGGCCGCGACGCTGGCCGAAGGCCGCACGGTGCTGGAAAACGCCGCGCGCGAACCGGAGATCGTCGACCTGGCCGACTGCCTCAACGCGCTCGGCGCGAACGTCAGCGGCGCGGGGTCCGGCCGGATCGTGGTCGAAGGCGTCGAGCGCCTGCACGGCGGCCGCCACCGGGTGCTGCCGGACAGGATCGAGACCGGGACGTTCCTGGTCGCGGCGGCGATGACCGGCGGCTCCATCGTGGTCACGGGCGCCCGTCCCGACTCGATGGACGCGGTGCTCGACAAGCTGGAAGAGGCGGGAGCGCAGGTCGAATGCGACGGCGACCGGATCGCGCTCGACATGGGCGGCCGCCGCCCGAAGGCGGTCGACATCGCGACGGCGCCGCATCCCGGCTTCCCGACGGACATGCAGGCGCAGTTCATGGCGATGAACTGCATCGCCGAAGGCGTCGGCATCGTCACGGAGACGATCTTCGAGAACCGCTTCATGCACGTGCAGGAGTTGCAGCGCCTGGGCGCGGACATCCGGATCGAGGGACACACGGCCGTCGTCCACGGCGTGCCCCGGCTGGGCGGTGCACCGGTGATGGCGACGGACCTGCGTGCGTCGGCGTCGCTCATCCTCGCGGGCCTGGTCGCCGACGGCGAGACCAGCATCGACCGCATCTACCACCTCGACCGCGGCTACGAGCGCATCGAGGAAAAACTCTCCGCCCTCGGCGCGAAGATCAGGCGCGTCGACTGAGTGGGCTGTTGTGGGAGCCGCCATGGCGGCGAGATCTTCGCGAACCGCCTACGCGCATTGAGGTCGTACCTCGGGCCGCCGTCATGCGTGGGCGTGGTTTGTCCGGCGTGACGGCGTCCTGCCTTTAACGCCGGCCGCAGGCCATCCATGGCCTGCTCAAACCACGCCCACGCACGCCGACGGCCGCCAGGATCAGCGGGCGCGCCGAGGCGGTTGCGTTTGCTTTTGGGTTCCACAAGCCAGCGAAGGTCGCAAGGCGCGGTCGTGGTGCCGTGGCGGGACACTCAGCGCCATGGATGGCGCTGAGTAGCCTACATGGACGTACTTGCGGCGTGTCCCGCCACGGCACCACGGCCGCGCCCCGCGAAAACGATCGCCAGCGAATTGCCTCAGTCGATGGAGACCAGGCGCAGGTCCATCTTGTCCTCGCCTTCGTCGCGCTGGAGGATGCGGACCGGGACGGGGATGCCCTTCACGATCCAGGCGACGGTCTGCTTCTCGTCGTCCGTGCGGACGACCTTGGTGGCTTCGTGCGCGCGACCGCCGACGGTGACCTGCTCCTTGCCGGCGACCTTGTAGACGTGCTGCTTGGCGCGGCCGTTCTCGACCAGCCGGTAGGACAGCGCCTTGCCGGCGGCCACGTCGCGCGCCAGCGCCAGGTTGAGCAGCATGGCGTCCATGTCGCCGGCCCGCAGCTTCACCGGGCCTGCGCGCTCGGGCTTCACGTCGCCCGTCCATCGCGCCTCGCCGCGCTTCCAGTCATACGTCGCCTTGCGCGTGTTCGACTTGAACAGGAGCTTCGACGAGTCGCTGCCGGCCAGCGGCCGCCAATGGCCGTTGGCCACGTCGAACGTGGTGCTCTGCGACAGGTCGGCGCCGGCGATCGCGGCCATGCCTTCGGTGCCGCGCACGTCCAGGCTGTAGGTCCAGCGGCCGTCGCCGGCGGACGCCAGGCGCATCACGCCGTCGCCCTGCCGGTTGCCCTCGTACCAGGCCTCGTACGTCGCGGTGAACGGTTCCAGCGCAAGGGCCGGGATCGCGGCGAGCAGCATGGCGGCGCCCACGGCGGCGCGCAGCACTGCGGCGCGCCAGGGGGCGGGACGGGCGGATGGCATGGGCACGGCGTGGGGCATGGTCACTCCTGCGGGATCGGGGCGTGCGCCGAGGCATCCGGCGCAAAACTACCGGCGGAATCTAGCTGCAGCGGCATAAACAAGGGGTGACCATCCAGCATGGCAGCCCCTTCGCGTTCAGCCAGGCGACCGGCCACGGCCAGGCGCAACGTCGCGACCAGCAAGGGATGTTCCACCGCGAGCACGCGCGCGGCGAGCCCCGCGACGCCTTCGCCGCGAACGACCGGAACCCGCGCCTGTGCCACCACGGCGCCGGCGTCCAGTTCCGGTACGACGAAATGGACGCTGGCGCCATGCTCGTCGTCGCCCGCGTCCAGCACGCGCGCATGCGTGCGCAAGCCGCGGTATTTCGGGAGCAGCGAGGGGTGGATGTTCAGCAGTCGCCCGCGGAACCGTTCGACGAACGGATCGTCGAGGATCCGCAGGTACCCGGCGCAGGCGACCCAGTCCGGCCGCGTGGCCGCCACCGCATCGCCCAGGGCGCGGTCGAAATCCGCGCGGGTCGCGTAGCGCGCCGGCATGTCGCTCCAGCGCAGCGACGCGGGTACGCGCGCGAGTGCCGCCGCGTCCGGCCGGTCGGAGAACACGCCGACGAGTTCGGCATCGAGCGTGCCACCGGCGATCGCATCGACGATGGCCTGCAGGTTGGTCCCGCGCCCGGAAGCGAGCACCGCCAGGCGCGGCAGCGGTGCGCTTGCCATGGACGCGCTAGCCGATGCGCACGCGGTCGCCGCCGGTGCGCGCCACCACCGAACCGATCCGGCGATGCGCCAGGCCGAGGCGGTCGAGCCCGGCTTCGAGCGCGGACGCGAGTTCCGTCCCTGCCAGGAGCACGAAACCGATGCCGCAGTTGAACGTGCGCCACATTTCCTCGTGGGCGACGCCGCCTTCGCGCTGCAACCAGTCGAACACCGGCGGCAATGCGAGCGCCGACGCCTCGATGTCCAGGCCCAGGCCGTCCGGGACCACGCGGATGATGTTCTCGGTCAGGCCCCCGCCGGTGACGTGCGCCATGGCGTGGATGCCGGCGCCCGCATCGCCGCGCAGCAGTTCGAGGATCGGCTTGACGTAGAGCGCGGTGGGCGCCATCAGCGCGTCGGCCAGCGGCACGCCGCCGACCTCCAGGTCGGCGGGACGGCCGGCGCGGTCGTAGATGCGCCGGACCAGCGAGTAGCCGTTCGAATGCGGGCCCGACGATGCGATCCCGACCAGCACGTCGCCCGCGCGCACCTGCGTGCCGTCCAGCAACTCGGACTTCTCGACCGCCGCGACGCAGAACCCGGCCAGGTCGTACTCGCCGGGCGGGTACATGTCCGGCATCTCGGCGGTCTCGCCGCCGATCAGGGCGCAGCCGGAGAGTTCGCAGCCGCGGGCGATGCCGCCGACGACCGCTGCCGCCGTGTCCACGTCGAGCTTGCCGGTCGCGAAGTAGTCGAGGAAGAACAGCGGCTCGGCGCCCTGCACCAGCACGTCGTTCACGCACATGCCGACCAGGTCGATGCCGATGGTGTCGTGGCGCCCGAGTTGTTGCGCCAGCTTCAGTTTCGTCCCGACCCCGTCGGTGCCGGACACCAGCACCGGTTCGCGGTAGCGGCCGGACAGGTCGAACAGCGCGCCGAACCCGCCCAGCCCGCCCATCACGCCGGGGCGGGCCGTGCGTCCGGCCAGCGGCTTGATGCGCTCGACGAGCGCGTTGCCCGCGTCGATGTCGACGCCGGCGTCGCGATAGGTCAGGGGTGCGGGTCGCTTGCCGGTCACGGCGGCCTCGGATCGGCGGGAATGCGCCATTTTACAGGGCGGCCACGCGCCGATGGACGCATGGCATGGCCTGCGGCACCATTCGGGAAGGTTTCGCAGCAGGAAAACACCCATGCGCCGCATGCCACGCCGGTCCGGGCCGATGCCTTGGAAGATGATCCTGATCGTCCTTGCGATGGCATTGCTCGCCGCCGCGCCCGTCGCGGCGCAGCGGGTCGAAGGGTCCCGCGCCGCCGCCAGCGGCCTGTACGAGGCGGAAGTCCCCGTGAACAGCCAGGGCGCCGGCGACCGGCAGGCCGGGTTCGCGCGCGCGCTGGCGGAAGTGCTGGGCAAGATCTCGGGCGACCGCGGCGCCGCCGGCAAGCCCGGCGTCGCCGCCGAGCTCGCCAATGCGGCCGACTACGTCGACAGCTACGACTATCGCCAGGACGAAGGCACGACCGCCAGCGGGGCGCCCAGCTACCGCACCACGCTGGTCGTCAGGTTCGACGAGCCGGCGGTGGAAGACCTCGCGGCTGCATTGGGCATCCCGGTCTGGCCGACGCCCCGGCCCAAGCCGGTGCTGTGGCTGGCGATCGACGACGGCAGCGGGCCGCGCCTGGTGGGCGTGCGCCAGGACGATGTCGCACGGCCGCTCACCGCGCGCGCCATCGAGCGTGGATACCGGCTGGGCCTGCCGGCCGGCAGCGCGGCCGAGCGTGCCGTCGTCGGCGCGATCTGGCGCGGCGACACGGCCGCGGTCGCACGCGCGTCTTCCCGCTACAAGCCGCCGATGCAGCTGGTCGGGAAGCTCTACCGCAAGGGGAACGGGTGGCGTGCGGACTGGATCTTCGTGGACGACGGCCGGGTGCTGTCGTCCTGGTCGGCGGAGGAACGCGATGCGCGCCAGGCGCTGGCCGCCGGCGCCGACGGTGCCGCCGATGCGCTGGCTTCGCGTTACGCGAAGGCGCCGCCGACTGCCCCCCCGGGCAACTTCCGGGTGGCCTTCAGCGGCATCGACGGCACGGACGACTACCTGCGCCTGTCCGCATGGCTGCAGGGCGTGCCGGTGGTCACCGCCATCACGCCGCTGTCCGCGGCCGGTGATGCGCTGGAATTCGAGCTGGCCCTGAGCACCGGCCTTGCCGGCTTCGCGCGGATGGCGGCGCGCAGCGACGTGGTCGAGGCGATCGACGACGGTTCGGCCTCCGGCGCGCCGGTGCCCGACGCGCCGCCCGCGGATGCGGTGCCCGTGGATGCGGCGCCGGCAACCCGTGCCGCGCACTACCGCGTCCTCTGACCGCGCCACCCATGGACGATTCGCCGCTGGTCGAGATCGCACGGTTCCTGCGGCGCCTGCAATGGATCGTCGTGACGCTCGTGGTGCTGTGGCTGGTCGGGCTGCTGGCGCCGGTGCTGACGCCCTTCGTGCTCGGTGCGTTGCTGGGGTGGCTGGGCGATCCGCTCGTCGACCGCCTGGTGGCGCGGGGCCGGTCGCGCGCCGCGGCGGTCACGCTGGTGTTCACCGGGATGTTGCTGGCGCTGCTGGCGGGCCTCGTGTTGCTGGTTCCGATGCTCGAGCGGCAGGTGGTCACGCTGTTCGACTCGCTGCCGCGCTACCGCGGCTGGTTCGTCGGCACGGCGCTGCCCTGGCTGGAAGCGCGCACGGGCCTGGAACTCATGAGCTGGCTCGATCCCGCCCGGCTCTTCGCCCTGGCGAGGCAGCACCAGGAGCAGGCTGGCGGTGCGGCGGCAACGGTGCTGGGCTACCTGTCGCGTTCCGGGTTCGCGTTGCTCGCGTGGTTCGCGAACATCGTGCTGCTGCCGGTCCTCACCTTCTTCTTCCTGCGGGACTGGGACCTCCTGGTCGCGCGGGTCGCATCGCTGATCCCGCGGGACCACCTGCCCACGGTCACCCGGCTGGCGAAGGAATCGGACGCGGTCCTCGGCGGCTTCCTTCGCGGGCAACTGCTGGTGATGCTGATCCTCGGCGTGTTCTACGGCGTCGGGTTGTGGCTCGTCGGGCTGGACCTCGGCCTGCTGATCGGCCTGATCGCCGGGCTGCTGACCTTCGTGCCATACCTGGGCCCCGCAAGCGGCATCGTGCTGGGGGTGATCGCGGCGCTGGCGCAGTACGGCGACTGGCCCCACGTGGCGGGCGTGCTGGCGGTGTTCGGCGTGGGCCAGGTGATCGAGACCTACCTCCTGACGCCCAAGCTGGTGGGCGACCGCATCGGCCTGCACCCCATGGCGGTGATCTTCGCGGTGATGGCCGGCGGCGTGCTCTTCGGCTTCCTCGGCATGCTGCTGGCGCTGCCCGTGGCGGCCGTGGCGAACGTCTTGCTGCGCTATGCGGAGGACCGCTACACGCACAGCAGCCTCTACGCCGGGGGCCATCCCGAAATCGTGCGGCCCGCCGACCCGACGGGCACGCCATGAGCCGCGGCCGGTGAACCAGCCGCAGGGACGCGCGCGCGGCGCCGTGCCGCAGTTGCCGCTTGCACTGCGCCATCCGGCGGACCAGCGCTTCGAGACCTTCGTGGGCGCGCCGCCGGGCGCGCTCGCGCAGCTGCGTGCACTCGCCACGGGCGTTGCCGGCGATCGCATCTATCTCGCGGGGCCACCGGGCACGGGCAAGACCCACCTCGCGCTGGCGGCTTGCGCCGCGGCCCACGCGGCAGGGGAGCGCGCGGCCTACCTGCCGCTGCGCGCCGCCGCGGGACGGGTCGGCGATGCGCTGGACGCGCTCGCCGACGCCGGCAGCGGGCACGCGCCGGCGATGATTGCGCTCGACGGGCTGGACGCCGTCGCCGGCCATCGCGACGACGAAGTTGCGCTGTTCGCGTTCCACGACCGGGCGCGCCGCGCCGGCCTGCGCGTGCTCTATGTCGCGCAGGTCGCCCCGGACCGCTTGCCGCTGGTGCTACCCGACCTGCGTTCGCGCCTGTCGCAATGCGCCCGGATCATACTCGCGCCGATCGGCGACGCGGGTCGGCGCGAAGTCCTGCGCGAACGTGCGCGGCGCCGCGGGCTGGTGCTTGACGACGCGGCGCTCGACTGGCTGCTGGTGCGCGCGGGCCGCGACCTGGCCGGCCTCGCCGCGCTGCTGGAACGCCTGGACCGCGCCTCGCTTGCGGCCCAGCGACGGATCACCGTGCCGTTCCTGCGCCAGGTGCTGGAGTCGCCCGCGGCCTGACGCCGGGCAAGCCGGGTTCAGCGGCAGGGGTCGGGGTCGACCGCCCAGACCACCGGTTCCCAGTACGCGTTCGCGCGGATGCTTCCGGCGTCCAGCTTGTCGCGCAGCAGCCGCGCGCCGATCTTGTAGGTGGTCCCCGGCTGCACGTCGACCACGAGCGACTTGTAGGCGCGCGCACGCTCCCGCCGCTGCATCAGCTCGATGGTCCTGGCTTGCGTGCGGGTCAACCACGTGCGGTCGACCAGTTCCCGCACCGTGAGCACGTGCCGGCCGGGCTCCACCCGGTGCCGGTTCACGGGCCCGGGCGGCGTGCTGCGTCCATCGACGCGGGTGATGTCGGCCGCGTAGATGGAATGGCTGCGGGGCTGCGCGCCCTGGTCGCTGACGTAGCCGTCGCAGGTGCCTGTCGTGGCCGCGCCCACCACGAGCCGGTACGACGGGATCGCGACGATCCCCGCGGTGCCCGTGGCGGTCCGGACCTTGCCGGCCCGCAGGTATTCCACGCGCAGGACACCGTCGTCTGCCGCGATCGCGGACTGCAACGCCGCGACCGGGTCGGCAATGCCGGCCAGCCCCTGGCCGTTGACCGAGACCAGCCGGTCGCCGACCCGCAGCCGCAACCGCTGGGCGGCGCCGCCCGGCGTGATCGCCATGATCGCGGGCGCGCCGTCGGCACGCGGCACCAGCACGGCACCCAGCTCGTAGCGCACCTGGCTCGGCGACGAGATGGTCAGCGGTTCGTCGCTCGTGCCGAGCGCGCCACGGTCGCCCAGGGCAAGCAGCGCAGATTCGACGTCGCGCTGCAATTGCCCGACGTCCGCCGGTCGTGCGGCCGCCGGCAGGACGGCGAACAGCGCGAGCAGCCATGCCAGGCGTACCGCGGTGGACGGGCGACGTGCCGATCGGGCCATGGGTCTTGTCCTTAGTGTCAGATGCGGACGGGGCGGACGGGGGCGTGCCGTTCGCGTTCGCGCAACAGTGCGGCACGGGCCTGCCAGAGCTGGGCGATCTCCGCCTCGCCGGAACCGCGGTGGTAGGCCGCCTGCAACTCGCGGTCGAGGATGCGCAGGCGTGCATCCGGGTCGGCGGCGGCGGCACGCGGGGGCATCGTGTGCGCGGCGGCGATGGCCGCGTCCGCGCCTTCCAGCGGGCCGGGACCGGGCAGGCGGCCCGGCAGGACGAGCACTGCGAGCAGCGCCGCGACGCCCCCGCCGAGCGCGATGCGTCGTCGCGCCAGCTGGCGCCGACGCGCCCGCGCCACGCGCGGCCACAGGGCCGCCGGCAGCGGCGGCTCGGGCAGCGCGCCGAGGTGGTGCTGCAACCGGTCTGCGTCAGTGATCGGCATCGGAATGGGCCTCGGTCCCGGCAGGGAAGGTGTCGTCCAGGTGGTTGCGAAGACGCGCCAGGCCGCGGGCCAGCACCGACTTCGACCAGCTCTGGCTGCGCCCGAAGCGGCTGGCCAGTTCGGAATGCGACCAGCCTTCCATTTCGTGCAACCACACCACGGTACGCACCAGCGGCGGCAGCCGTCGCAGCAACCCCTCGCCTTCGGCGTGGAGGTCGGGGCCGGCGCCGTGATCGGCCCACGCCGCCTCCTCCAGTGGCGCGTCCAGGTGCGGGCGCTGCCGGCGCAACCGGTCGATCGCGAGGTTGGATGCCACCCGCTTCAGCCAGGGTCGCAGCGGCGCCTCATCGCGAAAGCCGCCGAGGAAGCCGAACAGTTTCAGGAACGTGTCCTGGACGATGTCCTCGGCGGCGGCCGGGTCGCCGCACAGGCGCAGCGCGAACCCGTGGACCGCGCGGGCATGCCGGCGATAGAGCGCCTCGAAGGCCGCGTGGTCGCCGCGGCGCGCACGCCGGACGAGGTCGGTGTCGGCGGTGTCGCCCGGTCCGGCGTGCTCCATGACCGGACCATACGCGCCGAAGGCGCGACCCGTTGCAGGGCCTAGCTATGCCTCGGTGCGCAGTTCGGCGTCCAGTCGTTCCAGCCGCGCCGGCGTGCCGACGTCGGTCCAGCGCCCGCGGTGGTGCTCGCCCGTGACCGCACCGCGCGCCATCGCCGCGCGCAGCAGCGGCGCCAGCTGGAACCGCGGTGGCACTTCGTCGATCGCCGGCGCGCCCGCGACCGCCTCGCGCCACCCGTCGAACAGCGACGGACGATAGACGCCGATGCCCGAGAAGGTGAGCCGCGGCTCACCCGCCGGCCCGATGCGTCCGTCGTCCGCGAGCAGGAAGTCACCGCCGGGGTGGTGTTCCGGGTTGTCGACCAGCACGAGGTGCGCATCGCCCGGGGGATCGAACGGAAGCGCAGCGTAGTCGTGGTCGCTGTAGATGTCGCCGTTGACCGCCACGAACGCGCCATTGCCGCCGCCGTCGCCGCGCAGCCAGGGCAGGGCGTTCAACATGCCGCCGCCGGTTTCGAGCGGCACCGTCCCCTCGACGGAGTAGTGCAGCCGCAGTCCCCAGCGCGAACCGTCGCCGAGCGCCTCCGGGAAGCGGCTCGCAAGCCAGCTCGTGTTGACGACCACGTCGGTCGCGCCGGCGGCAGCCAGCTTCTCCAGGTGGCGCACGATCAGCGCCCGCCCGCCCACCTCCAGCAGTGGCTTGGGCGTGTGGTCCGTCAGGGGTCGCATGCGCTCGCCCAGCCCGGCTGCGAAGATCAATGCCTTCATGTCGCCACCTTCCGCGGGAACGCGGGGCGCGCGTGCCGCACCACGAGGGCATGCAGCGCCGCCAGTTCGGGATGGCGCGGCAGCACGTCGTCGAGGTAATCGAGGAATCGCGCGGCATCCGCGAGGTACTTCGGCTTGCCGTCGCGATGCGACAGCCGGGCGAAGATGCCCAGCACCTTGAGGTGCCGGTGCACGCCGATCCAGTCGACGTCGCGCCGGAACGCGGCCTCGCCCGGCACGGGAAGGCCGGCCGCCGCCGCGCGCGCGTGGTAGCCCCCGATCCAGGCGTCGAACCGCGCCTCCGGCCAGCTGGCGAATGCATCCTTGAACAGGCTCAGCACGTCGTAGGCGATCGGCCCGCGGACCGCGTCCTGGAAGTCGAGCACCGCGGCCTCGCCGCCGGCCGGCATCAAATTGCGCGGCATGAAGTCGCGATGCACCAGCACGCGGGGCTGGGAGAGCGCCGCGGCGACCAGGCGCGCGAACGCATCCTCGAGGACGTCGCGCGCATCGCCGTCGAGGTGCACGCCGAGGTGCCGCTGCAGGAGCCAGTCGTCGAACAGCCGCAACTCGCGCACCAGCAGCGCCTCGTCGTAGGACGGGAGCCAGTCGGGGCAAGGGATCGCCTGCAACCTCAGCAACTGGTCCACCGCGGCCTCGAACAATGCGTCGGCGTTGTCGTCGTCGAGCACCTGCAGGTAGGTCCGGGTGCCAAGATCCTCGAGCAGCAGGAAACCGGCGTCGACGTCCCGCGCGAGCACCCGCGGCACGCGAACGCCGCCGCCGTCGAGCAGCGCGTGGACGCGCAGCCACGGGCGGACGTCTTCCAGCCCGGGCGGTGAATCCATCACGATGCGGTCCTGGGCGTGGGGCGCGGTTGCGCGCCAGTAGCTGCGGAAACCTGCGTCCACCGACGCCCGTGCCAGCGCCAGCGCCGGCTCGGCGGTCGCCGCGCGCGCCCAGGCCAGGCGCTCGGTCGCGCGCGCGTCGTCGGGTTCGATGGCCGTGCTCATGCAGTCTCCGGGCGGCGGGGGCGCCGGATGCACAGGGTAAACTGCGGGCTCGCGATTGCGCGCGCGGCGACGGACAGAAACGTGACCGAACTCCAGCCCGTCCTGCTGTCCGGTGGCTCGGGCACGCGATTGTGGCCGCTGTCCCGCGAGGCCTACCCGAAGCAGTTCCTGCCGCTGGCCGGCGCGGAGACGATGCTGCAGGCCACCTGGCGGCGCGTGGCTCCCCTGGCGTCCGCGGCACCGATGGTGGTCGCCAACGAGGAACATCGCTTCCTGGTGGCCGAGCAGTTGCGGCTGGTCGGCGCGCCTGGCGCCGCGATCGTGCTCGAGCCCGTCGGGCGCAACACGGCGCCGGCGATCGCCGCGGCTGCCTTTCAGGCGATGGCGGGCGGCGGCGATCCACTATTGCTGGTCCTCCCATCCGACCACGTGGTCGCGGACGAGCCTGCTTTCCACGCTGCCGTCCGCCAGGCCATTCCTGCCGCGGAGGGCGGCGCGCTGGTCACGTTCGGCATCGTCCCGGACGCGCCGGAGACCGGGTTCGGTTACATCCAGGCCGCGGCGGGCGAGGGCGTGCGACCCGTGCGGCGCTTCGTCGAAAAACCGGATGCAGCCACCGCCGCGGACTATCTCGCCGATGGGGGCTATTACTGGAACAGCGGCATGTTCCTGTTCCGTGCCTCGCGCTACCTGGCCGAACTGGAGCACCACGCACCCGCGATCCTCGCCGCGGCTCGGGCCGCCAGCGCCGGTGCCACGCGCGACGGCGACTTCATCCGCCTGGAGCGTGCGGCGTTCGAAGCCAGTCCGGCGGATTCCATCGACTACGCGGTCATGGAAAAGACCGATCGCGCGATGGTGCTGCCGGTGGACATCGGCTGGAATGACGTGGGGTCGTGGTCGGCGCTGTGGCAGGTCAGCAAACAGGACGCGGACGGCAATGCGTACCAGGGCGACGTGATCGCGGTCGACAGCCGCAACAGCTTCGCCTACGCGCGCCGGCTGGTGGCCCTGGTGGGCGTGGACGACCTGGTGGTGGTGGAAACCGACGACGCGGTGCTGGTCGCACGCAAGGACAAGGTGCAGCAGGTCAAGGACGTGGTGGCGCGGCTGAAGGCCGAGCAGCGCAGCCATGCCGTGCTGCATCGCGAGGTCCATCGGCCGTGGGGCAGCTACGACTCGATCGACCAGGCCGACGGGTTCCAGGTCAAGCGGATCAAGGTGAAGCCGGGCGGACGACTGTCCCTGCAGTCGCACACGCGCCGCGCCGAGCACTGGATCGTCGTGCGTGGCACGGCGCGCGTGACGCGGGATGACGATGTCTTCGACCTGCACGCCAACCAGTCGACCTTCATCCCGCTGGGCGCGAAGCACCGGCTCGAGAACCCCGGCAACGAGGTCCTCGAGCTGATCGAAGTGCAGTCGGGTGACTACCTGGGCGAGGACGACATCGTCCGCTACGAGGACGTCTACGGCCGGAGTTGAGCGTCAGGCACGGGGTGGCGGCATGGCCCCGCGGCGGCGCCCACGCACCATCTCGTACACGAACAGCAGCACGATCGCCGCCAGGATGGCGATGGCCCACACGAGCAGCCGGTTGTCGACGCCGAGCTGCGCCGACAGCCAGCCACCGATCCAGGCGCCGGCCACGCCCAGCAGGATGGTCAGGATCCAGCCCATCGGGTCGGCGCCCGGCTTGAGCAGGCGGGCGAGGATGCCGATGACGGCGCCGCCGACGAGGTACCCCAGGAAACCTTCGAACATGGTGCGCTCTCCCCTTGGTCAGGTGGTGGTGCACCCCGGATGCTACTCCCGCGCCGGGGCGTTCAGCAGCAGCCGTGTTCGCCGCGCTCCTGGGTGCTCGCGGCGATCGCCGCGCCGGTGGTCTCGCCCCGCACGCTGGCCGCGTGGTGGTCGGCGACGACCCTGGCCACGCACGCGGTGACCCGCTTGCCCATCGGGATGTGCAGGAACTCGTTCGGGCCGTGCGCGTTGGAATGCGGCCCCAGCACGCCGGTGATCATGAACTGCGCGCCCGGGAACTTCTCGCCGAGCATGCCCATGAACGGGATCGAGCCGCCTTCGCCCATGTACATCGCGGGCTGGCCGAAGAAGTCGCGGCTGGCGCCGTCGATCGCATCCGTGAGCCACGGGGACATCGCGGGCGCGTTCCAGCCGCTGGACGACTTCTCGAGGTCGAGCGAGACATGCGCGCCATTGGGCGGGTTGGAGAGCAGCACGTCCTTGAGCAGCTCGCCGGCCTTGCGGCCGTCCAGCGTGGGCGGCAGGCGCAACGACAGTTTCACCGCGGTCTGCGGCCGCAGGACGTTCCCGGCCGACGACAGCGAGGGCAGTCCGTCTGCACCGGTGACGCTCAGCGCCGGTCGCCAGGTGCGGTTGAGCACCAGTTCGGTGTAGTCCTCGGCCATCGGCACCATGCCGTCGAGGAACGGGAACTTGTCGAACACCGCCGAATCCAGCACCCGGGCCGCTTCGCGCGCCTGCTCGAGTCGCTCTGCGGGGATCTCGGCATGCAGGCCCTCGACGATGATCCTGCCGGTGTCCTCGTCCTCGATGCGCGACAACAGCTGGCGCAGCAGGCGGAAGCTCGAAGGCACGACGCCCGACGCATCCCCCGAATGCACGCCTTCCTCCAGCACCTTCACCGTGAAGTTGCCGCCGGCCATGCCGCGCAGGGAGGTGGTGCACCACAGCTGGTCGTAGTTGCCGCAACCCGAATCCAGGCAGACGACCAGCGAAGGGCTGCCGATGCGGTCGGCCAGGTGGTCAACGTAGGCGGGCAGGTCGTAGCTGCCGGATTCCTCGCAGGCCTCGATCAGCACCACGCAGCGTGCGTGCGCGACGCCCTGGTCCTGCAGGGCCATGATCGCCGCGAGCGAGCCGAAGATCGCGTAGCCATCGTCGGCGCCGCCGCGGCCGTACAGCCGGTCGCCCTTGATGACCGGCTTCCAGGGACCGAGGTCCTCGTCCCAGCCGGTCATCTCCGGCTGCTTGTCCAGGTGCCCGTACAGCAGCACGCAATCGTCGCCCGTGCCTGTCCCGCTGGCGGGGATGTCGATGAAGATCAGCGGCGTGCGTCCTTCCAGGCGGACGACTTCCAGCTGCATCCCGTCGATGGGCTGGGCCCTGGCCCAGGTCTCCATGAGCCGCACGGCGTCCTCCATGTAGCCGTGTTCCACCCATTCGGCATCGAACATCGGCGACTTGTTGGGGATGCGGATGTAGTCGACGAGCTGCGGAACGATGTCGTCGTCCCACTTGGCGGAAACGAAGCGTTCGATCTGGGTGGCGTCCATCGGGGCCCCGGCTCTGGAGGGTCGACGATTCTAGCGCGAGGGCCGCGGCGTCCCGTGTAGGGCCAATCCCACCGCACCGCGGCGCGTTCGCCGGCGCGATGCGGGAGGCGCGGCGATGGGCGCGGTGGCGCGCGCGTGGAGACTGGTCGGCACCGGCGCTGCAGCCGGCAAGGAAGGGACACACGGTCCGTCCACCACAAGGAGGAGTTCCATGAAGCGTTTCGTTTCGCTGCTCAACGGCCTGGCCCTCGCGCTGCTGCTCGCGGGTCCCGCGCATGCGGTCGAGAAGGTCGACATCAACAAGGCCGACGCGGCCACGCTCGACCGCGTGCTGGTCAACATCGGCGAGGCCAAGGCCCAGGCGATCGTGGCCCATCGCAAGGAGCACGGCCCGTTCAGGAGCGCCGAACAGCTGGCCGAGGTCAAGGGCATCGGCCTGAAGACGATCGAGAACAACCGCGATCGCATCGTGCTCGGCAAGGCCAAGGGGGCGAAGCCGAAGCCGAAGAAGCCCGAGGCCAAGGCCAAGGGCAAGGGCTGACCGCCGCCTCGCCTGGCGTGTCGCAGGGCGGCGCGGCCGGATGCCGCGTCGCGGGAAGTCCGGGCAAGGACGCCCGGCGTCGCCTGGCCGGTGAACCCCCCGCCGGCCAGACGACGGTGCGCGCCGCCCCGCTAGACTCTCCGGTCGCCCGCAATTGGTGCCGCGCCGTGGATATCGAAACCCAGGTGGTGCCCGCCGCGTCGCAGCGGCGCGAACGCTGGCGGAACGGCGCGGGCTGGACCCGCGAGATCTTCGCCGCGCGGGAGACAGGCAGTCCCGAAAACCAATGGCAGTGGCGCCTGTCGATCGCCGAGATCGACGAGGACGCGCCGTTCTCCTCGTTTCCCGGTGTCGATCGCGAGCTGGTCCTGCTGTCCGGCAACGGCCTGCGGCTGCGCTTCGCGGACGGGGAAACGGTCGATTTGCTGCCGCCGCACGACGGCCATCGTTTCGCTGGGGAACGCGCGCTGGCCGGGGAGCTGCTCGACGGTCCGACCACCGACTTCAACCTGATGTGGCGACGCGACGCCGTCGACGCACGGCTCTGGCGCCGCCCGCTCGTGGGCGCGATGGTCCTGTTCGTCGATCCCGACACGACCTGGGTCGTGCACGTGCTGGCCGGGCAGGCGACGTTCGAGGCTTCTTCGGGGCTTCCGCCGCTGGCGGCGGGCGATACGGCGGTGCTGGCGGCACGCGGCGGTCGCACGCGTCATGCGTTCCAGGGCGGGGGCGAGGCGCTGGTGATCCGGATCAGCGAGGTGGCGCCAGCGACCCACGCTTCCGCCGACGATCCAGGTACAGCATCCAGCCGCTGATCGCGAACAGCGGCATCGCGGCGCTCGCCAGCATGAAGGCCCACGTGCCGACCGGGCCGAACCAGCTGCCGCGGTGCAACGCGAAGATCCCCCCGACGACGCGCTGCGCGAACGTCCCTTCGTCATAGCGCTGGTGGGCGACCACCGCGAGCGTCGAGGGATCCAGCGAGAGCTGGTTGCGCGCGCGCTCGTGCGCGGGGTGGGCATCCAGGTAACGGAAGGACACGGCCTCGCCATCGCCGGGCAGGGTGAGCGTCGCTTCGCTCCACGCCGGCGCTGCCTGCTCGAACGCCCGCCAGGCGGCGGCGATGTCGAGCGTCCGCGCAGGCAGGCCAGTCGTGGACGCGTCAGGGACCGGCCGGTCGGCCCATGCCTCGAGCGCCTGGCGATACCAGCCATACGACCACCACAACCCGGTCAGCGCCATCACCAGGTAGGCCAGCAGCACCCAGGTGCCCACGACCGCGTGGAGGCGCCAGAGGAAGGCGCGGCCGCGTTGCTTCCAGTCCAGCGCGAACCAGGTGCGCAGGGTGGCGCGCCCGCGCGGCCAGCGCAGGTACAACCCCGACAGGCAGAAGAAGACGAGCGCGATCGTCGACGCACCGACCAGCTGCTTGCCCACCTCGTCCGCGGCGAGCCATCGGTGCAACTGCATCGTCGTGCGGAAGAAGCCTTCGCCGCGGGGCGCCGGTAGCAGCGCGCCGGTGTACGGATCCAGCGTGCGGCGTTCGCCGCGTCCGTTGCCTTCGCCCCTTGGTTCGAACGCTACGCGCGCCACGCCCTCCGGATCGGCCGACAGGGTCAGGGACGCAATGGTGTCGTCGGTGCGCTGCGCGCGGACCCGCTCGACGAGCCGGGCCGCGGACAACGGTTCACCACGCGCCTCCACCCGCAGCACGCCCGGGTTGAGGCGCTCCAGGATCGCGTCCTCGAAGCTGAGGATTGCCCCGGTCGCGCCGACGAGGGCCAGGACCACGCCGGCGGTGATGCCAAGCAGCCAGTGCACCTGGAAGATCGCGTTGCGCAGGCTGGTCATCCTGCCTTGCTCAGCCGACGTCCGCCCAGCGGCGGAGCAGGTTGTGGTACACGCCGGTCAATCCGACGGCGGCCAGTGAATCGGGCAGGTCCCGGTGCACCTGTTGCACCGCGCGGTCCAGGTCGTACAGCAGGGTGCGCTGGCCGTCGTCGCGGACCATCGACTGGATCCAGAAGAACGATGCGATGCGCGCGCCACGCGTCACGGGCTTGACCAGGTGCAGGCTGCTGGCCGGGTACAGGACCATGTGCCCGGCCGGCAGCTTCACCTCGTGCGTGCCATAGGTGTCCTCGACGACCAGTTCGCCGCCGTCGTACGCCTCCGGTGCGCAGAGGAACAGCGTCGCCGACAGGTCCGTGCGGACGCGATGCGGCGTGCCGCGGATCGGGCGGATGGCGTTGTCGACGTGGCTGCCGAACGCCTGTCCGCCCGCATACCGGTTGAACAGCGGCGGGAACACTTTCAGCGGCAGCGCCGCGGACACGAACAACGGGTTGCGCTGCAGCGCGCCAAGTACCAGCTCCCCGAGTTCGCGCGCCACCGGCGAATCCTCGGGCAGCTGCTCGTTGTGCTTGGCCTGGGCCGACTGGTAGCCGGCCGTGGCGCGGCCGTCCTCCCATTGCGCCGCATCCAGCGCCTCGCGGCATCGCGCGACCTGTCCCGCATCGAGCACGTCCGGGATCTGCAGCAGCATGGCCTGGCCCTCAGAAAGTGAAGTCGGCGCTCAGCATGAAGGTGCGGCCGGCGCCCGGCACGTAATGGCCGCCGCCCACCTGGTCGACGTAGTCCTTGTCGCCCAGGTTGTAGCCGTTGAGCCGCAGCGCCAGCCCGTCGCTGACCCGGTAGCCGACCATCAGGTCGAACACCGTGTAGGCCCTGGCCCTGCGGGTGTTGTCCTCGTTGGTCCAGCGCGCGCCGACGTGCTGGATCCCGAAGCCGACCTCGAGCGCAGCGGTGATGTCATGGCTCGTCCACAGGCTCGCGCTGTGCCGCGGGGTGTTGCCGAGCGCGTTGCCGACGACGCCCGCCTCGGTCGACCTGGCAACTTCGCTGTCCAGGTACGTGTAGCCCCCGAATATGCGCCAGTCGTCCGACAGCTGGCCCATCGCGCCGACCTCGACGCCCTGCACGCGCTGCTCGCCGTCCAGCACTTCGGCGCGGCCTGGATCGAGCGGATCGTCCACGCGGGCATCGGTCTTGTCGGTGCGGAACAGGGCCGAGCTCAGCAACAGGCGTTCGCCGAACAGGTTCCACTTGGTGCCAAGTTCGACGGTGCGGCTCTTTTCGGGCTCCAGCGCGGCGAGGCTGGCATTGAGTTCCAGTTCCTCGGCCGACGGGTTGAACGAATCGCCGTACGCAAGGTAGATGCTGCCGTTCCCGACTGGCTTGAACACGACGGCCGCCTTCCCGCTGAGCGCAGCGTCCTTGCGCGACCAGGTGCCGCGCGCGCCGAGGTCGCGGTCGAAGCCGCTCGCCTCCACGTCGAAGCGGTCCCAGCGGAGGCCGCCGGTCAGTTCCCACTGCGGATTCAACGTCAAGGTATCGAATACGTAGACCGCGGCGGAACTGGCCGTGCCATTCGCGTCGTTCGCGGGGTCGCGCACGATCCCGCCGGTGTAGGGCGCGTTGAAGTCCGGGTCGAACAGGTCGGTGAACGGCGTGCTGCTCACGGTGCGCGCGATGTTCGCGCCTTCCTCGCGGCTGAACTCGAACCCCGCGACCAGCGCGTGGGCCACGCCGCCGGCCTCGAAGTCGGCGGTCAGGTCGGTCGCGTTGAGCAGGATCGTGTGCTCCGAGAGCCGCGTCTTGCCACTGCGGTTGATCTCGAGCGAATCGTCCGCGACGAAACGCGGCGCGGTGATGATCGAATCGCGTTCGCTGCGACCCCAGCGAGTGAGGTTGCGCACGTCGATGGTGTCGGCCAGCCGGTGCTCGAGGACCAGCGTGGCCATGTCGGCGCTTGTTTCCTCGTAGTCGCGATCCAGCAGCCCGTAGAAGTTGGCGCGGTCGACCGGCGAGCGGCCGTCGCGGCTGTCGACCAGGATCTCGTGGCTGTCGCGCACCCACGGCTGCCCGTAGTCCGGGACGTTGTCCTGCTCCAGGTGGAACAGGCTGAAGGTGGCCGCGGTGTCGGTGCCCAGGCCGAAGCCGATCGTCGGCGCCACGCCCCAGCGCTCGCCCTCGACCGCATCCCGGCCGTTCACCTCGTTGGCATGGGTCACCAGGTTGATGCGGAACGCCGCGTGCTCGCCGACGACCCGGTTGAGGTCGGCGGTGCCGCGCAGCAATGCGTTGTCGCCGACGCTGGCGCTGGCCCGGCTGAAGTCGCCCAGGCGCGCGGTCTTGCTGGCGAGGTTGATGGACCCGCCGGTGGAGCCGCGGCCGGTGCGCGCGGAGGCGGGTCCCTTGGCGACCTCCACCTGTTCGATGTTGAACGGATCGCGCGAATACCCGCCGATGTCGCGCACGCCGTCGACGAACAGGTCCGTGCGCGCCGAGAAGCCGCGCAACGTGAGGTTGTCACCGGCCGGCACGCCGCCTTCGCCCGCCTGGAGGCTGATGCCCGGCACGTTGCGCAGGGCGTCGCGCAACGTGGTGACGCCCTGGGCCTGCATCAGGTCCGACGGGACGATGGTGACGGTCGCGGGCGTGTCGACGAGGGGCTGGGTGTACTTCGGCGACTGTGGCGCGGTCACGCGCTGGCCTTCGACCTGGATCGCGTCGAGGTTGGTTGCCTGGGTGACGGGGTCGGGCGCCGATGCGGGGTCGGGCGTGGCGCCGCCCGCGGCGAGCGCGGCGAAGGGGAGGAGGGGCAGGCCGAGGGCAACGGCGAGGGCGCCGGCGAGCGGGGCGATCGAGGTCGTGCGCGACATGGTTGCGTTCCGTGCAGGGGAAGGGCCCGGGCGATCGCCCTGGGCCGGCGCCGGAATCGTAATGAGAAAGATTCCCATTTGCAACGAACGCAAAAAAGGGGCGGCCTCCCGTCAGCGATCGTCCCGCGTCCACACCGCGCCACCTTCGACCTGCACCGGGAAGCGCACGACGGGCGCGTAGGCCGGGGCGCAGAGCGCGCGGCCGTCGCGCACGTCGAACTTCGCCCCGTGCAGCACGCACTCGATGGTGGCTTCTTCGCCGTCGTACGTCCCCGCGGACAATTCGAAGTCCTCGTGCGAGCAGCGGTCTTCCATTGCGTAATAGTCGCCGTCGTAATTCACCACCAGGATGGGCGTGTCGCCATCCCAGGCCACGGTGGATTCGCCGGGCAGCAGCTCGGAGGTGGCACAGACCCGGATCCACCCGTTCATTGCGTCGCGGCCTCCCCGAATGCCTTCTCCAGCACCTCGAATCGCAGGTCGTCGCGGCGCGGGACGCCGAACCGGGTGTCGCCATAGGGAAACGGTTTCAGGACGCCCGTTCGGCGGTAACCGCGGCGTTCATACCATCCGATCAGCGCGTCGCGCACGTCGATCACGGTCATGCGCATCGCGGGCAACGCCCATTCGTCGCGCACCACGCGCTCGGCCTCCGCCAGCAACGCATGGCCCAGTCCTGCGCCCTGCAGCGCGGGGCGCACGGCAAACATCCCGAAGTAGCCCGCATCGCCTTCCACGGCGACGTGCGCGCAAGCGACCAGTCGGCCGTCGCGCTCCACGACCAGCACGCGGCTCCGCGGGCGCTCGATGTCCGCGCGCAGCACCTCGGGGTCGATGCGGTCGCCATCCAGCAGGTCGGCCTCGGTGGTCCAGCCGGCGCGGCTGGCCTCGCCACGATAGGCCGACGTCACCAGCTGCACGAGCGCCGGGATGTCGGCCACGGTGGCGTCGCGGGAATGCAGGCTGGTCACTGGAGCAGCTTTCGGACCTTGTGGAGGGCGGCGACGAAGGCGTCGACCTCGTCGTGCGTGTTGTAGAACGCCAGCGAAGCGCGGCAGGTCGCGGGCACGCCGTAGAACTGCATCAAAGGGTGGGCGCAATGGTGGCCGGAACGCACCGCCACCCCTTCCAGGTCCAGCAGCGTCGCCAGGTCGTGCGCATGCGCGCCGTCGACCAGGAACGACACGACCGCCGCCTTGCCGGGGGCGGTGCCGATGATGCGCAAGCCCGCGACCTCTTCCATCGCCCCGGACAGGTGCGACAACAGCTCCGCCTCGCGCGCGGCGACGTTGTCCATGCCCAGTGCGCCAAGGTAGTCCACGGCCGCGCCCAGGCCGACGTGCCCGGCGATGTTGGGCGTGCCGGCCTCGAACCGGTGCGGCGGGTCCGCGAAGGTCGTGCCTTCGAAGCACACCCGGCGGATCATCTCGCCGCCGCCGAGGAACGGCGGCATCGCTTCGAGGAGCGCGCGGCGTGCCCACAGCGCGCCGGTGCCCGTCGGGCCGCACATCTTGTGCCCGGTGAATGCGTAGAAGTCGCAGCCGATGGCCGCGATGTCGACCGGCAGGTGCGGCAGGGCCTGCGAGCCGTCGACCAGCGTCGCGATGCCACGCGATCTCGCCTCGCGGCACAACGCGCGGACGGGGTTGACGGTGCCGAGCACGTTCGAGACGTGGGCCATGCCGAACAGCCTCACGTCCGGGGTCATCGCGGCGCGGACCCGGTCGATGTCGAGGCTGCCGTCGCGTTCCATCGGTGCAACCTTGACCGTCGCGCCGGTGCGTTGGGCCACCAGCTGCCAGGGCACGATGTTGGCGTGGTGCTCCATTTGCGTCAGCAGGATCGCGTCGCCCGGGCCGAGCCTGGGCAGCGCCCACGAATACGCGACCAGGTTGATGGCGAAGGTCGTGCCACTGGTCAACACCAGCTCGTCGCGGCGCACGTTCAGGTGGCGGGCCAGCTTCGTGCGCGTGGCCTCGTAGGCGTCCGTCGCCTCGCTGCCGAGCTGGTGCACGGCGCGGCTGACGTTGGCGTTGTGGCGGCGGTAGAAATCGTCGACCGCCTCGATCACCGGCGCGGGTTTCTGGCCGGTATTGGCCGAGTCCAGGTAGACCAGGGGCTTCCCATGCACCTCCCGCGCCAGCAGCGGGAAGTCGGCGCGGACGCGTGCCCAGTCGACCGTCATGCGTCCTCCAGCGTTGCCAGTGCACGGTCTAGCGCGGCGTCCAGGCGTTCGCGCACTGCTGGCAGGGAGACGCCGGCCAGTGTCTCGCGGCAGAACGCGGCGGTCAGCAACCGGCGGGCGTCGTCGCCCGGCAGGCCACGCGAGCGCAGGTAGTACAGCGCGGTCGGATCGAGCCGCCCGACGGTGGCGCCATGCGCCGCCTTGACCTCGTCGGCGTGGATCTCCAGGACGGGTTGGGTGTCGATCCCGGCGCCTTCCGACAGCAGCAGGTTCTTGTTGGACAGCTGGGCATCGCTCCCGTCGGCGCCGGCACGGATGGTGATCCCGCCATGGAAGACGGCCCGGCCGCGCCCCGCGCCCAGCCCGCGCCAGGTGAGGCCGCAACCGGTGTCGCGGCCGATGTGTTCGATGCCCAGCCGGGTGTCGAGGTGGCGGCGACCGGTCGCGAGCAGCACGCCGTTCGCGTCCACGCGCGCGCCTTCGCCCTCGAGCCGGACGTTGAGTTCGTGCCGCGACAGCGTGGCGCCCAGTTCCAGGTCGATGCGCCGGTAGCGTGCACCGCGCGCCAGGACGGCATCCGTGCGTGCGATGACGGTGGCCCGCTCCGCCTCGTCCTGGACCCGCGCGTGGCGGAGCACGGCCCCGGCGGCCAGGTGCACGTGCAGCAGCGCGTTGGCCAGGTGGGCGTGCGGGCCCGCGGCGAGATGGTGTTCCACCACAACGAGTTCCGCATTGCGCCGCAACTCGATGAGGCCGCGCAGGTGCCACGCCGCGTCCGGCCCGGCCGGGGCACCGACGAAGACCAGGTGCAGCGGCATGGCGACGCGGACACCTTCCGCGAGCCGGACCACGGCGCCATCGCCGGCGAACGCGGCGTTGAGCCGCGCAAACGGCTCGTCGGCACGTTCGTAGCGCCGTGCCATGAAATTCACGGCGCGCGGATCGCCGGCTGCCATGAGGCCCGACAGCGGCTGCGGCACGGCACCGTCGGGCAGGCCTGCCAGGTCGGACAGGCGCGCATCGTGCCGTCCGTTGACGAAGACCAGTCGCGGCGTGGGGATCGCAGCGAGCAGTGCGGGGTCGACGACGGCCGCTTCCGGCCTGGCGAAGGCCCGACGCTCCAGCGCCCGCAGCGGCGTGTACTTCCACGCCTCGCTGCGCGGTCCGGGCAGGCCGTCGCGCAGGACCGCGTCCAATGACGCGCGCCGGGCGGCGTCGCCCTCGAACATGGCCGCGAGTGACTCGAGCAGCGCGCTCATTGCGTGGCGGTCCGCGCCTCCGGGCTGACGCGGTCCCGGATCCAGGCGTAGCCGTGTTCCTCCAGCGCCAGCGCCAGTTCCGGGCCGCCGGACTCCACGATCCGGCCGTCGGCGAGCACGTGCACGACGTCGGGCCGGATGTAGTCGAGCAGCCGCTGGTAGTGGGTGATCACCAGGAACGCACGGTCCGGCGAGCGCAGCGCATTGACGCCCTCGGCCACGTTCTTCAGCGCGTCGATGTCCAGGCCGGAATCGGTCTCGTCCAGGATCGCGAGCTTCGGTTCGAGCACCGCCATCTGGAAGATCTCGTTGCGCTTCTTCTCGCCGCCGGAAAAGCCTTCGTTGACGCCGCGGTGCAGCAGTTCGTCCTTGAGGTGCAGCACCGCCAGCTTCTCGCGAACCAGCTTGAGGAACTGCATCGAGTCGAGTTCGGGCTCGCCGCGCGCCTTGCGCTGAGCATTCAGCGCGCTTCGCAGGAAATAGGTGTTGTTCACGCCCGGGATCTCGACCGGGTACTGGAACGCGAGGAACACCCCGGCGGCGGCCCGCTCCTCCGGCGCCAGCGCCAGCAGGTCGCGGCCCTCGAAGGTGACGGACCCCGCGGTGATGTCGTAGCCCGCGCGACCGGCCAGGATGTGGCCGAGCGTCGACTTGCCCGCGCCGTTGGGACCCATCACCGCATGCACCTGCCCCGGCTGCAGTTCCAGCGACAGTCCCTTCAGGATCTCGCGCCCGGCGATGCCGGCGTGGAGGTTCTCGATCTTCAGCATCAGCCCACCGCTCCTTCCAGCGATACTTCCAGCAACTTCTTGGCTTCCACCGCGAACTCCATCGGCAGCTCGCGGAACACCTGCTTGCAGAACCCGTCGACGATCATCGACACCGCGTCCTCCTCGCCGATGCCGCGCGCCCGGCAGTAGTACAGCTGGTCGTCGCTGATCTTCGAGGTGGTCGCCTCGTGCTCGACGGTGGCGTCGGGGTGGCGCACCTCGATGTACGGGAAGGTGTGCGCGCCGCACTTCTTGCCGATCAGCAGCGAATCGCACTGGGTGTGGTTGCGCGCCCCTTCGGCACTGCGCTCCACCCGCACCAGGCCGCGGTAGGTGTTCTGCCCGCGCCCGGCGCTGATGCCCTTGCTGACGATCTTGCTCTTGGTGCGCTTGCCGACGTGGATCATCTTGGTGCCGGTGTCGGCCTGCTGCATGTGGTGGGTCAGCGCGACCGAGTTGAACTCGCCCACCGAGTCGTCGCCGAGCAGCACGCACGACGGATATTTCCAGGTGATCGCCGAGCCGGTCTCGACCTGGGTCCAGCTCACCTTGCTGCGCGCGCCCCGGCACTCGGCGCGCTTGGTCACGAAGTTGTAGATGCCGCCGCGTCCTTCCTCGTCGCCCGGGTACCAGTTCTGCACCGTCGAGTACTTGATCTCGGCGTCCTCGAGCGCGACCAGCTCGACCACGGCCGCGTGCAACTGGTTCTCGTCGCGCATCGGCGCGGTGCACCCTTCCAGGTAGGACACGTGCGACTTGTCCTCGGCGATGATCAGCGTGCGCTCGAACTGGCCGGTGTGCCCGGCATTGATCCGGAAGTAGGTGCTCAGCTCCATCGGGCAGCGCACGCCCTTCGGGATGAACACGAACGAGCCGTCCGAGAACACGGCCGAGTTGAGCGCGGCGAAGTAGTTGTCGCCGGTCGGCACCACCGTGCCCAGGTACTGGCGCACCAGCGCCGGGTGGTCCTTGATGGCCTCGGACATCGAGCAGAAGATGATGCCCTTGTCGGCCAGTTCCTTGCGGAACGTGGTGCCCACGGACACCGAATCGAACACCGCGTCGACGGCCACCCCGGCCAGCTTCGCGCGCTCGTGCAACGGCACGCCCAGCTTGTCGTAGGTGTCCAGCAGTTCCTGCGGCACCTCGTCCAGGGACTTGTACTTGGGCCCCTTGGGCGCGGAGTAGTAACTGAGGGCCTGGAAGTCGATCGGGGCGATCTTCAGCTTCGCCCAGTGCGGCACCGGCATGGTCAGCCAATGGCGGTAGGCCTGCAGCCGCCACTCGGTCATCCATTCCGGCTCGCCCTTGATGGCGGACAGCGCCCGGATCTTGCCTTCGTCCAGGCCGGGCGGCAGCGAGTCGGTCTCGATGTCGGTGACGAAGCCGGCGGCGTACTTGCGGCCGAGCTGGGCGTGGATGTCGCGGTTTTCGGTCAGGGGGACGGACATGGCGTGCTCGTTCAGGCGGGGCCTGCCTGCGCCAGGCGCAGGTCGATGCGGCGCGGCGACGGCCGCGGGGCGGGGGGGCGGAGCATGTGGGCGAGGGTGACGTCGCGCAGCGCGTCGAGGACCACGTCGTTGATGCGGCGCCAGTTGGCGCGCACGCCGCATTGGTCCTGGATGCCGCAGTTGCCGCCGTGCACGCTGCACTCGGTCATGCCGGGCGGGCCCTCGATCGCCGTGACGATCTCGAGCAGGCCGATGTCCGCGGCGTCGCGCGCGAGCCGGTAACCGCCGTTGGCGCCGCGGAACCCTTCGACCAGCCCGGCCTGGGCCAACGGCTTGAGCACCTTGGCGACCGTGGGGGGCTCCAGGCCGGCGAGATCCGCCAGCTCCGTCGCGCTGCACACCCTGCCGGGCCGCGCGGCCAGCGCGGTCAGCACGACCGTGGCGTAATCGGTGAGGCGGGTGACACGAAGCATGGATGGGCCCGCTGGCCAAGGGGTTTGAATAGGACTGGAATTGTACGATTTCCTGCGCCGCGGGACCATGCTCCCGGGGCGGGTCGCCAGGTTCCGCGGAATGCCGTGATGGCGGCTGGACGCGCGTTCGGGCGAGAATCGGCGGTTCCCCACTCCGATGGACCCGAAAGATGCCCGCGAAGATCGCCACCCGCCGCTCGCCCATCCACGGCAACGGCATGTTCGCCGTCGCCCCGATCCGCAAGGGCGAGCGCCTGATCGAATACAAGGGCCAGCGGCGCACCCACGAGGACGTGGACGAGGGCGATACCGGCGACGTCGAAAGCGGGCACACCTTCCTGTTCACGCTCAACGACGAGTACGTGATCGACGCCAACCACGGCGGCAACAGCGCGCGGTGGATCAACCACAGCTGCAAGCCCAACTGCGAGGCCGTGCTGGAGGAGGCCGACGGCGACGACCGGCGCAAGGACCGCGTGTTCATCGAGTCGATCCGCGCGATCAAGCCCGGCGAGGAACTGACCTACGACTACGGCATCACCCTGGACGAGCCGCACACCGCGCGGCTGAAGAAGATCTGGGCCTGCCACTGCGGCACGAAGGGCTGCACCGGGACGATGCTCAAGCCCAAGCGGAAGCGGTGACCGGCACGATGCGCGGAACCTGAACCGGATGCCGTGTGCCGCGTTGCGGCATGACTTTCGCCAGTCGCCGGGTGCGCGACGCGACGACACGCTGCGCGCTCAGCCGACCGGGAACCGACCCATGCGCCATGCCCAGCCGGCCTTCGCCGCCCTTTTCCTGCTGGCCGGACCCGCGGCGGCGATCGAGGTCGATGGCGTCGTTTCCCCGGGCGAATGGGCGGGGGCGCAACACGTCACCGACTTCCGCCTGACCCAGCCGCTGACGCGCGAGCCCGCGCCATACCCGACCGAGGCCTGGATCAAGGCCACCCCGGAAGGCCTGGCGATCGCGTGGCGCAACACGCAGCCCGCGTCGGTGCCGCGCACGCGGCAGCGCGCGCAGCGCGACCAGGGCGGGGCGGCCGACCGCGTCAACCTCTACGTCGACTTCGACGGCGACGGGCGCACCGGCTACAACTTCACGCTGCTGCTGTCGGGCAGCATCGTCGACGCCACGATCACCAATGAAAACCAGTTCAACGGCGACTGGGACGGCGACTGGCGCCATGCGACCAGCGAGGACGGCGAGACCTGGTCCGCGGAGATCCTGCTGCCCTGGCACATCGCGCCGATGCGCGCGCCCGACGGCGACGTGCGCACGGTCGGCATCTCCCTGGACCGTGTCGTCGGCGTCACCGGGCAGCGGATGTCGTGGCCGGCGATCGGCTTCAACGAGCAGCGCTTCCTGTCCGTGTTCGAGAAAGTGGACATGCCGCGCTACAGCGAGTCCCTGCTGGCGATCACGCCCTACGTCGTCGGCATCGGCGACCTGGTGCAGGGGGGCGCCGACTTCGACGCCGGCGCCGACGTGTTCTGGAAGCCCAACGGCCAGTTCCAGCTCAGTGCCACGCTCAACCCCGACTTCGGCCAGGTCGAGAGCGACAACCTGGTGGTGAACTTCGGCGCCATCGAGACCTTCTTCAGCGACCGCCGACCGTTCTTCACCGAGAACCAGGGCTTCTTCGACGTGCCGTTCGGTGGCCTGGGCAACGCGAACCGGCTGCTTTACACCCGCCGCGTGGGGGGTCCGGCGGACGACGGCAGCGGGGCCGGCGACGTCACCGCGGCGGCCAAGGTCAACGGCAGCGTCGGCGAGGTGCATTACGGCGTGTTCGCGGCGAACGAGGGCGGCGACGCCGGCCGCGATTTCCAGGCGGCGCGGGTGGCGCGCGAGATCGGCGCGCATGGCGTCGGCGCGATGGTCACCCGCGTCGAGCGCCCCTTCCTGGATCGCGAGGCGACGGTCTATGAAGCCGACCACCGCTGGGGCAACGATCGCTGGAACATCCGCACCACCGCGGTGCTGTCTTCCGTGGACGACGGCGGCGGGCGGATCCACGACAGCGGCGCGCAGGCCCGGATCGACTACGACCACGGCAATGGCTGGCGCCAGCAATTGTTCCTGCTGCACCTGGGAGACCAGCTGCAGCTCAACGACTTCGGCTTCCTGGAACGCAACGACTACAACTACGCCCGCTACGACCTGGCGCGGCGCGTGACCGGGCTCCCGGAGGCGTCGTCCTATGCCTCCCATGACTGGCATTTCGCCGTGTCGCGGCGCGAGAACGATTCGGGCCTGCACATCGCGGACGCCTGGGCGATCCAGCGGCGCAGCGAGCGCCGCGACGGAGGCAACGAGTTCTTCGAGGTCGGCGGCTGGACCGCCGGCTACGACGACCTCGTCACCCGCGGCAACGGTCCCGTCAGGGTGCCCGAACGCGTGTTCCTGTTCGCGGAGCGCAGCCGGCCCCGTGGCGATGGCAGCTGGTCGCTCTACGGCAACGTGCGCTACGCCGCCGAGGGGCTGGAAGGCGCCGAGCGCGGGGCATTGATGGTCGACATCGAACCCACCTGGCATGCCAGCGACACGCTGAGCTTCGGCATGGGACTGGAACTGCAGCATGACCCGGACTGGCTGCTCTGGCAGCACGACACCCTGGTCGGCACGTTCCGGTCCGACGTGGTGTTCGCCAACGCGGGCGCGACCTGGCTGATCGACCCGAAGCAGGAGTTGCGCGTGCGCCTGGAGGCACTGGGACTGGACGCGCGTGCCCGGCAGGCCTGGCGCGTGGCGCCGGACGGCACGCCCGTCGCCGTCGACGAACCCCTCGAGGATTTCGCGTTGCGCAACCTCGGGTTCCAGGTGCGCTATCGCTACGAGCTCGCGCCGCTGTCCTACCTGTACGTCGCGTACGTGCGCGGCGGGTCGTTGTACCAGCAGGGTCCTGGTCCCTTCGACAGTGCCGGGCGCCTGCTGGCGGATGCCTTCGACCTGCGCGACAGCGAACAGCTGCTGGTCAAGCTGTCCTACCGCTTCGAGATCTGACGCGCAGGAACGGGGTCAGTCTTCGCCGTCCGTTTCGGCGGGTTCGACGACGAACGTCGTGCTTTCCGTTGCCCGCTCCGTGCCGGCCGGGACCGTGGCCGAGGGGTCCGCAGGCGCCGCTGGGACGACCGCGGCCTGTCGCGGCACCGACGATTGTGGCGCGGGCGTCGCGGGTGGCGCGGGCGGCGCTGGCGCTGGCGCAATGGGCAGTGCGGGCGTAGCCGCACCCGAAGTCGCGGCTGGATCGTCCGTCAGGACGAACACGCCGTCGATCGCCGGGTCCTCGGTCCATGTGAGTCCCGAATCCGCATCGCCGCCCTCCGGCGTCGCGGACGCCTCGTTGGGCGCCGCGCCGGCCATCCCGGTCACCGGCGTCGTGCCGGGTCCCGGATTCGCGGGCATGCCGGTGACCGAGCCGATGGCGCCCTCGGGCGCCGGGAGCCCGGAAGCCTGGCCGTTGCCGACGTCCGTGCCGTTGCGCGTGCGGGTATCCGCGTCATCGTCGCCGCAGGCGGCGAGTGCAAGCAGCAACCCTGCTGCCAGGGCGCGCGCGAGGGGCCTGCCGATCGGCGCGTTGCGAGAGGGCCGGGACATGCCGCGTACGTTCGCTCCTGCGCCGTGAACGACGGGTCGGCACAGGCCTTCACGTGCGCTTGCATGCCGGCGCTGCCTGCTATCCGGGTTGCCCTCGATGGAGGAAATCCCATGGTGAGGATTGCGAAGGGCGTGCGCGTGGCGATGCGCGGCGCAGTGCTGGCGGCGCTCGCCGCGGCATCGGCCACGTCGCCCGCGCTGGCCGCGGACCTGGAACTGCACGCCACGCTCGACGGCGCGCACGTGGTATCCGCCACCGAGTCCACCGGATCGGGCGAGGCCCATGCGTGGCTCGACGACGAGGGGCGCGTGCGGATCGAACTGGTGTTCGGCGGCCTGGAATCGGGTGCGAGCGGCGCCGGGTTGTATGCCGGCGCGCCGACCGAGAACGGCGACCTGGTCGCGGAACTCGACATCGCGCCCGACCTGGTGCGCGGCCGCCTGGACGACATCGAGATCGCGTTGTCGCCCGAAGTCGCGGAACGGATGCGCGCGGGCGAGACCTACCTGCAGCTGGAGACGCCGGCCTTCCCGGACGGGGCCATCCGTGGGCAGCTGGTCCCGCAGCCCGTGCGGCTCGACGACGCCGTCGAACCCGAGGAAGAAGACGAGTGACATGAAAAAGCCGGGCTCCCTGGGGAGCCCGGCCGGTGTCTTTCCCCTGCCGGCGAGGCCGGCACGCGCGGATCAGGCCGCGGCGTCCTTGAGCTTCTTGAGCGGGCGGACCTTCAGCTTGACCGAGGCCGGCTTCGCCGCGAACCACTGCTCTTCCTTGGTGAACGGGTTGATGCCCTTGCGCTTGGGCTTGGCGGGAACGTTGACCGCGGTGACCTTCAGCAGGCCCGGCAGGACGAACGTGCCTGCGCCCTTCTTGCTGACCGAGCCGGCCATCGCGCCTTCCAGTGCGGACAGGACGGCGCGCACGTCGCGCGAGGCGACGCCGGAGGTGTCGGCGATGTGCGCGACCAGGCCCGACTTGCTCAGGGTCTCCTTGATCGGCTTCGGCGCGGACGGCTTGGCGGCGGCTTTCGGCGCGGCCTTCTTGGATGTCGCCTTCTTCTTTGCCATGGGTCTTTCGTTCCTCGTCATCGGTGATGTGTCTGGGCCGGTCGGGCCGGCAGGTCGAATGTAGGGCAATCGCGCGGGCGCAGGGAAGCCCCGGACGGTTTTTTTTGCGGTTTTTCGCTCAATCTTCCTCGTGCCGCGGCTTCCAGGCCTCTGCGAGCTTCTGCTGCACCTGCGCCGGGACCGGTTCGTAGTGGCTGAAATCCAGCGAATACCGGCCCCGCCCGGCGGTCACCGACTTCAGTTCCGCGGCATAGCCCTCGAGCTCGGACAAGGGCACCTGGGCCTTGACCACGATCTCGCTGCCCCTGATCGCATCGGTGCCGCTGATGCGCGCGCGCTTGGAGGCCAGTCCGCCGCTGATGTCGCCCATGTGCTGCTCGGGCACCGCGACCTCCAGGTCGACGATCGGCTCGAGCACCTGCGGCCGCGCCTTCTGCACCGCGTCCAGGAACGCCTTCTTGCCGGCGGCGACGAACGCCACCTCCTTGCTGTCGACGGGGTGGTACTTGCCGTCGTACACGACGACGCGCACGTCCTGGATCGGGTAGCCGGCAAGTGCGCCGGTGGCAAGGACCTGGCGTACTCCCTTCTCGACCGCAGGCAGGAACTGGCCCGGGATCGTGCCGCCCTTGACCTCGTCGACGAACTCGAAGCCCGAGCCGCGCGGCAGGGGTTCGACGCGCAGGTACACCTCGCCGAACTGGCCGGCACCGCCGGTCTGCTTCTTGTGCCGGTGGTGGCCCTCGGCGCGGCTGCCGATGGTCTCGCGGTAGGCAATGCGCGGCGGGCGCGAACGCACGTCGACGCCGTGCCGGTCCTTCAGACGCTCGAGCATCACCCGCAGGTGCAGGTCCGAGAGGCCGCGCACCACCGTTTCGTTGGTCTCGGGCTCGTGCTCGACGTGGAAGCAGGGATCCTCCTCCGCCAGCTTGTGCAGCGCGGTCGCCAGCTTCTGCTCCTGGCCCTTGCTCGCCGCATCGACCGCGAGACCGAACATCGGCTTCGGGAAGTCGAGCGGCGCCAGGTGGATCTGGTCCTCGTCGTGGCTGTCGTGCAGCACCGCATCGAAGTGCAGGTCCTCGACCTTCGCCACCGCCGCGATGTCCCCCGGGATCGCCTGGTCGATCTCGACGTGGTCCTTGCCCTTGAGCTTGAACAGGTGCCCGACCTTGAACGGCTTGCGCCCATCGTCGACGAACAGCTGGGTGTCCTTGCGCACGGTGCCCTGGTACACGCGGAACACGCCCAGCTTGCCCACGAAGGGATCGTTGACGACCTTGAACACGTCCGCGACGACGTGGGCCGCCGGGTCGGGACGCGCGTCGATCGCCCCGGCCGAAGGTCCCGTGCCTTTCATGAACTGTGGCGGGTTGGCTTCGCCCGGGTGCGGAAGCAGCCTTTCGGCGGCGTCGAGCAGTTCGCGCACGCCCGTGCCGCTGCGCGCGGAGCAGAACAGCACCGGCACCAGGTGCCCCTCCCGCAGGCACTGTTCGAACGCATCGTGCAGTTCCTGGCCGGACAGGCCGCCCTCGCCGAGGTCGAGGTAGTGCTCCATCACCGTCTCGTTCACCTCGACGACCTGGTCGATGATCTTCTGGTGCCAGTCGGCGACGGGGCCGAGGTCGCTCTCGCCCGTGGACGCGCCGAAGCAGTCGACGACTTTCGCGCCGCCATCGGCGGGCAGGTTCAGCGGCAGGCATTCGGGGCCGAACGCCTCGCGCAGGCCGGCGAGCACGCGGCCGGGGTTCGCCCCTTCGTGGTCGATCTTGTTCACCACCACCACGCGACAGAGCTTCCGCGCTTTCGCGTGTTCCATCATGCGGCGCGTCCCGTACTCGACGCCGTGGTCCGCGTCGACGACGACCAGCACCGTTTCCACCGCGGCGAGCGCGGACAGCGCGGGCCCCCGGAAGTCCGGATAGCCGGGCGTGTCCACCAGGTTCACGTGCACGCCCGCGTGGTCGATGCTGGCGATGGCCGCGTCGATCGAGTGGCCGCGCTGCTTTTCCATCGGGTCGAAGTCCGAGACGGTGCTGCCGCGCTCGACGGTGCCTGCCACGGACACGGTGCCGCCGGCATGCAGCAGGGCTTCGAACAACGTTGTTTTGCCGGCGCCGGGATGGCCCGCGAGGGCCACGTTGCGGATGTCTTCGGTGCGGTAGGGCATGGGGCCGTCTCCTCGCCAGGAGGCTCGGCCAGTCCGGCCGGGCCGGGGGGAGGGCCAGCCTCCTCCCATGGCCGATGGCGGTCAAGCGACCCCGTCGTGACGCGACCGGGCCTACGCTGGACCTCCACCCCCGGAAGGAAGACACGGCCATGGGCATCTCTCGCCACGCACTCGCGCACTGGGAAGGCGACCTCAAGCAGGGAGGCGGCACCCTCAGCACGCCCGCCAGCGGACTGATGGACGGAACGCGGTACGGCTTCAACGCCCGCTTCGGCGACGGGAAGGGGACGAACCCCGAGGAACTCATCGCGGCCGCGCATGCCGGCTGCTTCACGATGTTCCTGGCGAACAAGCTCGCCGAGGCAGGGCATCCGGCGACCGCGCTCGACACGCGCGCCGAGGTGGACCTGTCCACGGAAGGCGGCCCGCAACTCTCGGCCATCCGGCTGAAGCTCGAGGCGAACGTGCCGGGGATCGATCCCGCCAAGTTCCGCGCGGTCGCCGACGACGCCAAGAGCAACTGCCCGGTGTCGCGGGCGTTGTCGGCGGTGCCCATCGAGCTCGATGCCAACCTCGCGTGAGCAATCCGGATTGCGCTTCGCTCCATCCGGGCTCCGCACGGCATCCCGCCCCGGTCGCCCGGTTGGAGGCGCGAAGCGCCGGAAGCCGGGATCCCCGCGCACCGTTCAGGTATCCCCGGCCGGATTCAGCCGTGTTTAATTCGCGTGAATCAAGGATGGGGTCGAGCCGCCGGACTCCCGGCGCCGGAGATCGCCATGAAGTCCCTCACCGCGTCCGCCCTCGCGTTCGCCCTGGCCGCCACCAGCGGCGTCGCGAATGCGCAGAGCTACTACGACACCAACGGCCGTGCCGGATATGGCGCGTACGGCAGCTACGGCCAGCCGCAGCCGGATCGCTACGGGCAGTCCTCAGGCGCCGTCTACGACCATGCACGCGTGTTGCGCGTCGACCCGGTGATCGCCTCCGGCCCTGGCTACGGCGAGGCATCGGGAACGAATTGCCGCTACACGCAGTCGACCTATTCGGGCCGCGACGGGTATTACACCAGTGATCGCCATGGCGACGACCGCTATTACGGCAACGATCGCTACGGCGACCCCTATTACGGACGCGGCGGCTACGACCCCTATGGCCAGGCCGGGGTCGGCGCCGGGAGCAACATCGCCACCGTGATCGGCGGTCTCGTCGGCGCGGCGATCGGCAGCCAGGTGGGCGGTGGTTCGGCCCGCTACGCCACCGCCGCGATCGGTTCGATGGTCGGTGGCATGGCAGGCCGCCAGATCTACGAGGCCGGGCAGCGGGAGCGCTACGCCACGCGCACCGGCACGGTCCGCGTCTGCGACCCGGTGCCTTACGGCGGTTCGCGGACGTCGGGCAATCGCGTGGCGGGCTACGACGTCACCTACGAATACGCGGGCCGCGAGTTCCACACCCGCACCGACTACCACCCTGGCGACACCATCCGCGTGCGCGTGGAAGTCCACCCGGACTGAGCGCGCGCCACCAGACCCCGTGGGAGGGGCAGCAGCTGGGGCCGGCTCGTCCGGCCCCTTTTTTTTGTGGGAGCCGCCATGGCGGCGAGTCCTACCAGTCGATCGTCCCGGCCACCACCGTGACCACGCGTCCCCCCGACCAGACCTCGCCGTCGTCGTCCACGCGCAGTTCGATGATCGCGTCGTGCCCCACCTCCCGGCCCTGGCTGACGCGATAGAACCCGTCCGCGCGCGGCAGCGCGTCGCGCAATGCCAGCCACGCGGCGAGGGTGGCGTTGGCGGCGCCAGACGCGGCGTCCTCGAAGCAGCCCGGCGCGCCGACCCATGCGCGGACCGCCAGGTAGTAGACCGGATCGGTGCTGCGCGCGAACACGCACAGGCCCATGCTGCCGGTGTCCGCCGCCAGCGCGGCGATGGCCTTCCAATCGGGCGTCGCGCTCCGCAGGGCCGCTTCGTCGGCGACTTCGGCCAGCCACCAGCGGCGGCCGCCGTCCATCAGCGCCGGCGGCAGCCTGCCGGGCGGCAGTCCAGCCAGTGCGGCGCCGAGCAGCGGCTCGTCCGTCGAGCCGACCCGCATCAGGCTGGCGCGCGGCGTCCTGACCGACAGTGTCCGGCAGTTGCCTTCTCCCTCCACCCGCAGCGGCAGCCTGCCGGCGATGCCGTCCTGGACGAGCACGCCTCCGCGCGGCAGCGCGATGCCCGATTCCAGCACCGCGTGCGCGGTGCCCACGCTGGGGTGCCCGGCGAAAGGCACCTCGCGTCGCGGGCTGAAGATGCGGATGCCGTAGTCGGCGCCGTCGGCATCCGTGGGGCGCACGAAGGTGGTTTCGGGCAGCCGCGTCCAGCGGGCGATCGCCTGCATGGCGTCGTCGGACAGGCCGTCGGCATCGAGCACGACGGCGAGCGGATTGCCCGCGCCCGGACGGTCGGCGAACACGTCCAGCTGCAGGTAGCGGCGGAGGGTCATGGGGGCGTGTACTCCTTCCGCATAGAATCTCACGATGCCCGACACGCCGCCCAACTGGATCGTCCTCAAGTTCGGCGGCACCTCCGTGTCGCGCCGGCATCGCTGGGACACGATCGGGCGGATCGCGGAAGGGCGCGCGCGCGATGAAGGCGCGCGGGTGCTGGTCGTCGTGTCGGCGCTCTCGGGGGTGACCAACGCGTTGCAGGCCGTGGCCGATGGCGCCGACCCCGTGCAGGGCATGGCGGCACTCGCGGACCGCCACGGGGACTTCGCCTCGGAACTGGGGCTGGACGCGGAAGCCGTCATCGGCGGGCGCCTGGCGAAATTGCACGCGCTGGCCAACGACGCCCGTGCTGCCGACAGGCCGCTCGACTGGCAAGCCGAGGTGCTCGCCCAAGGCGAATTGCTGTCGTCGACGCTCGGCGCCGCCTACCTCTGCGCCCAGGGCCTGGACTTCGGGTGGTGCGATGCGCGCGACTGGCTGCAGGCGCTGGCACTGCCCAACCAGAACGACTGGGCCACCCGGCTGTGCGTGTCGTGCCGCCATGGCGGCGATGCCGGTGCGCGCGCGCGCTTCGACGCACAGCCGCAGCGGCTGCTCCTGACCCAGGGCTTCATCGCGCGCCACGGCGACGGCGGTACCGCGGTGCTCGGTCGAGGTGGCTCGGACACGTCCGCCGCGTACTTCGGCGCGATGCTCGGCGCCAGGCGCGTGGAAATATGGACGGACGTGCCGGGCATGTTCAGCGCCAACCCGCGCGAAGTGCCCGACGCGCGGCTGCTGGCGCGGCTGGACTATGCCGAGGCGCAGGAAATCGCCACCACGGGCGCCAAGGTCCTGCATCCGCGCTCGATCGGCCCGTGCAGGGACGCAGGCGTACCGATGCGGATCCTGGACACCGAGCGTCCCGACGCACCCGGCACGCGCATCGACGCGCAGGCCGAGACGGTGCCGGGCGTCAAGGCGATCAGCCGGCGCAACGGCATCGTGCTGGTGTCGATGGAAAGCATCGGCATGTGGCAGCAGGTCGGCTTCCTGGCCGACATCTTCGACAGGTTTCGCAGGCATGGCCTCTCGGTCGACCTGATCGGTTCGTCCGAGACCAACGTCACCGTGTCGCTCGACCCGAGCGACAACCTGGTCAGCGGCAACGTGCTCGAGGCGCTGGCCGCGGACCTGGCCCAGGTGTGCCGGGTCAAGGTGATCGCGCCGTGCGCGGCGATCACGCTGGTGGGCCGCGGCATGCGGTCGCTGCTGCACCGGTTGTCGGACATCTGGGCCACGTTCGGTCGCGAGCGCGTCCACCTGGTGTCGCAGTCCTCCAACGACCTCAACCTCACCTTCGTGGTGGACGAAGCCGACGCCGAGGGCCTGGTGCCACAGCTGCACGCCGAGCTGGTGCGCAGCGGCGCGATGCCGATGCGCGACGCGAGCGTGTTCGGACCCACCTGGCGGGAGATCACGCAGGGCGCCATCGCCCGCGAAGCGCCGTGGTGGCACGACGCGCGTCCGGAGTTGCTGCGCCTCGCGGCAGCCGGTACGCCAACGTATGCGTACCACCTTCCGACGGTGCGCGACCGGGCCCGGGCGCTCGCCGCGGTCGGTGCGATCGACCGGCGCTACTACGCATTGAAGGCCAACGCGCACCCGTCGATCCTGCATGCGCTGGCAGAAGAAGGCTTCGGTTTCGAGTGCGTCTCCGCGGGCGAGCTCGCGCGGGTCTTCGAGGCGTTGCCAGGCCTGGCGCCGTCGCGCGTGCTGTTCACCCCGAGCTTCGCGCCGCGCGCCGAGTACGTGGAGGCACTGTCGCGCGGCGTCACTGTCACCGTCGACAACATCGAGGCGCTGCAACGCTGGCCAGACCTGTTCGGCGATCGCGTGCTCTGGCTGCGGCTCGACCTGGGCCGCGGCGACGGCCACCACCAGAAGGTGCGCACGGGTGGCGCAGAGGCGAAGTTCGGGCTGCCGGTGGCGCGCCTGGAGGCGTTCGCCTCGGCCGCACGGGCCATCGGCGCGCGCATCGAGGGCTTGCACGCGCACCTGGGCAGCGGGATCGAGTCGCCGGGGCACTGGCGCGCCGTGTATGCCGAGCTGGCGGGGCTCGCCGACAGCCTGGGCAGCGTCGAATGGATCGACATCGGCGGGGGCTTGCCGGTGCCGTACACGCCGGATGCGCCGCGCTTCGACCTGGAGGCGTGGGCGGCGGGGCTGGCGGAGATCAAGGCGGCCTATCCGCGGTTCGGCCTCGCCGTCGAACCGGGGCGCTGGCTGGTGGCGCAGGCGGGCGTGCTGCTGCTCACCGCGACGCAGGTCGTCGAGAAGGACGGCGTGCGGCGCGTCGGCGCGGACGCGGGCATGAACGCGTTGCTGCGACCGGCGCTGTACGAGGCCTGGCACGACATCGTGAACCTGTCGCGACTGGATGCGCCTGCCGACGCCGCGTTCGACGTCGTGGGGCCCATCTGCGAGACGGGCGACGTGCTGGGCGAACTGCGGTTGCTGCCCGCGCCCACGGCCGAGGGCGACGTGCTGCTGGTTGCCGATGCGGGCGCCTACGGCATGGCGATGGCCAACACCTACAACTTGCGGCCGCTCCCGGTCGAGGAAGCACTCGAATGACCGACTGGACGTTCCGCCGCGACGCCATCCATGCGTTCCGCTTCGTGCGTTGCGGTTTCGACGCGGCGACGGGCATCGCCGAACTCGCCTACGCCTTCGACGACGGCCCTGAGCTGGTGGAGACGGTTACTGTGCCGGGCGCGCCGTTCACCCTCGACGAGGCGCGTGCGGACACGGTCGGGCGGGCGTTGCGGTTGCTGCACCTCATCGCCGGCGTGAGCTATTACAAGGCCGCCGTGCCGGCCGTGATCCGGATCGACGGCTATGCCATCGACGAGGCGACCGCCACGTTGCTGGAAGCGGTCTACCTCAACGGGCTGGGCGAGTTTGCCTACCGCAACGGCCTGGACCTGCACGGGAGGATCAGGTTCCCGCGCGACGGCCGGCCGGCGCCGGCGCCGGATGCCGGCCTCCGCGAACACGCGCTGGTCGCGATCGGTGGCGGCAAGGATTCGCTGGTGTCGATCGAGGCGCTGCGCGCGGCCGGCGTGGCGCAGACCGTCTCGTGGATCGGCGGGTCCCAGCTGATCGCGGCCTGCGCCGCGCGCACGGGGCTGCCGATGCTCAACATCGGTCGCCAGCTCGCGCCCCGGCTGTTCGACTTCAACCGGCAGGGCGCCTGGAACGGGCATATCCCGGTCACCGCGGTGAACTCCGCGATCCTGGTGCTGGCGGCGCTGCTGCACGGCATGGACCAGGTGGTGTTCTCGAACGAACGATCGGCCAGTTACGGGTCCACGATCCCCGGCACGGGCGAGGTCAACCACCAGTGGTCCAAGGGCTGGGCGTTCGAGCGCGCGTTCGGCGAGCACGTGCAGCGGCACGTGGCCGGGGACCTGCACTACTACTCGTTGCTGCGCCCGCTGAGCGAACTGGCGGTCGCGCGCCAGTTCACCCGCAGCAACCGCTACGACGCGCACTTCTCCAGTTGCAACCGCAACTTCCACATCCTGGGCGAGCGTCCGGTCAACCGCTGGTGCGGCGTCTGCCCCAAGTGCCACTTCGTCTTCCTGGCGCTCGCGCCGTTCATGTCCAAGCCCCGGCTGGTGGCGATCTTCGGGCGCAACCTGCTCGACGACCCGGGGCAGGCAGGCGGTTACGACGCCCTGCTCGAATTCCGGGACCACAAGCCGTTCGAGTGCGTCGGCGAGGGACGCGAGTCGCGCGCGGCGCTCGCGGCGCTGGCCACGCGCCCCGAGTGGCGCGAGGACGCGCTCGTGGAGCGCTTCGTGCGCGAGATCCTGCCGACGCTCGATCCGGAGGCGCTGGCGATCGCCCCCCAGATGACGCTCGAGGGCGAGCACCGGGTGCCGCCGGCGACGTGGGAGCGCGTGCGTGCGCATTTCGACGCTTGAGTCGATCGCCGCCCGGGGCGGCCGGATCGCGCTCTGGGGGTGGGGACGCGAAGGGCGCGCGACCTACCGCGCGTTGCGGTCGCGGCTGCCCGGCCTGCCCCTGACCCTGTTGTGCCACGAGGCCGACGCGGGCGATGCGCACGCGCTGGCGGACCCGGCGCTGCAGGTCGAGACCATGCCGGCCGGGCCGCTGCTCGGCGATTTCGCGGTGGTGCTGAAGTCGCCCGGCATCAGCCCGTACGGCGAGCACGTCGTCGCCGCGTCCGCCACCGGCACGCGCTTCCTGGGCGGCACCGCGCTCTGGTTCGGCGAACGTGCCGGTCCCGACGGGCGCGTCCCGGACACGGCGTGCATCACCGGGACGAAGGGCAAGAGCACCAGCACCGCGCTGCTCGCACACCTGTTGCGGGCGGGCGGGGTACGCACTGCGCTCGCCGGCAACATCGGACTGCCCCTGATGGAATTGCTGGACGCGGACGCCGACGCCTGGGCGATCGAGCTGTCGAGCTACCAGACCGGCGACGTCGCGGCGGCGGGAGGACGGCCCGACGTGGCCGTGGTGCTCAACCTGTTTCCGGAACACCTGGACTGGCACGGCAGCGAAGCGCGCTATGTCGAGGACAAGCTGCGGCTGGTGAGGCAGGCGCGGCCTCGCGTCGCGGTGCTCAACGCCACGGATCCGCGCCTGTCGACGCTCGAACTGCCAGGCGAGGTGCGCTGGTTCGGGCGATCCGACGGTTGGCACCTGCGCGGCGACGTGGTGCATCGTGGCGACGACGCGATCTTCGACACGGCCGCCCTGCCGCTGCCGGGCCGCCACAACCGGCAGAACCTGTGCGCCGTGCTCACCGCGATCGAGGCCCTGGGGCACGATGCCGCCGCACTGGCCCCCCACGCCGCCACGTTCCTGCCACTGCCACACCGGTTGCAGCCGCTCGGCAGGCGCGACGGCCTGGACTGGGTGGACGACTCGATCAGCACCACGCCGCACGCGAGCCTCGCCGCGCTGGACCTGCACGCGGGCAGGCGCGTGGCATTGATCGTGGGTGGCCACGACCGTGGCGTGGACTGGGCGGGGTTCGCCGACGCGATGCGCGTGCGGCCACCCCACGCGATCGTCACCACAGGCGCGAATGGCCCGAGGATCCATGGATTGCTGGCCCCCCTGGCCGCCGAGGGACGATTCCGGCTGGCTGCCGCCGACGACCTGCCCGCCGCCGTCGCCGAGGCGCGCATCGCGTTGCAGGGGGAAGGGGTCGTCCTGCTGTCGCCCGGCGCCCCGAGCTTCGGGCCTTACCGGGATTACACCGAACGCGGCTGCCATTTCGCGAAACTGGCGGGCTTCGACCCGGTGGACACCGGCGCCATTGCCGGCCTCGGCGTTGCCTGACAGGGAACCGCCAAAGATGCGAACTCAGTGGTCGCGGTCCACCGCGTAGCGCGCCAGGCCCCGGAGCGCCTCGACATGGTCGTTGGCCGGCAACGCGTCCAGTGCGCGCTCGGCGAGCCCTGCGTAGTGGGCGGCGCGCTCGCGGCTGTACGCGAGGCTGCCGCTGGCGGTGATCGCCGCCAGCACGTCGGGCAGCGCTCCGGCGTCGCCGGCCTCGACCGCCGCGCGCAGGACGGCCGCCGTGGCAGGGTCGGCATGGCGCATGGCGTGGATCAGCGGCAGCGTGGCCTTGCCCTCGGCCAGGTCGTCGCCGACGTGCTTGCCCAGGACATCGGCATCCGCCGCGTAATCGAGCACGTCGTCGGCGATCTGGAAGGCAAACCCCAGGTTCAGTCCATAGGCATGCAGCGCATCGCAGGCGGGGTCGCCCGCGTCGGCCAGGAGCGCCCCGAGGCGGGTGGCGGCGGCGAACAGCACGGCGGTCTTGCGTTCGATGACGCGCAGGTAGTCCGCCTCGGCCGTGCCCGCGTTGCGCACGTGCAGCAGCTGCAGGACCTCGCCTTCGGCAATCTCGTTGGTGGTGTCCGCGAGGATCCGCATCACCTCGGGACGTTCCAGCTCGACCATCAGCTGGAAGCTGCGCGAATACAGGAAGTCGCCCACCAGCACGCTCGGGGCGTTGCCCCAGACCGCATTCGCGGTGCGGCGCCCGCGGCGCAGGTCGGATTCGTCCACCACGTCGTCGTGGAGCAGTGTGGCCGTGTGGATGAACTCGACCACGGCCGCGAGCTGGTGGACGTCCGGCCCGCGCCGTCCGAAGGCCCCCGCCGCCAGGAGCAGCAACATCGGCCGCAGGCGCTTGCCGCCCGCGCCGATGATGTATTCGGCGACCTGGTTCACGAGCACCACGTCCGAGGCGAGCCGGCGGCGGACCAGGGCGTCGACCGCCGCCATGTCGTCGCGCGCCAGCGCCTGGATGGCGTCGAGCCCGGGCGGGGCGGTCGCGTCGAGCGTGGCCGATTCCATGGGGGATTCCGTTTTCTGGAGCGCGGATTATGACGGGACCGCGCGCCGTCCGCCGTCACGGGAACTCCTGACGCGGGACCGGCCCGGGACCCGATTCCCGGCGACCCCCGGGTATAATCGAATGGGCACGCCCTGACCGGGCATCACTCCACTCAGGAAGGGACGCGCCATGGCACGCGGCATCAACAAGGTGATCCTTGTCGGCAATCTCGGCAACGATCCGGAAATGAAGTACACGCAAGGCGGCATGGCCGTCTGCTCGCTCAGCCTGGCCACGACCAGCGTGCGCAAGGACAAGGACGGCAACCAGGTCGAGAGGACCGAATGGCACCGCGTGAAGCTGTTCGGCAAGCTCGGCGAGATCGCCGGCGAATACCTGCGGAAGGGTCGCCAGGTCTACATCGAGGGTTCGATCCGCTACGACAAGTTCACCGGCCAGGATGGCGTCGAGAAGTATTTCACCGACATCGTCGCCGACGAGATGCAGATGCTCGGCGGGGGCGGCGAAGGCGGCGGATCGGGCGCCGGCGGGGCCCGATCCGAGCGTCCGGCACGCCCTGCCCAGCGCCAGGATGCCGCGCCGCGCCGCGAGCCGGCACCCGCCAAGTCGAACGAGTTCGACACCGACTTCACCGACGACGACATTCCTTTTTGATGAAAACCTTACTTGTAACCGGCGGCGCCGGCTTCATCGGCGGCAATTTCGTGCTCGACGCAGTCCGTCGTGGCGTCCGGATCATCAACCTCGACGCGCTCACCTACGCGGGCAATCTCGACACCCTTGCGTCGCTCGAGGGCGACGCGGGCCACCTGTTCGTGCATGGGGACATCGGGGACCGGGCGCTGGTCGATGCGCTGCTGCGCGAGCACCGGCCCGATGCCGTGGTCAACTTCGCGGCGGAAAGCCATGTCGATCGCTCGATCGATGGCCCTGCCGCGTTCGTGCAGACCAACGTCGTGGGGACGCTGGCCCTGCTCGAGGGCGCGCGTGACTACTGGCGCGCGCTGGACGGCGACAAGAAGGACGGCTTCCGCTTCCTGCACGTCTCCACCGACGAGGTGTACGGGTCGCTGGGCGAGACCGGCAAGTTCACCGAGCAGACCCCGTTCGCGCCGAATTCTCCGTACTCGGCGTCGAAGGCCGCATCCGACCACCTGGTGCGCGCGTTCCACCACACCTACGGGCTGCCGGTGCTCACCACCAACTGCTCGAACAACTACGGGCCCTACCAGTTCCCGGAGAAGCTCATTCCGCTGATCATCGCCAGGGCGCTTGCCGGCGAACCGTTGCCGATCTACGGCGACGGCCGCAACGTGCGCGACTGGTTGTACGTCGGCGACCATTGCGCCGCGATCCGCGTGGTGCTCGAGCGCGGCCGCGTCGGCGAGACCTACAACGTCGGCGGGGACGCCGAGCGCGAGAACATCTCCGTTGTGGGCACGATCTGCGAGCTGCTGGACGCGCGACGCCCCCGTCGCGACGGTGCGCCCAGGTTCTCGCAGGTGACCCATGTCGCCGACCGCCCCGGCCACGACCGGCGCTATGCGATCGACGCCTCGAAGCTGCAGGGCGAACTCGGCTGGCAGCCTGCCCACAGCTTCGAGCGCGGCATGGCCGAGACCGTCGACTGGTACCTGGACCACCAGGACTGGGTCGCGCGCGTGCTGGACGGCTCCTATCGCCTCGAACGCATCGGCGGCGTCGCCGCATGACGCGCAAGGGCATCATCCTCGCCGGGGGCTCCGGCAC